>CAZORE010000005.1:0-21826 GCA_964581815.1 uncultured Streptosporangiaceae bacterium | reverse complement strand
CGGCGCCAACGGCAAGGCGAGCAACCCCAAGGCGAGCAACCCCAAGGCGAGCAACTCCAAGGCGAGCGGCCGGGCCAGCGCAAAAGGCAGCGGCACGCGATCGGGCAAGCCAGCCGCGGGCAGGGGCGGTGGGGGCAAGGGGAGCGGCCGCCCGCCGGGTAACGGCCGTCAGGGAAAGGGCACGGCCGCCAGGCGCGGCGCGGCGCCTGCGAGCCCGCCGTCGCACAACGTGCTGATCGTGCTCACCGCGTGGCTGCTGCGCGCCATCGGGATGGCCTGGCTGCTGGTGGCGACCCTGCTTGGCGGCATCGTCCGCCGGTTCGGCCGTAACGCGCGGCAACTGCACCCCGACCACAAGCGCGACGGCGTCGGGCTGGCCTTCATCGCGCTGGCGATCGTGTTCGCCGCCGCGATCTGGGCCCGGATGCACAACCTCGCGGGCGAGGGACTCTATACCCTGGCGAGCTCCGCCGTCGGCGAGGGCTCCTTCGCTGTCCCGGCCCTGTTCGCGCTCGTCGGCGTCCGGTTCATGCGCCATCCGGACCGGAGCGCGGCGCTGCCGCCTGCCGAGATCGGCTGGACGGCGCTGCTGGCCGGCACGCTCGGCCTCTACCACATCGCCAGGGGCGTGCCGACGCTGTCGCACGCGGGCGGCGGCTGGCCGGCCGTCCGGACCGCGGGCGGCCTGATCGGCATGGCCGCCTCCTGGCCGCTCGACAAGGGGCTCACGGCCTGGGTGGCGACGCCGCTGCTCGGCCTGCTCGCCGCCTACGGGCTGCTGGTCATCACCGGCACGCCGGTGCGGCAGGTGCCGGAACGGCTGACGGAGCTGCGGGTACTGTTCGGCCTTGCGGCCTACGACGACGAGTGGGACGGCGCGGCGCCCGAGGGGCAGGACGGTGACGGCACCGTCGAGGACGGGGCGAGGCGCGGTGAGATTAACCGGGGGCCGATCCGGCTGAAGGGCTCCCTGGAGTCAGGCGACCAGCGCAAGCCCTACGATCCTCAGGTCCTTCTCCCCGGCACGGGCCTGCCGCCCGCCCGGGTACCTGAGGCAAGGATCGGCGACGACCTGCTCGAGGACCTGGGCTTCACCACGCAGACGGACCGGGCCGAGTCGGCCCACCCCGAGCCCGTCGCCTTCCGGCCGGCCCAGGATCCCGGGCCCCCGGCCGGGCCCGCCGCGCCGGCCGGACCGCCCAGGGCGGTTCCGCCGACCCCGGTGCGGCCGGGCGAGCAGCTGCCGCTCAGCGAGGCGGCGGCGGGCTTCTACGCGCTGCCGCCGTCGGAGATGCTGCGCCCCGGCTCGCCGCACAAGGCGCGGACCAAGGCCAACGACAAGGTAGTCGCGGACTTGCAGGACGTCTTCGAGCAGTTCAAGGTCGACGCAACGGTGGCGGGTTTCACCCGTGGGCCCACGGTCACCAGGTACGAGATCGAGCTGGACCCGGGCGTCAAGGTGGAGCGGGTTACCCAGCTGTCGAAGAACATCGCCTACGCGGTCAAGTCGGCCGATGTCCGCATCCTGCCGGTCATCCCCGGCAAGTCGGCGATCGGGGTGGAGATACCGAACACCGACAAGGAGATCGTCAGCCTGGGCGACATCCTGCGCTCAGAGGTAGCGCTCGCCGAGCACCACCCCATGGTCGTGGGGCTCGGCAAGGACGTCGAGGGCAAGACGGTGCTCGCCAACCTGGCGAAGATGCCGCACGTGCTGGTGGCCGGAGCGACCGGAAGCGGCAAAAGCGTATGCCTGAACGGGCTGATCACCAGCATCCTGACCCGGGCCACGCCGGATGACGTGCGGATGATCCTCATCGACCCCAAGCGGGTCGAGCTGTCGATCTACGACGGCATCCCGCACCTGATGACTCCCATCATCACCAACCCCAAGAAGGCGGCCGAGGCCTTGGAGTGGGTTGTCGGGGAGATGGAGACCAGGTACGACGACCTGGCGGCGTTCGGGTACCGGCACATCGACGACTTCAACAAGGCGGTCAGGTCGGGGAAGCTGACCGTGCCCCCCGGGTCCGAGCGGGTCCTGGCGCCTTACCCGTACCTGCTGGTCGTGATCGACGAGCTCGCGGACCTGATGATGGTCGCCCCCCGGGACGTCGAAGACAGCGTTGTCCGCATCACCCAGCTGGCCCGGGCGGCGGGGATTCACCTCGTGATCGCGACCCAGCGTCCAAGCGTTGACGTCGTTACTGGCCTGATCAAGGCGAACGTCCCGTCCCGGCTGGCCTTCGCCGTCTCCAGCGTCACCGACTCCCGGGTCATCCTCGACCAGCCCGGCGCGGACAAGCTGGTCGGCCAGGGCGACGCGCTGTTCCTGCCGATGGGCGCGTCCAAGCCGATCCGGCTGCAGAACGCGTTCGTCTCGGAGAAGGAGATCCGGGACATCGTCGACCACTGCAAGAAGCAGGCCCAGCCGGAGTACCGGCAGGACGTGCAGGCGGCACCGGAGAAGGCCAGGGAAATCGACGCCGAGGTGGGCGATGACCTGGAGCTACTGATCGCGGCGGCCGAACTGATCATCACCAGCCAGTTCGGCTCCACGTCCATGCTGCAGCGCAAGCTCAGGGTCGGTTTCGCGAAGGCCGGCCGGCTGATGGACTTGCTGGAAAGCAGGGGTATTGTCGGGCCAAGCGAAGGTTCCAAGGCGCGGGACGTACTGAAGAGACCTGATGACCTCGACGAGGTGCTGGCCTCCTTGCGGGGCTAGTGACACCTCGCCTGTCCGGGCGCGCCGCGGAACGACCGGCGGGGCGACGTAACCCCCGCGACATTACTGTGGGTGACTTCTAAGATTCACTGGGTAAGAAGAGACCAAGGGACGAGATCTTCCGGAGGCGCGACGTGGGCATCGGTGACACCTTGGCGGAGGCCCGACGTCAGGCCGGGCTCACCTTGGCACAGGTAAGCCGGCAGACCCGGATCAGGGAGTCGATCATCGCATCGATCGAGCAGGGCGACTTCTCGCCCTGCGGCGGTGACTTCTACGCCCGCGGTCACATCCGGTCGATCGCCGAGGTAGTCGGGACCGACCCGGTGCCGCTGGTCAGGGAGTACGACGCGGAGCACGGCCCGCCAGGCAAGATGCGCGCGGCGCAGATCTTCGAGCCGGCCACGCCGATCAAGATCCGCGAGCCGCGGAACCTGCACCTGGGGCGGGTGCTCGCCGTGGCGCTGATCGCCGTCGCGGGCCTCGGCGCCTACCGCCTGGTGGCGACGCACGCCACCGGCTCGACGGCGACCCCGACGGTCACCGCCCGGCCCGAGGTGACGGTGACGGCCAAGCCGACGCCCGCTCCCGTCACGCGCGCCACCGCGCCGCCCAAGAACGAGGCGGTGATCCGGCTGACCGCCATCGCCGACTGCTGGGTCGGGCTCAACGGTCCCGCCGGCCAGTCGATCTACCAGGGCGTCATCCCGGCCGGGACGACAAGGACCTGGGATGAGAAGAACCCGGTGTCGCTGGTCATCGGCAACCCGCCGGGGATCAAGCTGACCGTGAACGGAAAGCTGCAGCAGATGACCGCCGGGCAAGTGGCCCACCTCAGCATTAACCCGGCGAGCCACACCCCGGTCACCGTCGGCTGACCGGCCGCGCTGACCGCCACGCGGTGACTCACGGAGACCGTCCGATCGCGTACCCTCTGCGTGTGTCTAGTTCCCGTTCCGTAAGCCTGGTCACCCTCGGTTGCGCCCGCAACGAGGTGGACTCAGAAGAGCTCGCCGCCCGTCTGGCGGCGGGCGGCTGGACACTGCGGGGCGAGGGGGAAGACGCGGACGTCGTCCTCGTCAACACGTGCGGCTTCATTCAGGCGGCCAAGCAGGAGTCCATTGACGAACTGCTCATCGCCGCGGACTCCGGTGCCAAGGTCGCCGCCGTGGGGTGCCTGGCCGAGCGCTACGGCACCGAGCTCGCCGACGAGCTCCCCGAAGCCCAGGTGCTCAGCTTCGATGACTACTCCGACATCGCCGCCCGGCTTGACGACGTGCTGGCCGGGCGCAGGCGGCCGGCCCACGTGGCCCGGGACCGCCGCACGCTGCTCCCGGTGAGCCCAGCGAGCCGCCAGGAGGCCAGGAGCGCGGGTACGACGACCGACGCGGACCTTGACCTCACCGATCTTCCGGTGGGCCTAGCGCCCGCCTCCGGGCCGCGGGTGGT
This sequence comes from uncultured Streptosporangiaceae bacterium, assembly GCA_964581815.1. Taxonomy (GTDB): domain Bacteria; phylum Actinomycetota; class Actinomycetes; order Streptosporangiales; family Streptosporangiaceae; genus Trebonia. The sequence goes on along the minus strand of CAZORE010000005.1, from coordinate 17,652 downwards.
CCGCCGGAGGCTCGTCGGCGGCGTGACGGCGCCGCTCAAGATCGCCTCCGGCTGCGACCGCCGCTGCTCGTTCTGCGCCATCCCCTCCTTCCGCGGGTCCTTCGTCTCCCGGCGCCCGCCAGAGCTGCTCGCCGAGGCCTCCTGGCTGGCCGGCCAGGGCGTGCGCGAACTGGTCCTGGTCAGCGAGAACTCCACCTCCTACGGCAAGGACCTCGGGGACCTGCGGCTGCTCGAGACGGTCCTGCCCGAGCTGGTGAAGACCGAGGGCATCGTCCGCGTGCTCGTCAGCTACCTGCAGCCGGCCGAGGTCAGGCCCGGGCTGATCGAGGTGATGGCGTCGACCCCTGGCGTGGCGCCGTACTTCGACCTGTCGTTCCAGCACGCCAGCGGGCCCGTGCTGCGCCGGATGCGCCGGTTCGGTGACCGGGCCAGGTTCACCGAACTGATCGAGCGGGTCAGGCAGCTGAGCCCGGACGCGGGCATCCGGTCCAACTTCATCGTCGGCTTCCCCGGCGAGACGGCGCAGGACCTGCGGGAGCTTGAGCTGTTCCTGAGCGAGGCCCGGCTGGACGCGATCGGTATCTTCGGCTACTCCGACGAGGACGGAACCGAGGCGGCCCGCTTCGACGACGCCGACAAGCTCGACGCCGACGAGGTGAACCGCCGGGTGAGCGAGTTCGCCGGCCTGGCCGAGGAGGTCATGGCCCAGCGCGCGGCCGACCGGGTGGGCGAGACCGTCGAGGTGCTCGTCGAGGAGGTCATCGGCGACGGCCGCTACGAGGGCCGCGCCGCGCACCAGGCGCCGGACGTCGACGGGTCGACGACGCTCCTGGCCGGCCGGCCGCTGGCCCCGGGCGACCTGGTGGCCGCGTCGGTGGTGGAGTCGGTAGGGGCCGACCTGGTGGCCCGCGCGTAACCTGGCGACCGTGAACGACGCCAGGGACTCAGCCGCCGAGGACGCGCCAGCGCCCGTGGGGCTTGTCAACATCGCCAACGTGCTGACGGTGGTGCGGATCCTGCTTGTCCCCGTGTTCGTGGTCTGCCTGGTCCACGGCGGCACGGCCTGGCGGCTGGCGGCGCTCGTGGCGTTCGCCGCTGCCTCGTTCACCGACTTCCTCGACGGGCAGCTGGCGCGCAAGCGCGGTCTGGTGACCGACTTCGGCAAGATCGCGGACCCGATCGCCGACAAGGCGCTCACCGGGGCGGCGCTCATCACGCTGACGGCGCTCGGCGAGCTGCCCGGCTGGGTCACCGCGCTGATCCTGTTCCGCGAGGTCGGCATCACCCTGCTGCGCTTCGCCGTCATCAAGCGCGGCGTCATCGCGGCGAGCAAGGGCGGCAAGCTCAAGACGCTGCTGCAGATCGTCGCCATCTGCCTGTACGTGCTGCCCCCCTCGCTCAGCCTGCCCCCGATCGTCAAGGAAACCGCCATGGCGGCGGCGCTCGTCGTTACCCTGGTGACAGGGGGAGACTACGTGATACGGGCGGTGCGGCTGGGCCGCGCGCCGGACGACGAGGCAGTCGAGAAGGGTCGCCAGAATGTCTGACAGCACGGCCGCGGGTGAGCTCGCCACGGAGGTCATCCGGACGCTCATGCTGGCCGGGCACACGGTGGCCACCGCCGAGTCGCTGACGGGCGGGCTCGTCGCCGCGGCGCTGACCGACGTGCCGGGTTCATCGAACGCCTTCCGCGGCGGCGTGGTGGCCTACGCGACCGAGCTGAAGGCCCAGTTGCTCGGCGTGGACCCCGGCCTGCTTGAACGGCACGGACCGGTCTATGCCCCGGTCGCGGTGGCGATGGCCGACGGCGTCAGGAACCGCCTTGGCGCCACGATCGGCGTGGCGACCACGGGAGTCGCGGGCCCTGGGCCGCAGGACGGCCACCCGGCGGGCACGGTCCACGTCGCGGTGAGCCTGTCCGGCGACACGGTGGTACGGACGATGGCGCTGCCGGGAAACCGTGACGAGGTACGTAGACTGACAGTGGAACGGGTACTTGGTTTGCTACTAGGCCGACTTAGGGAAGAGTGTCCTTGATTACAGCGTTACGTCGGTAGTGAACACGCCGGGGAGTGGCCTCGCGAATTAACCGTACCGAAAGGTACGGTGGAGTCAGCGATGGTCGCGATCCGGTAACTTCGCAGGGAACCCCGGCAAGCGGTTGCGCCCAGGAAAGGAGTGCGACGATGATTCTGCTTCGTCAACTGCTCGGCGACGTGCTCCGTCGGATGCGCGTCAGGCAGGGCCGCACTCTACGCGAGGTGTCCGCATCGGCACGCGTATCACTCGGCTACCTGTCAGAGGTGGAGCGCGGCCGCAAGGAGGCCTCCTCCGAGCTGCTCGCCGCGATCTGCGCGGCGCTCGAGACGCCGCTGTCGCAGGTCTTCCGTGAGGTCTCCGACAACTTCGCCCTGGCCGAGCTGCAGAACGAGCCGGTGCTCAGCGCCGTTCTGCGCGAGCCGGGGCTGCGTATCCCCGGCGAGCGGCGGCCGGTCGAGCGCGCGGCGGCGGAAGTCCCCGAGGCGGCCGGCCCGCTGGACGACGGCCTCGACGGCCTTGACCAGCTTTCCTCGGTCGGGGTGTGACCGCGGAACTTTAAGTTCCGCTCTGACGAGAGCCTTCGCAGGCCTGGGTGCTTACACCCAGGCCTGCGGGCTGTCGGTGAGGACCGCGACCGCGGCGGGAAGCTCGCCGGACACGATGTCCGCGAGCGTCACCGTCTCGAGCACGGCCCGCTCGTTGGCCCGCAGCGCGATCCACACCCGCTGCAGCGGCTCGGCCGCGCCCGGGTACGTCACGTTCTCCGGCCGCTCGCCGCGCACGCCGAGGAGCTGGCCGTCGATGGCACGGATGATGTCCGCGAGCGATATCTCCGACGCGGGCCTGGCCAGCCAGAAGCCGCCGTCCGGCCCGCGCTGGCTGCGCACGATGTTGCTGCGCCGCAAGTGCGTCAGGATCGTCTCGAGGAACTTGCCTGGGATGTTCTGCGCCTGGGCGAGCTGCTCGGCCGTGACATGGCCATCATGCGCCGCGGCGAGCTCGATGGCGGCGCGCAGCGCGTAGTCGGCGCGTGCGGACAGTCGCATGATCGCCATTATGCTGCTTCCCGATCGGAATAGTGACATCGGCGGTCTTGCAATCGTTCGCAGCCAGGCCGCCGCGCGCCGGTATACATAGAGGGAGCCAACAGGAGGGAGGACGGCGATGCCCGCCGCGCGTGAGGTCTCCGTCAGCCTGACGGTCAACGGCGCCCACCGTGAGGCCGTGGTCCCCGCCCGCACCCTCCTCGTCCACCTCCTGCGCGACCACCTCGGGCTCACCGGCACCCACGTCGGCTGTGACACCACCCAGTGCGGCGCCTGCACGGTGGCCCTGGACGGCGTCGCGGTGAAATCGTGCACCGTCCTCGCTGCCCAGGCCGACGGCTGCGCGGTCACCACGATCGAGGGCCTCGGCAACTCCGGTGGCACCCTCCACCCGGTGCAGCAGGCGTTCCAGGACGAGCACGCCCTCCAGTGCGGCTACTGCACGCCTGGCATGGTCATGGCGGTCCGCCAGCTCATCGAGGACCACCCCAGCCCGACGGAGGACCAGGTCAGGCACGCGCTTGACGGCAACATCTGCCGCTGCACCGGCTACCAGAACATCGTCGCCGCCGCCCTCCGGGCCGCCCGGGCGATGGCCCCCGAGCCCGGCCCCGCTCCCGAGGGATAACAGCAAGAAATGTTTCCCGCCGACTTCGCCTACGCACACGCCCGCTCATTGGACGAGGCCCTGGACCTGCTCGACGAGGCGCACGTCGCCGGGCAGGAGGCCAAGCTCATCGCCGGCGGGCAGTCGCTGCTGCCCATGATGAAGCTGCGCCTGGCCGTCCCTGAGGTCATCATCGACATCGGCGGCCTCAAGGAACTGCGGGACGGCGGCTGGACCGCGGGGCTCGGCGGCGGCTTCAACGTGATGATCGGCGCGCTCACCACCTACCGGCAGCTCGAGCGCAACCGGTTCTACCGCGAGGGCCACCCCGTCGACCACGGCGGGCAGCGGGGCCGCACCGGCGTCGTCCCGGCCATGACCGACGCCCTCGCGGTCCTCGCCGACCCCCAGGTCCGCGCCCGGGGCACGGTCGGCGGCGCGGTGGCCCACGGCGACCCGGCGGCCGACCTGCCCGCCGTCCTGCTCGCACTGGGCGCCACGGTCCTCATCAGTTCGCGCAAGGGCCGGCGCGAGGTAGCGCTCGACGACTTCCTGCAGGGCATCTACGCCACCGACCTCGCCGAGGACGAGGTGATCACGCACGTCCGCATCAGCAGCCCGGGCGCCCGCGGCAGCGCCTACGAGAAGTTCCCGCACCCGGCCAGCCACCTGCCGCTGGCCGGGGTGTGCGCGGTGCTGCGGCTGCGGGACGGCCGCATCGACGGTGCCGAGGTAGCCGTCACCGGGATCTCTCCCCGCCCCTACCGGGCCAGGGAGACCGAACGGATGCTGGTCGGCGCCGACCCCACGACGGACTCCCTGACCGCGGCGGCGGCCCAGGTGACGAGGCGACCGGACGGGAGCGAGGCCACCCTGCTCGGCGACCAGCACGCCAGCGCCCCCTACCGCGCCCACCTGGCCGAGGTCCTCGCCCGCCGCGCCCTCGCCAAGGCGCTCGCCCGCGCCACCCTCGAATTATCGGGTTTACTTAATCGCGGAAAACGGCCATCAAATACCCACGATCATCGGCAGTCAGGAGGGATAACGCTCATGGGCCTGATCGGCCAGCCGCTAACCCGGCGCGAGGACCCGCCGCTGCTCACCGGGCGCGGTCAGTTCGTCGACGACTTCACCCCGCCGGGCACCCTGCACGCCTACGTTGTCCGCAGCCCCTTGGCGCACGCGCGCATTGCCGGCATCGACGTGACCGAGGCTCGCGCGGCGGACGGCGTCGCCGCCGTGTTCACCGCCGCCGACCTGGCCGGGCTCGGCGTCGGCCCGCTGCCCGGCGGCGATGGCCTGCCCCCGGGCGCGCTGAACCCGGCCTACCCGGTGCTGGCCGGCGACACGGTGCTGTGGGCCGGCCAGCCGGTCGTGCTCGTGGTCGCCGACTCGCCGGAACGTGCCGCCGACGCCGCCGAGCTGGTCGCCGTCGACTACGACGAGCTGCCCGTGGTCACCGCCGTCCTGGACGCCGCCGACCCGGGCGCCCCGCTGCTGCACGCGGGCACGGAGAGCAATGTCGCGTTCCGTAAGCGCCTGGCCGCGGGCGACGCCGGCCTGGCGTTCGAACAGGCCGCTTACCGGGTCAGGCAGCGCATGGCCAGCCAGCGGATCGCCCCGGTGGCGATGGAACCGCGCGGCGTGCTCGCCTGCCAGGCGCAGGACGGGCGCCTTGAGGTGCGGCTGCCGACCCAGCGCCCGCACGGTGCCCGGGTCTGGCTGGCGAAGATCCTCGGCATGCCCGGGTCAGGCATCCACCTGATCGCCGGCGACGTGGGCGGCGGTTTCGGCGCGAAGGGCCCCATCTACCCCGACCAGGTCGCGGTGATCGCCGCCGCCCGGGCGCTTGGCCGCCCGGTGAAGTGGATCGAGGAGCGGTCTGAGTCCTTCACCGCCACCACCCACGGCCGCGACCAGGTGGCCGACCTGGAGCTGGCCGCGGACGCCGACGGGATCATCACCGCGCTGCGCGGCACCGTCCACGCCAGCTTCGGCGCGTACTTCACGTCGAGCGCCCCCGGCTCACTGCTCGCCCGGCTCGGCCCGATGCTCCCGCAGGGCTACCGTATCGGGCACTTCGACGTCGAGCTGGCCGGCGTCTTCGCGAACACCACTCCGGTCGGCCCGTACCGCGGCGCCGGCCGCCCGGAGGCGGCCTACTTCACCGAGCGCCTGGTGGACCTGCTCGCCAGGGAGGCGAACCTGGACCCGGCCGAGCTGCGCCGCCGTAACTTCATCGCCGCCGCCGACTTCCCGTACACCACGGCCGCCGGCCTCACCTACGAGAGCGGCGACTACCAGGCCGGCCTTGACCTGCTGCTTGAGAAGCTCGGCGAGCGGCCGCCCGCAGCCGTGACGGCCGACGGCCGGCTCTTCGGCCGGGGCATCGCCACGTTCGTCGAGCCGGGCGGCATCGTGCCGCGGGTTCCCGGGCCGGACGGCACGGTCGGCGACAAGGCCACGGTCACCGTCGGCGCCGACGGCAAGGTGACGGTCGCGGTCGGCACCAGCGGCCACGGCCAGGGCCACGAGACCGCGTTCGCCCAGCTCGCCGCCGACCTGCTCGGCGTGCCCTACGACGACGTGACGGTGGTGTTCGGCGACACCGACACCGCGCCGTTCGGCTACGGCACGTTCGGCTCGCGGTCGCTCGCGGCGGGCGGCACCGCGATCTACCAGGCCTGCCAGGCGGTGCTTGACGCGGCCCGCCGGGTGGACGCCCCGATGCCGGTGGCCGAGGCGGCGGCCCGCCTCGGCGGCGTCTCGGCGGACGGCTCGTCGGGCGCGCCGCCGGAGACCTACGCCTCCGGCGCCTACGGCTGCGACGTCGCCGTCGACCCGGAGACCGGCGCGGTCACGCTGCTGCGCGTGGTCGCCGTTGACGACTGCGGCGTGCTCGTCAACCCGCTGCTCGTGGAGGGCCAGGTGCACGGCGCCGTCGCCCAGGGCGTCGGCCAGGCGCTGACCGAGCAGGTCAGCTACGACGAGAACGGCCAGCCGCTGTCCGCGTCGCTGATGGACTACGCGGTGCCGTTCGCCGCCACGCTGCCCCGCATCGAGTCCTACGCGGTCGTCACCCCGTCCACCGTCAACCCGCTCGGCGTCAAGGGCATGGGCGAGTCCGGCACCATCGGCGTCACCCCGGCCCTGGTCAACGCCGTCATGGACGCCCTGGCCCCGTTCGGCGTCCGCCACCTGGACATGCCGCTGACCCCGGAGAAAATCTGGACCGCGATCCGCAGATAGCAGGCCCTAGCGGCCCGCCCTCGCGGGAAAATAACGTGACAGTGCACAATGCAAACGTTCCGACCAGCACATTTCCCGCGTGGCGCGGGGGAGAGGCGGCAGGCTGACATGAGCGAGGCCCTGCGGTGCGTCCTTTTCTACAAGAGCGGTGACCTCTCGCTCGCGGCGGAGCACTTCCCGTCGCACAAGGCGAGGTACACCGAGTTCATGCAGCGCGGCGTGCTGCTGTCCCTCGGCGCGTTCTCCGACGGCTCGGGCTCGATCGCGGTGTTCACCACCCGCGAGGCCGCCGAGGAGTTCGCGTCGGGCGACCCGTTCGTGGTGAACGGCGTGGTCAGCCGCTGGCAGGTCCGCGAATGGCGCGAGGTAACCCCCTGATCACCACCGGCCCCAGGATCAACAGCGCCAAAGGTCTGGTCCATGATCATGAAGGCTTAATAGCGCTACCACGCCACTAAGTCTTCATGAAACCGAAATCCTTCACGAAAGCCATCGATGGCGTGGATGAGGCGAGTAACGGGCACCTCAAGGCCCCCGCCGGCCCCGCACTGAACGCCACCCGGCGCAAGCGATGCCCACCGGGCACCCGTCAGGCGGCCGTCCGCGCCATCGGACCCCTGGGATCGCTCTTAGTTGCGGTTGTCAGCCCCGCAGGCGGAGGCCGCGCGGGGTGTGGCGGAAGCCGGCCGACTCCAGGGCGCGGGTCAGCGGTGAGTCGTAGGCGACCACGCCGCCGTCGGCCTTCTCGACCGTGATCCGGCCGAGCGCGCCGTCGCGCACGGCCCCGGCCAGGGCCTTGGCGCACGGCTCGAGCGCGGCCGGGTCCTCGGTCCAGGACAGCAGCGTCTTGCCGCCGCGCTCGACGTACAGGATCAGGTCGCCGTCGAACAGCACCACCACCGCGCCTGCCTTCCGCCCAGGGCGGTGCGCGGTCGCGGCCTCCTCCGGGCGGGCCGGCCACGGCAGGGCCGCGCCGTACGGCTGCGCCGGGTCGGCCGCGGCGAGGACCACCGCCCGCCGCGAGTCCTCCGCCCGCGCGGGCTGCCCCGGCCACGGCGGGCTGGCCGCGCCGGCCGGGAAGGCGGTGCCCGGGCCGCCCTGAGGGCCGGCGCCTGCGCCCGGCGGCTCGGGGCCGGCCGCCGTCGCCGCCACCAGGTCCCCGGCGAGTGCGCGCATCCGGTCGACCGCGCCGGGCAGAGCGAACTGGGCGCCGCCGAGGCCCTCGACGAAGTAGCCGCGGCGGCACTGCCCGGTCTCCTCCATGGCCCGCAGCACCGGGTAGACGGCACCGAACCCGCCGGGGATCCGCTCGGCCGCGACTGCGCCCTTGGTGACCACGCCGTGCCGCTCGAGCAGCGTCAGCGCGAGCGCGTGCGCCCGCATGGTGGCCGCGCCCGGGTCGGTGCCGCCCGCGGGCCCGCCGTCCGCTTCCGGTAGCCCGTACCGCTCCGGCAGCAGCGACCACCGGCCGGAAACCGTGGGTGGCCCGCTACGGGTCGGCATCGCCGCGCGCCGCGGCCGCCTGCCGTAGCCGCCATACCCCCCGGAACTGCCGTACCCGCCGGACCCGCCGTACCCGCCGGCGAACCCGCTGCCGCGGCCGGCTGGCCGGGGATTGAACACGCCAGGAACCGGCCCGCCGCCCCGCGCCCCGCCGTAACCTCCGCCGCCGGTACCGGGCCGGCCACCGCCCGTGCCGTAACCGCGCCCGTCGCCGAGTCCGGGTCCGCCGTCCCGCGACGCGCCGCGGTCGCCGAGTTCCGCGGCCCAGCCGGACGCGCTCGAGGCGGCCCGCCGGGGCGCGGCCGGCCGCCGGACCGGGGTGCCGGCCCCCGTGACCACGCGCAGCGGCGCGAGCGTGTCATTGGTGACCAGGCCCGCCCAGGTGAGGTCCCAGAGCGCCTCCACCAGTTCGGCGTCCTCGGCTGGGTGCCCGTCGAGCACCGCGGCGACCCGGTCGCTGAGCATGCGGAAGAACATGCCGCCGCCCCCGGCGAGCGCGGTGAGCAGCGCGCCGTGCAGCGGCGTCATGGTCAGCTCGCCGGGCTCGGGCAGCAGCAGCGGCGCCGACTCGGCGGGCGCGAGCACCAGCCAGCCGTCTCCGCTGCCCACCGTCCCCGCGCCGGCCCAGGTCACCTCGCCGGCCGCGGTCAGCTCGTCAAGCAGCGCGGGGGAGTACTGGGGAACCCGGCCTGGAAGCACCAGGGTCTCCAGGGCGGACGCGGGGACCGGCGCGCCGGCCAGCCGCTCGATCGCCTCGAGGACCGCCCCGGCGTCGGGTCGCCGGGACCGGCCCGTCCCGATCCCGTGCCAGGCCGGCAGGAACCGGCCGAGCACGGCCGGCGGCACCGGCTCCGCCTCCTTGCGCAGCCGGGCCAGGCAGCGGCGCCGCAGCATGCGCAGCACGCCGCTGTCGCACCACTGGGTGCCCCGCGCCCCGGCAAGGAACTCGCCCTCCGCGACCCGCCCGTCGGCCGCCAGCCGCCGCAGTGCCATCGCGACCACGGCCACCCCGAGCCCGTAGCGCGCCGCGAGGTCGGCGGCGGCGAACGGCCCGTGCGTCCGCGCCCAGCGGGCCACCAGGTCGCCGAGCGGGTCGGGCAACGGCTCGGTGAACGCCTCGGGGATGCCGACCGGCAGCGCCACGCCGAGCGCGTCCCGCAGCCGTCCCGCGTCCTCGATCGCCGCCCACATCTGCTGCCCGGCCACCCGCACCGCAATGAGGCGGCGCGTCGCGGCGAGCCCGTCGAGCCAGCCGGCCGGGTCAGGGACCACGCACCGCGCCGCGACCTCATCACGGGTCAGCGGCCCCGAGGTGCGCAGCAGGTCGGCGACGGCCTCCGCGTCCTTGCACTGCCGCGCCGCCGACAGGTGCTGCAGGTCGGCCTCGGTCTCCGCGACGACCGCCGGGTCGAGCAGCTCGCGCAGGCCCTCAGTGCCGAGCAGCTCCGCGAGCAGCGCCGGGTCGAGCGCGAGCGCCTGCGCGCGACGCTCGGCGAGCGGAGCGTCCCCCTCGTACATGAACGCGCCGATGTACCGGAACATCAGGTTCCGGCCGAACGGGCTCGGCGTGGCCGTCTCCACCTCGACCAGGCGGATCCGCCGCGCGGCGAGGTCACGCAGCACCTCGGTCAGCGCGGGCACGTCGAACACGTCCTGCAGGCACTCGCGGACGGTCTCAAGCGTGATCGGGAACCCCGGGAACTGCGCGGCGATCTCGAGCAGCTGCGCGGACCGCTGCCGCTGCTGCCACAGCGGCGTCCGCCGGCCGGGCTGGCGCCGGGGGAGCAGCAGCGCCCGGGCGGCGCACTCGCGGAACCGGGAGGCGAACAGCGCGGACCCGCCGACCTCGGCGGTGATGATGTCGCCGATCTCGTCGGCGTCAAGCAGCGCGATCCCGGCGGGCGGCGGCTCGTCGGAGTCGGGCACCCGGATGATGATCCCGTCGTCGGTGTGCAGCGCCTGGACGTCCATCCCGCCGTACCGCTCGCGCAGCCGCGCCGTGATGGCCAGCGCCCAGGGCGCGTGCACCCGGTCGCCGTACGGCGAGTGCAGCACGACCCGCCAGTCGCCGAGCTCGTCGCGGAACCGCTCCACGACCAGCGTCCTGTCGTCCGGCAGGTGCCCGGTGGCCTGCCGCTGGTCTTCCAGGTAGGACACCAGGTTCCCCGCGGCGAGCCGGTCGAGGCCGCTGGCGACAAGCGACTCGGCGGCCGCGTCCGGCCCCATCGCGGCGAGGACGCGCAGCTTCGCGCCGATCGCCTTGCCGAGCTCCGCGGGCCGCCCGGGCGTGTCGCCGTGCCAGAACGGCAGCTTGCCCGGCTGGCCGGGCGCGGGCAGCACGAGCACCCGGTCGGGCGTGATGTCCTCGATCCGCCAGGACGAGGCGCCGAGCACGAACACGTCGCCGACGCGCGACTCGTACACCATCTCCTCGTCGAGTTCGCCGACCCGCCGGGGCGCCTTGGCGCTCTCCGGCCCGGCCGGCAGGAACACGCCGAAGTAGCCGCGATCGGGGATCGTCCCGCCGCTGGTCACCGCGAGTTTCTGCGCGCCGGGGCGGCCGCGGATGACGCCGGCCACCCGGTCCCACACGATCCGCGGCTTGAGCCCGGCGAACTCCTCACCGGGGTAGCGCCCGGCGAGCATGTCGAGTACCGCCTCGAGCACGGCCCTGGTGAGCGTGGCGAACGGCGCCGACCGGCGGACCATGGCCTCCAGGTCGTCCACCGCCCAGTCGTCGAGCGCGGTCATGGCGACGACCTGCTGTGCGAGCACGTCGAGCGGGTTGCGCGGTACGCGCAGCTCCTCGATCTGGCCGGACTGCATCCGCTCGGCTACCACGGCGGCCTGCACCAGGTCCGCGGCGTACTTGGGGAAGATCACCCCGCGGGAGGTGTCGCCGACGTTGTGCCCCGCCCGGCCGACGCGCTGCAGCCCGCTGGCCACCGATGGCGGCGACTCGACCTGGATGACCAGGTCGACGGCGCCCATGTCGATGCCGAGCTCGAGGCTGGAGGTGGCGACCACGGCGGGCAGCCGCCCGGCCTTGAGCGCCTCCTCGATCTCGGTCCGCTCCTGCCGCGACACCGACCCGTGGTGCGCCCTGGCGATGATCACGTCCGGCCCGTCGGCGCCCGCCGCGTCCCCCGGCGTGCCGCCTGCCGCGACGAAGGCCCGCTCGGCCGCCAGCTCGTTGAGCCGCCCGCACAGCCGCTCCGCCAGCCGGCGCGAGTTGGCGAACACGATGGTGGACCGGTGCGCCTGGATCAGGTCGAGCACCCGCTCCTCGACGTGCGGCCAGATCGACCGGCGCGGCTCGGGATCCTGCTCGCCTTCGATCAGGCCGTGCGGCCCGGTGGCCGGCCTGTCCGACAGGTCGCGCATGTCCTCGACGGGCACCACGACCTCGAGTTCGATTCGCTTCGCGCTGGCCGGCTGCACCACGGTCACCGGCCGTGAGCCGCCGAGGAACGAGGCGACCTCGGCCGGCGGCCGCACGGTCGCCGACAGCCCGATCCGCTGCGCCCGCCCACCGCCGGTGCCCGCGCCGGTGCCGCGCAGCGCGTCGAGCCGTTCGAGCGACAGCGCCAGGTGGGCCCCCCGCTTGGTCCCCGCTACGGCATGTACCTCATCGACGATGACCGTCTCGACCCCGCGCAGCGTCTCCCGCGCCTGCGAGGTGAGCAGCAGGAACAGCGATTCCGGCGTGGTAATGAGGATGTCGGGCGGCCGGGTCGCGATCTTGCGCCGCTCTTCCGCGGCGGTGTCCCCGGTGCGCACCGCCACCTGGATGTCCGGCTCGGGCAGCCCCAGCCGCCGGGCCGCCTGCCTGATCCCGGTGAGCGGCGACCGCAGGTTCCGCTCGATGTCCACGGCGAGCGCCTTGAGCGGCGACACGTAAAGCACCCGCGTGCGCCGCTTGCGGTCGGCGGGCGGCGGCGAGGCGGCGAGCCGGTCAATCGCCCAGAGGAACGCGGCGAGCGTCTTGCCCGACCCGGTCGGCGCGATGACCAGGGTGTCAGCCCCTTCCCCGCCCGTATCCCGCCCGCCGATGGCCCGCCAGGCCTGCGCCTGCGCCTGGGTCGGCACGGCGAACGCGCCCTCGAACCACGCCCGGGTCGCGGCCGAGAACCCGTCAAGCGCCGTCGCGCTGCTCACCGGGTCGCTGCCCGGCACCCCCGGCCCGTCTGCTGCCATCCTCCAAGTCTGCCCCCACCCACCGACAGTCCGGTCCACGCCGGCTGAGCGAGTGCGCCTGGCGCACGTCGCCGGCATCGGTGCGGGCATGGAAAACCGATTGCCGGCCGGGACCGCGCCGGGCTACGTTCGGCGCGTGGGTTGCTACATGGTGATGGTCCGCCGTGCCCGCCTCCGGGCAGTCGCGCCGGGCATGGGGCTGGCACCGGCTCACTGACGAATGGGCCGCGCGGGTGGTCGCCGCGGCCGGGGTGCGGCCGGGTGAGCTCGTCCTCGACATCGGGGCCGGCCACGGGGCGCTGACCGCGCACCTGGTGCGGGCCGGGGCGCGCGTGGTCGCCGTGGAGTTGCACCCGCGCCGGGTGGCCGTGCTGCGGGAGCGGTTCCCCGGCATCACCGTGCTGCACGCGGACGCCACCGCGATTCCGCTGCCCGCCCGGCCGTTCCGCGTGGTGGCGAACCCGCCGTACGGGATATCGTCCAGCCTGCTGCGGACCCTGCTCGCGCCGGGCAGCAGGCTAGTCGCGGCGGACCTCGTGCTGCAGCGGGCCGTCGCGCGCAAGCACGCCTCCGGCGCGGCGCGGAGGTTCACCCTGGCGGTCGGCCTCACGCTGCCGCGGCACGCGTTCCTGCCGCCGCCGCACGTCGACTCCGCGGTGCTCGTCGTCCGCCGCCGCTGAACGACACGATGGACCCGACGCTACTGAACTCGCCTATCACCGCTTTGGCGAGGCCCGCGGTGGGTACCGTCATCAGTCATGATGAATCAGGGCAGCGGGGTACGCGGCGCGCGGCGGCCTGCCGTCGCCCGCCCAGCCGCCGTTGCCGCCGTGGCTGCGGCGCTCGCCGTGCTCGCGGGCTGCTCCGCGTCCGCGCCGGGCGCCAGCGGCCTGCCGTCCGCCACGGCCACGGCGTCCGCCACGGCCAAGGCGTCCTCCGGGCCGCTGAGCGCCACCCGGGGCACGGCGCCCGGGACGCGCGTGTCGCCGAGCGGTACGCCCGTCAGGCCGTCCGCGCCGGTCAGCCCGTCCGCCCTTCCGGTCGCGCCGCCATCCGTCGCGAGCCTGCCGCAGACCAGCGCCCGGCCGCGCACCGACGACCTGGCCTTCGGCAACGCCGTGCACGACATCTGGCTGGCGGTCACCACCGGCGATGCGGACGACGCGCTGCCCGCGTTCTTCCCCGAGAAGGCCTATGTGCAGGTCAAGGCCGTCGGCGACCCGGAAGCCGACTGGCAGGGCCGGCTCTGGTACGACTTCACCCTCGACCTCGCCGCCGTCCACCAGCTCGTGCCGCCCGACGCGACGCTGGTCAAGGTCATCGTCCCGGCCCAGTACGAGCAGTGGGTCGGCGTCGGCGCCTGCTACAACCGGGTCGGCTACTGGAACGTCCCCGGTGCGCGCGTCGTGTACCGTGCGGGCGGAGTGACGCGCTCGTTCGGTATCGCCTCGTTCATCTCCTGGCGCGGTGACTGGTACCTGGTCCACCTTGGCGCGGAGGTCCGCAGCGGCGCCTACGGCATCGTCGATGACCCGGAGGCAGGCGAAGGTGTCCCCGGCCCGCCCGGCGGCTGCTAGCTAGATCATTGATCGGGAAATGCGGGCAGGTCGCGTGGTCGTAGGCGATCAGGGATCGCTTGACGGGGGCGCCGATCTGCCAGTTGTGCCAGATGCAGGCGTTGAGGGCGAGGAGCCGCTGGATGATGCCGCCGGTGCGGGTCAGCGTTCGTTGCCCGCCCTGAGCCAGGCGATGTAGCCGGCGGCTGCGCGGACGGTGTCGTACTCCGGCTCGAACCCGGTGTCCTGGCGGAGCCGGGTGATGTCAAGAGCGGCACCTGGCCGGCCGGCGCCGGCCGGGAGGTCGAGTGCGGCCTCAGGCACGGCTTCGCGGATGGCTGCGATCACCTCTGCGTTCGTGGTCACCCGCCCGGACGCGATGTTGTAAGTGCGGTGCTGGAGACGCCCGGCGAGCTGGATCAGGGCTATCGCGCGGCCCGTGTCCTTGACGTAGCACAGGTCGAGCCCGTCGCCGAGGTGCGGCGGGATGAGCAGGGCGGACAGGTCCAGGGGCTTGCCGCTGGCGGCCGCGTGGATGAGCGCGGGCGCGGCGAAGAACGGGTCCTCGTGGCCGAGGGGGCCCCAGGTGCCGGAGATCCGGAGGCTGACGATCTCCGTGCCGGTCGCCTCCGCGAGCTGCTCCCCGAGGAGCTCGGCGATCTTCTTCGACCGCGGGATCGGGTGCGGGGCGGTCAGGAGCACCGGCAGGTCCTCCGTCAGCGGGCCGCTGTGCGCGATGCCGCCGTAGACCCCGAGAGTGCTGGCGAGGCTGACCCTGCGCACGCCCCATTCCGCGGCGGCGCGGGCGATGTTGAGGAGCCCGTCGAGCAGGCCCTGGGTGGCCTCGATGCCCCCGGCCGTGCCCCGCGGCGCGGGGTAGCCCGCGAGGTGCACGATGCCGGTGATCTCGTGGCGCTCGCCGATCGCCCGCAGCGAGTCCAGGTCGGCGACGTCGGCCTGCTCCGCGACGACGGGCAGGTCCGCGAGATGCGGGGGGACCTGGCCGCTGCGGCGCTGCAGCACAACGCTCGGCTCGCCAAGGCCGTGCAGCGCGCGGACGGTGTGGGAGCCGATGAACCCGGACCCTCCAGTGACGAGAATCATCATGTTCCTTTCGTCAGCATGACAAATCATCAGTAGAACTGACGGTCAGTCTACTGATATTATCGGGGGGTGTCGAGGCCGGGTTCTGAAGCAGCGGGCCGGGTCCGCGCGCGTGACGACGTGCTCGGCTATCTCCTCAAGCACGCGCACCTCGCGCTGGAGCACCGGGCGCAGGCCGCTCTCGCCGACGCGGGGGTGACCGTGCGCGACCTCGGCGTGCTCAGGGTCATCGCAAGCGGGGAGGCGCAGTCACAGCAGGAAGCCGCGGCCGTGCTGGGCGTCGACCGCACCTCGATGGTCGCGCTCCTCGACGCGCTCGAGCGCCAGGGGATCGTCGCGCGCAGGCCCTCGGAACAAGACCGGCGACGCAACATCATCGCGCTCACCGACCACGGCTGGGAGGTATACCGGCAGGCCGAGAGCCGGTACTCCGAGACCGAGCGGGACTTCACGGCGACGCTAGGCGACGCTGGAGCGGCCGGGCTCAGGCAAGCGCTGCGGACCATGCTCAGCGAGAACGGCCACGCCTGAGCAGGCGCCCGGACAAGTCTTCATCAAGTAGCGGCAGCCACGCACCCCGACTGCGTGTCGCCGCAAGGCCCTCCCACCAGCCAGGAAAGACCGATCAACGATCTAGTCCGGGCCGGACGGCGTGCCCCTGGCGTTACCGGCGGGCCGCCTAGCCCGCGGTGGCCGAGGCGCCGCGCACCGACCCGGAGAGCTGGCCGCTCGCGGCGCGCACCTCGCAGATCACGGTCCGGGTGCCGGCCTGCCAGGCGGTGGCGTCCGGGTACACGTAGGTGGACGCGAGGCTGATCGCCAGCTGCGGGTTCAGGTAGCCGGTGAGCCTGCTCGCGCAGCCGCTGCTCGCCGCCGCGGCGGCCGCCGTGGTGCCCGGCCACGCCGTCCCGGCCAGGTGGAAGGTGGCGAACACCTCGGCCCCGTGCGGTGAATCGCACGAGATCAGGGTGTACGACTGGCCCTGCGGGTCGATGCAGTCGCCGGTCTTGAGCGAGAACACGGGTGACCTGGTGTAGGTGACTTTCACCGGCTTCTTGAAGCCGTGGGTGACCGCGCCGACGATGGCGACCGCGCCGCCGACGATGGCGGCCGAGAGCAGGACGAAGCCGAGCGCGAGCAGCAGGCGGGGCCAGCGGCGCGGCGGCGGGAGCACAGCGTCCGGCTCGTCGGGCTCCGCCGGCCCGGCCATCTCGATCAGGCTGCCAGGCGCGCCTTCATCGCCCATGGCGCCGTTGCCGTCCTCGTCAGGCTGGGCTGCCCAGTCGGGGTAGAGCGGCTCCGGGCCCTCACCCGCCACGCTGGCCTCGCCTGACTCCGTGCCTTCGCCCGTCATCGCTGCTAGCTCAATGTCCTCAGCGACGTCCGGCCCGCCGTCTTCTGCGGCTTCCCTGGACATCTCACTCCTGCTCCGCGGTGCCGGACAACTGGCCGCACGCGCCCCTCGCACAACAAGGTTCCCCTGTTTGCCCAACGACATACCAACGCTAAATGTCCCGATTATCCCCCGGGGGGCCTGAAGGTTTTCTCTGGGCCTGCCTTTCCGTCGCGCGCCGGTAGCCTGGAACGATGCGGCTGACGGAGTTCTGGGCACGGATGAGCGAGCAGTTCGGCGACGACTACGCGGAGAGCGTCGCGAAAGACTTCGTGCTGTCCGGCCTCGGCGGCCGCACGGCCAACAAGGCCCTCGCGGAAGGCGAGGACGCGAAGGTGGTCTGGCGCGCGGTGAGCGAGCAGTTCAACGTGCCCGACCGGCTCCGCTGACGCCCGGGCCGGACTCGATCGAACAAGCCGGCGTGTTACGCCCACGATCGAACAGTCGTTCCCCTATAGTGAGGGCTGTCGGGGCGCCGCGCGTCGCGGCGCGTTTCCCTGCCCGTGCCGGTGTGGCACGGGATTGTCAGTGGTGACGCGTAGCGTGTGCGGTGTTGGCAGCGGGCGCCAGTGTTAGCAAGCACAGTGCTAGCAAACACAGTGCGCGCCGAAGGTCGCGGCCAGCCTGACAGCGGAATTCAACGACAGGGAGTCCCCATGGCACCAAGCGGCAAGACGTCGGCACCGGAGCGGGCCAGCGACAAGGACAAGGCGCTCGAGGCCGCGCTGCTGCAGATCGAGCGGCAGTTCGGCAAGGGCTCGATCATGCGGCTCGGCGAGGAGACGCGGGTCCCGGTCGAGGTGATCCCCACCGGGTCGATCGCCCTCGACGTGGCCCTCGGCATCGGCGGCCTCCCGCGCGGCCGCGTCGTCGAGATCTACGGCCCGGAGTCGAGCGGCAAGACGACCGTGGCGCTGCACGCCGTCGCCAACGCGCAGAAGGCGGGCGGCATCGCCG
>CAZORE010000004.1:128137-134277 GCA_964581815.1 uncultured Streptosporangiaceae bacterium | reverse complement strand
ACCCCCCCGGGCATACCCGATGGGAAGGGCAGTGTATCGGGCATGCACCGGGCCGACCTGTTCATCGACCCAGTAGACGACCCGCGCGAGGGCGGGCCGCGGCTGGGCGGCGAGCGGGCCACCCTGGCGGAGTTCCTCCGCGGCCAGCGGCTCACCCTGCAGCTCAAGTGCGAAGGGCTCGACGCGGGGCAACTGGCCCGCCGGTCGGTGGAGCCGTCCACGCTGTCCCTGCTCGGCCTGGTCAGGCACATGGCCGAGGTCGAGCGCACGTGGTTCAGGATCCGCTTCGCCGGGCGGCCCGAGGGTAAGCGCTACCAGACACCGGACGACCCGGACGGCGACTTCAACGGCGCCGTCCCCGACCAGGCGTGCGTCGATGAGGCCTGGGCCGCCTGGCGCGCGGAAACCGCGTTCGCCGATGAGTTCATCGCCGACCACGATTTCGACTTCGTCGGCACCGACTCCCAGGGCGAGCCCGTGTCGCTGCGCGAGATCCTCGTGCACATGATCGAGGAGTACGCCCGCCACAACGGCCACGCCGACCTGCTCCGCGAGCGCATCGACGGCCGCGTCGGCCAGTAATCCTTGCCTGCCTGATCCCTGGCCGCGGATCATCTCCCAGCATGCGGCCGAACCTACCGCCCCGTGTCACCCGATCGGGCGTCATGACAACGGCGCCCGTGATCAGGAATGCTAACTGTCCGTGGGGGGGAGCTTGGGGGGCCCGGGCCATTGAGTGGCCTGGGTCCCCCAAGCTCGGACCGTCAGCCGCGCCGCGGGCGAATGACTGGTAAGGAATGATCTCGCCCGGTTTGATCACGCCGTCCTCGATCGCGCGGGCGAGCAGCGCGTCCTTGCTCGGCGCGCTGCGGCCGGTGGCCGCGTACTTGGCCCGGGCGCGGCTGATGTACTGCCGGACGGTGTTCTCGCTGACCGACATGCGCCGCCCGACCGATGCCTTCGACATGCCCTGGAACCACAGCAGCAGCGCCTGCCGTTCCTGGTCGGACAGCGCAGGCCGGGCCGGGCGCTGGTCGGCGAGTATCGCCCTGGCCTGCGACCTGGTGACGTACGGGCGGTCGGCGGCGGCGGCGAGCACGGCCTCGACCAGGTGATCGCGGCCCTCGTCCTTGGACACGTACGCGTGCGCGCCGCTGTCCAGCGTCTCCATGACGATCGCCGGGTCGCTGTGCCCGGAGAAGGCCACCACCCGGTACCCGGCCGCTACCAGCTCGGGTATCTGCGCGGTGACCAGCTCGCCGGACAGCTCCAGGTCCAAGATGACCACGTCGCAGAGCCGCGCCGAGTCGCGCAGCCCGGTCAGGTCAAGCGCGGTCTGCACCAGTCGCACCCGCTGGGCCGGATCGGACCGGATCCAGGATGCCACCCCCTCGGTGACGACCGGGTGATCTTCGATGATGGCGACCGTCACCTGCTGTTCCATCGCGCCTCCGCCCAGAGCGTGCCGCCGTCTTGCTGCTGCTCGAGAGCGACCCCGTCGCCGGACGGGGGCAGCCGGACGACCGTGCCGGTATCGGCGACGAAGCTGACGGCGATTCCGGCGGCCACCGCCGCCAAGGTGATCCGCACCTTGCTGCGCGCGGCGGTCAGGATCAAGATGGCTGCGTCGGTGATCACCCGCCGGGCTGGCCCGGGCACCTGGGGCAGCGGCCCGGCCGTCTCGATCTCGACGGCCACCCCGCGCCGCTCGGCGATGTCGGCACTGGCCTGCAGTTCGTGCACCAGCGGTCCCGGCACCTCATCGCCCTCGGCGAGCACCCGGCGCAGCCGGGCCGCCTGGACGGCGCACCTGACGCGCACCTGCGGGTCGCCGGGGTCGGCCGTCCCCGCCGCCAGCTCGGCGACCAGTGGGACGGCGCTTTCCTGCAGCGTCAGCCAGCGGGCGTGGCGGGCAATGCTGATGATCTCCGCGCTGGCGGCCCGCACGCGCGCGGCCTCCTCGCTGCGGGCCGCCGCGGCGGCCTGGTCGGCGGCGACATCCAGGGCCCTGACCCCGGCGGCGACGGCCACCTGGGCGCCGGTCGACCAGGCGAACACGGCGAGGAACCCGGCCAGGTCGGTGCGGTGCAGTCCGTCCCACAGCTGCACGGACAGGACGGCGATGGCCTCGGCGGCGAGGAAAGCGGCAAGCTCGCTGAACCGGCGGCGCAGCAGCACGAGCACGCCAGCCCACCCGGCGCTTCCCCACGCCCAGTTGAGCGCCAGCATCTGGCTGGCCGGGCTGGCGGCCGCCGCGGCCGTGCTCACGGCCAGCACGATCACGGCGATCGCCCAGGCCTGGCGCCCGCCGAGCGCCCGGCGCAGCACCAGGAACGAGCCGGCGCCGATCGCCAGCGCCATGATCAGCCACATGGCGCCCTGGAACGCGAATGAGGCGTAGTCCGGCCGGTTGCGCAGCAACTGGCCGCCCGCGCCGGCGAGATGCCAGCCGACGACGAGGAAGACCACGGCGATGGTGAACGCCCGCTGGTAGCGGCCAGACATCAGCGCCGACTGCGCGGGCGCTGGCTGGAACGGCGTTGGCTGCGCCGACGTCGACTGCGCCGGCGTCGACTGCTCGGGCGCCGGCTGCGCGGGCGTTGCCTGAATGAACGCCGGCTGCACCGGGGTCATGCCGGCCAGCTTATGGTGACGGTGGTCCCCGCGCCGGGCCGACTGGAAATCGCGGCCCGGCCGCCGGCCGCGAGCATCCGCCCGGTGATCGACTCGCGGATGCCCCGCCGGGATGGCGGGGTGGCGGCCGGGTCGAACCCGCGCCCGCTGTCGGTCACCTTGACCACTGCCCAGCCCGTGCCGCCGGTGACGGTCACCTCCGCCGCGCCGGTTCCGGCGTGCTGCGCGACGTTACGCAGCGCCTCGCCGACGCAGGCGACGAGCTGATCCGCGACCGGCGACGGCAGTGCGACCGGGACGAGCTTCAGCCGCACCGCCAGGTCCCCGGTGCTCGCGGCGGCCCGCTCCAGCTGCGGTCCCAGGTCCCTCAGCTCCTCTGCCCCGCCGGACTCTTCCCACCGGCCCGGCCCGCCCCGTCCGCCCGGCCCGGCCGGGGCGCCGGCGAGCCCTTGCAACACCTGCAGGTCCCGCGCCGCCTGCGCGGTCAGCGCCGGTGACGGCTCGGCGAAGGTACCGGCCGCGACCATGGTGAGCGTCGACAGGACGGTGTCGTGCAGCTGGCGGTGCTGCTCTCGCTCGTCGGCGCGGCGCGCCTCCTCGGCCCGGATCCGCCGCTCGTTCTCCAGGCTGACGGCGACGCTCGCGTCCGCTTGCCTGGCGCCGCCGCGGATCACCGCCACCAGCCCGGCGGCGACGATCGTCTCCACCACGAGCAGCCAGCCATCGGCGAGCTGGCCGGCGCCGATCCCGTAGGCGATGACCACCATCGCGGCGCCGGGCAGCGCGAGGGCCGGCCCCAGCGCGATCTGCAGGATGTAAATCGACGTGCAGGCGAGCGGGAGCATCCAGGTCGTGTTGTCCGAGATCAGCACGGCCGGGACCAGGTGCTGCTGTACAAGCGCGACCGCCGAGATGACCGCGGCGTCGGCCAGGGCCACGGCCGTCGTCAGCCCGGACCGCCGGACCTGCCAGTAGAAGAAGGCCGACCACGCGCACAGCCCGGTCAACGGCGCGCTCAGCCACCAGCCGGAGACCTGCCGCGTCGCGGCAAGCACGGCCACCGCGGTGAACAAGACCGCGCCGCCCAGGCGCAGTGCCATGGCGTACCAGCCGGCCAGCCAGTGCAGGGCGTGGTCGGATGGCCCGGCTACCCGCGGGCGGTATGACCACCGTCGTCCCACGGCGGGCTTGACCTGACCCCCGACGGAGTCAGTTGCCTGTGCCACCGGACCAGTATGCGATAGGACCCCCATAGCAGGAATAGTAACGATCAGCTTCCGTTCGTCCCACGTGTCAGGGACCAAGGTCCGTTTCCCGTCACCGGGGGGCGGTTCACGCTGTGAGGAAGGGCGCTACCCGAGCTTTACAGGAGTGCGACGATGCCAGCGACGCGACAGCCGATTCCGGGGACAACCATCTTCGACGGCGGCCAGGCCCAGAAGGGCTACGCGCTTAACAAGATGTGCATGTCATTCAACGAAGCGGCCAACCGGGCCGAGTTCCTGCTCGATGAGGACGCGTACTGCGCGCGCTTCGGCCTCAGCGCCGGGCAGCGCGCGGCGGTCGGCCACCGCAACGTCCTTGAGCTGCTCGCGGCCGGCGGGAACATCTACTACCTGGCGAAGTTCGCCGGGATCTTCGGCCTCGACGTGCAGGACATCGGCGCGCAGCAGACCGGGGTCAGCAAGGAAGAGTTCAAGGCCAGGCTCCTCGCCGCAGCCAAAGCCGAAGCCGAAGCCGAAGGGCGGTAGAGATGGCCACGATCATCGGCTGCGTCACCACCTCGCACGTCCCGGCGATCGGCCGGGCGATCGAGCGGGGACTGCAGGAAGAGCCCTACTGGAAGCCGTTCTTCGACGGGTTCAAGCCGGTGCACCGCTGGCTCGCGGAGGCACGGCCCGACGTCGTGGTGGTCATCTACAACGATCACGGGCTGAACTTCTTCCTCGACAAGCTGCCCACGTTCGCGATCGGTGCGGCACCGGAGTACCGCAGCGCCGACGAGGGCTGGAATATCCCGGTCGTGGCACCGTTCCCCGGGGACACGGACCTGTCGTGGCACATCATCGACTCGGTGGTCGCCGCCGACTTCGACATCACCACCTGCCAGGAGATGGTCGTCGACCACGCGGTGTGCAACCCGATGGCGCTGCTGTGGCCGGGCGGCGAGCCGTGGCCAGTGCGGATCGTCCCGGTGGAGATCAACACCGTCCAGTTCCCGCTGCCGTCGGCCGCGCGCTGCTACCAGCTCGGCGAGGCGATCGGCCGGGCCGTCGCCTCCTACCCGCAGGACCTGCGCGTGCTCGTCCTGGGCACCGGGGGCCTCTCCCACCAGCTCGACGGCGAGCGCGCCGGCTTCATCAACAAGGCGTTCGACCACCAGTTCATGGCCAGCCTGACCGCCGACCCGCGGTGGGCGACCAGGTACTCGACCCTCGAACTGGTGGAGAAGACCGGCAGCCAGGGCATCGAGCTGATGCTCTGGCTGGCCGCCCGGGCGGCCCTGGGCTCCGGCGGCGTCCGCGAGGTCGCCGCCACGTACCACATACCGATCTCCAACACCGCCGCCGGCATGATGCTGCTCGAGCCGGTCGGCTAAAACCGGCCTTGGAGCTAACGCCAGCCCCGCGTCGTGCGCGAGCAGCGCGATCTGGGTCCGGTTGGCCAGGCCCGCCTTCGTCAGGATGTGCGTCACGTGCGCCTTGACGGTGGGCACGCTCATCAGCAGCGACGCGGAGATCTCCGCGTTCGTCCGACCCTCGGCGATGGCGCTGACCACCTCGCGCTCCCGCGGGCTGAGGCCCTCGAGCTGCCGCAGTGCCCGCTGCCGCGCGTCCTCGCCCGTCACCGCCCGGCGCATGAGGCGCCGGGTGACCGCCGGGGACAGCATCGGGTCGCCGGCGGCGACGCGCCTGATCGCCTCGGCGATCTCCGCGGGCGGCGCGTCCTTGAGCAGGAAGCCGCTGGCCCCGGCGCGCAGGGCACCGAGCACGTTCTCGTCCGCGTCGAACGTGGTCAGCACAATGACCTCGGGCGGCTGCGGCCCGGCGCGCAGCCGCCGGGTCGCGGCGATCCCGTCGACCCGGGGCATCCGCAGGTCCATCAGCACGACGTCGGGCCGGTGCCGCGCCACCGCGCCTGGCACCTGGTCGCCGTCCCCGGCCTCACCGACGATGACCAGCCCGTCGGCGCCGTGGAGCATCATCGACAGGCCGGCCCGCACGAGGGCGTCGTCGTCCACGAGCAGCACCCGGATCTCGCCCCCCGGGCCGCCCGTCGCGTCGCTCACTGTGCCGCCCACTGGGCCGCCAGGCGCCTGCGGTCCGCTCACTCCGGCCACGGCAGCCAGGCGTGCAGCACGAACTCGCCGCCGCGGGCCCGGGACTCAAGCGTGCCGCCGGCCAGCTCAAGCCGCTCGTTCAGCCCGATCAGCCCCGTCCCCGACCCCGGCACCGGCCGCCCGGCCGCCCCGCCAGAAGCCGCCCCGCCAGAATCCGCCCCGCCAG
>CAZORE010000004.1:107641-128037 GCA_964581815.1 uncultured Streptosporangiaceae bacterium | reverse complement strand
CCGCCCCGCCAGAATCCGCCCCGCCAGTCGCTGACCCAGCCGCGCCGGCCGCCGCCAGCCGGTTGACGATGGTGACCTCGAGGCCCGCGCCGGGACCGCCGTCCAGCGTGACGCGCGCCGCCGCGCCCGGCGCGTGCTTGCGCACGTTCGTCAGCCCTTCCTGTACCACCCGGTACACCGTCCGCCCCACCGCGTCCGGCAGCCCGGTGAGCACCGACCCTCCCCAGCCGCCCGCCTCGATCCGCATGCCCGCCGCCCGTGACTCCTCGATCAGCCGCGGCAGGTCGGCGACGCCGGGGGTCGGCCGCATCGCGCCCGCCGGGAGGTCGGCCGCGCCGTCCGTCCGGCCGGGGATCTCGTCGTCCCGCAGCACGCCGATGACCTCGCGCAGCTCGTCAAGGGCCTGGTGCGCGCCCGAGCGGATCACCTCCGCGGCGCGCGATAGCTGCTCCGGCGGCGCGTCGGGCCGGTAGGCGAGCGCCCCGGCGTAGGTGGCGAGCAGCGACAGCCGGTGCGCGAGCACGTCGTGCATCTCCCTGGCGATCCGCGTCCGCTCGGCGGCGCGGGCCTCGGCCACCCGCCTGGCCTGGTCGGCCTCGGCGCGCTCCGCCCGGTCGCGCAGTGAGGAGATCAGCGCCTGGTTCGCGCGGATCAGCATCCCCCAGCCGACGAGGGCGGCGTAGGCGACGCAGACGAGCACCGCCCACCAGCCGTACGGCAGCCCGGTGACGGGCCGCCACGCCCCGCGGATCAGGTGCGCGCCGATCCCGGCGCCGGCCACGGCGAGCGCGACGGGACGCGGCCGCCACCGGGCGACGATCAGCGCGGCGAGCGTGGCGGGCGGCGTCGCCACCGGGGACACGGCGGCCAGGGCGGAAAGCAGCAGCGCGACCTGCACCGGCCAGCGGCGGAGCAGCGCGATGAGCGCGAGGCTGAGCACGGCGGCGGGGATGTCAAGCGCCAGGTAGGAGCCGGCGCCGCCGCCCTCGAGGGTCAGGCCCACGAGCACGGCCATGGTGCAGGTCCACGCGGCCGATTCAGCGCGCGCACGGCGCCGCCGGCCGGATGAGTCCCCGGCCGCCGCGGCGTTAGCCGCACCGGAGGCGGCGGCGGCCGGCGACGAAGACGAAACGGAGGTGACCTGCACAGCTGCCAAGTTTAAGTTCGCGGGCCGCGGCCGGCCACCGACCAAAGTATGCGCACGGGCCGGCCAAGGCAGCCCCCGGCGCCGCCAAAGGCAGGCCCCGCGCCTTCGAAGGCCGGCCAGGCCGCCGGCCGCAGGCCGATGTGGCGGCGGCCGCCACGAGCGAACCATGGCTGTCATGAGCCAGACAGAACTCTCCCGCCCGGTCGTCGACGTCCCCCAGCCAGGCCGCTACCTGATCAGCCCCGAGCACTCAAGCGCCATCATCCGCACCAGGCACCTGTTCGGTCTCGGTGCCGTGCACGCCGCGCTCGACCTGCGCGACGGGCGCATCTGGGTCGGCGAGCCGCCGGAGTCGTGCGCCGTCCATGCCCGCTTCGCGGTACCGAGCTTCCAGTCGGGCAACGGGGCGCGCGACGCCGCCGTGCTCTCGCCCAGGCTGCTCGACGCCGAGGCATTCCCCACCATCTCGTTCGTCTCCACGGAGCTGGCCCAGGAGGACCACGCGTGGTCGCTGCGCGGCGAGCTCGAGGTGCGCGGCGTCCACCGGCTGGTCGAGGCCCGCATCAGCGCGCTGCACGCTGATGGCGCCACGTTCCGGGCCAGCGCCCAGGCCGTCATCGACCGCTACGAGTTCGGCATCACCGCCTACCGTGGCCTCGCCGCCCGCAAGCTCACCGTCGACCTCACCGTCGTCGCCGAGCGGGAGCGGTCATGACCACCACGCAGCCCGCGCTCGAGGTCACCGGCCTGCGCAAGACCTACGGCAAGAAGACCGCGGTCGACGGCCTCAGCCTGCGCGTCGCCGAGGGCGAGGTCTTCGGCATCCTCGGCCCCAACGGCGCGGGCAAGACCACCACGGTCGAGTGCGCCGAAGGGCTACGCCGGCCCGACGGCGGCAGCATCCGGGTCTTCGGCATCGACCCGTACCGTGACCGCGCCGCGGCCCGCCGCCTGGTCGGCGCGCAGCTGCAGGAGAGCCAGCTGCCCGACAAGATCACCGTCGCCGAGGCGATCGGCCTCTACGCGAGCTTCTACCCAGAGCCCGCCGACACCGAGGGGCTCATCCGTAGGCTCGGCCTGACGGAAAAGCGCAACGCCCGCTACCGGAAGCTGTCCGGCGGCCAGAAGCAGCGCGTGTCCATCGCCCTCGCGCTCGTCGGCCGCCCGCGGCTGGTGGTCTTCGACGAGCTGACCACCGGCCTCGACCCCGCGGCCCGGCGGGAGAGCTGGCGGCTCGTCACCGAGCTGCAGGGCGACGGGGTCACCGTCCTGCTCGTCACCCACTACGCCGACGAGGCCGAGCGGCTGTGCGACCGGGTCGCGCTCATCCAGGCCGGCCGGCTCACCGCCTGCGGCCGCCCGCAGGAGCTCATCGCGCGCAGCGGCGTCAGCGGTAACCGCGCCACGCTCGACGACGCGATCGTGGCCCTCACCACCGGACCGACAGGAGAAGCAGCATGACCGCCATCGCGGCCGAGCCCGCCAGCCCGCTAGCCCGGCGCCCCCGGCGCTCCGCCTTCGCCAGCCTGACCGTCACCGAGGCCAAGCTGCTCGCCCGCGAGGTCGTGCCGCTGCTGTGGGGCGTCGGCTTCCCGATGCTGCTGCTTTCCGTCATCGGCTCGTTCTCAAGCGGCCCGGACAAGTCGCTCGGCGGCGGCACTCTCGTCGCCGCCTACGTGCCGATCCTCATCGCGTTCAGCTGCGCGACCTTCGCCCTGCAGGGCCTGCCCACGGTGCTCACCGGCTACCGGGAGCGCGGCATCCTGCGCCGCCTGAACGCCACGCCGGTCGGCGCGGGCCGCCTGCTCGGCGCGCAGCTGACGGTCAACCTGTCGGTGTCGCTGATCGCGACCATCGGCATCCTGGTGGTCGGCCGGGCCGCGTTCGGCGTGCCGCTGCCCGGCCAGGCCGCCGGCTTCGTCCTCGCGTTCGGCCTGACCGCCGCGGCGATGATCGGACTCGGCCTGCTCGTGGCGTCCCTCGCCCGCAACGCCCGGGTGGCCGGCGCGGTCGGCACGATGATCTTCCTGCCGCTGATGTTCTTCGCCGGCCTGTGGATGCCGCAGGCCACGATGCCCGCCGGGCTGCGCGCGGCCGGGGATGACACGCCGCTCGGCGCGGCCGTCGCCGCGCTGCAGCACAGCATGGCCGGCCAGTGGCCGTCCGCCGCCAGCCTCGGCGTCCTCGCGGCCTACGCGGCGACGTTCGGCCTGCTCGCCTGGCGGCTGTTCCGCTGGGAATGAGGCGGCGCGGCCCCGCCCGCCGTGATGGTCGATCCCGATGATCTCGACCCGCCAGCCTCGCCGGGACAGCCCGTCCACGACGGCGGCGACGATGGCTTCCATCGTCGCGGCGCTGTTTGTGGCCATGTCGATGTCACGGCTGAAGCGATCGACGAGGCGGTGGGCTTGAACCGCGTAGCCGCCGGTGATGACGAGCGGGAAAGCGTTGCCAATTTCCAGAACGTCCTGCAGCAGTCTCCTGTGCAGGTCGTTGAGGTTCATGGCGTGGCTGGCTGCCTCTCGCTCAGCTCGGGGAAAGCGGACTCCCAGACCCTCCGGACCGTGCGGCTGACCAGGTTGCGGAGGACGGGCCACTGCCCGAGGAGCAGGTCCCTGTTGAGGTAGGCGGCGACGTCGCCGCGCTGACCTTCGGCAAGCACGATGCGGTACATGTGCATGCACGCCTTGGGCAGGTCGAGATTGAACGCCGTCTGGCCAGACCAGGCGACATGCAGCGGAAGCTGGACGGTGCCGCTGCCGGGGCCGGTGAGCTCGTCCAGGGTCGCGGGCAGCCGGTCGCGGTACCGCGCCTCGAGGACCGCGGCACGAGACACCGGCGCTCCGTCGGACAACCCGCCCACGGTAGTCATTATGCACTCCCGCCCCGCGCCCCGCTGGCCCCGCGGCATCGCGTCGCCGCCCCGTCCGGGACAATGTCCGTGGAGACAACAGAGAGAATGGGGACGGTAATGCGGCTCGGCATTCACTTCATGAACTTCACGCACCCCGGCGGTGGCGCCGCGCTGCGGGCGGCGGTCGGCGACACGGCGGTCGCGGCCGACGCGGCGGGCATCGACTGGTTCACCGCGATGGACCACTGGTTCCAGATGGAGCACTTCCAGACGGCGCACGACCCGATGCTCGAGGGCTACTCGGTGCTCAGCTTCGTCGCCGCGAAGACCGAGCGACTGCGCCTGTCCCTGCTCGTCACCGGCGTCACCTACCGGCATCCCGGGCTGCTCGCCAAGACCGTTACCACGCTCGACGTGCTGTCCGGCGGCCGGGCGATGCTCGGCATCGGCGCGGCCTGGTACGAGCGGGAGCACCGCGCGCTCGGCGTGCCGTACCCGCCGGTGGCCGAGCGGTTCGAGCGGCTTGAGGAAGCCATCCAGGTCTGCGAGCAGATGTGGAGCGACAACGACGGTCCCTATGAGGGCAAGCACTACCAGCTGGCCGAGACGATCTGCGTGCCTGGCCCGATCCAGTCGCCGCGCCCGCCTATCCTCATCGGCGGCGGCGGCGAGAAGAAGACGCTGCGCCTCGTCGCTAAGTACGCCGACGCCTGCAACCTTTTCGGGTCATCGGTGGCCGACGTCAAGCACAAGCTCGAGGTGCTGCGCGGGCACTGCGACGCCGAGGGCCGCGACTACGGCGCCATTACCAAGACGATCATCGGCCGGCTGAACCCCGACGACCCGGCTGCCTTCCTGCGGGAGATGGAGCAGTACCGCGCGCTCGGGGTCGACCTGGTGGAGGTCGCGCCCGCTATGCCGGACCCCGCGGGGTACGTCGACATGCTCGGCGAGAAGATCGTCCGGCCGCTGGCCGAGATCGGGTAGCGGCCGGATGACAAGCACGGGGATGATCAGCGCGGGGGAGCGATGAGCGAGCAGGCCGACCTAACCTACGGCAGCTACCTGCGACTTGACGACCTGCTTTCCTGCCAGTCGCCGCTCACCGACTCGCACGACGAGCTGCTGTTCGTCATCATCCACCAGGTCTACGAGCTGTGGTTCAAGCAGACGCTGCACGAGGCGGCGCTGCTGCAGGCCCGGCTTGAGCACGGCGACAGCGCGGGGGCGCTGGCCACGGCGCGCCGGATCGCCAAGATACTCAAGACCGTGGTGGGGCAGCTGGACATCCTTGAGACGATGACGCCGCAGCAGTTCGCCGCTTTCCGGCCGGAGCTCGGCGGCTCGAGCGGCTTCCAGTCGGCGCAGTTCCGCTACCTGGAGGCCGTGCTCGGCCGCCGTGACTTCGGCGTGTCCCTCCTCGAGGGCGACCCGGTGCTCGCCAGGATCGTGTCCAGGCGGCCGCTGTTCGCCTCGCTGCTGCGCTTCCTGAGCGTGGCGGGCTGGGACGTCCCGGACATCGCGCTCGCCCACGACCCGCATCATCCGTGGCCCGGCGACCCGGCGGTGCAGGACCTGCTCGTGAGCGTCTACACGGAGGCCGGGACGGCCGCTGAGGTGTGCGAGGCTCTCGTTGACATCGACGAGGGCGTCCAGGAGTGGCGCTACCGGCACGTGAAAATGGTGGAGCGGATCATCGGGCTGAGGACCGGCACCGGCGGCTCCGCGGGCTCGGCCTACTTGCGCTCCACGCTGTTCCGTTCCGCCTTCCCCGACCTATGGGAGGTCCGCTCCCGGCTGTAGCGCCGGGTGCCGCCCGGCCGCGAGCCCGGGCAGCGCCGCGATGACCGCGGCCCAGTCGGGCGTCGCCGGGTCGATGAGCGTGAAGTGGTCACCGGACAGCTCCACCAGGCCGGCCCGGCCGCCCGCGGCCCGCGCGGCGGCGACGTACCGCTCGCTGTAGGAGAACGGCACGTTGTCATCGCCCCGCGAGTGCAGGCAGAGCACCGGCGCGGTAACGGGCACCGCGGCGAGCGGGTCGGCGAGCCGGTACTGATCCGGCCGGTCCGCGGGGCCGCCGCCCATCAGGTCGGGCGCCGCGGTGCCGCCGACCCGTTCCCGCGCGCAGTCGGCCAGCGCGAGCACGCCCGCCTGGGCGATCACGCCGGCCAGCGGGACGAAGTACCGGCCGGAGGCCCCCGGTGCCCCCGGTGCCCCGGGCGGCAGCTTCGCCCGGCCCGCCGCCCAGGCCGCGAGGTGCCCGCCCGCGCTGTGCCCGACCGCGATCACCTGACTGGTGTCCACTGGCCGCCCCGTGCTTACCGACAGGGTGGCGAGCAGGTCGAGGCCGGCCGCCACGTCCTCGAAGGTCCCCGGCCAGCCGCCGCCGGCCAGCGCCCGCCGGTACTCCATGTTCCAGGCGACGTAACCGCGGGCCGCCAGGTCCGCCGCGAGCGGCCGCCCGAGCGACAGGTCGTACCGGGCCCGCCAGAACCCGCCGTGGATGATCACTAGGGTCCCGAGCGGCGCCCGGTCATGCGTTGCCGGGTCCGGTAGCCACAGCTCGCCGAACTGCGCCGGGTGAGCGCCGTAGCGGTGCACCGTCGGCCGGTTGGCATCCGCCCCGGCCTGATGGCCGGGGTTTCCGGCGGCGTGGCTCATGCCGCGCTCCGGCGGGTTCCTCGTTCAACGGCTGCTGCCACCGGTGACGGTGGCCTTACGCTGCCTCCAGAGGCGTTTAGCCTCTCCCTCTGCCCGAGGGCGAGTATGTTCCGGGCCGCGTTGACGTCGCGGTCAAGGACCGTGCCGCATTCCCTGCAGGTCCACTTGCGCACTGCGAGCGGCTTGGGCCCGTCCCTGGCGCCGCACGCGGAGCAGACCTGCGATGTCGGCTCGAACCTGCCGACCTTCGCGAAGTAGCGGCCGTGCCGCTCGCACTTCTCCTGAATCAGCCGTAGCAGCTGCGACCAACCGGCGTCGTGGACCGACTTGGCCAGCCGTGTCCGGGCGAGCCCCGACACAGCAATGTCCTCGGCATAGACCGCTTGGCTGTCGCGGACCAGGCTGAGGGCGGTCTTGTGGGCGTGGTCGAGGCGGGCGTCCCTCACCTTGCGGTGCTGCACCGCGACCCGATGCCGGGCCCTGGCCCGGTTCGCGGAGCCCTTGGACTTACGCGACAGGGCACGCTGCGCTTTCTTCAGCCGCCGCTCCGCCTTCCGCAAGAACCGGGGTGCCGCGATCTTCAGGCCATCTGAAGTGACCGCCAGGTGAGCTAGCCCCACGTCGATCCCGGTTTCCTGGTCGCACGGCGGGAGCGGCTCGGTGTCCCGCTCGACCACGAACGAGGCGTAGTAACGCCCGTCCGGCTCCCTGATCACGGTGACCGACGACGGGACCGACGGCAGCGGCCGTGACCACTTCACCGTCACGTCGCCTACCTTCGCAACATAGAGTCGGCCCCCGTGCAGGGCGAACCCGTTGCGGGTCAGCCGGACCGACTGCTGCCCGTGCTTCCGCTTGAACTGCGGGTGCCCGGCCTTGCGGCCCTTCCGCTTCCCGGCCATGGAGTCGAACCAGTTCCGGTAGGCGCGACGCGCGTCTTGGCAGGCTTGCACCAGCACGACGGAGGCGACCTCACCGAGCCATTCCCGTTCCGGGGTGCGCTTGGCGAGGGTAATCACCCGGCGCTGGGCCTCGCTGTCGCTCAGCTTCTCGCCCCGCTCATGCGCCTGGTCCCGCAGCCGGACCGCGTCGTTGAACACGACCCGTGCGCACCCGAAAGCCCGCGCCAGCGCCTGGCGCTGGGCGGCATCCGGGTAGACGCGGTAACGGTAACGGACTTGCACAAGACCTGACCGTAGCAACAGCCCATGACAATCGACACCGGCCACAGGCCTGGCAGCCACGTTGTCTCAGCACTTCACGTTCAATTGCTTCTGGTCACGAGGTGCCGGCGGGGCATGCCCGACGGCGACATGCCCGCTCCTGCGAACTGGTGACGCGGAAGGCCTGCGGCCGCAGTACACAGGGAATGTAAACAGGCGCGGATGAAGGCGCACTTCTCCATCCGCCAGTACATCGAACGGCAGCAGCGCCCGGCCTGACGGCCGGGCCACGGCTTGCTCCGCCTTAACGACGGGGCTTGCGCCGCGTCACTGGTCACGTTCGCTCCGCCTCCTGCGGGCTTTCGCCAGGCGGGTGCGGAACCATGTCGTGATCATTATCGGCGGGCCGTCCGCCGCTCGCCACGGCGACCCCGGCCAGGATCAGCAGGCCGCCGCCAGCCATCACCGCGGTGACCCGTTCGCCGAGGAACACCGCGGCGCCCGCCACGCTGACCACGGGCTCGAGGTAGAGCAGCATGCTGACCCGGCTGACCCCGGCGGCCAGCGTGGCCACGTTCCACAGCAGCAACCCGGCCGCGGTGCTGCCAAGGGCGAGGAAGGCCAGCTCCGCCCAGACCGCCGGGCCGAGGTGCGCGAGCCCCGCCCCCGGCAGGGTCCCGGCGGCGGCGAGGTAGGGGACGGAGCCGACGACGGTGGACGCCGCGGTCGCCGGGACGGCGCCGAACTCGGTGCCGAGCGGGGTGACCACGATCGTGTACGCCGCGAACGACAGCGTGGCCACCAGCACCAGCCCGGCCCCGGCGAGAGCGCGGTAGCCGCCCGCCCCGCCCCCGCCGGCCTCAGGCACGGTCAGCACGGCCACGCCGGCCAGCGCGACGGCGCTGCCGAGCCAGGCCCGTGCCCCGCCGCGCTCACCGAGGAACACCCGGCTGAGCAGCAGCACCCAGACCGGCTCGGTGGCGAGCAGCAGCCCGGCGGTGTTGGCGGGCAGCCAGCGCAGCCCCGCGGTGACCGGCAGGTTGTACCCGATGAGGCCGAGCAGCCCCGCGGCGGCCAGCCGTCCGGCCGACCGCGGCCGCAGCCGCCGGAAGACGGGCAGGGCCCAGGGCAGGAGCACGAGCGATGCCGCGGTCAGCCGGATCAGCAGCAGCGGCAGCGGCGAGATGTGCCCGACGGCGGCCCGGGTGGCCACCGGCGCCAGCCCCCACAGGCACACCGCGATCAGTCCCGCGCCCAGCGCCTGACGTCGCACCCCGCCCTTCCCGGACACCCCGCCCCTCCCGGCCGCACGTGACGGCGGCCCCCGCTCACTACACCGCCGCAGGCCAGTCTGCGTTAATGCCCTTATACAGTTCAACACTTACACGAGGGCCGGCGGGCTGCACTGTCCGATGCCTCACGGCGCACATCCCGTGTACTGACCTTAAAGTTGCGCGACCGCCGCCTTAGCGAACTGCTCCGCTTGGTCTAGATCGCCACTGCCATCGCTGGTAACCGAGATGGTGATCTCGGTACCGTTCTGCCACGCGAGCAGCGCACCGCCAGAGCTATAGGCATCCTGGCCGATCCCGGGGACCGGCTTTACGCCGCCGGGATTGGCTGAGGCGCTCTTGTCGAATGCGGCCTTGCCAATGGCGCGGACCAAGACGACCACACCCGCCTTGGCGTACGAACAGCTTTGGTAAACGCCGGCCGGAACGTCACTCGGCGAGGCGTCCGGCGTACCTGTCACCTCCTGTACTTCCGCCGGGGTGACCAGCGCACACGGGTCGACCTTGGTGGCTGTCGCCGGTGCCGCGCCGGGCGTCGCCGCGGTGGTCCCTGCCCCGCTCGCCGACGGCGCGGATGCGGCGGACGAAGGACCGCTGTGACACCCGCTGAGACCCAGCGTCGCGAGACCGGTGGCGACACAGAACGTCGCTAGGCGTCGATTGAGGGGAAAGCTCATGATGACCATGCCTATCGTTCGATGACTGAGACGGACCACTGCTTCTGGGTGCCAGTCAACCGATCTACCGTAACGTGCGTGTAATGTCGGCTCGCCGGACACGGCCGCCTGGCGGGCCTGCCCGACCCCGGGCGGCGTGCCCGCCAGTACCCGCACGAACTCTCGGGCGGCCAGCGCCAAAGGGCCCTGATCGCGGCTGCGCTCGCCTGCCACCCGCCGCTGCTGATCGCGGACGAGCCCACCACCGCCCTGGACGTCACCGTCCAGGCCCAGATCATGCAACCGACGGAAACCGGGTTTGACAGGGACTACACCTGGCCGCACAACCCGCGCATGGTACGTCTATATGCAGATGGTTTCGCAGCGGACGACCCGGGTCAGCCCTGGTAGCTTCGCACCTCGACGTCGACGGTGACCGCGTCCGGGTCCGGCCGCGCCGCGACCCGGGCGGCCAGGTCGTCAGCGGCGATATGCCGGGCGCTCGGGCCCATCGCGACCAGGTCGGTGAGGTCGGCATGGCTCAGCCGCAACTGGTAGCGCACGGCGGTCACGTCGGCGCCCTGGTACCCGCCGAAGGCGTCCGCGAGCCGGGCGGTCTTGCGCTCGTCGACCCCGATGAGCCCGAGCGAGCCGCGCAGCTCCCGCTGGTGGTCGGGGCCGGGGACGGCGATGACGAGCGCGCCGCCCGGCGCGAGCACGCGGCGGATCTCCGCCGCGTTGCGCGGGCCGAAGACGCTCAGCACCACGGCCGCCGAGCCGTCGGCGAGCGGCAGGCGCTGCCAGGCGTCGGCGCCGAGCGCCGCCGCCCGCGGGTGCGCCCGCGCGGCCCGGCGCAGCGCGGGCGCGGACAGGTCGGCGCAGGCGCCGTGACGTGCTGGTAGCGCGTCGAGGACGCGGGCGAGGTAGTAGCCGGTGCCGCCGGCCAGGTCGAGCACCAGGCCGGGGGCGCCGCGGTCCAGCGTGGCGGCGAGCCCGGCGATCGCGTCGGCCAGCGGCCGGTAGTGCCCGCCGCCGAGGAACCGCTCGCGTGCCATGACCATCGCGGCACTGTCGCCGGTGCCCGGGCCGCCCCGGCCGCTGGTCAGGCTGACGTAGCCCTGGCGGGCGATGTTGAAGCTGTGCCACCGCGAGCACTCGACCTGGCCGTCGCCCACCTGGACCCGGCCGGCGCAGACCGGGCAGCGCAGCGAGCCCGCGACCGCATCGAGTGCCCGGTGCTCGTCGGGCATGAGCCGCTCAGCCGGCCGGCTGGAGCATGCTGCGGTAGACGACGAGCAGGGCGGACTTCTGGTCTTCGGTCAGCCGCTTGTCGGCGCGAATGGCCTGCTCGGTGTCCGGGACGTCCGGCTCGCCGGCGTCGGCGGTGCCTCCGGGGCCGGCGTCGGCCCCGCCAGCCAGCTGGTCGAGCAGGCCCGCCTGGGTGAGCAGCGTCTCGGCGGACAGGTTGAGCGCGTCCGAGATCGCCCGCAGCACGCGCACCGAGGGCTGGTGCAGCCCGCGCTCGACCTGGCTGAGGTAGGGGTTAGACAGCCTGGTCCGCTCGGCGAGCTGGCGCAGGGACAGGTTGGCCTGCTTACGCTGCTCGCGGATGAACGCGCCGAGCACTTGGCGCTGCGCCGCCCAGGTCTCCCGCGGTTCCGGCATGGCATCCCCCTTCTTCCCGTCACGCATCATGTACCGCAAACTATAGTGCGCGGCGGGGGGGGGGCCCCCCGGGGGGGGGCCCCCCCCCCCCCCCGCGCCGGGAGGCGGGGGGGGGGGTGGGCGCGCGGGGGGGGGGCCCCGGCGGGGGGGGGGGGGGGCGCGCCCCCCCCCCCCTCCCCCCCCCCCCCCCCCCCCCCCCCGGGCGCCGGGGGGGGGGGGCCGCCCCCCCGGGGGGCCCCCCCCCCCGCCGCGCACCGGGCGATTCACGGGAGCGGTGGGTTACTCCGCGGTCGGCGCGGCCTCGTCGGCGTGACGCGCGCCGGAGACCGCCGAGACCAGCTCGCCGGCGTACCGGCGCTGCTCGGCGACGACCTCGCCGGCGAACCTGCGCTGCTCGGCGACCAGCCGGTGGGCGTACTCACGGGCGGCGGCCCGCACTGCGTCCGCCTCCGGCAGCTTGGGCAGCTTGGGCAGCCCGTCGGCGAACGGCGGGGCCGGAAGCCGGCCAGCGAGCCGGTGGCCGGGCAGCTTCGCCGCGGCGGTGGACGCGGCGGTGCTCAGGGCCTCGGCGATCTTCTTGGCCGTCTCGATCGTCAGCTGCTGGCTCTTCTTGGCCGCCTCGATCGTCCGCTGCTGGCTCGTGCGTACGGCGCCGACGACCTCCTCCGCCAGGTCTGACGTCACGTTCTCGTCTTCGGTCACGTTCTCGTCTTCGGTCACGTTCTCGGTGACCTTCTCGTTCTCGGTCATGGTTCCTCCTCTACGGGGTATCTACTGCTAACTATACCAAGCAAGCTTGGCATGTCAAGCACCGTGCTTGGTAAGTGCAGCACGGCCGGGCCGCCCGCCGCCGGCGCCGCCCCGCCCGCGCGGCCGCCACGGCGACCTGGTATAGACGGGAGCAGTCAGGAACAACGCGAATCTCGCGGGAAACGGGAGGACACGGCCCGATGCGCGTCATCATGCTCGGCCCGCCGGGCTCGGGAAAGGGCACCCAGGGCGAGCGGATCGCCAGCCGGTACAGCGTGCCGCACATTTCAAGCGGCGAGATCTTCCGCGACGAGGTGGCGCGGCAGACCGAGACCGGCAAGACGCTGCAGCGCTACCTTGACGCCGGCGACCTGGTCCCGGACGAACTGGTGCTCAGCCTGATCATGGGCCGGGTCCTCGCGGCCCACGCGGAAGGCGGCTGGGTGCTCGACGGCTTCCCGCGCACCGTGCCGCAGGCCGAGGCCGCCGCTCAGGCCGCCGCGGACGCGGGCATGAGCGCGCAGGCCGTGGTGTACCTGGAGGTGCCGCCCGAGGTGCTCGCCGACCGGCTGGCCGACCGCGGCGAGGGCCGCGCGGATGACTCGGCGCAGGTCGCACGGCACCGCCTCGACGTGTTCACCGAGCACACGCGGCCGCTGCTCGACTACTACACCACGCGCGGCATCCTCGTGCGGATCGACGCGTCGCCGCCCGTCGACGCGGTCAGCGAGTCGATCTTCGCGGCGCTCGACCGCATTAACGGCTGACCAGCGGCAAGCCCGCGGGTAACCCCCTAACCAGGACCGTGACTCATGGGCGGGCACGGGCAGCGCGATGAGCATGACGTCCACGACCGGGGCACCCAAGTCGGCCGGACCGCCGTCGCCGCGGGCCCGGGCCGCCTTCTGCCAGCCCCAGGCGGCGAACGCGCGCTGGGCGGCGCCCGCGCCCGGCGGGACGAGCGCCGTGGCCCGCTCCTCGGCCCGGCCGCCGAGCAGCAGGTCGTGCAGTTCCCGGCCGATGCCCTGCCGTCGCCAGGAGGCCCGCACAAGCAGTTCGGTCAGCGCGAACGTGCGGCCGGGGTGCTCGGTCGTGACGTCCGCGGGCAGCGGTGTGGTCAGCCCCCGCCACCAGGACGTCGACGGTCGCAGCGGCATGCCGGATGCGTAGCCGACCAGGTAGCCGCCGTGCCGCGCCTCCGCGAGCGCGAAGCCAGGCTGCCGCCGCCGCACCAGGGCGGCCCGCCGCGCGGCCGTCGGGTCGGCGCCGCCATGGACCTCAGCGGCGAGCGCGAGCAGGTCGTCTTCCCGTGCGGCCGCGCCGCCGCCGTCAAGCAGCAGGTAAGCAATGCCGGGGGAGTTCAACGCGCGGTGCCGGTCTCGGTCAGTTCGCGTCGGCCTCGCCGAGCCTGACGCCGGCCTCGTCGATCCGCGCGAGCATCTCGGCCGGGTCTGCGTACACCCGGTAGGCGCCAGCCCGCTCGAGTTCCTCCCGGCCGTAGCCGCCCGACTGGAGCCCGATGCCGAGCGCCCCGGCGCGGCGGGCGGCGAGCAGGTCCCAGACGCTGTCGCCGACGACCATCGTGTGCCGCGGGTCCACGCCGAGCAAGGCGGCGGCGGCGAGGAACAGGTCGGGATCCGGCTTAGCGTGCCGCACCAGGTCCCTGGTCACCATCGGGGTGTCCTCGGGGAGACCGAGCAGCTCAAGGGAGGGACGGGCGGTCGCCGCGTACCCGCTGGTCGCGATGCCCCACCGCACGCCCGCGGCGGTGAGCGCGGCGAGCAGGTCCCGCGCGCCGGGCAGCGCGGTCACCGAGCCGAGCTGCCTGGTGTACTCCTTGGCGTGCGCCTGCTGCAGCTTCTCGATGTCCGCGGCCGACAGCGACCGGCCGGTCTCGCGCAGCAGGGCCTGCACGAACAAGCCGCCGCTCATCCCGATCCGCCGGTGAATCCGCCAGACGGACAGGTCGATGCCGATCGCGCTCAGCGCGGCGCGCCACGCGACGACGTGCTGGTAGACGCTGTCGATCAGCGTCCCGTCGAGGTCGAACAAGAATGCCGGAACTGGTGCGTGCGGGTAGTCCACGTGAGTCATTCTGGCACCGCCGTCTGCTAGCGCCGGGCCAGGGGCGCACGTGGGGCGCAAGCGGGACAACGACCCGCTTATCCGGCCGGGTCGTATCCCGGTGCGTGCCGCCGCCACGGGCTTGACCGCTCGATCTCGGCGGCGAGCGCGAGCAGCGTCTGCTCGCGGCCCGGAGCGGCTACCAGCTGCACCGCGGCCGGCAGGCCAGGCCCGTCGGCGGGCACCGACGCGGCGGGGTAGCCTGCCATGTTCCATACCCCGGTCATCGGCGCGAACGTCAGCGACCTGACGACACTGGCCAGCCAGGACCGCTCGCCGTAGCGGCGCGCCGGCGGGCACGGGCGGGCGAGGGCCGGCATGACGAGCACGTCGTACCGCTCGAAGAACGGCTCGAGGACCGCGCGCAGCCGCGCGCGGTCGGACCCGCGCGGCGCCCGGGCCCGGGCCACCAGGCGGCCCGCCCGGACGTGACGGCGGGTGCGCGGCTCCATCCCCGACGCGTGGCCGACCGCCTCGGCGGCCGGGCCGGTCACCCAGTAAGAGAGCATGACGGGTACCAGCCAGCCCGGGTAGGGCGGATCGGCGTCCGTGACCTCATGCCCGGACTTGCCGAGCAGGCCGGCGAAGGCGCGGACCGGCGCGCTGCACGAGCGGTGCACGATGATGCCAGGGCCGGGCGGCCGGACTGACACGGCGATGCGCAGCGGTCCCTGGGTGTCGAGTGAGTAGCTGGTCCCGGCCATCACCCCGAGCATCAGCGCGGCGTCGGTGACCGTGGTGGCCAGCGGTCCGTGCTCGGTCAGGCCGTGCCAGCCGGTTTCACCGAGGTCGGCGGGTACCACGCCAGTCCCCGGCTTGATGCCGAACAGCCCGCAGGCGGCCGCGGGGATCCGGACCGACCCGAGGCCGTCGGTACCGTGCGCGAGTGGCACGAGCGCGCCGGCCACCGCCGCCGCGCTGCCGCCCGACGACCCGCCCGGCGTCCGCCGCTGGTCCCACGGGTTGCGCGCGACGCCGTACACGCTGTCGGTGAAGGGGTAGATCGCCAGCTCGGGCAGGTTGGTGAGCCCGACCACGACGGCGCCGGCCGCGCGCAGCCGCGCCACCACCGGGTGATCGTGCTGCTGCGGCGCCGCGGGGAACGCGGCGCTGCCGTAGCTCATCGGCTCGCCGGTCACCGCGGCGCAGTCCTTCACCGCGACAGGGACCCCGGCGAGCGGTAGCTCGGTGCGATCCGCCCGAGCGTCGACCGCCTGCGCCTCGGCGGCCGCCTCCGCGGCCCGAATCCTGGTGAACGCGCCGAGCTCCGCGTTCAGCCGCGAAATCCGGCCGATGTGCGCGGCGACGACCTCGCCCGCCGTGACCTCGCCCGCCCTGACCGCCGCCGCGATGTCGGCGGCGGACCGTCCCACCCAGTCAGCCATGCCCCAAGCATCCTCCTCGCGGGCCGTCGTGTCAGCGTCCCGGGTCAGCGCCCCGTCAGCGTGACGCCGCCGGCGGGAAACCACGCAGCCACGCGCGAGCTAGCTGGAGGTACCGTCACCCGGGACGCACATCGTGATCGAGCCCGGGCACACCTTGACGCGCAGTTTCTTGCTGGCCGGGCGCGCGCCGCCGTCAAGTTCGTAGCGGACCTTCCGGTCGAACCGGATCTTGACCTTCGCCCCCTGCGTGACCTTGGCGAAGGGAGACCGCTCCGCTTGACCGAGGGCGAGCCTGGTGAAGGTCCTGGCCCACTGGACCGGATCGCGTGCCGTCACCACGCCGAGCTCAAGGCGCCCGTCATCGGGCCGCGCCTGCGGGAAGGCCTCGACCCCGCCGAGGATCTTGCCGACGTTCGCGGTCAGCACGCACGAGACCTTGCCCGTGAAGAAGCGCTTGCCGTCCACCGTGACGGTCGCCCGCACCCGGCGCGCGCCTAGGTTCCTCAGCCCGGTGGCGACGTAGGCGAAACGGCCAAGCCGGTCCTTCGCGCCCTGGTCGGCGTCGGCGATCATCCGCGCGTCGAAGCCCGCGCCCGCCATCACCATGAACCGCTCGCCGTTCACCCAGCCGGTGTCGAGCCTGCGGCGGTCGCCGTGCAAGCCGACATGGACCGCCTCAGCGAGGTCATGCGGCACGTTCAGGTTCTCCGCCAGCAGGTTCGCCGTCCCCGCGGGCAGGATGGCCACGGCCGTGTCCGTACCCGCAACCGCGTCGACGCACCGCTGGACGGTGCCGTCGCCGCCCCAGACGAACAGCACGTCGACGCCCTTGGCCGCTGCGCGCCGGGCGAACTTGGGAGCGCGGCGGCTCTTCGCTACCTCGTACCAGAGGGGATCGGTTACGCCTTCGCTGGCCAGGATCCGCCGCAACTCGGGCAGGCCGCCGCCAAAGGTCTTACTTGAGTGCGCCACCACCGCGACGTCAGCCACGCCAGCCTTCCTTTCCTGGTCCGAGCTGAGCTCAGACCTTCCGCCAGCGGGCCTCGCACAGCCCGTAGATACCGAAGACCAGCAGGCCGAGCGCGGCCAGCAGCATCAGGAACTCGCCGAACGGCTGGTCGCGCAGTGTCAGGAGCGCCTTGTCGATGCCGCCGGACTGGGATGCCTTATGGGTAATCGCGGCATCCACCACCAGCACGCCGACCAAGGCGAAGACCAGCCCGCGCGCGATGGTCCCCGTCATGCCGAGCAGCCTGACGACGCGAAGCGTCCTGGCGCTCATCTGCGCCGTCTGCAGCTGCTTCATGAACTTCTTGCGCGCACCCTCGACAACGAGGGCGATGCCGCAGACGACGATGATCAGCCCGACGATGGCGACCAGCCACCGGCCGGCCGGGTGGTGCATGGCGCTGGCCGTGAAGTCCTGCTGCTGGCCAGACTGGCTTTTGCTCGTGCCGGAGATCACCGTGAAGGTCAGGTAAGACAGGCCCGCGTAGATGACCGCCCGGGCCAGCGACTTGAGCCTGGGGCCGGCCCCGGGCTCGCCGGTGACGCCGAACGCGGCCTGGCTCAGCCGCCACAGCGCGTACGCGGCGAAGCCGATGCCGAGCAGCCAGAGCGAGACCAGCCCGTACGGCTTGGCCGCGAGCAGCTGCAAGGCGCCCAGCTGGTCCGCCTCGCGTGAGCTGTGCCCCAGGGCGACAAGCACCGCGACCCAGCCGACCAGGATGTAGATGACACCGCGCGCGGTCAGGCCCGCGCGGGCCAGGAAGTGGGCGGCCGGGCTATTGGAGGCCTGCCTTGCGGTGCGCCTTGCGCCCGCAGCCGAGACAGAATGCATACCCGTCACTACCTCGTCAGTGAGTTGGTAAACGACGGCGCGTATGCGTAAAACGGTTCACCGTGGGCAGTGCAGGGCCCATGTCGGTTCAAGCCACTGCCCCCCGGCGCACTCTCGCCCCGCTCGTTATCGTCACCGTGGCGGCGTTCCTCTTCGCGGTCCTGCTCCTGTTGGTGCGGCTGCGCTGGGCGCCGCTTGAGTCGGCCGATCACAGCACCGCGACCTGGCTGAACGGCCTGGTCGCGACGAGCTCCGTGGCGGTCAGCGTCGTCAAGGCGGTCACCTGGCTGGGCAGCGGCGGCGTGCTGTGGACGCTGACCGGGGCGGCCGCCGTCGTGCTCGCCATCAGGCGGCGGTGGCGGCTCGCGGCCTATCTCCTGGTCGCCGGCGGGGGCGAGCTGGTGCTCGACCCGGTGCTCAAGGCGCTCGTCGGCAGGCTGCGGCCGGTGGTGGCGCACCCCATCGCGTACGGCAATGGCGACAGCTTCCCGAGCGGGCACGCGCTCGGCTCGATCGTTTGCTACGGCGCGCTGTTCCTTGTCTTCCTGCCCGCGGTCCGCGGTGCGTGGCGCCGCGTGCTCACGGTCGTGATCGTCACGCTGATCGTGGCCATCGGCGCCAGCCGGCTCCTGCTCGGCGTCCATTACGTCTCCGATGTGCTTGGCGCCTGGGCGCTCGGTATCGCCTGGCTGGGGATTACTGCCTTCGCCTTCGAACTGTCCCGCCAGGCCGCCGGCGAGCCGGTGACCGATCCGGTGACCGAGGGCCTGGAGCCCGAGGCCCGCGCCGACCTCAAACCGACCGAACCGGAGTCAACCATGCAACACGACCGCGCTCGCGCCTTCGGCCGTATCGCCGCCAGGGTACTGATCGCCTGGGTCCTGATCGTCGGTGCTATCACCGGCATCGGCAAGCTGATCATGATCACGCACAACGGAAACGGGAACCTGCTCGGCGACCATACGATCCCGCACTGGTTCGCCGCGCATCGCACCGCCGGGCTGACTCACTGGAGCCTGATCGCAAGCAACCTCGGGGCCACCCAGGACATCCTCATCGTGAGCGTCGCCACCTGCGTGGTGTTCATCGCCGCCACCAGGCGCTGGCGCCCGGTGATCTTCCTCGCCGTGGTCATGCTCGGCGAGCTGGCCGCGTTCCTGCTGGTCGCCAGCATCGTCAAGCGGCCGCGGCCGGACGTAACGCACCTGGACTCCAACCTGCCCACGTCGGCGTTCCCGTCCGGCCACATGGCCGCCACCACGTGCCTCTACGTCGCCATCGCCATCCTGGTCTTCGGCCACGCTCGCGGCTGGTGGCGCTACCTGTTCCTGATCCCCGCGATTGTCATGCCGGTCCTGATCGCGGTCGCCCGCATGTACCGGGGCGAGCATCATCCAACCGACATCCTCGCCAGCGTGCTGTTCGCCGCGCTCTGGCTAACCGCGGCCACGCTGCTGATCAAGCCGGTCGCGGACGGCCGCGACCGGGCCGGCCGCCACCGACCGGGCGGGCTGCGCAGCAAGGCAGCGGACGCCGGCCAGGAACCCGCGCCGACGGCTAGTTGAGTGAGGGCCGCACGCCCTCAGTGCCCAAGGTTCAGGATTTCGATGGTGCCGCCGTTCTCGTCGGTGACGTACGCCCGGCGCCCGTTGGGCAGCACGGAGATGCTCGTCGGAGCTTTCCCCGTCGCGACCGTGCCGACGACGCGGTTGTCCGCGGTGTCGATCACCGTGACCGAGTTGTCCTCGTTGTTGACCGTGAAGAGGTACTCACCGTCCGGTGAGTACGCGATGTCCACCGGGTTCCTCCCGACCGGGATCTGCGCGATCACCCGGTCGGTCACGGTGTTGATCACGAAGACCTCGTTACCTGCGAAGCTGGTGACCGCCAGGCGGCGGCCGTTGGGCGAGATGTCTTCGCTGTGCGGGGTCTCGCCGACCCGGATGCTCGTGACGATGCGGCCCGTGGCGGCATTGACGACCGTGACCTTGGCGGACATGTGGTCCGTGGTGTAAAGCAGCAGCCCGTTCTTGCCGAAGACGACCCAGTGCGGGTTCGCCGGGACGGCGATGTGGCCGATCAGCTTCCTGGTCGCCGTGTCGATCACGTCGACGACGTTCTCGTGGGTGCCGGTCAGCGCCGTGTTGTGGTTCGGCACGTAGAGGAACCGCCCGTCCGGGCTCGTCGTCGACGGGCCCGGGGTGAAGTTGTCCACCTGCACGGTGGATGTCACCGTGCGGGTGGCGGTGTCGATGAACGCGATGAGGTGCACCGCCGCCTTGCCCGGGTTGTAGACGCTGACGTAGGCGGTCCGGCTGTCCGGCGAGAACGAGACGAACTGGGGCGGCCCCTGGGGGATCTTCACGGTCCCGGCCACCAGGTCAGTGGCCGTGTTGAGCACGGTGATCACCCCGGCCCCCGGATCGGCGACGTACGCGAACCGGCCGTTCGGCGCGACCTCGACGTAACTGGGGTTCTTGCCGGCCGGCAGCTCCGCCGCGACCGTGGGAAGGCTGGCAACGGGCCCGCCGCCGGCCGCTGAGGCAGAGACCGCCGGTGCCGCGGCGCCGGCGCTCGTCGTGCCGGAGCCGCTTGGGCCCGGTTTAGCGGAGGCGCTGGTTTCCGGCTTCGCGGAAGCCATGAGGACGATCACGATCGGCACTGCCACGGCCGCCGCCACGATAAGCAGCAGCACGCCAAGGCGGCGCCAGGAAAGCCCGCGGGCCGGGCCGCGCGCCGCTCCGCCGGGCGGCCGCCGACCGCCGTCTGACTCGGGACCTGCGGCCTGCGGCCCGTACCGCGGTGAGTGGATGCCGCCCCCGGCGCCGGCGCCGGCCGCGATCACCGTAAGCGTCGGGC
>CAZORE010000004.1:95589-107541 GCA_964581815.1 uncultured Streptosporangiaceae bacterium | reverse complement strand
GAGTGGATGCCGCCCCCGGCGCCGGCGCCGGCCGCGATCACCGTAAGCGTCGGGCTGTCAGCCGGGCGGTCAGGGGCCTGCCCGGCGTCGCGGCGGCCCGCTGGCTCCGCTTCCTGACCCGGCCCCTCGGTCCAGGCCGGTCCCGGCAGCTCGGTCATCGTCTGCGTCATGGGCGGCTCTGTCATGGGCGGCTCTGTCATGGGCGGTGGGGCCGGCGCCTCGGTCAGCAGGGCTTCGCTGGCGGCCGCCGCCAGCTCGCCAGCGGTCGGAAAGCGGTCGTCCGGGTCCTTGGCCATGCCGCGGGCGAGCACGGCGTCCAGGGCCGGCGGCACCCCCTCGACGAGGCTGCTGGCCGGCGGAGGACTGGAGTAGAGGTGGGCATACATGAGGGCGGACAGGTCTTCGCCCGGATAAGGCGGCGCGCCGGTCACGCACTCGTGCAGCACACAGGCCAGGG
The DNA here is from genome assembly GCA_964581815.1 of uncultured Streptosporangiaceae bacterium. GTDB lineage: Bacteria > Actinomycetota > Actinomycetes > Streptosporangiales > Streptosporangiaceae > Trebonia. Next base: position 107,084 of record CAZORE010000004.1, on the reverse strand, counting down.
AATAGACGTCGGCTCGTCCGTCAACGTCGCGGCCGACGAACCGCTCCGGCGCCATGTAGTGCAGCGTTCCGGTCGTCGCCCCGGTGACCCCCAGCGCCGTCGGCACGCCGCCGATCGACCGGGCCACGCCGAAGTCGACCACGTAAACGAAGTCGTTGGACGTGACGAGGATGTTCGAGGGCTTAATGTCGCGGTGGACGAGGGCATCGGCCTGCGCCGCATCCAGGGCCTGGGCGACCTGGCTGATGAGGTAAACCGCCCGCTCCGGATCGATCCGGTCGCATCCGGCGAGCAGCGCGCCCATATCGGTACCGTCCACCAAGCGCATGTCGATGAAGATCTGGCCGTCGAGCTCGCCGTAGTCATGAATGGGGATGACATGCGGTTCCCTCAGTTGCGCGGCGACATGCGAGTCAGCAAGGAATCGCTTAAGGTACTCCTGGTCGTCAGCGGACCCTTTTGGCAGCAGCTTGAGCGCGACGTACCTGTCTCGGTATGTGTCATACGCCTCATAAACTTGTCCCATTCCGCCAGAACCAAGCAAACGATCAAGGCGATAGTTTCCAACCTGCCGTGGGGTCATGAGAACCGTCCTCCCCGAAAAGTCATGACGCTCAGCCGCTCGACCCCAGGCGTTAGAGCCTGTTGGGGAATCCGTCGCCCCGCCCGGGCACGGGTAGCATAACACCGTGCCGAGCAATGCCTGAGGCATTCGAATCCGGCGGTAACGACGTGAACAACGGGGTACCGCCGTAGATGATTATTGACTTAATTCACAACCGTCAATGTTTAAATGCGCGCGAGCCGGCTGACTATACGGTGGCCGTGGCGCCCGCGAACCCCTGACGTCGTGCTAGCCGTACCAAACGGCCTCGGCTGCCACGATCGTCCGCGACCCGCCGCCGGCGCGACGATCAAGCCATGAGCACACAAACTCCCCAAGCAGGCGGTCACATCACCGCCAACTCGTACGACAATCACCTCATGACCGAGACCGCCCGGACGCCAGAGACCGCCGCATCCTCCGTGCGGCGCGCGCTGGCGGCGCCGTTCACCAAGCGCGCCTGGGCCGAGCTCGGCTACACCGTCACCAGCTTCTTGCTCGCGGTGGCCGCCGTCGCCTTCATCGTGCCCATGCTCGAGAACGGCATCTTCTGGGCAGTCTCGACTGCCCCGGTGCGCAAGCTCGGCACGGCCGCCCGCTTCCTCGCCCGCGCGCAGCTCGGCGAGGACATCCCGGCTCCGCCGCCGCTGCGGCCCGTGAGCTACGTGAAGGTGGCGACGCCGGACACCGCGACCGCCGCAAGCCTGGCCAAGGCGGTTGCCGCCGCCGGCGGGAAGGCCAGGGAGTGGGAGACCAAGCCCGGGCTCACCACCAGTTACCTGCCGCCGTCGCAGGTCGCCGACCTGGCCGCCGCGGCGGGCGTCGCCTTCACCGCCGTGGTGCCGCGCAACGAGCTCGCCAACTACTTCGGCACCCGGATACGCGACTCGGCCGGCTGGCGGGCGCGCGCCTACTTCCTGGTCAAGCTCCCGCTCGCGGCGCTGGCCATGTCCGTCATCGCGGTTCGCTGGGTCGGCGGGCTGTTCCTGGTGACCTTCCCGGCCTGGCGGGCGCTCGGCCTGCGGGGCTTCGGCGGCCTGGGCGTGGACAACTCGCTCGCGGCCGTTCTGCTCGGCATCTTGCTGCTCTTCAGCGCCCCGTGGGCGACGCACGCCCTCACCCGGGCCGACCTGTGGCTGATGCGCGGCCTGCTCGTCGGGTCGGGCTCGTCCGCCCAGCGGATCCAGGTGCTCGAGCAGAGCCGGGCCCGGGTCGTGGACGACTCCGCCGCCCGGCTGCGCGGGATCGAGCGGGACCTGCACGACGGCACCCAGGCCCAGCTGGTCGCCGTGGCCATGAAGCTGGGCCTGGCCAGGGACAAGCTCTACGACCCGAGCAGCATCGACCTGGCCCGGGTCACCCAGCTGGTCGAGGACGCGCACCGTGGCGCCCTCGAGGCGATCGCGGACCTGCGCACGCTGGCCCGCGGCATCCACCCGCCGGTGCTCGACAACGGCCTGGCCGACGCGCTCGCCACCCTCGCGGAGCGCAGCGCCGTGCCCGTCGAGCTGATCACCGACATCCAGGAGCGGCCCTCGGCCGCGATCGAGACCATCGCCTACTTCTCCGCCGCCGAGTTGCTCGCCAACGTGGCCCGGCACAGCGGCGCCAGGCACGCTACCCTCGAGGCCGTGCACGTGCCCGGCCTGCTGCGGGTCCGCGTCACCGACGACGGCGCCGGCGGGGCCAAGCCCACGCAGAACGGCGGCCTGCGCGGCCTGGCCGAGCGCGTCCGCACCGTGGACGGCCGGATCGAGATCAGCAGCCCGCCCGGCGGCCCCACCACCGTCACCGTCGAACTCCCGTCCCACGCCTGAAGCACGGAAGCCATGCGCATCGTCATCGCCGAAGACTCCGCCGTGATCAGGGCGGGCCTCAAGGAGATCCTCGCCGACCGCGGCCACGAGATCGTGGCCGCGGTCGGCGACGCGCAAGCCCTGCTGAAGGCGGTGGAAACCCACGATCCCGACGTCGCGATCGTCGACGTCCGGATGCCGCCGCATCACACCGACGAGGGCCTGCGCGCCGCGATCGCGATCCGCCGCGCGTACCCCAAGGTCGGCATCCTGGTGTTTTCTCAGTACATCGAGACCAGGTACGCGTCCGACCTGCTGAGCATGCGCTCCGGCGGCGTCGGTTACCTGCTGAAGGACCGGGTCGCGGACGTGACTGAGTTCACCGACGCGATCACCCGGGTCGCGGCGGGCGGCACCGCCCTCGACCCCGAGGTAGTCACCGGCCTGCTCCGCGCCACCCGCCACACGGCCGTACTCGACGCGCTCACCGCCCGTGAGCACGACGTGCTCGCCCTGATGGCCGAGGGCCGCTCCAACGCCGCGATCGCCGATCGCTTCAAGGTCTCCGAGCGGGCCGTCGAGAAGCACGTTGGCAACATCTTCGCCAAGCTCGGCCTCCCGCCATCGGATGAAGACCACCGCCGCGTCCTGGCCGTCCTCGCCTTCCTCGGCGAGCGCTAGCCGACGGTGGCGGCGCTAGCCGCTCACCCCGCGACGGCCTCGGCCGTCAGGGTGACCGAGCGCAGCCGCTCCTCGATGCCCCGCGCCTGGTGCACGACGATGAGCTCGTCCGCCCCGGTCTTCTGCCTGAAGGCATCGAGGTACTCGCCGACCTCCCGTGGCGTGCCGACCGCCGAGTAGCTGAGCATCTGGTCCACGTGCACCGCCGCCCCGCCCGCCAGCAGCTCATCGGCCTGCGCGTCGGTGATCTCCGCCGGGTCAAGCCCGAAGCGCCGCCCGAACAGGCTCGCCGCCCGCGCCCGCCGCACCACCTCGAGCTGCGCCCTGGCCGCTTCGGCCGTGTCGGCGGCGGTCACGTTCACCCCGGCGATCACGTACGGCGCGTCCAGCTGCGCGGACGGCTTGAACTCGCTGCGGTAGGCCGCGATCGCCTCATCCAGGGCATCGGGCGCGAAGTGCGAGGCGAACGCGTACGGCAGCCCGTACATCCCGGCCAGCTGCGCGCCGAACAGTGACGACCCGAGGATGTACAGCGGAACCCGCGCACCCTTCCCAGGGACGGCGTCCACCCCGGGCACCCGGCTGTCCCCGGCCAGGTACGCCTGCAGTTCAAGTACGTCGCGCGGGAACGCCTCGGCGGCCCGCGGGTCGCGCCGCAGCGCGTACGTGGTCTGCTGGTCGGAACCGGGCGCCCGCCCAAGGCCCAGGTCGATCCGCCCCGGGTACATCGCCTCAAGCGTGCCGAACTGCTCGGCGATGACGAGCGGCGAGTGGTTCGGCAGCATGATGCCGCCAGAGCCGAGCCTGATCGACGTCGTCTGCGCGCCGATGTGCGCGATAAGCACGCTGGTCGCCGACGACGCGATCGACGGCATGTTGTGGTGCTCGGCGTACCAGACACGCTGGTAGCCGGCCTCCTCGGCGTGGCGCGCCAGCGCCACGCTCGCCGCGAAACTCTCCCGCGCGCTCTGCCCGCGCGCGATCGGCGCCAGGTCCAAGATCGACAGCCGCATCCGCATGTTCGGTGATCACCTCTCCCAGATCACCCCAACACCGCCCGCCCGGCTCGTATGCCGCCGGCTCCGCGCAAAACCGCCATCATCCGGAACGGAGGCGTGCCCCCGCCTCAGACCGGTTCCGGCGCCGGCGTCCGCCCGGCCGGCTCCGGCGCGCCACCGCCCTGCGGGTGGAAGTCCTTCTTGCGGATCAGCACCATCGCGCACACCGCGCCGACGAGCGCGAGGCCCGCCGTCACGTAGAGCAGCTCGTTGAGCGCGGAGGCGAAGCTCGACCGCAGCGCGAGCCCCACCGGGCCACGGTCGGCCGGCGGCACCGAGGCGATCAGCTGCGCGACCGAGCCCTGGCGGATCGCGCTCACCATGCTGCCCGCCGAGCCGGCGAGCGACGGCGGCAGCGCGCCGGCCAGGTGGCCCGAGATCGCCGCGGTGAACATCGAGCCGAGCGCGGCGATGCCGGTGGCGATGCCCACTTGCCGGAAGGTGCTGTTGATACCGGACGCCATGCCGGCCTTCTGTGGCGGGACGACGCCGATGGCGGTGGAGGCGAGCGGCGGGTTGACCAGGCCGCCGCCGAAGCCGGCGACGATGAACCCGGGAATCAGGTGCGTCCAGTCCGAGGTGCCGCTGATCCCGGCCATCAGCAGCAGCCCGATGCCGACGAGCAGGAGGCCAGGACCGATCAGCCAGCGGGTCGGCACCTTCTCGGTCAGCCGTCCCGCGATCACCGAGGTGACCAGCTGCGCCGCGGAAAGCACGGCGATCCGCAAGCCCGCGCCGAGCGCCGAGTAACCGAGGACATCCTGCAGGTAGATCACGAAGTACAGCAGCATCGCGTACAGCGAGCCGTTCATCGCGAACGCCGCGATGGCGCCGCCGCTGAACGTCGGCACGCGCAGCAGCGACAGGTCGAACATCGGGTGGGCGATCCGGCTCTCCGTCACGCCGAACGCGAGGAGCAGCGCCACCCCGGCGGCGAGGCAGCCGATCACCCCGGCGTCGGACCATGAATTCTCCCCGGCCCTGATCAGCCCGTAGATCAGGCTGACGAGCGCGGCGGTGAACAGCACGAAGCCGGCCCAGTCCGGCGGCGTGGGGTGCGGCGAGCGAGACTCCTCCACCCGCAAGACGGTCACGATCACCGCGAAGACGCCGACCGGCACGTTGACCAGGAAGATGCCTCGCCAGTCCCACTCGGTCGTGATGATCCCGCCGAGCACCGGGCCGAGCGCGGTGGAGATGCCGATGATCGCGCCCCACATGCCGAAGGCGACGCCGCGGTCCCGGCCGCGGTAGGTCTGCCCGAGCAGCGCGAGCGACGTCGCGAAGACCATCGCGCCGCCGACCCCCTGGCCGCAGCGCGACACGATCAGCATCAGCGGGCTGACGGCGAGGCCGCACAGCAGCGAGCCGAGCGTGAAGATCGCGAGCCCGATGGTGAACAGCAGCTTGCGGCCGTACCGGTCGGCGAGCACCCCCGAGGTCAGCAGCAGTGAGGCGAGGGTCAGCGCGTAGGCGTCAAGCGTCCACTGCACGTCGCTGAACCCCGCGTGCAGCCCCGCCTGGATCGACGGCTGCGCCACGATGACGATGGTCACGTCGAGGAGCAGCATGAACACCCCCGCGCACACCGCGACCAGGGTCCACCATTTCTTATCCACTGGGTTATCCTCCCCCGTTTTCGCTATTCAGCGTCTATCGTGCCGCAAGCGGGCAGCTGCTCCCAATTCGGCGGCTATCGCGCCGGATCTCGACATCGTTAGGCTTGCATCCGTGAAAACCAGTCAGCTCGATGACGTCGACCGCCAGCTTCTCCACGCGCTGACGGTGGCGCCGCGCGCGTCCTTCCGCCTCCTCGCCGCGGTACTCGGGGTCTCCGACCAGACCGTCGCCCGCCGCTACCGCCGGCTGGCAGACACCGTCGGCCTGCGGGTATACGGCCTCATCGACGGGCAGCGGGCCGGGTGGGTGGACTGGATCGTCCGGCTGCAGGCGGCACCCGGCAGCGCCCAGCGCATCGCGGACACCCTCGCTCACCGACCCGATACCCGCTGGGTGAGGCTGTACTCGGGCGGCACGGAGATCGTCTGCACGCTGCAGGCGCGCTCACCGGAGCAGCGCAACGCGCTGTTCCTGCACGGCCTGCCCGGCAGCAGGCACGTCACCGCCATCACCGCGCAGTCGGTACTGCACGTGTATTCTCCGGTCGCTTACGTCGGTTTTACCCGCGCCCTGTCGGACGCCCAGCTGGCCGCGCTTGCCGAGGCGCTGCCGGAGCCGCCCGATCAGGCGCCCCCCGGCCCCGATACGGCGCTGCGCGCTGAGGATGACCCGCTCATCGCCGAGCTCGCCCGCGACGGCCGGGCGCCGGTCGCCGAGCTGGCCGCCGCGACGCACTGGCACGAGTCCACCGTCCGGCGGCGGATCGAGGAGCTGCGCGGGGCCGGGTTGCTCTACTTCGACATCGACTTTGACGACGCGGTGCTCGGCGTCACCACGAACGTGATGCTGTGGCTGAAGGTCGAGCCCGCCTCGCTTGACGCGGCGGGGCGCGCGGTGGCCGCGCACCCGGAGATCCCGTTCGCCGCCGCGACCACCGGCCCCACCAACCTCGCGGTCAGCGCGGTCTTTCGCGACGTCAGGCACCTGTACGCCTACCTGACGACGAGGCTGGCGGACCTGCCCGGACTGCAGTCCGTGGAGACCGCGCCGATCATCGGCACGATCAAGCGGGTGGGCGTCCGGGACCTCCTGCTCTAGGGGCGGCTGGGCTCTAGGGGCGGCTGGCGATGCTCCGCTGGGCGGCGAGGATGCGGCGGATTTCCTCGATCCGCGGGTCCGTCCCGGAGTCGTCGTCGCAGCGGTCGACGGCCGCCTCGATGTCGTTCAGGTCGTCGGCGGTGATGTAAGAGGTCAGCTCGCGCCACAGGGTGCGCCGCCGGGCATAGGACTCGCGGATCTCGTGCAGTCGGCTCAAAACCGAGGTCGTCATGATGGCTCATCCCGTCCAGATTGATGTCTTCCTTTCCGCTGTCCAGTCAATCCGCTTCCCATCCATGCGTCCAATGACTCTTTGTCGGGTGATCCATGCGGTAGAGTCATAGTTCTATGGACACTGACGTGCTGCGCTGGTTCACGCTGGTCGCCGAGGGCGTGACCGTGACCGAGGTGAGCGAGCGTGAGCTGGTCACCCAGTCCGGCGTGTCGCGCGCCCTGGCCCGGCTCGAGTCGCAGGTCGGGGCGCCGCTCTTGGAGCGCTCGGGCCGGACGCTGCGGCTGACGCGGACGGGGGAGGTGTTCAAGCCGCACGTGGACCGGCTGCTTGAGGAACTGCGGGCCGGGCTCGACGCGGTGGCGCGGTTCGTCTCGCCGGAGACGGGCACGGTCGCGGTCGCGTTCCCGCAGTCCCTCGGCTCGTGGCTGGTCCCCGACCTGCTCGGCAGCTTCCGCGCCGCGCACCCGGACGTTGGGTTCCTGCTGACGCACGCCCGCGACGAGCTGCACGGGCGGCCGCTCGACGGCGGTTCGGCGGACCTGGAGATCGGCACCCGCCGCTTCCGGGTCGGCCCGGAGGCCGTCCGCCCCGGCGACTTCGCGGTGCGGACGCAGCGGATCGGGGTCGAGCCGCTGCGCCTCGCGCTGCCGGCCAGCCACCCGCTGGCCGGCCGGCCGGGGGCGGACGGGAAAGCCGGCATCCGGCTCGCCGACGTCGCCGCCGAGTCGTTCATCGCCCTGCGGCCCACGTCGGCGCTGCGCAAGCTCGGCGACGACCTGTGCGCGGCGGCCGGCTTCCGGCCCCGGGTGGTCTTCGAGGGCGACGACTTGTCCAACGTCCGCGGCCTGGTGGCGGCCGGCCTCGGCGTCGCCATCGTCCCCGCGCCGCGCGCGGGCTCGCCGGTCGCGTCGCCCGGCCCGGTGCGCTACCCGCCGATCCTTGACGACGGCGCCGAGCGCGACATCTACCTGACCTGGCCGGCCGACAAGCCGCTGCTGCCCGCCGCCGAGCTGTTCCGCAGGCACGTCATCGACACGGTGAGCTCGGGCCGCATCCGCCCGGTCAGCGACTGACCGGCCCCGCCGCGCTCGCCGCTCACCCGGGCACAAGGATCACGGGGCCCCACGTGCCATTCCTGACGAACTGGTGACATTCCGGCAAGCTGGTACAGGAGCCGGGCCGGTGCCCTAATGTCAACGCCGGTAGGTGATGTTCAGATGGATCGTGGCCCGCGGGCGGCAGCCGCTCCCGCACGCCGGACAAGGCTCATGGTCTCCGGTGTCGTCGTGCTGGCCGCGCTGGCCGGCGGCGGCCTCTACCTGGCGCGCGGCGTGCTCTCCGCCCCGGCGTCCGGGATGCCGGCGGCCTGTGGCACGGCCACCTGCCCCGCGAGCGCGGCCGATCTCGCCGTCGCCGTGCCGCCGACGGTGGTGACGATCCCGTCGAGCCGGATGGCCCGCGCCGCGTCGCCGCGATCGGCCGGGTCCGCGACCGGCACGTCAGGCAAGAAGTCCGCCGGCGGCGCCGCCACTCCCGCGTCCAACTCGTCCGCGAATCCGGTGCCCAGTTCGTCCGCGGACCAGGGCGGCCCGGCCGCCGCCCAGGTGCTCGCGCTGATCAACCAGGCCCGCGCCACGGCCGGGCTGTCCGCGCTGACGGTCACCCCGGGCCTTGAGGCCAGCTCCGCCAGGCACAACCAGCTCATGGCAAGCGGCTGCGGCCTCTCCCACCAGTGCCCGGGCGAGGCGTCGCTCGGCGCGAGGGAGACCGCGGCCGGCGTCATCTGGACCACCGCCGGCGAGAACATCGGCGAGGGCGGCCCGGTGGCCGACACCGCCGCGGCCATCGCGCAGATGGCGGTCGGCCTCACCCAGTCCATGCTCAACGAGCAGCCGCCGGACGACGGTCACCGGATGAACATCCTGAGCAGCACGTTCACCCACATCGGCATCACGGTCTACCGCAGCGGCTCCGGCACCGTCTGGCTCACCCAGGACTTCTCCAACTGACCGGCCAGGTGGAGCGGGCGGCCGGGGCCGGGCGGGGCCGGGCGGGTAAATAAGCGGTGCGCTCCCTCGGTGCCGGCGAACAGGTCGATCCCTCGGCCGGCCGCGTGGGCGACGAGCAGGCGGCTGACGATCCGGTCGAGCGCGACGCGGTCGCGGGACGGCAGCCGTTCCAGCACGGCAGAGATATCCGCGGCGAACCGAGCCGCCGCCGCGGACACCAGCGACCGCCCCTCCGCGGTGAGCGTGACGTGCACCGACCGCCTGTCGTCCGGCGACGGCACGCGGGCGACGAGGCCGCGCCGCTCCGCCCGGTCCACCAGGCCGGTGACGCTCGACTTGTCGAGGTCAAGCACCCGCGCCAGCTCGTTCATGGTCGGCTCACGATCCCGCAGCACGCCGAGCAGCCGCGTCGCCGCGACCGACAGGTCGTGCTCGTCGGCTCGCCGCTCCAGCATGCCCATGATGAGGAACGAGAGCTGAGCCAGCCCGTCCACCGGGCCAAGCCGCTCCTGCGGTCCGGACGTCATGCCGCCATGCTAGTTGATTTAGTCCGTGCCACCAACTAAATTAGTACGTGACACAAACTATTTGACATCGCATCGCGCCCCGCGCCGAACCACTGCGGAGCGCGGCCAGGAGAGGAGACGTCATGGCCATGATGAATGCGGCCGTCGTGACATCGTTCGATGAGCCGCCGCACTACCAGCCGTTCCCGGTGCCGGCCCCGGACGCCGGCGAGGTGCTCGCCGACGTCCTCGCCGTCGGCCTGCACCCGCGCGTCCGCAGCGGCGCCGCGGGACGGCACTACACGAGCAGCGGCACGCTGCCGATGATCCCGGGAGTCGACGGCGTGGGACGGCTGCCCGACGGCCGCGTCGTCTACTTCGCGGCCGGCGACGACGTCCTCGGCACGATGTCGGACAAGGCGCTCGTTGACCTGGAGCGCGCGGTCGAGCTGCCGGCCGGGGTGGACGTCGCCGCGGTGGCCGCCGCGATGAACCCGGCGATGTCCTCGTGGGTCGCGCTGCGCCGCCGCGTCCCGCTTGAGCCGGGGCAGGGCGTGCTCGTCCTCGGCGCGACGGGCAACGCCGGCGCGATGGCCGTGCGGGTGGCCAGGCGGCTCGGCGCCGGCCGTGTCGTCGGTGCGGGCCGCGACGCCGGCCGGCTGCGCGCGCTGGTCCAGGCGGGCGCCGACGACGTGGTGCGGCTGACCGCTGACGCGGAAGAGACGGCCAAGGCCCTGGCCGACGCGGCCGCCGAGACGGACATCGTCCTCGACTACCTCTGGGGCGCGCCCGCCCAGCTGGCGATCACCGCGCTGCTTACCGCGCGCTCCGACCGTAGCCGCGCGCTCGACTGGATTGCGATCGGCTCGGTCGCCGGGCCGACGATCGAGCTGCCGTCCGCGGCGCTGCGCTCGGCCAACTTCCGCCTTCAGGGCAGCGGCCAGGGCTCCGTATCGCCGCGCGGCTACCTCAGCGAGCTGCCGTCGCTGGTGGCGGAGATCAGCGCGGGGACATTCGAGGTCCGGCCGCGCCCAGTCCCGCTCGCCGACGTGGAACGGGCCTGGGCCACGCACGAAACCCCCGGCGAGCGCACGGTCCTGGTTCCCTGAGCCCGCCGGGTTTCCCGCGGCACGCGGGCGACGCGAGTAGCGTGGAATGGCCGCGATGCTCGCGCGCCGCGCCAGCGGCGCGGCGGCAGGAAAGGGGACGCTGATGAGCAGGCAGTCCGCGGCTGGCGTTGACGGCCCGCCCGAGGTCATCTACATCATCCGCCACGGCGAGAAGCCCGATCCTGGCCCGCCCCACGGCGTCGACTTCCACGGCCGTAAGGACGAGCACAGCCTGCTGCCGCGCGGCTGGCAGCGCTCCGGGGCGCTCGCCGCCCTGTTCGGTCCCGCCTCCGGGCCGCGGACGGGACTGCGCACCCCGGACACCCTGCTTGCCCCCTCCTACGGCGACCCGGAGAGAACCACCGGGCACCGGACCTGCCAGACCATCCAGGGCCTCGCCGATCTCCTGGCCCTGACGATCGACACCCCGTACGAAGTGGGACATGAGCCCCGGCTGGCCGCGAGCGTGCTCAGCGCCTGCTCCGGCGTGGTCCTCATCTGCTGGGAACACGATCACATCCCGTCCCTCGCCGCCGCCTTCCCCGCCGTGCCCGGCACGGACATCCCCGGCAAGTGGCCAGGTCACCGCTTCGACGTCATCTGGGCGCTCACCCGGCAGCCGGGCTCGACTCCGCCCCGGTACGCCTTCTCCCAAGTTCCGCAGCAGCTCCTGCCCGGCGACGCCGGCACGGTCATTCGCGGCTAGGCCCCGCTACGGCAGGCCGCGGCATTCCAGGTCACCCGGCGCCGGTGCCCCCGTCGAGCCGCTCCTGCCCCCG
>CAZORE010000004.1:78777-95489 GCA_964581815.1 uncultured Streptosporangiaceae bacterium | reverse complement strand
CCGTTGCCCGCTATGTCCGGTCAGGCTACTGCGCGGCCGCCGGGCCCGGCGGCGGTTATAACGATTCAGATTCGTCCGCCAAGTCCCGTATTGACACCTCCCGGGGGCGCACTGAGACTACAGGGAAGATTGAAACGTTCCACAAGAAAGCTGGAACCCGAACGCACGCGGAGGTGCGCCCGGTGGAGGTTGCAGGGAACGAGCCACCGGCTCAGCCGGAGGCCGCGGGCGCGGCTCCGGTGCTTGAGCTGCGGCACGCCGCGAAGTCCTTCGGCGCGGTCCGGGCGCTGATCGACGGGTCGGTGGACCTGCGGGCGGGCGAGGTGCACGCGCTGCTCGGCGAGAACGGGGCGGGCAAGTCCACCCTGGTGAAGATCCTCGCCGGGGTGCACCAGCCGGACAGCGGGACGCTCAAGGTCAACGGCGCCGACGTCACGCTGCCCGGCCCGGCCGCCGCGAAGGCGGCCGGCATCGCCGTGATCTACCAGGAGCCGACGCTGTTCCCCGACCTGACCGTCGCGGAGAACATGTTCGTCGGCCGCCAGCCTCATCGCTCTGCTAGCTGGATCAAGGGGGGCCGCCGGATCGACCGCCGGGCGATGCTGCGGGAGGCGGCCGCGGTCTTCAAGCGCCTCGGCGTGCCGCTCGACCCGGCGCGGATCGCCCGCGGCCTGTCCATCGCCGACCAGCAGGTGGTGGAGATCGGCAAGGCGCTGTCCCTCGACGCCCGGGTGATCGTCATGGACGAGCCGACCGCGGCGCTGTCCGCGGCGGAGGTCGAGCGGCTCTTCGAGGTGATCCGCACGCTCAAGTCGCAGGGCGCCGCCGTGCTGTTCATCTCGCACCGGCTCGAGGAAGTCTTCGCCATCTGCCAGACGGTCACCGTGATGCGGGACGGCAGCCACGTGCTGACCAGCGACCTGGCCGGGCTGACCGCGAACGACCTGGTGCGGGCCATGGTCGGCCGGGAACTCGCCGAGCGCCCGCCGCATGCGGCAGCCGTGACAACCGGCGAGCCGGTTCTCATCGTCGAGCGGCTCACCCGCGAGGGCGTCTTCACCGACATCTCGCTCACCGTTCGGTCCGGCGAGATCGTCGCGCTGGCCGGCCTGGTCGGGTCGGGTCGCAGCGAGGTGGCCCGCGCCGTCTTCGGCATCGACCGCTACGACGCTGGCCAGGTTGCCGTCCACGGCAAGCAGCTTAAGAAGGCGTCGCCGACGAGCGCGATGGCCGCCGGGATCGGCTTCGTCCCGGAGGACCGGCGGCAGCAGGGCCTGGTCATGGACATGTCCGTGCAGCAGAACGTGGCGCTCGCGTCCCTGCACGACCTCGAGAAGGGCGGCCTGATCCGGGCCAGCGCCGAGCGCGCGATGGCCAGCGACTGGGCCGCCCGGCTGAAGATCAAGTACGGTCGGCTGACCGACCCGGTGTCGATGCTGTCCGGCGGCAACCAGCAGAAGGTGGTGCTCGCCAAGTGGCTCGGGCGCAAGCCAAGCCTGCTGATCGTGGACGAGCCCACCCGGGGCATCGACGTGGGGACCAAGGCGGAGGTGCACAACCTGCTCGCCGAACTGGCCGGGAGCGGCGTCGGGATCTTGATGATCTCCTCCGAGCTGCCCGAGGTGCTCGGCGTCAGCGACCGCATCCTGGTGATGCGCGAGGGAACCCTGGTCGCCGAGTTCAGCCACGCCGTCGCGTCGGAGGAGGCGGTCATGTCGGCCGCCATGGGCCAGCACGACCCCGTGAGCGAGGCCGTCAAGCACGACGAAAGAAACGACACGCAAAACGGAGCATCGCGGTGAGGGCCGCCATCGTGCCGAGCCGCCAGCAGCAGCCAGAGCGTCTTCGGCAGTCGGGACTCGCCGAGCGGGTGTTCCGTATCCGCGAGTCCGGCATCCTCGTCGTCCTCGTCGTCTTCGTCGCGGTCACCACGGGGGTGCAGCACCGCTTCCTCGACGTGTCGAACATCCAGTTCGTGCTCGTCGACACCGCCAGCTTCGCGCTGCTCGCCCTCGGCGAGACGATGGTGGTGATCAGCAGGAACGTCGACCTGTCGGTCGGCTCCGTCGTCGGCCTGTCCGCCTACCTGTCGGCCAGCCTGTTCGCCAGCCACCCGGGGCTGCCGATCCCGGTCGTCTTCCTCGCCGGCCTCGGCATCGGCCTGGCCTGCGGCATCGCGAACGGCATCATGGTCGCCGCCGGGCGGGTGCCGAGCCTGGTGGTGACGCTCGCGACGCTGTACATCATCCGCGGCATCGACATCCTGGTGGTCGGCGGCAACGAGGTGGACGCCAACCAGCTGCCCAACGCGTTCCTCGACATCCCCAAGGACACGGTCGGCGGCATACCCGACATCGCCATCGCGGTCGCCGTGATCATCGCGGCCGGCGCCTACTACCTGCGCACCTACCGCTCCGGCCGGGACCTGTACGCGATCGGCTCCAACCCGGACGCGGCCCGCCTCGCGGGCCTGCCCGTCGGCCGGCGGGTGTTCACCGCCTTCGCCGTCAGCGGCGCGATCGCCGGCGTCGCCGGGGTGCTGTGGAGCGCGCAGTACGGCACGATCAACTCCACCGCGGGCACCGGCTACGAGCTGCAGGTCGTGTCGGCGGTGGTGGTCGGCGGCGTGGCGATCTTCGGCGGTAGCGGCAGTGTCACCGGCGCCGCCATCGGCGCGCTGCTGCTGACCACGATCAGCTCGGCGCTGTACGTGCTCGGTATCTCCTCGTTCTGGGACCAGGCGATCTGGGGCCTGCTGCTGCTCGTCGCCATCGCCCTCGACCAGACCCTCACCGAGCGCCTCACCAGCGCGCTGCGCAAGCGGAGGACGCGTCATGAGTAAGCTCATCCGCCTTCAGTCGGCACTGCGCTGGGAGACGGGCCTCGCGGTCGTCGTCATCCTCATCGTTGCCATCGGCTCCGTCGCCTCGCCCGACTTCCTCACCGGCAACAACCTGTTCAGCCTCGGCCTGTCCAACGGCGAGATCGCGATCATGACCCTGCCGATGACGCTGATCATCATCAGCGGCGAGATCGACCTGTCGGTCGCGTCGATCCTCGGCATGTCGAGCGCGCTGCTCGGCTTCCTGTGGGCGCGCGGCTGGCCGATGCCCGCCATCTTCGTCACGCTCGCCGTCGTCGGCATCCTCGCCGGCGCGATCAACGGGCTGCTCGTCACCCGGCTGCGGCTGCCGTCCCTGGCGGTGACGATCGGCACCCTCGCCCTCTATCGCGGCGTCGCCCTCATCCTGCTCGGCCCGAACACCGTCTCCGACTTCCCGAACGCCTACACCAACCTCGGCGTCAACGCGGTGCCGTTCACCGGCAACGACATGACTTACTCGACGCTGATCTTCATCGTGCTCGCCATCGTCTTCGGCGTGGTGCTGCACGCCACCCCGTTCGGCCGGTCGATCTACGCCATGGGCGCGAGCGCCGAGGCGGCGCAGTTCTCCGGAATCCGGGTGAAGCGGATCAAGACCATCCTGTACATGGTCTCCGGCTTCATCTGCGCCCTGGCCGGCGTGCTGTGGACGTTCCGGCTCAACACCGCCGTGCAGAACAACGGCCTCGGCCTGGAGCTGTCCGTCGTGGCGATCGTGCTGCTCGCCGGGGTGTCCATCTTCGGCGGCAAGGGCTCGCTCATCGGCGTGGTGCTCGCCGTGCTCGCCTTCGCCGGCATCCAGAACGCCCTCCTGCTCACCAACTTCAACCAGGAAGCCACCGGCATCGTCACCGGTGCGCTGCTGCTCGCCAGCGTCTTCCTGCCCAACGCCGGCCGCCTGCTGCGCCGGCTGTCCCACTCCTAACCGCCAGCCGACCCACCCGGACTAACCGCCACACCGAGTCCAGCGCACGACAACAGCGATCCGCCACTGAATTGAAAGGATTCAAGGATATGAACCTGAGACGGGCAAGGAAGCTCGCCCTCGCGCTCCCTGTTATCGCCGCCGTCGGCCTCGCCGCCGCCTGCAGCTCAAGCACGTCGAGCTCGTCGGCTCCGGCGTCAACGTCGGCCGCCGCGTCCAGCGCGGCCGCCTCGTCCGCCGGCGCGTCGAGCACAAGCTCGGCAAGCACGGGCGCCTCCGGCAGCCTGAAGACCGGCCTCAAGGTCTTCGTCATCCCGAAGAACCTCGGTAACAGCTACTTCACCACCGCCGACAGCGCGGGCTCCGGCGGCGCGATCGCCGCGCTCACCACGCTCGGCGAGACCGGCACCGAGACCAGCGGCACCGCCGCCACCCCGGCCAGCCAGATCCCGGCCATCCAGGCCGCGGTCTCCAAGGGCGCCAACATCCTGCTGGTGTCCGCCACCGACCCGACCGCGCTGTGCCCGACGCTCAAGTCGGCGATGAGCAGGGGCATCACCGTCGTCACTTACGACTCCGACGCCCCGACCTGCCGGAACGCGTTCATCAACCAGGCGTCCACCGCGCAGATCGGCACCAGCGAGGTCGACGTGCTGGCCAAGGAACTGAACGACACCGGCCAGATCGCCATCGTCTCCGCCGCGGCCAGCGCGACCAACCAGAACGCCTGGATCGGCTACATGAAGACGGAACTCGCCAAGTACCCGAAGATGTCGCTGGCCGGCGTCGTCTACGGCAACGACGACCCGACCACCGCCACCCAGGTGACCCAGGGCCTGCTGCAGCAGTACCCGAACCTCAAGGGCATCATCTCGCCGACCACCGTCGGCATCGCGGCGGCCGCCGCCGTCCTTGACACCGCCAAGTACCGCGGCAAGATTGCCCTCACCGGCCTCGGCACCCCAGACGAGATGAAGAAGTACGTCGGCGACGGCACGGTCAAGGAGTTCGTGCTCTGGAACCCGGCCAACCTCGGTTACCTCGCCGCCTACGCGGCGGTCGAGATCGCCTCCGGCCAGATCACCGGAGCCACCGGCCAGACCTTCACCGCCGGCAAGCTCGGCAGCTACACCATCGGCGCGAACAACACCGTGCTGCTCGGCCCGCCCACCGTCTTCGACTCGACCAACGTCAACAACTTCAACTTCTAACCCAGCCCGCCCGCCACGCCAAGCGCCGACCGCCGCCCATCCCGGGCGGATAACAGCAAGAAGCGCCTGGCGTGGCAAAGGGCGACAGGGACCGGGGGTAGTTAGCACCCAAATATGGGGTCTAACTACCCCCGATAATCCCGACCCAGCGATAACAGCAAGAAACGAAAGGGAGCTTCGAGTGGAACGCGTCTGCTTCCTCGCGCGGGTCAGGCCCGACCGGCTTGACGAGTACCGCGAGCGGCACCAGCACGTGTGGCCGGAGATGCGGGGGGCGCTGGCCAAGGCGGGCTGGGGCAACTACTCGATCTTCCTGGCCGGCGACGGCCTGCTCGTCGGCTACCTGGAGACCGATGACTACCAGGCCGCGCTCGACGCGATGGCCGCGACGGACGTCAACCGCCGGTGGCAGGAGGAGATGTCGGAGTTCTTCGTCGCCGCCGGGCCGCCGGACCAGTCGTTCCTGCGGCTCGCCGAGATCTTTCACCTGGACTAGCAACGGAACTCCGGGCGCCGCCCCGGGCTGGTACCGCCACTGCATAAATAGGAGATGACCCCGAATGCGTGACCTGACCGCGGTCAAGGACGCCCTCAAGAATCATCAGATCGAGCTGCCGTCCTGGGCGTTCGGCAACAGCGGGACCCGGTTCAAGGTGTTCGGCCAGCCTGGCGTGCCGCGGGACCCGTTCGAGAAGGCCGACGACGCCGCCCAAGTGCACAAGTACACCGGCGTCGCGCCGGTCATGGCCGTGCACATCCCCTGGGACAAGACCGGCGACTACGCGGCGCTGTCCGCGCACGCGGCGGCCGGCGGCATCCGGATCGGCGCGGTCAACGCCAACGTCTTCCAGGACGACGACTACAAGCTCGGCTCGGTCTGCCACCCCGACCCGCGGGTCCGCGGCAAGGCCCTGGCGCACCTGCTCGAGTGCGTCGACATCATGGACGCCACCGGCAGCCGGGACCTGAAGCTGTGGTTCGCCGACGGCACCAACTACCCCGGGCAGGACGACATCGCCGCCCGCCAGGACCGGCTCGCCGAGGCACTCGCGGCCGTCTACGCCCGCCTGGGGCCGGGACAGCGGATGCTGCTGGAGTACAAGCTGTTCGAGCCGTCGTTCTACACCACCGACGTGCCCGACTGGGGCACCGCCCTGCTGCACTGCACCGCCCTGGGCCCGAAGGCCCAGGTCGTCGTCGACACCGGCCACCACGCGCCCGGGGTGAACATCGAGTTCATCGTCGCGCTGCTGCTCAAGGCGGGCAGGCTCGGCGGCTTCGACTTCAACAGCCGCTTCTACGCCGACGACGACCTGATGGTCGGCGCCGCCGACCCGTTCCAGCTGTTCCGCATCATGCACGAGGTCGTCAAGGCCGGCGCGCTCGACCCGGCGGCCGGGGTCGCGTTCATGCTCGACCAGTGCCACAACATCGAGCCCAAGATCCCCGCGCAGATCCGCTCCGTCATGAACGTGCAGGAAGCCGTCGCCAAGGCGCTCCTCGTCGACACCGGGGCGCTGAGCGCCGCGCAGCTCGCGGGTGACGTGCTCGCCGCCAACGCCGCGCTGATGGACGCCTACAACACCGACGTCCGCCCGCTACTCGCCGAACTGCGCGAAGAGACCGGCCTAGCGCCCGACCCGTACAAGGCGTACCTGGCCTCCGGGTACGGGGAGAAGATCATCGCCACCCGGGTGGGTGGCGACGCCGCGGGCTGGGGAGCGTGAAAGACGTGACGGATAACAGCTACCCGACCCCCGCCGCCGACGCGATCGCCGCGCTGCTCGCCCGGTCGAACCGGCTGGGCAGCGACCCGAAGAACACGAACTACGCGGGCGGCAACGCCTCCGCCAAGGGCACGGAAACCGACCCGGTGACCGGGCAGCCGACGGAACTGCTGTGGGTGAAGGGCTCCGGCGGTGACCTCGGCACGCTGACGGCGGCGGGCCTGGCGGTGCTGCGGCTCGACGCGCTGCGCGCCCTGACGCGCGTTTACCCCGGGGTGGAGCGCGAGGATGAGATGGTCGGCGCGTTCGACTTCTGCGCGTTCGGCAAGGGCGGCGCCGCGCCGTCCATCGACACCGCCATGCACGGCCTCGTCCAGGCGGCGCACGTGGACCACCTGCACCCCGACGCGGGCATCGCGCTCGCGACCGCGGCCGACGGGGAGAAGCTGACCGCCGAGTGCTTCGGCGGCCGGGTCGCCTGGGTGCCCTGGCGGCGCCCGGGCTTCCAGCTCGGCCTGGACATCGCCGCGGTCAAGGAGGCGAACCCGCACGCGATCGGGGTGATCCTGGGCGGGCACGGCATCACCGCCTGGGGAGACACGAGCGAGGAGTGCGAGGCGCGCTCGCTGGAGATCATCGCGACCGCCCAGAAGTTCATCGACGAGCGGGGCAAGCCGCACCCGTTCGGGCGGGCCGTCGCCCAGCCGCTGCCCGAGGCCGGGCGGCACGCGCGCGCCGCCGCCCTGGCCCCGGTCATCCGGGGCCTGGCCTCCACCGACAAGCCGCAGCTCGGCCACTACAGCGATCACCCGGCGGTGCTGGAGTTCACCGGCAGCGAGAAGCTCGCGGAACTGGCCGCGCTCGGCACCTCCTGCCCGGATCACTTCCTGCGGACCAAGGTGCGGCCCATGGTGCTCGACCTGCCGCCGGACGCGCCGCTTGATGAGGTAACGGCCCGGCTGCGGGAGCTGCACGCCGCCTACCGGGCGGACTACCAGGCCTACTACGAGCGCTACGCGACCCCGGACTCACCGCCGATGCGCGGCGCGGACCCGGCGATCGTGCTGGTGCCGGGGGTCGGCATGTTCAGCTTCGGCGCGGACAAGCAGACCGCCCGGGTCGCGGGCGAGTTCTACCTGAACGCGGTCAACGTGATGCGCGGCGCGGAGTCGGTCTCCGCCTACGCTCCCATCGCGGAAAGCGAGAAGTTCCGCATCGAGTACTGGGAGCTTGAGGAGGCCAAGCTGCGCCGCCGCCCCAGGCCGAAGCCGCTGGCCGGGCGGGTCGCCCTGGTCACCGGGGCCGGCTCGGGCATCGGCCGGGCCACCGCGCAGCGGCTGGCCGCCGAGGGGGCCTGCGTGGTCGTCGCCGACCGGGACGGCCAGGCGGCCAAGACCGTCGCGGACAGTATCGGCTCAGCCGATGTGGCCGTCGCGGCCGTCGCCGACGTCACCAGCGAGGACGACGTCGCCGCAGCCCTCGCCGCCGCGGCCCTCGCCTTCGGCGGCGTCGACCTGGTGGTCAACAACGCGGGCCTGTCCATCTCCAAGCCGCTCACCGAGACCACCATCGCCGACTGGGACATCCTGCACGACGTGATGGCCCGCGGCTCTTTCCTGGTCTCCCGCGAGGCGGCGAAGGTGATGCAGGCCCAGGGGATGGGCGGTGACATCATCTACATCGTCTCGAAGAACGGCGTGTTCGCCGGGCCGTCCAACGTCGCCTACGGCGCCGCCAAGGCCGACCAGGCCCACCAGGTGCGGCTGCTCGCCGCCGAGCTCGGCGCCATCGGGGTCCGCGTCAACGGGATCAACCCCGACGGCGTGGTCCGCGGCTCGGGCATCTTCGCCGGCGGCTGGGGCGCCAGGCGCGCCGCCGTCTACGGCGTCCCCGAAGACGAACTCGGCGCCTACTACGCTCAGCGCACCCTGCTTAAGAAAGAGGTACTGCCCGAGCACATCGCCGCCGCCGTCTTCGCCCTCGCCGGCGGTGACCTCCCCCTCACCACCGGCCTGCTCATCCCGGTCGACGCCGGCGTCGCCGCCGCGTTCCTCCGGTGACGCGGCACTGCCGCGGCGTGATAGCACCATCAACCCTTCATGATGGTCGGAACGGTCGCGACGCCGCGGAGAGGGCGCGCGGCCCGTCTCGGCCGTCCCTGCTGTCACGCCCGGCACTGCGGGAATGCGCATGAAACCCGTCACTGTCGCCGGCGTTGACCTGGGCGCGTCGAGTGGCCGGGTAATCGCCGCCCGGGTCGGCGCGGACGGCATAGAACTGCATGAGGTGAGCCGGTTCTCGAACGAGCCCGTGCTGGCCGGCGGCACGCTGCACTGGGACATCCTGCGGCTCTACGCGGACATGCTCAACGGGCTGAGGAAAGCCTCGGCCGCGTTTCCTCTGGCCAGCGCCGGGATCGATTCCTGGGGGTGCGACTACGGGCTGCTCGACGAGTCCGGGGCCCTGATGGGCAACCCGGTGCACTACCGGGACCGGCGGACGGACGGGATCACCATCCCGGTTGACGCGAATGAGCTGTACGCGGTCACCGGCATACAACACCTGCCGTTCAACACGATCTATCAGCTCGCCGCCGCGGCGAAGACCCCGGCGCTCGACGCCGCGAAGACATTGCTCTTGATCCCTGACCTGCTGGCTTACTGGCTGACCGGGGAAGTCGGCGCCGAGGTGACGAACGCGTCGACGACCGCGCTGCTCGACGTGGCCTCGCGGACCTGGGCGACCGGGCTGATGGAGCGCGCCAGGGTCCCGCCAGGCCTGTTTCCGAAGTTGCGGCAACCGGGAGACGTGATCGGGCGGGTCAAGGGCACCGCCGACGGCGAGCACGGCGGGCTGCACGGGGCAGACGGCAAGCCGCTGCCCCTGGTCGCCGTCGGGTCGCACGACACCGCGTCCGCGGTGGCCGCGGTCCCGGCGGACGGGCCGAACTTTGCCTACATCTCCTCGGGCACCTGGTCGCTGGTCGGCATGGAGCTTGACCGGCCGGTGGCGACCGAGGCGAGCCGGACGGCGAACTTCACCAACGAGGCCGGCATCGACGGGACCGTCCGTTACCTGCGCAATGTCAGCGGGCTGTGGCTGCTGCAGGAGTGCCAGCGGCACTGGGGCAAGGCGGCGGGCCCAGTGGAAGCACTGCTGAAAGCGGCGGCGAGGGAACCGCGGCTGCGGTTCGTCATCGACGCCGACGACCCCGTCTTCCTGCCGCCCGACGACATGCCAGGACGGATCGCGCAATGGCTGAGCAAACGCGGCCGTCCGGTGCCGGAAACCCCGGTCGAGTTCACCCGCTGCATCCTCGACAGCCTGGCCATCGCTTACCGCCGCGCGGTAAGCGACGCGCAAGAACTGTCCGGCCGGCACGCCGACGTGGTGCACGTGGTCGGCGGCGGGTCACGCAACGAGCTGCTGTGCCAGCTCACCGCCGACGCGACCGGCCTGCCCGTCATCGCCGGCCCGGTTGAGGCCACCGCGCTAGGCAATGTCCTAGTCCAGGCACGTGCACTCAAAGCCGCACCGCAATCGCTAACAGGCCTGCGCGCCCTCATCAAGGACAGCCCGGTCGTGGCCGGCCTGCGCCGCTACGCCCCGTCCGGCCCTCATCGCGCCTGGGCGACGGCGGCACCCAGTTGACGGCGCCGCCTCAGGTGACCGGATAAGAAGCGAAAACGAAAGTATGAGTCATTACATACCATAATCAGAGCTTTTCCGAGCAAGCGAACACCTTCGGACGGCTTTACTAAGAACATGGTACGTATCCGCGGGTGGTCTGCCACTCTCGTCGAACCAGGCCTGCTCGACGGGCCGCTAGTGCTCCGGCCGCTGAGGATCTCTGACGCGCGCGCCTGCCGTGAGGCGGGAGCGGCAAACAATTCCTGGCTGGGCCCGTGGAAGACCACCGACCCCGAGCCGCCGCGGCGGCCTCCGCGCGCTAAGCGGCTTGCTTCCATGGTCCGTCAGACGTCGGCTGGGTCTTACGCCGAGGCGCTTTCCAGCCGGTTGCATAAGCTGCTTGAAGCCACCGCCTGCTGGGTGATCTGGTATGACGGGCAATTCGCCGGCCAGGTCACCGTGCTCCGCGTCGACTGGGGGTCGCTCCGGTCGGCCGAGGTCGGCTACTGGGTCGACGAGCGCTTCGCCGGATGCGGGATCATGCCCACGGCGCTGGCGATGGTCGTCGACCACTGCTTCCAGGCCATGCGGCTGCACCGGATTGAGGCGTGCATACAGCCGGAAAACAAGGCATCGCGCCGGGTGGTGGAGAAACTCGGCTTTCGTGATGAGGGTGTCCGCGAGAGGCAAGTGCATGTCAACGGCGCGTGGCGAGACCACACTTGCTACGCGATCACCGCCGAGGAAGTTCCCGGCGGATTGCTTTCCCGCTGGCGGGCTTCATTCGCGGCACCGCCGTCAGGCGTCTCGTAACGGTGACTCCAAGCCGTCAGGTGGCCCTGCTCGCGGCCTCGGCCGGCTGATCGAGCCCGGCCAGGGTCACGGTGCCGTGAGGCGGGTGCTCGGCGGCCCAGGTGGCGAACTGCCTGCGGTAAGTGGTGGCGCTCAGCCCGTAGTGCGCCTTGAACCGGCGGGCGAAGTAGTTCTGGTCCGGCCAGCCGACCGCGCGGCCGATGCCGGTGATCGGGTCGTCGGAGTGCAGCAGCAGCACCGCGGCGCGCTCGGCCCGCAGCTGGGCCAGGTACGCCTTGGGCGGCAGGCCGGTGGCGTCCTTAAACAGCCGCACCAGGTAGGCCGGCGCCAAGTGCAGCTCCTCGGCTAGCGCGGTCAGCGTCCACGGGCGGGCGATGTCCGACTCGAGCAGCCGCATCGCGCGCCGCACCGCCGGGTGGAGCCGGCCTCCCCGCTCCGTGCCGTCGGCGCCACCGGAAGCGGCAGCGGCGCGGCCAAGCTCGCTGAGCACGAGGGAGAGCAGGCCGAGCACGTCGCCCCGGTACCGGTCAAGGGAGCAGAACCGCAGCTCGGTCAGCGCCTCGAGGTGCGTCGCGACCCGGTCGAGGGCCGCCTGCTCCAGGTGCAGTGACATGACGCCGCGCCCCGGCGCCGAGTAGGGGGCGCTCCACAGCAGGTAGCCGAGCATCGGGTCCTCGCGGGTCCAGGCGAGTTCCCGGTGCAGCAGCTCACTGCTGAAGCAGCAGTTGTAGAGCTCAAGCCACTGGCAGTCCTCGTAGCCGTGCCACACGCCGGGCCGGAGCAGCATGACGTCGCCGACGCTGAGGTCGCGCCGCCCGGCCAGGCAGTGGTGCGTGCCCGTGCCGCCGCGGACGAACGCGATCTCCACGAAGCTGTGCGTGTGCAGTGGGTGCCCGGTCTCGTGCAGGTGCAGGCCGGCGTAGACCAGCGCCCCCTCGGTGAAGTGCAGCAGGTCGTGACTGGTGTCCATCGGCATGTCGACGTCGGCCATGTACTTGGTCACAGCAGGGACATTACGCCGGGCGGAATCCCTCGTCACCGTCCAAAGTCAATTTTGTGCTAGTACCGGTGCATCTCGGCCTAGCCCGCCCGTATCAGATGGCGAATGATCACTGCAACATGTAAAACGTTTCATTCGCTCGAAATACGGGACGATGATGACCGACACGCTGCAATCCCCGCGGACGCAGGTCACGTTGCGCGGCCTGCGCTACCAGCCGGTGCTTGCGGTGCTGCTGCTGCCGAGCCTGCTGCTGATCGGGGTGTTCAGCTACTACCCGGCGGTGCGCAGCCTCATCGGCGGGTTCTACCAGTGGAACGGCTTCTCCCCGCCGACGTACGCCGGGGTGTCGCAGTTCAAGGAGTACGTACAGTCGCCGACGTTCGGCACGGAGGCGAAGAACCTCGCGGTCCTGGTCGGCGGCAGCGTCCTGATCACGCTGGTGTCGCAGTTCACGGCGGCGGAGATCGTGTCGCACCTGCCGCGGCGGGCCGCCGCCGTGGCCAAGTACCTCCTCGTCTTGCCGATCGTGCTGCCGCCGCTGGTCCTCATCGAGGTCTGGGCGTACCTGTTCCAGCCGGGCTCCGGGCTGATCGACAAGGTTTTCAGCGCGGTCGGCCTGCCCCAGTCGACCTGGCTGGCCGATCCGCACGTCGCCCTGGCCTCCATCCTGCTGGTGGGGTTCCCGTGGATCTCCAACCTCGGGTTCCTGATCTTCCTCGGCGGCCTGCAGAACCTGCCGAGGGACGTGCTCGATGCCGGGCGGCTTGACGGCATGTCCGCGTTGCGGCGCGTGTTCGCGGTCGACATACCGCTCTTGATGCCGCAGTTCCGGATCGTGGTGATCCTGTCGGGCATCTTCGCGGTGCAGAACTTCATCCCGATCCTGCTGCTCACCAACGGCGGGCCCGGCACCGCGACGCTGGTGCCCGGCCTGGACATGTACCAGTCCGCGTTCTCCAACGACCAGTACGGCTACGGCATGGCCATCGGGACCCTGCTGTTCGCCGTGATGCTCATCTTCACCCTGGCCGCGACGCGGCTCCTGCGGTCACGGACCTAACCGGCGCTGACCGCCTGATCACTGTCGATCCCCCGCTCACCGGAGGTGAGTTCTCGCAATGTCCAAGGTAACGAGAAGAAGATCCCTGCCCGCCCTCACCGCGGTCGCGGCCGCGGGCCTGCTGGCCGCGGCCTGCTCGTCCGGCGGCTCGTCGGCCAGCAGCGGCGCCGCCGCCAGCCCCGGCAGCGCACCCGTCACCATCAAGGCGGTGCTGCCGCCCAACACCGGCGCGATCAGCGCGGCGGACAACGCCGGGCTCAAGACGCTCACCACGCAGTACGAGGCCGCGCACAAGAACGTGACCGTGGACTGGCTGCCGAACAACAGCTCCTCGATCACCCAGTCCAACGCGACGGTGGAGAGCCAGGGCTCCGGCGGCGCCGCCCCGGACCTCGTCTGGGAGCAGTACGGCCCGGTCACCTCGGGCAGTATCCCGAAGGGCTTCCTGCAGAACATCAAGCCCTACCTGGAAAAGCCCAACCCGTACGTGAGCGGCAACAGCAGCTGGCTGTCGCTGTTCTCGCCGAGCACCATCCCCTACATGACCTCGCCGAACGGTGACATCGACATCATCCTCGGCTCCAACGTCGAGACCGGCATGTTCTACAGCAAGGACGCGTTCGCCAAGGCCGGGATCACCGCCACCCCGACCACCTGGGCCGAGTTCATGGCCGACCTCGGCAAGCTGAAGTCGGCCGGCGTGGTGCCGATCATGTTCGCCGACGGCGGGCTGTGCAACCCGTCCTGGTACGAGCGGCTCGCCACCTCCTCGCTGCTGGCTCCCCAGGTCAGCAAGTTCGACGTCAACCACGCCCAGGTGACCACCGGCCTCGACGTCGCCGTGGGCATCCAAAAGGGCATCATCTCGATGAACAACCCCGCTTACGCGGAGGTATGGAAGCTCCTCGGCCAGCTCGAGCAGTACTCGGGCAGCGGGCAGAGCGGCTACGACGCCTGCTCCCCGCCCACCCAGACCACGCCGCCGCTGACCACCGAGACGCTGCTGGTCCAGGGCAAGGTCGGCATCCTGTGGGGCGGCAGCTGGTACTTCCCGCAGCTGAACTCCCTGAACTTCACCGGCAAGTACGGGGTCTTCCCCGAACCGCCGATCACCTCCGCCACCAGCCCGCTGGCGAGCGGTACCTCGACGGTCGGCATGATCGGCGGCCCGAACGGCAACGGCCAGTGGGGCGTCACCTCGCAGCAGGCCGACAGCAGCATGACCCCGGCTAAGACCGCCACCGTGATGGACTTCCTGGCCTGGCTGTTCACCCCGCAGCACCTGGGCAACTGGATCACGATCAACCAGAATGGCGCGGACATCCCGACCGAGACCGGCGCCCCCACCCTCAACATCCCCGGCCTGAGCAGCCTGGTCCCGTCGGCTAAGGTCGGCACGGTGGTCGACGTGGTGCTCGACGACGTGCTGTCCACCGCGGCCACCAACTCCGGCCTGCGGCTGGTCCAGTCGTACCTGGACGGCCAGCTCTCCTTCTCCGCCTTCTCCAGCCAGTGGCAGTCGCTGCTGACCAGCGCGGCGCAGCAGTGGGCCACGACCAACCACGTCAACCTGAGCCAGTACTGACGCCTCCCGTGAATACAAGTGCACGTGTGGTAAGCACGGGAACCTCAGCCGGCCAGCCGCCCGCCGCCAGCGGGCGGCGGCCGGCCTGGGCCGCGCTCTGGCGGCGGCGGTATGTCTGGATGACCGCCGCCGCCGGCGCGGTCATCGTCGTTCTCACCTACTTCCCGCTGATCATCGTCGCGTCCAACTCGCTCAAGAGCGGGCAGGGCATCTACGGCGGCAGCGGCGTGTTCTCGCTGTTCACCCAGTTCGTCAGCCACAACTACGTCCTGGCCTGGTCCGGCGTGTCGCACCAGCTGCTCAACACGATCATCGTCGCGGCGGCCACCATCGTCATCGGGGTCACCGCCGCGACCCTGGGCGCGTACGCGTTCTCCCAGCTCCGCTTCCGCGGCAAGGAGGTGGTGTTCCTCGCGTACGTGGCGCTGCTGTTCGTCCCGGCGACCCTGACCCTGATCCCGCTGTTCCTCACCATCCAGAAGCTGCACTTCTTCAACACCTGGTGGGCGCTCATCCTGCCGTACGCGGCGAGCTCGCAACCGCTGCTCGTCCTGATCTTCCGCGGCTTCTTCGAGCAGATCCCCCGCGAGCTGCTGGAAAGCGCCCGCGTGGACGGCGCCGCCGAGCGGCAGGTACTGGCGCGGATCGTCGTGCCGCTGACCCGCCCGGTGCTGCTCACCGGCGCGATCCTGGTCACGATCAACGTCTGGGGCGACTACCTGTGGCCCACGATCGTCATCCAGGACCCGAACAAGATCACTATCTCCCCCGGGGTACAGCAGTTCGTCGGCAGCTTCGGCACCAACCTGTCCAACGGCGGCGCGATCTTCGCCGCGTTCGTCATCGCCACCGTGCCGATGTTCATCCTCGTCGGCTTCACCATGCGCTATTTCGTCTCCGGCCTGACCGAAGGAGCAACAAAGCTGTGACCCCCGTTGGGCTCCCCCCTGTTGGCCTGCGCTGCGCTCACCTGGAAAACCCCCTCGGCATCGCACCGGACCGCGTCCGGTTCGGCTGGCGGCTGTCCGGCGACGGCCTGCAGCAGGCGTACCAGATACAGGTGCTACCGAACGGAGGCGGCGGACTCGGCGACGGTCCCCCCTCCTGGGACAGCGGGCAGACGCTATCGGATGACTCCGCCGACGTGCCGTACGCGGGCCCGCCGCTCGTGCCCGGCGGCCGGTACGAGTGGCGGGCCCGGGTCTGGGACGCCGCGGGGACCGCGTCGCCGTGGAGCGACCCCGCGTCGTTCGAGGTGGAGCTCGGCCCGGGTGACTGGACGGCGTCCTGGATCGGGCTCGGGCCGGTTCGGGAGGACTTCACCCCGCCGTCCCAGCCCGGCCGGCCGGACGCGGTGATCAGCGCGCTGCGCCCCGCGCCCCACCTGCGCCGCTCGTTCACCGTGGCGGGCCCGGTCGCCGCGGCCCGGCTGCACGTTACCGCGCTCGGCCTGTACGAG
This sequence comes from uncultured Streptosporangiaceae bacterium, assembly GCA_964581815.1. Lineage (GTDB taxonomy): Bacteria > Actinomycetota > Actinomycetes > Streptosporangiales > Streptosporangiaceae > Trebonia. The sequence continues at coordinate 79,192 of CAZORE010000004.1, read as the reverse complement.
GCCCGGCTGAACGGCCACCGGGTCGGCGACGCGCACCTCGCCCCTGGCTGGACGGACTACCACCAGCGGGTGCTTTACCAGAGCTACGACGTGACCGACCTGATCAAGCCCGGGGAGAACGTGCTCGGCGCGATCCTCGGTGACGGCTGGTACTGCGGCTTCGTCGGGTTCGACGCCAAGCGCGCCGGGGCGCACTACGGCGCCACGCCCGAGCTGCTCGCCCAGCTGGACATCACCCTGGCCGACGGGACCGCGGCGCAGGTGGTGACCGATGAGGAGTGGACGGGGCGGTCGGCCGACATCAGGCACGCCGACCTGCTGATGGGGGAGCGGCAGGACCTGCGGCTCGCGCTCGACGGCTGGGACTGTGCTGGCAACCACGGGGCTGGCAACCACGGGGCTGCTGACCACGGGG
>CAZORE010000004.1:57100-78677 GCA_964581815.1 uncultured Streptosporangiaceae bacterium | reverse complement strand
ACCACGGGGCTGCTGACCACGGGGTCACACCGGACGGCGCTGACTCGCCCGGGTGGCGCGCGGTGCACGCACGGCCGCTCGACGAGCGGGTCATCGCCGCCGACCCGGGCGTGCCGGTCCGCGTCACGCAGGAGATCGAGCCGGCCGCGGTGTCCCGGACCGCGGCGGGGACGTACCTCGTCGACTTCGGGCAGAACCTGACGGGCTGGCTCCGGGTGCGGGCGACCGGGCCGGCCGGCACCACCATCCGGGTACGGCACGCCGAGGTGCTGGACGACGCGGGCGCCCTGTACACGGACAACCTGCGGACCGCGCGCCAGGCGGATGAGTACGTGCTGGCCGGGGGGCCCGCGCTGCTCGAGCCGCACTTCACGCTGCACGGCTTCAGGTACGCCGAGCTGACCGGGTACCCGGGCGAGCCGGGGCCCGGCGACATCACCGCGCGCGTGGTGCACTCGGACATCGACGCGACCGGGTCGTTCGCGTCAACCGAGCCGTGGCTCGACCAGCTGTTCCGCAACATCGACTGGGGCCAGCGCGGCAACTTCATCAGCGTCCCCACCGACTGCCCGCAGCGCGACGAGCGCCTTGGCTGGCTGGGCGACGCGCAGATCTTCGCCCGCACCGCCTGCTACAACCGCGACGTCGCGGCGTTCTTCGCGAAGTGGCTCGACGACGTGGCCGAGGCCCAGTTCCCCTCCGGCGCCTTCCCCGACATCGCGCCCCGGCTCAACTTTCCCGGCGCCGGCGCGCCCGCCTGGGGGGACGCGGGCGTGATCGTGCCGTGGACGGTGTGGAAGATGTACGGCGACCGCGGGCTGCCCGCGCGGCACTTCGGTGCGATGACCGCGTGGATGGACTTCATCGAGCGCGGCAATCCCGGCTTCCTGCGGACGCGGGAGCTCGGTCACAGCTACAACGACTGGCTCGCCCCCGGCGCCGACGACACGCCGCGCGAGCTGCTCGCCACCGCCTACTGGGCCCACGACGCCGCGCTGCTCGCCGAGCTCGCCGCGGCCGTCGGCCGGGCCGACGACGCCGCGCGGTACCGGGAGCTGCGGGCGAAGATCGGCGCGGCGTTCGCCGACGCGTTCGTTTCCGGCGACGGCCAGCTGGCCTCGGGCACCCAGACCGCCTACGTTCTCGGCCTGCACCTTGACCTCATCCCCGATGAGCTGCGCGCGGCCGCCGCCGGGCACCTGGTGAAGGCGATCGGCGCCGCCGGCGGGCACCTGGCCACCGGCTTCGTCGGCGTCGGCTACCTGCTGCCGGCGCTCAGCTCGACCGGGTACACCGAGGTCGCCTACCGGCTGCTGTCGCAGCGGACGTTCCCGTCCTGGCGGTACATGATCGACCGGGGCGCGACCACGATCTGGGAGCGGTGGGACGGGTGGTCGGCGGAGCGCGGGTTCCAGTCGGCCTGGATGAACTCGTTCAACCACTACTCGCTCGGCTCGGTGGGCGAGTGGCTGTACCGGTACGTGCTCGGCATCGACCAGGAGGCAGGCACGGCCGGCTTCGGCCGCCTGGTGCTGCGCCCGCACCCCGGCGGGTCGCTGGCGGCGGCCAGCGGGAGCTACCGGTCGGTGCGCGGGCCGGTCCGGGCCGGCTGGGAGCGTTCCGGCGGCCGGCTCAGCTACCGGGTGGAGCTCCCGGGAGGAGTCCGGGCCAGCGTGCACGTGCCGAGCGCGGACGCCGCGGCGGTCCGCGACGCGGCGGGACGCTCCCCGCAGTCGGTCGGCCCCTTCCCGGGGTTGCTCGGCGCGGGCGAAGCTGTTTTCCATGTCGGGCCGGGGCGTCACGAGTTCACCGGACCCGACGTGCAGCCCGTCGGGTAGCACAGGATGTATCGTTTTAGGCGAACTCTTTTCTTCCCCCCGTCACCTGACGGATCTGCCGGGAGGTTCATCGGCAAGAAAAGAGTTCGACAGCACTGTCCACGGAGAAGCGGGTAAGCGTGCCGGTCAGCATCCGGGAGGTCGCGGCGCACGCCAGCGTCTCCGTCGCCACGGTCTCCAACGTGCTCAACCGGCCAGAAATCGTCGCCCGGCCGACGCGGGACCGGGTGAACGCCTCGATCAGGGAACTCGGCTTCGTCAGGAACGAGTCGGCCCGCCAGCTGCGGGCCGGCCGGAGCCGGACGATCGGCCTGGTCGTGCTCGACGTGGCCAACCCGTTCTTCACCGACCTGGCCCGCGGCGTGGAGGACGAGGCGAGCAAGGCGGGCCTCGCCGTCATCCTGTGCAACAGCGACGAGCAGGAGCGCAAGGAAAAGCGCTACCTGGAACTGCTTGAGGAGCACCGGGTGCAGGGCGTGCTGATCACCCCGGTGGTCGGCGCGGGCCCACGGCTGACCCGGCTGCAGCGGCGGGGCACGTCGGTCGTGCTTGTGGACAGCCGGTCGCCCTCGCGCGGCCACTGCTCGGTCGCCGTCGACGACGTGCTCGGCGGCGACCTCGCGGTCTCCCACCTGCTGGCCGTCGGGCACGAGCACATCGCCTACGCCTGCGGGCCGCAGGCGATCCGTCAGGTGGCCGACCGGCTCGAGGGCGCCGGGCACGCCCTGGAGCGGGCCGGGCGTCCCGCCGGCGACCTGCACGTGATCGAGGGCGGCTCGCTGAACGTGGCCGCCGGGCAGAAGGCCGGCGCGGAGATCGCGGCGCTGCCCGCGGCCGCCCGGCCCACCGCCGTGTTCTGCGCCAACGACCTGATCGCGCTCGGCGTCCTGCAGGAGATGACCAGGCACCGGATCCGGGTGCCAGAAGACGTCGCCATCGTCGGCTACGACGACATCGACTTCGCCGCGGCGGCCGCGGTCCCGCTCACCTCGGTCCGCCAGCCCCGGCAGCAACTCGGCCGCACCGCGGCCCGCATGCTGCTCGCCGAGGCGGCCTCCGACGAGGCCCACCAGCACCAGCAGGTCATCTTCGAGCCCGAGCTCATCATCCGCCGGTCCACCGAGGCCGCCGCCGTCCCGGCCCTGGCCCCCCGCGGCTGACCCTCATCCCTGCCCGCGCCCGTGCTCGTGCCCGCGCGCGTGCCCGTGCCCGCCCCCGTGCTCGCCCTGGCAGTGGCAGGTCAGCGCGGCGCGCAGCGACACCGGCAGGTCGTCAAGCGAGCCAACGGGGCCGTCGGGGAAGGACATCCGCACGGTGGCGATCCCTTCGGTGGTGAGGACGACCAGCTCAAGGCCGTAACGGTCGAGGCACCGCGGGACCACCCACTCGGTGCGCGCCATCCCGTGCGCGCGCACGCAGCGGACGAGCTCGCTCACGTGGCCGTGCTCCAGGTGGTGCAGGATGCCGTGGGCCACCGGCCACAGCGGGTCCGGACTGGCGGCCCGGAAATCCTCGACCGCAACCCGTGGTTTCCCCCCGCCGGTGAACTCGACCGACCCCAGGCTCACCAGCCACGCGGGGTCCCCGGGGACTCCGGCCGCCGGGAACGGCGTGACCGTCCCGGTCAGCCGCAGCGCGGAGAACGGCGCCACGGCCGGCAGCGACACCCGGACCGCGCCCGGTTGCCCGGACAGCCAGCGGGCGACCGGGGACCCAGCGGGTGGCAGCAGCAGCGGGCGGCCGTCCCGCATCGCCCGGACGGACACGGGCCCGGCCACGGCCGGGCCGCCTGGCGGTGTCGCCGCGTCACTAACGGTCGCCGTCGCGGCCTGGGCAAGCGCGGTGCGGGCGCGCTCCGGCAGCGACGGGCCGGGAAGCAGATCGAACTCCATGAGCCTCATCTAATTAGGTTAGCCTTACCTAAGTCAACCCCGAGCGGACCCGCCTCATGGGCGGCCGATCGTGAGCCCACTCGTCACGTTCGCCGCATCCGTCATACCCGTCGCACCCGTCGCAACCCCTGGCGGCAGACATCAGGTGTCCGGAGCGGGCCGGCGGCATCCGCAGCGCCACTATCGGCGGCGATGGCGAGAAGACGGTAACCACGGCCAGAACACATCCGATGATCGGACGAATAGATGCATTTGTCCGAGCAAAAGTCTTGCAGCCGGCGTGAACCCGTGCAAACATCCGATCAATACATCAGATGACCGAGGGTTGAGGAGCGCTAGTGACTCATGTGCAGCCAGAGGTGCCCGCGGCGATCGCGACGGTACCGGGCGCCGTGACCGACCGAGCGGGTGCGAGGATCGTCGCGCTCGACTGTTACGACGTCCGCTTCCCGACCTCGCTGCAGCACGACGGGTCGGACGCGATGAATCCCGATCCCGATTACTCGGCTGCCTACGCTGTGCTGCGCACGGACGCGCCCGGGCTTGAGGGGCACGCGCTGTGCTTCACCATCGGGCGTGGCAACGAGGTGATGGTGGCCGCGATCGCCGCGCTGCGCCACCACATCGTCGGCCGGAACGTCGCCGACGTCAGCGCCGACCTCGGCGGCCTCAGCGCCGCCATGATCGGCGACAGCCAGCTCCGGTGGCTCGGCCCGGAGAAAGGCGTCATGCACATGGCCATCGGCGCGGTGGTCAACGCGGCCTGGGACCTGGCCGCGAAGGTGGCGGGCAAGCCGGTCTGGCGGCTGCTCGCCGACCTGACACCGGAGCAGGTCGTCGGGCTGGTCGACTTCCGCTACCTGGATGACGCGCTCACCCCGGCCGAGGCGCTCGAGATCCTGCGCGCGGCGCAGCCGGGCAAGGCCGCGCGGATCGCCGAGCTCGAGCGCTCCGGCTACCCGGCCTACACCACGACGCCCGGCTGGATCGGCTACTCCGACGAGAAGCTGACCGAGCTGTCCCGTCAGGCGGTCGCCGACGGCTTTACCCAGATCAAGCTGAAGGTCGGCGCCGACACCGCCGATGACGTGCGGCGCATGACCCTGGCCAGGGAGGCGGTAGGGCCCGGCATCAGGATTGCGGTTGACGCCAACCAGCGCTGGGGGATCGCCGAGGCCACCGCGGCGATCGCAGCGCTCGCGCCGTGGCAGCCGTACTGGGTGGAGGAGCCGACGAGCCCGGATGAGATCCTCGGCCTGGCGAAGATCCGCGCCGCGATCGCGCCCGCCAAGGTCGCCGTCGGCGAGCACGTCGCCAACCGGGTGATCTTCAAGCAGCTCCTCCAGGCACAGGCGGCGGACGTGCTGACCATCGATGCCTGCCGGGTGGCCGGCGTCAACGAGAACCTGGCGATCTTGCTGCTCGCCGCGAAGTTCGGCGTGGCCGTCTGCCCGCACGCGGGGGGCGTGGGCCTGTGCGAGATGGTCCAGCACCTGGCGATGTTCGATTTCGTCGGCGTCAGCGGGCCGCGGGCCGACCGGGTCCTTGAGTACGTCGACCACCTGCACGAGCACTTCACCGACCCGGTCCGCGTCACCGGCGGCCGGTACCTGGCCCCGTCAGCGCCCGGCTTCTCCGCCACGCTGCGGCAGCAGTCGCTCCGCGACTACGAGTTCCCCCACGGCGCCGTCTGGCAGCGGCTGCCCGGTCACTTCGACAACCCGTCCAAGGCCCCGGTAACGGCGGCCCCGATTGTTCAGCAAGGCCAGTGAAAACCGAAATCCCCTGAGGAGAGTCAATGAGTCAAAGAAGACGCCTCGCTGGCACCGTCCTGCTCGCCGCTGCAGGACTGCTCGCCGCGGCCTGCAGCTCCAGCTCGACAAGCAGCACCTCGGCCGCCGCGCCGGCCAGCACCGCCTCGGCGGCGGTCAGCACGGCCGCCGCGTCGGCGGCGAGCTCGTCGTCCGGAGGCCAGGTCACCATCGGCGTCAGCCTGACCTACAACAACACTGCCTTCTGGTCCGCCTACATCAACTACGAGACGCAGTACGCGCAGCAGATGAACGTCAAGCTGCTCGGCCCGCTGCTGTCCGCCGCGAGCGCCAGCCTGCAGAACCAGCAGATCGAGCAGCTCGTCAACGAGGGCGCCAAGGCCATCATCGTGAACCCGGAGACGGCGACCAGCCTCGGGCCGGCGATCACCTACGCGGCCCAGCACAACGTGCAGCTCGTCTCCGTCGACACGATCGTCGGCGTCGGGAAGGTCTACATGGTGGTCCGCGCGTCGAACACCCTGTACGGGCAGGACGCCTGCGCGTACATCTCGTCGCAGGTGAAGTCGGGGTACGTGCTCGACCTTGAGGGCGACCTCACCTCGTCTAACGGCGCGGACCGCACCGACGCCTTCAACTCCTGCATGTCGGCGAACGACCCGGGCGTGAAGGTGCTCAAGGAGCCGACGGTGTGGACGGACGCGACCGCGGTCACCGACGCGCAGAACGCGATCAACGCCTACGGCTCGCAGCTCAAGGCCATCTACTCGCAGTGGTCAAGCCCCGACACCGGCATCATCCCGCTGCTCAAGAGCAAGAACATGGGCCCCGGTTCGGCCAGCCCGGTCATCTTGATCAGCGATGACGGCGTGCCGTTCGAGATGTGCGACATCAGCAACGGGTCGGTCAGCGCGTCGCAGTCGCAGCCCGCCAACCTCTACGCGCAGTACGCGATCAAGTACGCGGTGGACGCCGCCAACGGCGTCGTGCACAAGGTCGGCGACCCAGGCGGCGGCGCCCCCGCGCTGGCGAACGTCACCTACCAGGGCGACACCAACCTCGCCGACCCGATCGTCGCGCCGTTCGTCACTAAGGCGTCGAGCACGCTCACCCTGTCGAGCCCGGTCGACGGCCTGCCCGCCTCGGTCACCACCACCGCGGTCAGCGACCAGACGCTGTGGGGCAACGCGTACGGGGCCGCGCACGGCGGAGTCTGCGCCTCTTCCTGACCGAACGAGTAACGAGTAACGTCCCAGCCAGCCCGGTGGCCGGCGTCCCTGGCGGACGCCGGCCACCCGACCCCCCGGAGGAACCGCCATGACATCAACCGGCCGCCCGGCGCTAGTCGAGGTGACCGGCGTTGAGAAGCGGTTCGGCACCACCCGCGCGCTGCGCGGCGTCGACCTGTCCATCGGCGCCGGGCAGTGCCTCGGCCTGGTGGGCCGCAACGGCGCCGGCAAGTCCACCCTGGTGTCCATCCTGTCCGGCCTCAGCGAGCCGGACGGGGGCACCGTGCGCTTCGGCGGCTCGCCCGCGCCGCGGGTGGGCGACATCCAGCGCTGGCGGGAGTGGATCGCCACGGTGTTCCAGCACTCGATGATCGTGCCCCACCTGTCGGTCGCGGAGAACGTTTTCCTCGGCGCCAGCCCGCACGGGACCGCTCCCGGCACGGTTAGCTGGCACACGATGCGCCGGCGGACCCGCGACATCATGCGGGAGTGGGGCTTCGACATCGCGCCGGAGACACCCTGCCGTGAGCTGTCCGTCGAGCAGCTGCAGGTCGTCGAGATTGTCCGGGCGCTCGCCCGCGGCGCCCGGTGCGTGCTGCTCGACGAGCCCACCGCCGCCCTTGAGCGCCAGGCCATCGTGCGGCTGTTCGACCGGGTACGCCAGCTCACCGAGGCGGGCGTGGCCGTCCTTTACATCTCTCACCACCTGGAAGAGGTCTTCGAGATCTGCCAGGACGTCGCCGTGCTGCGCGACGGTGAGCTCGTGCTCGCGGCGCCGACGGCCAGCCTCGGCAAGGACGAGCTGGTGGCGGCGATGGTCGGCGGGGTCCGCACCGCCGCCGGCCCGACCTCCCCCGCCCCTGGCCCGACCTCCCCACTCACCGGGCCGACCACCCCTGCCCCCGGCCCGCCCTCCCCAGTCGCCGGCTCGCCCCCAGGAGCAGCCATAACGGAGGCGGGTGCTACCGTCCCGGTCAGCGCCACCCCCGGGGCCGGGGACACAGCGCCCGGGGACACGGCACCTGAGGCCACGCCGTCCGCGGGCACGGCGCCCGGCAAGGCCGCCCCCGACCTGGTGCCCGGCGATGTGGTGCTCGCCGTCGACGGCCTCACGTCGGACTCGGCCCGCGGCCGCCTGGCGGGCGTGACGCTGCGGGTGCACGCAGGCGAGGTGGTCGGCGTCACCGGCCTGCTCAGCGCGGGCGTGGCCACCCTCGGCCGGGTGGTGGCCGGCGCGGAGGCGAGCACCGGCGGCGAGGTCAGGCTGCGCGATCGCCTGGTGCCGCCGGGCCAGCGCGCGGCCGCGCAGCGCGCCGGGATCGGCTACATACCGGAAGACCGCCGCGCGGAGGGATTCGTGGCGATGCTCGGCGTCGCGGAGAACATCACGATGACCATCACCAGGCGGCTGGCCGGCCGGCTCGGTGTGCTGCGCCCGCGCGCCCGGGCGACCGCCGCGGCCCCGCTGACCGCCGCGCTGTCCCTGGTGTCGTCCGGCCCGGGCCAGCCGGTCAGCGAGCTGTCCGGCGGCAACCAGCAGAAGGTGACCGTCGCCCGGTCGCTCGCGCACAACCCCTCGCTGATCGTCGCGATCACCCCGACCCGCGGCGTGGACGTCGCGTCGAAAGAACTGCTGCTGCGCTCACTCGCCGACGTGGCGACGGAAAGCGGCGCCGGCGTGCTGCTATGCACCGACGAGCTGTCCGACCTGGTGATCTGCGACCGGGTCGTGGTGTTCGTGCGCGGTGAGGTCTTCACCGAGTTCGGCCGGCCACCCTTCGACCGCGACGAGCTCATCCTCGCCACGGAAGGCCTCGTCACCGAGGGCCCGGTCATGAACGGCACTGCCCGCGCGGCGGCCTACAACCCTGCCGAGGAGGCAGCGCAATGATCTCGAACCAGGCACCCGAGGGCCAGGCCGCCCCCGCACCGAGCGGCACTGCGCCGGGCGCCGCGGCCACGGCGACGGCAGCCGCGGCGCCCGCCGGCGCCATGGCGTCCCGGTTGCGCGGCATGAACGTCAACGTGCTGCGCGAGGCGGCGCTGCTGCCCGTGCTGATCGTGCTGATCATCGTCGGGACGCTGGTCAGCCCCGCGTTCTTCACCGCATCGAACTTCGCGGGCATCGGCGAGCAGAGTTCCGCGCTCGGCGTGGTGGTGGTCGGCGAGAGCCTCATCCTGCTGATCGGCGGCATGGACTTGTCGCTCGAGTCGACGTTCGGCCTGGCGCCGATGGTCGCGGCCTGGCTGATCCTGCCGGTCTCCGCCTTCGGCAACGGCACCCAGCTCAACCCGTACCTCGGCATCGTCGTGCTCCTCGTGGTCGGCGCCGTCGTCGGTCTGGTCAACGGCCTGCTGATCGTGAAGGGCAGGCTCAACGGGTTCATCGTCACCCTCGGCATGACGATCGTGCTGGCCGGCCTGCAGAACGGCATCGTCAAGGCGCAGTCGCTGTTCAACCTGCCGTCGGCGTTCGGCTACCTGGGGTCGGCGTCCGTCGGCCAGGTGCCGGTCTCGCTCATCGTCACCGCGGTTATCTTCATCCTGACCGGGTTGTTCCTCCGCTACCACCGGACCGGCCGGGCCATCTACGCGATCGGCGGCAACCAGGCGGCCGCCCGGGCGGCCGGCATCAAGATCGACCGGGTCAAGATCGGCGTCTACATGGCCGGCAGCGTGCTCGCCGCGGTCGGCGGGCTGATGGAGGCCGGCCGGGTGTCGGCCGTCACCGGCCAGCAGGGCTACGGTGAGGGCATCATCTTCTCGGTCTTCGCCGCGGCGGTGATCGGCGGCGTCAGCCTCAAAGGCGGCCGCGGCAACATGGTCGGCGCGGCGTCCGGCGTGATCCTGCTCGGCATCGTCAGTGACATCCTCGACCTCGCCCAGGTGTCGAACTACTGGATCGAAGCCATCGACGGCGCGGTCATCCTGTTCGCGCTCTTCCTTGCCCGTATCGTCGGCGGAGAGTCCACCGCGGAAGAGAGGTAGCACTCGATGGGGGAACTGAGCGGGCTGAAGGCGGTCGTCACCGGCGGCGGGTCGGGGATCGGGCTGGCGACCGCCCGGCTGCTCGCGGCGCGCGGCGCGGCGGTCGCCGTGCTCGACCTCAAGCCGGCCGATGAGCACGCGGATGAGTTCATCGGGCTGACCGCCGACGTCACCGACGACGCGTCGGTGACGCAGGCGGTCGACTCGGCCGCGATGAGCATGGGGGGCATCGACATCCTGGTGAACAACGCCGGGGTGGGCGCGGTGGGCACCGTGGCCGACAACCCCGACGACGAGTGGCACCACGTCTTCGACGTCAACGTCGTCGGCATCGCCCGGGTGACCAGGGCGGCGCTGCCGCACCTGCGCGCGTCCGCGCACGCCGCGATCGTCAACACCTGCTCGGTCGCGGCGACCGCCGGCCTGCCGCAGCGGGCGCTGTACTCGGCGACCAAGGGCGCGGTCCTCGCCCTGACGCTCGCGATGGCCGCCGACCACGTGCACGAGGGCATCCGGGTCAACTGCGTCAACCCGGGCACCGCCGACACCCCGTGGGTTGGCCGGCTCCTCGACGCGGCCGACGACCCCGTCGCGGAGCGCGCCGCCCTTGAGGCGAGGCAGTCGATGGGACGACTGGTCAGCGCGGATGAGGTGGCGGCGGGCATCGCCTACCTGGCTAGCCCGCTGGCCGCATCGGTCACCGGCACGGCGCTCGCGATCGACGGCGGCCTGGCCGGCCTGCGCCTGCGGCCGCGATCGTGACCACCACATTGCCGCTGCGCAGGCTCGGCCGCTCGCCCGTCCACGTCACCGAGCTTTCGTTCGGCGGCGCGGCGATCGGCAACCTGTTCACCGAGGTCAGCGAGCAGGACGCGCGGGCCGCCGTGGACGCGGCCTGGGCGGGCGGCATCCGGACCTTCGACACCGCGCCGCACTACGGGCTCGGGCTGTCCGAGCGCCGCCTCGGCGATGCGCTGCGACACCGCCCGCGCGACGAGTACGTGATCTCCACCAAGGTCGGCCGGCTGCTCATACCCGGCCCGCCCGCCCCGCCCAGTCCGCCCGCCCCGCCGGGCCCGCCCGCCAACAGCCAGCCAGGTAACGACACCGAAGGATTCGCCGTCCCCGCCCGCCACATCAGGCGGTTCGACTTCAGCGCCGACGGCGTCACGCGCAGCCTGGAGGCGAGCCTGGCCAGGCTTGGCCTCGACCGCGTGGATATCGTGCTCATTCACGATCCGGACTCCCGCGCCGAGCAGGCGTTCCGTGAGGCGTACCCGGCGCTTGAGAAGCTGCGCGCGGCCGGCGTCGTGCGTGCGATCGGCGCCGGCATGAACCAGGCGGAAATGCTCACCCGGTTCGTCACCGACACGGACGTCGACCTGGTGCTCGTGGCCGGCCGGTACACGCTGCTCGACCAGTCCGCCGCGGCCGAGCTGCTGCCCGCGGCGCAGCGCCGTGGCGTGTCGGTCATCGCCGGCGGCGTGTTCAACTCCGGCGTGCTCGCCGCCCCGGGCGAGGGCGCGACCTACGACTACCAGGCGGCACCCGCCGAGCTGCTTGAGCGGGCCCGGCGCCTGCAGGAGGCCTGCGCGCGGTTCGGCGTGCCGCTGCGGGCGGCCGCGGCCCGCTTCCCGCTCACCCACCCCGCGGTCGCCAGCGTACTCATCGGCGCCCGCAACGCGGCGGAGATCACCGACGCGCTCCGGCTACGCGCCGTGGACATCCCCGCCGCGTTGTGGGATGCCCTGGTCGCCGCCGACGCGAGCGAGAAAGGCCAGCCATGAAGATCGCCCTGCATACCCGGGTCCGCGCCGACCGGGTCAGCGAGTACGAGCGAGCGCACGCGGCCGTCCCCGTTGAACTCACCGACGCGATCCGCGCCGCGGGCGTCAACGGCTGGATCATCTGGCGCAGCGGCACCGACCTGTTCCACGTCATCGACTGCGCGGACTACCCGGCGATGCTCGCGGCACTGCGCGACAACCCGGTGAACGCCGCGTGGCAGGCGCGCATGGCGGAGCTCCTCGACACGCCGCACGACTACTCCGCGGCAGGCGGCGACGCCGGGCTGCCGGTCGTCTGGCAGCTATGACCGTCATCGACGCCCACCATCACGTGTGGGACCTCGCGGTCCGGGACCAGCCGTGGATCAGCGGCCCGGCCATGGCCGCCATCAGGCGCTCCTTCTCACTCGACGACCTGCGGCCGCACGCCGCGGCGGCCGGGGTCGGCGCGACCGTCCTTGTGCAGACGGTGGATGTCGCCGCGGAGACACCAGAAATGCTCGCCCTCGCGGCCCGCGACCCGCTGGTCGCCGGCGTGGTCGGCTGGACCGACCTCACCAGCCCGGCGATCGCGGGCGAGCTTGCCCGGCTCGCCGCCTGCCCGGGCGGCGGCCACCTGGTCGGCATCAGGCACCAGGTGCAGTCCGAGCCTGACCCGGACTGGCTGCGCCGCCCCGACGTCATCCGCGGCCTGCGCGCGGTGCAAGCCGCGGGCCTGTGCTATGACCTGCTGGTGAAGCCGCACCAGATGCCGGCGGCCGTGCACGCCGCCGCGGCGGTACCCGGCCTCACCATGGTCCTCGATCACGCGGGAAAGCCGCGCATCGGTGGCGACCTAACGGGTTGGACCGCGGCGCTCCGCGACCTCGCCGCACTGCCGAACACCGTGTGCAAGCTGTCCGGGCTGGTGACCGAGGCGGTGCCGGAGATGGAGCCGGGGGCAGGCCCGGCGGCCTTCGCCGAGGTCGCCGATGCGGTGCTGAGCGCCTTCGGCACCGGGCGGGTCATGTTCGGCTCCGACTGGCCGGTGTGCCTGCTCGCCAGCGACTACGCCGGGGTGACCGCCCTGGCGAGGTCGCTGACCGCTGGGCTGTCACCGGCCGAACGAGCGGCGGTATTCGGTGAGACGGCGGCCCGCGCCTACCGGCTCGGCCCGACGGCAGGCACAAGGATGGCCACAGGGACGGTAACGGGACAAGGAACGGGTTCGTGGCACTGACAGACGAGGCGATCGGCAAGATCAAGGAGATGATCACCTCTGGCCGGGTGCGGCCGGGTGAGAAGCTGCCGCGGGAGGCCGACCTGGCGGCGGAACTCGGCCTGTCCCGCAGTTCGCTGCGCGAGGCGGTGAAGGCGCTGACCCTGGTCAACGTGCTTGACGTGCGGCAGGGCGACGGCACCTACGCGACCAGCCTCGCCCCGTCGCTGCTGCTTGAGGCGCTCAGCTTCATCGTTGACTTCCACCGCGACGACACGGTCCTCGAGTTCCTTGAGGTGCGCCGCATCCTAGAGCCCTCCGCCACCGCGCTCGCCGCGCTGCGGATGCCGGCCGATGGCAAGGCGGAGCTCGGTGTGATACTCGACGCGGTCACCGCGGACTCGCCGGTCGAGGAGTTCGTGGCCACCGACCTGGAGTTCCACAAGAAGATCGCCGCCGGGGCGGGCAACTCGGTACTCGCTTCGCTGGTCGACAACATGTCGCTGCCGACGGTGCGGGCCCGGGTCTGGCGGGGCATGACGGAGCCGAGGGCCCAGGAGCGCACGCTGGAGGAGCACCGGGCCATCTACCGGGCGATCGTGGCGGGCGACCCGGATCTGGCGCGGTCCGCGGCGACGGTGCACATCGCCGGCATCGAGTCCTGGCTACGGACCACGCTCACCAACTAACGGGCTCATCGTTGCACCCTCGCGCCGGAGCCGGAGATCAGGCGCTGGACTTCCGCGAGGGTGGCCATGGAGGTGTCGCCCGGGGTGGTCATGGCCAGTGCCCCGTGCGCGGCGCCGTAATCAACGGCCGCCTGGAGGGTGCCACCTTCGAGCAAGCCGTAGATCAGGCCGGAGGCGAAGCTGTCCCCGCCGCCGACACGGTCCAGGATCTCCATCGCGGGGCGCGGCGTGGCGTGAGCGAAGACCCCGGCGGTCCAGGCGACCGCACCCCAGTCGTTGACCGTAGCGCTGCGGACGGCGCGGAGCGTGGTCGCGATGACCGTCAGGTTGGGGAACGCGGCGCTAACCTCGCCGATGGTGCGCTCGAAGCTGGCCGGATCCAGCGAGGAGTAGGTGTCGTCGATGCCGGGGACGCTGAAGCCGAGGCACGCGGTGAAGTCTTCCTCGTTGCCGATCATGACATCGACGTACGGAGCCAGCCGCTTGTTCACTTCCTGCGCTCGCGCCTTGCCGCCGGCCGGGGCCCACAGCGAGGGACGGTAGTTCAGGTCGTAGGAGATGACCGTTCCGTGCCGGCGCGCCGCGGTGAAGGCTTCGACCAGGACGTCGGCGGTCGTTTCCGCCAGAGCCGCGTAGATGCCGCCGGTGTGGAACCAGCGCACGCCATCCTCGCCGAACAGCCGTTCCCAGTCGATGTCGCCCGGCCGCAGCTGGCTTGCGGCGGTGTTGCCCCGGTCCGAGACGCCGAGCGCGCCGCGCAGTCCGAAGCCGCGTTCGGTGAAGTTCAGGCCGTTGCGGACGCTGCGCCCGACGCCGTCGTACGGCAGCCAGCGGATGAGCGCGGTGTCGACGCCGCCTTGCAGGATGAGGTCCTCGATGAGCCGGCCAACCTGGTTGTCGGCGAGCGCGGTCACGATGGCGGTCCGCTTGCCGAAGCAGCGGCGCAGGCCGCGGGCGACGTTGTACTCACCGCCGCCTTCCCAGGCGGTGAAGTGGCGGCTGGTGGCGATCCGGCCCTCGCCGGGATCGAGCCGCAGCATCACTTCACCGAGCGAGACCAGGTCATACCGGCACGAGCCCGCCGGGCGGACATTCAGGACGGACATCGGTGAACCTCCGGGTCTCGGTGTGCCAGCTACCTTGAGGGGGCGGCGAGGCCGCTCTCCTGGCGGGCCGCCGTCACGGCGTCCGCGGTCCGGTGCCGTATCTCATCCCACTGGCCGTCGCGGATAAGGTTGGGCGCCACCATCCAGGACCCGCCCACCGCGAGGACGGCTGGGTGGGCGAGGTAGCTGGGGAGCAGTCCGGCGGTGATCCCGCCGGTGGGTATGAACCGCAACCCGGGGAACGGAGCGGCCAGGGCGGTCAGCATCCGGACGCCGCCGAGCAGTTCGGCCGGGAACAGCTTGACGATGCTGATGCCCTCGGCGATCGCCCGCATGATGTCGGAGGCGGTGGCGACACCAGGCACGACCGGGATACCGAGGTCGCGGCAACGGGCGAGGATGGCCGGGTCGGTGCCTGGGGTGACGATGAACCGCGCACCCGCGGCCACCACGGCATCGACCTGGTCCAGGGAGACGACGGTGCCGGCGCCTGCGAGCAAGCCGGGATCGCCAGCGAGCGCGGTCAGCGCGGCAAGGGCGCCCGGGGTGCGCAGGGTCACCTCGACGACGGGAAGGCCGCCCGCCTTGAGCGCGCCGGCCACCGGCCCGGCGTGCGCGGGGTCGTCGAGCGTCAGGACGGGAACGATGCGGGCCACGGCCAGGCGGCTGAACACGTGCGGCGCCGCGTCCGCGGGATTCGCGTTCACCGTCCCAGCCAGCCGCCGTCAACCGGGATGAGCGCGCCGTGCACGTAGCTGGCGGCCGCCGACGCCAGGAAGACCGCGACGCCAGCGAAGTCCGCGGGATCACCCCACCGGCCGGCCGGGATCCGGTCAAGGATCGCCGTCGAGCGGGCCGGGTCGGCCCGCAGCGCTTCGGTGTTATCGGTTGCGACATAACCGGGCACGATCGCGTTCACGTTGACTCCGTACTGTGCCCACTCATTGGCGAGCGCCCTGGTTAGGCCGGCGATCCCCGACTTGGCGGCAGCGTATCCGGGCACGTTGATGCCGCCCTGGAAGCTCAGCAGCGACGCCGTGAAGATGATCTTCCCTGACCGGCGGGCGATCATGCCCCGCCCCAGCTCGCGGGCCAGCACGAACTGGGAACTGAGGTCGATGGCCAGGACCCGGTCCCAGATCTCATCGCCGTGCTCGGCCGCCGGGGCGCGGGCGATGGTGCCCGCATTGTTGACCAGGATGTCGACGGGCCGGCCCGCTGAGGTCAGGGTGCCGGCCAGGGCGGTGACGGCCGCGCGGTCGGCGAAGTCGACTTGGTACCCGGCGTAGCGCCGGCCTGCCTGCTCGACGCGGCGCTGCACTTCGCTGCCCGCTGGCTCAAGTTGCACGCTGACCGCGGTGACGTCAGCGCCGGCCTCGGCGAGCGCCGCCGCGATGGCCAGCCCGATTCCGCGCCGGGCGCCGGTAACGACCGCGTGCTGGCCGGTGAGGTCGAACAGTGAACTGCCGGTTGCTGGCATCTGCTTCCTTAGCGGTACGGGCTGGCGAGGTGAGCGTCATGCCTGGCAGTCGATGAGCACTTTCATCACGCCGGTACCGGCGTCCAGCGTGTCGAATGCCAGGTCGGCTTCTGTCAGCGGCATCACGTGCGTGATGAGGGCGTCGGCGGGGACAGTGCCGTCGACGACGAGTTCCACCGCGCGCTCGAAGTCCGCCCGCTCATAGAGGCGGGCGCCGACCAGGGTGAGTTCCCGCCAGAAGAACCGGTGCAGGCTGACGCTGCGCGGAACCGGGTGGATCGCGACCAGGCACAGCCGGCCGCGGACGGCCAGGACGTCGACCGCCGTGCCGACTCCCGCGGCCGACCCGGAGACCTCGAACGCGACACGGGCACCCGCCCCGTGGGTCCAGTCCTCGACGACGGCCGTAACGTCGCTCGCCGCCGGGTCGCTGACCGCGAAGCCGAGTTCCGCCGCGACCGACCGCCGGTAGGCGTTGGGCTCGACGAGCAGCACGTCGCCGCCTGCCTGCCGGGCGGTGACCGCTATCAGCAGCCCGACCGGCCCGCCGCCGACCACGACGACCGTGTCGCCCGCGGTGAGTTGAGCGCGCCGGACGTCATGGACGGCCACGGCGGCCGGTTCCACCAGGGCGGCGGTGCGCAAGGGCAGGCTGTCCGGCAGGCGGATCAGCGTGCCGGCGGGAACGACCCAGGACTGTTGCATCGAGCCCGGGGCGTCGATGCCGATGAAGACCAGGTTCTGGCAGATAGTCTCGTGGCCGGCCCGGCACGCCGGGCACGTCCCGCACCACTGCAGCGGCATGACGGTCACCGGGTCGCCGGGCGCCCAGCCGGACGTTCCTGGTCCGACTGCCGCTACCCGGCCGGACATCTCATGTCCGATAGGGGCGGGCGGCCGTACCCTGGCGTCCATGTCGCCGTGATAGATGTGCAGGTCAGTGCCGCAGATCCCGGTGTAGGCGACATCGACCCGCACCTGGCCGGGCCCGGGCGTGGCTACGGCCGCGTCAGTCAGCCCGACGGTCCGGCGGCCTGTATAGAGAAGCTGGCGCACGTTTCTGTCCTCAAGCACAGGCGGATGCCTCATCGAATGTCGGTTAAGGGTGCTTGCGGGCGTGCGAGAAGGTCAAGTAAACATCCTATGATGTTATTATTTCGTTACAAATTTACCCCGGTCGAATCGGTAAGTTCCGGAATCTTGAGGCCGATATGACCCGAAAAGATGGGACGATGAAATCGTTCCGGTCATCAACGGTGTCAGTCAGGAGGAACCGAGGCAGTGGCCCTCGTAGACGAGGCGATCGTGAAGATCCGGGAGCTGATCCGGTCCGGGCAGCTTGCTCCCGGATCCAGGCTTCCCGCGGAAGCGCAGCTCGCTGCCGAACTCGGGATGTCGCGGAACTCAATGCGCGAGGCGGTCAAGGTGCTGGAGGCCAGCAAGGTACTCGACGTGCGCCGCGGCGACGGCACCTATGTGACCAGCCTGTCACCGGACTTGCTCCTCGGCGGCCTGGCGTTCGCCGTCGACCTGCTCGACGAGCGTTACCTGCTGGAGACGGTGGCGGTCCGCCGGATGCTGGAGCCGCCCGCTACCGCGGCCGCCGCCAGCCTGGTGCGGCCGGACCAGCTGGCATTCCTGCGAACGCTGCTTGAGTACATGCAGGCGTCGGTCAGTGATGCCGAGACCATGATCCAGTACGACATGGAGTTCCACCGTGCGGTAGTGAGCGCCGCCGGGAACGAGACCCTGACCACCATGCTGGAGAGCCTTTCTTCCGCGACGGTCCGCGCCCGGATCTGGCGCGGGATGATCGAAGCGGACGCCGCGCAGCGAACCATGACGGAGCACCAGGCCATCTATGACGCGCTCGCCGCCGGAGACCCGGCGGTCGCCCACGCTGCCGCCCTCATCCATGTCAACACCTCTGAGCATTGGCTACGTCACCTGATCGCCGGCGACCCCCGGCCCGCGGCAGGCACTGTTACGGAGGCGGCCGGCTAACTCGGCGGCGGCCTGCGGTGAGGTAGCAGCCTCAGTCCTGCTCGGTGACGCACTCCACGACCGCGGCCCGCCCGGCGTCGACCGCTTCCAGGGCCCGGCGCAGCGCGGGCACCAGGTCTTCCGCCTTCTCCACCCGCTCGCCGTGGGCGTGGCAGGCCGCGGCGAGCGCCGGGTAGTCAGGCGCCCAGCTGAACCGGGTGCCGACCGCGGTCTTGCGCCGGGCGGAGGCGCCGTCGGGGAACAGGCCGTAGACCGGAAGCCTGCTGGCCCGGTAGCCCTTGTTGTTCAGGATCACGGCGAGGAACGGCGTGCCCCACTCGGCCGCCATCATCAGCGCCGAGGTCGGCACGCCGAACAGGAACGCCCCGTCGCCGGTCACCGTGATCACCCGCCGGTCCGGCCGGGCCAGCTTCACCCCGAGCGCACCGCCGAGCGCCCAGCCGAGCCCCGGTGCCCACGGTCCGGTCAGCGTGCCTGGCCTAGTGCGCTCCAGTCCCTCGTACACCGCCGAGGCGTTCGTCACCGCCTCCTCGACGACGATGTCCTCGGCGTCGATCACCTGGTTAAGTCCGGTCATCACGCCGCGCGGGGTGAGCGGACCCTCCAGCGGCTCCGGCCCCGGCCGGGCGGTCACGCGCTCCCGCTGCGCGGCGACCCGGTCCGCCAGCCGCTCGGCCACCTCCGGCTTGGCGGCGGCGATCCCGGCGAGCTCCGCCGTGATGGCCGCGAGCCCCGCGGCGCCGTCGGCCTGGACCGCGACGTCAACGGGATAGGACCACAGTGGCATCGAGACCTTGGCGGGATCCGGGTCGACGTGGAAGACCTGGACGTCCGCGCGCAGCGTCACCTTGGCGGGCAGCCACGGCACGTCGCTTTCCACCACGAGGATCACGTCGGCGGCGGACACGGCCGCGGCGGCGGCGGCCTGGTTCGGCAGGCTCGCCGGGTGGAGCGAGGAGATGTTCACCGCGCCGGTGTCGAGACGTCCCGTCACCGGCAGCCCGGCCAGGTCGGCAAGCGCGGTGACGGCGGTGAAACCAGCTTCCGTTCGGCCGACCCGGGAGGTGACGAGGACTGGCGCCTGCGCCGCGGCGAGCGCGGCGGCGATCTGCTGCACCGCGGCCGGATCGGGCGCGGCGGGCGCCGGGACCGGGAACCCGGTGACCCGCGAGTGGTCGACGCGCGGCGGGTCCATCAGCACGTCGCGGGACACCGTCAGGTACGCCATGCCCGCCGGGGAACTGGCGGCCACCTGCACCGCCCGGCCGATCGCCCGGTCGAGCATGTCCGGCCGGGTGATCTCCTGTACCCACTTGGCGTAACCGCGGATGATGCCCGGCTGGTCAGGGACGTCCTGAAGCCACTGGATCGGCGCATTCCGCCCGCCGGACGGGCCCTCCTCCTCGCCGTACGGGGTCTTGCCCGCGATGACGACCACCCCGGCCCGGCCGCGCAGCACGTTGTGGACCATCGCGCCGAGGTTCTGCGTGCCCGCGTCCACGTGCACGAAGACCGCCTGCGGCCGCCCCGTCATGTTCCAGTACGCGTGCGCGGCGGCGAGTGACACGCTCTCGAACGTCGACAGCAGCACGGCCGGCACCGGCAGCCCGGCCTCGGTGAGGGTGTACACCGCCTCCTGCACCGGCGCGGTGTCCGTGCCCGGGTTGAGGAACAGGTACTCGATCCCGTGCGCCCCCAGCAGGTAGACCAGATGCTCCGCCGTGGTCTTCAACTTCACGTGCCCTCCAGGAAGCGCGTACTCACCGATCGCCGGTCGGCATGATCATCCCCCGCCGAGACCGCGCTCGCCAACCCGCCCTGTGGCGGCCCCCAAGGCCGGCCGGTCAGTCTTGGGTGGCAGCGTCACTTGGCTGGCAGCGACCTGGCGTACGCGATGCCGGTCTCCACCCAGGGGGACAGGTCGGCGTCGGTGCCGACGCCGTCCGCGTCGACGCGCAGCCAGCCGGGCATCTCCCGGCCCCGCATCACGGCGACGGTGGCCGCGGTGGTGGCGGCCAGCTCATCGGTCCGCTCCGGGGCGACGCGCACCAGCACGCCGCCCTGCCCGCTGGCGCTGATCGCCATGTGTCCCTTGATCAGGAATGCGAGGCCGCCGAACATCTTCTTCTCGGTCAGTTCCGGGTCGGGCCCGATCAGGCCCCTGATGCGCTCGGCGAGGACTTCGTCGTAGGCCATGCGGCCGATCGTACCTAGGATGGGCACCGGCGCGCTCGCCGCGGGGGAGCGCGGAGGGGAGTCCTGTGACAGCCGAGCTGCGGAACTGGTCGGGCACGTACCGTTTCACCGCCCGCGCGGTGATCGACGCGCGGACGGTCGACGACGTCCGGCGCGCCGTGGCCGCGGGCGGCCGGGTACGGGCGATCGGCACCAGGCACTCGTTCAACGACCTCGCCGACAACGGGGCCACGCTCGTGTCGGTGACGGCGATACCACCGGAACCGGTTATCGACGAGGCGGCCAGGACGGTGACGGCCGGCGCCGGGATGTCCTACGGCGCGCTCGCGGTGTGGCTGCAGGACCGGGGCTGGGCGCTCGGCAACCTCGGGTCGCTGCCGCACATCTCCATCGCCGGGGCGACCGCGACCGGGACCCACGGCTCAGGCAGCCGCAACCAGATCCTGTCCGCCGCGATCGCGGGGCTGGACTACGTGGCCGCCGACGGCGAGCTGCGGCACGTGAGCCGGGCCGACCCGGACTTCGACGGGATGCCGGTCGGCCTGGGCGCGTTCGGCATCGTGGTGCGCGTCACCTTGGACATCGAGCCCGCCTACCTGGTCAGGCAGGACGCGTACACCGCGCTGCCCTGGGACCGCGCGCTCGCCGAGCTTGACCCCATCATGTCCGCCGCCTACAGCGTGAGCCTGTTCACCGACTGGAGCGGGCCGGCGCTGCGCGCGGCCTGGGTCAAGCGCCGCGTCGCCAGTCCCGGTGACGCCGGTCCCGGTGACGGCGACACCGGGGACACGCCGGATGAGTTCTTCGGCGCGCGCCGTGAACCCGGCCCGGTGCGGTTCATCGACGCTCCCGCCGACAACCTCACGGTCCTCGGCGTCCCCGGCTCGTGGGCGGAGCGGTTGCCGCACTTCCGGCTGGATGCCACGCCGAGCAACGGGGACGAGATCCAGTCGGAGTACTTCGTTGACCGCCGCCACGGCCCGGAGGCCCTGGACGCGGTGCGCCGCCGCGCGCCGCTGATCACGCCGCTGCTGCTGATCTCAGAGATCCGCGCCACCGCCGCCGACCGGCTGTGGCTGAGCGGATCGTACGGCCGGGAAACCCTGGCTATCCACTTCACCTGGCGCAACGCGCCCGATGAGGTGGACGCCGCAGTCGCTG
The DNA here is from genome assembly GCA_964581815.1 of uncultured Streptosporangiaceae bacterium. Classification (GTDB taxonomy): domain Bacteria; phylum Actinomycetota; class Actinomycetes; order Streptosporangiales; family Streptosporangiaceae; genus Trebonia. The sequence continues at coordinate 57,337 of CAZORE010000004.1, read as the reverse complement.
CGGTGGAGGCCGCGCTCGCGCCGTTCGCCGCCCGCCCGCACTGGGGCAAGGTCTCACACGTCACCGCCGGCGAGGTCGCGGAGTTGTATCCCCGGCTGGGTGACGCGAGGGACCTGTTCGAGCGCCTCGACCCCGGCGGCCGCTTCGGCAACCAGCGCCTTGAGCGCCTCGGCGTGCGCACAGGTCGCTGAACACGGCGCGCTAGCGCCAAGGCCGTTCTAGGGCTTGCGGCCCACG
>CAZORE010000004.1:54487-57000 GCA_964581815.1 uncultured Streptosporangiaceae bacterium | reverse complement strand
GGTCGCTGAACACGGCGCGCTAGCGCCAAGGCCGTTCTAGGGCTTGCGGCCCACGGCGCACCACATGGCCGACTTGCCTGGGTTGGCCGCCTCGGGTTCAGGCCGCCAGTCCTGGAGCGGCACGATCCCGGGTTCCACCAGGTCCAGGCCGGCGAAGAAGAGGGCCACCTCATCCCGGCTGCGGTACGCGAACTCCTGCTGGATGTTGCCGCGCGAGAGGTCCTGCATTTGCCGCAGCGTCTCTGGCGGGAGGAACTCCCGCCCCAGGTGAGAAAGCGCGAGGTAGCTGCCTTTCGGCACGGCGTCCATCAGCCGGGCCACGATCGCGTGCGGGTCGTCCGCATCCGGTATCGCGTGCAAGATCGCGACCAGCGTGACCGCCACCGGCTTGGAGAAGTCAAGCAGCCGGCCGGCCTGCTCGAGGATGGTGGACGTGTCGCGCAGGTCGGAGTCGATGTACTCGGTCGCGCCCGCGTCGCTGCTGGTGAGCAGCGCGCGGGCGTGGGCGAGCACGATCGGGTCGTAGTCGACGTACACCACCCGGGACTCCGGCACGATCGCCTGGGCGACCTGGTGGGTGTTGCCCGCCGTGGGTATGCCGGTGCCGATGTCGAGGAACTGCCTGATCCCCGCGCCGGCGGCCAGGTAGCGGACGGCGCGGCCGAGGAACGCCCGGTTGGCCCGGGCGGTGAACGCCCACTCGGGATAGACCTTGAGCGCCGCCTCGGTCTGCGCCCGGTCGGCGGCGTAGTTGTCCTTGCCGCCGAGCAGGTAGTCGTACATGCGGGCCTGGTGCGCCACGCTGGTGTCGAACTCCGGCGGCCCGGCACTGCCTGGGTCGCCGTCCGTCTCCCAGGCCTCGTCGCTGGTCATCTCTGGGTCCCTTTCATGTCTCCTTGGCCACCTGCTCGATGAAGCTCTTGCTCGCGGCGGGGGTCAGCGCCTCGCCGCCGAGCTGGTCCGCGACTTCCAGGTAGTGCTCGACGTCCGGGCGCTGGTCCAGGTAGACGGCGCCGGTGAGCTGCTCGATGTAGACCACGTCGGGCAGGTCCGGCTCGTCGAACCGCAGCACGGTGAAGGCGCCGCTGGCGGCGGCGTGGCCGCCGCTGGCGAACGGGACGACCTGCAGGGTGACGTGCGGCAGCGCGGCCGCATCGAGGAGGTGGTGCAGCTGGGCGCGCATCACCGCGGGCCCGCCGAACGGGCGCCGCAGCACCGCCTCGTCCATGACCGACCAGATCCGCGGCGCCGCTGCCCTGGTCAGCAGCTCCTGGCGTCTCATCCGCAGCACAACCCGGCGCTCGATCTCCGACAGGGGCGCGGCCCGGTGGCCAAGCCGGGTGACGGCCCGGGCGTACTCCTGGGTCTGGAAGAGGCCGTGCACGAACTGCAGCTCGAAGGTCCTGATCGTGGACGACACCGACTCGAGCCCGAGGTAGCTCTCAAACCAGCCGGGCAGGATGTCGCCGTACTGTGACCACCAGTCCGGCCGGCTGGCCTGCTGTGCCATGGCGAGCAGCCTGGCCCGCACCTGCTCGTCGGTCGTACCGTACAAGGAGAGCAGGTCGTTGATGTCGCGGGTCTTGAATCCGACATGACCGGTCTCCATCCGGCTGATCTTGGACCGGGAGGCCCGGATCTCGTAGCCGGCCCGCTCCGGCGTGACCCCCGCGGCCTCGCGGAGCCGGCGCAGCTGCGTGCCGAGCAGCAGGCGCAAGATGACCCCGCCGGCCTGCGGGATACCGGAATCTGGCTCCTCGCCGTCCGGCCCCTCAGTACTCATTACCCTCCGATGCCGTTGAGCTTGCGCGGCGCGGGGTCGCCGACAGGGGACAGGGGAGGCAGCCGCGGCGGCGGGCCGCGGCGCCTTTACTCCGGCATCATACGCAATCGGGGACTGAGCGGACATTAATAACGGGTCGACTGGCGTGTTGTTGCCAATCTGACACGAGCGCTTTTACTCGTGCCACGGCCGCGAAAGGCCACGCCGGGAAACGTGAGGTGAAAAGCGCCCGGGGCCACGCTAGATTCGCTATCGCGCGTCTTTACGCCGGTACTAGGCCAGGTCGTCGAACTCCCCGGCTTTCGCCCCCGTCAGGAATGCGGCGATCTCCGCGCGGGTGTAAACGAGCGCTGGCCCGGACGGGTGCCGGGAGTTGCGGACCGCGACCTGACCGTCCGCCAGCGCGGCGACTTCGACGCAGGACCCGCTCGGGTTGCTGGCCTGGCTCTTGCGCCAGGTCACCCCGAGTTCGCCGGCGGGTACTCCGTTTTCGACCGACATCAAATCCTCTCCTTCGCTCATCGGGAATCACCTGCGGTAAATCCCGCTCGCGGCACACGCTATCAGCCTTCCTGCACTGTGCAGCTGCACATTCCAGTTGCACAGTGCGAACGTAAGAGAGGTGAAACATTTTTTTAATGAAACGGCATGTGGCCTGCGGATTAATTCAGGGCACGGGCCCGGCGGCCGCCTGCTCAGCCGTTCCGTCACCCAGGCCAGGCGCCGCCTG
>CAZORE010000004.1:47100-54387 GCA_964581815.1 uncultured Streptosporangiaceae bacterium | reverse complement strand
CGGGCCCGGCGGCCGCCTGCTCAGCCGTTCCGTCACCCAGGCCAGGCGCCGCCTGGCCCTATCCCCAGAGCCGGGCGCTGGCGAGCTCGGCGCCCTTGACGAGGGTGTCCAGCTTCGCCCAGGCGATCTGCGGGTGCACGCGGCCGCCGAGGCCGCAGTCGGTGGAGGCGATGACGTTATCCCGGCCGACCGCCTCGGCGTACCGGGTGATCCGGTCGGCGACGAGCTCGGGGTGCTCGATCACGTTGGTGGAGTGCGTGACCACGCCGGGCAGGATGACCTTGCCCGCGGGCAGCTTGACGTCCCGCCAGATCTTCCACTCGTGCTCGTGCCGCGCGTTGGCCGCCTCGAACGAGTACGCGCCCGCGTTGATCTCAAGCATGACGTCGACGATGTCGGCCATCGGCAGGTCGGTGGTGTGCGGGCCGTGCCAGCTTCCCCAGCACAGGTGGAAGCGGATGCGCTCGGCCGGCAGCCCGCGGATCGCGTGGTTGAGCGCCTCGACGCGCTTCCTGGTGAATCGCCGGTAGGCCTCAACACTAGGCGCCGGGTTGATCTGGTCCCAGTTCTCCGCGATCGCCGGGTCGTCGAGCTGCAGCACAAGGCCGGCCTCGATGATCGCCACGTACTCCTCGCGCATCGCGTCCGCGCAGGCCCAGAGCATCTCCTCGTCATCGGCGTAGTACTCGTTGCCGAACCGGGCGCAGCTGGCCGGGGCCACCGCGTTCAGGAAGCCGTCGGTGACGCCGGCCGCCGCCATCGCCGCCTTCATGTCGGCGATGTCCCGCTGCACGTCGGCCTGGCCCGCATAAGAGATCGGACCCCGGCACACCGGGCCGACCGCCTGCTCCCGGTTGGGCACCGAGGCGCCGGAGGTCGGGTCGCCGTAGGCCTCGGCGAACGCCTGCCAGTCACGCCGCTCGCCGAACGACGCCAGCCTGATCTCGCCGGGCTTGGCCACCGACTGCGGGATCTCGGCGATCGTCAGCGGCGTCAGCTCGACGCCGGACAGCCGCTGGAACACGTAGGTCCACCAGGAGCCGTAGTCGTAGCGCTGGCCCATCGAATGCCCGTACTCGCCGTCATTGACCAGGTCGATGCCGATGCCGCGCTGCCGCGCGACCACGTCCGCGACCCCCGCCCGCAGGCTGCCCAGGTACGCGTCCTCATCCGACAGCTCGCCGGCCGCCCGCCGCCCGTTGAGCGCGATCAGCTCTTCCGGTCTCGGCAGGCTGCCCGCGTGGCTGGTCAGGATCCTGTCCGGCATATCTCCTCCTTGAGGTCCGCGGACTCGCGATGATCTTCCCCGCGCCGAGTATGAGCGTGCGGTAAAGCCCCGCGCAATACGTAGTGCCTCACCGGCGCCGTGACTGGGTTCGCGCTCGCTGCTGTCTACGGCGGCGTGGCCTCACCACTCTCTGGCCCGCGGGTGGCGCCCAGGCCCCCGGAGAGGCCGGTGCGCCGTTGAACCGGCCGGTGAAGGCATCGATATTTTTCTAATAATTTACACAAAAATCTACATAAAATGACCGGCGGTCGCCGTCAAAACTGTCGGAGTATCTGGGACATTCGGTGCGCGGTTGATTCCCGCGAAGGGAGTGAGCGCGGGGATTTAGGCATCGAATGGAGACCACATGCACCATCCGAGACACCCGCGGCGACTGCGCCTGACCGGGTCACTGGCAGTCGGCATCTCCGCCGTGATAATGGCGCTGGGAACAGCCCAGCCAAGCTCAGCGGCCACCACCGGCCAGCCTCCGCTGCAAGGAGCGGCCGCGCGTCAGTGGGCCCTGTACCACTTCCTCAACACGGGCACGCCCGCCGTGGCTAGCCCGAGGGCCACGGCGACCGCTCCGACCAACAACCACCAGGGTGATGACGGTGACCTGGCGGACTCGATGGCCGCGTACAACGCGGAGCGCACCGCGCCCGCCGGCTACCTGACCGGGGACGCGATCGGGGCCGCCGCCCAGCAGGCCGCGCAGATTCCGTCGACGCCGGGCTCCTGGCAGCAGTTCACCACCCAGGCGTACAACGGCCAGCCGGCTAATTACACCGACCCGTTCTGGTCGAATGTCGGTGCTGGCTTCTCCGTCGTCGGCGGCCGGGTCACGGCGCTGGCGACTACCCAGGACGGCGACTGGTTCGCCGGCGCGGCGGACGGCGGCGTGTGGCGCTCCTCTGACCAGGGCGCGCACTGGACCCCGGTCACCGACAACCTCCCCGACATGTCCACTGGTGCCCTCGCGGTCGACCCGGTGGGCGGCTCGCTGTGGCTCGGCACCGGCGAGGCCAACGAGTCGCAGGATTCCTACCAGGGCGACGGCGTCTGGACCACGTCCAACGACGGCCGGTCCTGGCAGCAGGTGGGCGGCCCGGCTAACCCGATCGGGCCGCGCACCATCTTCCGCATCGCCTTTGACCAGTTCGGCGACGCGTACGCCGCCACCAACAACGGCCTGTTCCGGTGGGACGCGTTCCGGCACCAGTGGTCGGAGGTTCTCGACCCGGCCGGCCCGACCGATTTCCCGCCCTACGACCAGCAGGTGACCGACGTCGCGGTCGTCCCCGGAACGGGCGGCAAGGACGTCATCACCGCGATCGGCTGGCACGGGCCGGGCAACACGACGTACAACGGCTTCTACGAGTCGACTAACTACGGACGATCATTTAGCGAGGTCACGCCGACCGGGGACATTGACGCCACCGACATCGGCCGCACCACCTTCGCCTACTCGTCGGACGGCAGCAAGCTGTACGCGGTCGTCCAGTCGCCGGCCCGGCAGGCGGCCGGAGACGAGTCCGTGCTTCAGGGCATCTTCGTCGCGTCGGGAACCGGTTCCAGCCCCGCCAGCGTGACCGGTCCCTGGACCAAGATCGGCGACGAGGCCTCGCTCGCCGCCTCCGGCTCGGCCCTGGGCGTCGGCTCCGGGTACGGCGTCGGCGTCCAGGCCTGGTACAACCAGGACCTCGCGGTCGACCCGGCTAACCCCGCGCATGTGTACGCGGGGCTTGAGGAAGTCTTCGAGTCAACCAACGCCGGCCAGACCTGGGTGACGGCCAGCCCGTACTGGAACTACCCCTTCGCCTGCGACGCGACGAACACGTGCCCGAACACCACGCACCCCGACCAGCACTCCATGATGGTCGCCGGCGGCAAGATCGTCATCGGTAACGACGGCGGCGTGTACAGCCGCCCGCTGAGCGACGACGCCGAGGACGGCAACTGGGCCGACCTCAACGCCACGCTGCACGACCTGCAGTTCTACGATGCCCGGGCGGGACAGTTGTCCGACGGGACCACTGCGGTGGTCGGCGGGCTGCAGGACAACGGCACCATGGTGGACGACACCGCGTTCGCCCAGTCGGCCGAGGCGGCCGGCGGTGACGGGTTCGACGTGATCGTCGATCCGGCCAACGCCAACAACTGGGCCGGCGAGTACACCGACGGCTCGCTGTACACCACCACTGACGGCGGCCACTCGTTCAGCTACTTCGCCAGCTTCTCCTGCGCGGGCCAGGCGACGGTCGGCCAGGCGCCGAACGCGAACTGCGACCCGAACGCGAGGTTCGTCATGCCGCTCGTCCAGGACCAGCAAAACGCCGGCACCTGGATCGGCGGCGGCGAGGACGTGTGGGTCTCCACGGCCGGCTGGAACACGTCCTGCGCCAACGAGGCGACCTGTACCTGGACGCCGGTCTACGACACCGGGGCGGGCCACGCGGTCACGGCGCTGTCGTCAGCCGGCAACGGCCAGGTCATCTACGCCGCGTGGGTCGCCGGCGGCGGAAACCCCGGCCCGGCGTTCGCCTCGGGCATCGCCACTAACTACGGCGGCACCTGGCACCAGGTGAGCATGGCCGGCCTGCCGGACCGGTACATCGCCGGCGTCACCGTCGACCCGGCCAACCCGGCCCACGCCTACGCGGTATTCAACGGGTACTCCCGGCGGTTCGTCCCTGGCGGGGGCACCGGCCACGTCTTCGAGACAGCGAACGGCGGCCAGACCTGGACCGACATCTCCGGCAACCTGCCGGACGTCGCCTCCGACGCCCTGGTGGTCGCCCACGGCCAGCTGGCCCTGGCCACCGACGCCGGGGTGTACACCGCCGCCGAGTTCGGGGGCTCCCGCACCACGTGGCGCCACCTTGGCTCCGGACTGCCGAACGTTGTGGTCGATGACCTGACGTCCGGCCCGGGAGGATACATCTACGCCGCTACGCATGGGCGCGGTGTCTGGCGCTTCAGGCTCTAGGTCCCTCGCCCATCATCCAGAACGGAATCGAAGCCCCCGCCCCAGGCCACCCGCCTGGGGCGGGGGCTTCCCTTGAAAGGCGTTTCGCGGCAAATACCCGTTGACCGGCCGCTCGGCGGGCCCCTAGGCGCAGAGCTCCTTCTCAGCGGTCACCGGGTCAGGGGAGAAGCGGAAATTGGTCAGGGTCAGTGAGTGAAAGAAGTTCATCGCGAACCGGCGGACGGTAAGCGGGGCTTGAACGGCCTGGTCAAGCTCGGCCAGCGGGCCGCAGGACAGGGCCTTGCGCGCGGCGGCGAGCTGCGCCGCGGGTATCCCGGGTGCCTGGGTGACGTTGCTGTACTCGGCGACTATCCACGCCGGGACGGCCCACTTGGCGTGGCCGGGCCGGCCGTTCGGATCACCGACCAGATGGGAGCCAAGGGCGTACGACAGGCCGTGCTGGTCGACGACAAGTCCGTCAAGCGGCGTACCCGCGCCCCCCGTGCCCAGAATGGAAACGGTAACGGCGACCGAATACCGAGGCCGGTTAAGCGGAACCGAGAGGACGTACGGGGACGCGGTGGCGGCCTGGTAAAACAGCACCGGCCGGCCGGAGCGCACGTCCTGGCTGATCGCCCACTCCAGGCTGCCCGGCGCGTTCACGGAACCCATGCCCGCGAGCACGTACTCCGCCGCGTTGTCCGGGTTCTGCTGGCCGGTGTGAACCGACCACCAGCCCCGCTCGTTGGCGATGCCGCTTAGCGGGATGATGCCCAGGGGCGTGGGGTCCCGCCACCTGAGCCCGGCGCCTAGGGCCCAGACGCCGATCGTGGCCGCCAGCAGGCAGAGGGACGCGTTTGCGAGCCCGCCCCTGCGCTTCGGGACCGGTACCGGAACCAGCATGACCGGCAGGAGCAGCGCGAACGTCGCTGGCAGCAGCATCCGCGCGTGCATGAAGTCGCCGCCGATCGCGATGACATACGACGCCATGAGCAGGCCGCTGCCCATCGCGGCGGCGCAGCGGACGACATCGGCCCGGCTCAGGTGCTGTGCGGTGAGAAGGAACAGGACGAGCAGGACGAGCAGCGGAACCCAGAGCCGGTAGGGCGAGGCGAAGTCCGCGAGATAGACGAATCCCTGGTGGAAGCGCGTGCTCGACGCGTCTTTCGCCACGGCCGTGTTGGGCACGAGCAGGCCGTAGTAGCCCATGCGGAACACCTGGTACGCCAGTGGCACGGCCCCGGCGACGGCCGCGAGCACCGCCAGGCGCCGCCCGGCCGGACGCTCGATGTACCACAGGGCCACGAGAAACGCCACGGTGCCTATTGCCATGTCCGGACGCACGAGCCAGCCGAGCCCGGCGACGAACGCGAGCCAGCGGGCGCGGCGGCGGGAGCCGGGCCGCAGCCCGGCCAGCAGCCACCAGCACAAGCCGAGCCAGCAGAAGATAAGGGAGTCTTCGAGTCCGGAGGTGACGAAGTCCCAGAAGGGCGGCAGCGCGACCACGACGAGCGCGCCGGCCGGCAGCAGCACCTGGTCGGGTGAGTGCCTGCGGTGCAGTTCCCGCGCGCCGAGCAGGGCGAGCAGGAGGCCGAGCGGCGCGAGCAGCAGCCCGCTCCCGACGATGACCGTGTAGAGGTCGAGCCGGCTGGCCCACGTCAGCAGGGCCAGCAGCCAGGTCCAGAGCACGGAGGTGTCTGCCTCGACCCGCTCTCCGGGGTTGAACACCGGCCCGTGGCCGGCCAGGATCTCCCGCACGGTCCGCGCCACGATGAGGCCGTCATCGGCGATCCAGCGCTGCCGCCAGCCCAGCACTCCCCAGGCCGCCGGCAAGATCGCCAGCGGCAACTGCCTCCGGACGACGGGCCAGGCCCGCTGCCGCGCCGGTACCGGTGACAAGCCGGGCGCTGACGGCTCAAGGTCAGTGGAAGCGGCCTCGGTCACGTGCGGTCCCCAAGGGTGCTGCGATGGCCGGATAAATACGGACATAAACCATCGTGACCCTACCCTTCACCCGCAGGGGCCGCTGGGCCTTGAGATGAACCGGCGGTGACAAGAATGCTCAGCGCGTCTCCAGCAGGGCGGCGGCCAGGAAGCGGCCCCGGTCGATCACCACGGTGCCGTCCGCCTTCGCCGTCTGGAACACGGCGGCCTGGGCCTGGGCGGTACTGCCGTCGCCGGTCAGCCAGATGGACACGGTCAGCGACTCGCCGGGCAGCACCGGCCTGCTGAACCGCCCGTACATGGACGTGAACCGCGCCGGGTCGGAGTCGCACAGCGCGTGCAGCAGGGCCCGGCCGGTGACCCCGTAGGTGCAGAGCCCGTGCAGGATCGGCTGGCTGAACCCGCCCCGCGCCGCGAACTTGGGGTCCGCGTGCAGCGGGTTGCGGTCGCCGGACAGCCGGTAGATCAGCGCCTGCTCCGGCCTGGTCGCCATGACGACCGTATGGTCGGGCTCGCGGTCCGGCTTCTGCCACGGGGGCTCATCCGGGCCGCGCGACCCGCCGAAGCCGCCCTCGCCACGGATGAAGACGCCGCTGCGCGTGGTGACCAGCGGCTCGCCGGTCTCGGCGTCGACCGCCACGTTCTCGCTGACCACCAGGGCGCCCGAGCCCTTGTCGTAGATGCCGGTCACCGTCGAGACGGTGCGCGCGGTGCCCGCCACCGGCAGCGGCCGGTGCAGCTCGACCGACTGCTCGGCGTGCACCAGCATCGCGAAGTTGACGTCGCCGAGGCTGCGCGCCCCCCGCGCCTGGGAGATCAGCACGCCGTAGGTCGGCAGCACCTGCTGCTCGATGCCCTCGGAGTTCTCCGTGGTGAACTCGAGTTCGGTGAGGGGGTCGCCGAGCCCGGCGCCGACGCCGACCGCGTAAAGCAGCGCGTCCTTGCTGTCCCATGATCTCAGCTGCGGCTCGCTCGCCAGCCCCACCACGCTGTGGTCGAGTCCCATGGCAACCTCCTGGTCCCGCGGCGCCCGCGCGCTCGCCGCCTCACTGCCGACATCCGCACGGTCGACATTGTTAGAACATCGTTCTAAAAACATTTACCGGTC
>CAZORE010000004.1:44516-47000 GCA_964581815.1 uncultured Streptosporangiaceae bacterium | reverse complement strand
CGACATCCGCACGGTCGACATTGTTAGAACATCGTTCTAAAAACATTTACCGGTCCGGCCGGCGGCGTGTCAATGCCCGGCCGGGCCGGGCATTGACACGCCGGCGCCCGTCATCCCACGATTATTAGAACATTCTTCTAGGATTCGTTTCACGGCCAACGGCACGGGAGTGATCGGCATGGGAACGCTTGATGGCAAGGTCGCCATCGTGACCGGCGCGAGCCGGGGGATCGGCGCGGAGATCGCCCGCCGCTTCGGTCAGGAAGGCGCCGCGGTCGCGGTCGCGGCGCGGACCACCGACCCGGGCGCGTCACCGCTGCCCGGCACGATCGGCGAGACCGTCGAGCAGATCCGCGCCGCGGGCGGCACGGCGGTGGCGATCCGCGCCGACCTGTCCAAGCCGGAGGACAGGGAGCGCCTGGTGCAGCAGGCCACCAGCCAGCTCGGCGCGCCGGACATCCTGGTCAGCAACGCGGCGGTCACCTACTTCACCCCGGTGGAAGACTTCACCGCGCGCCGCTTGCAGCTGATGTTCGACGTGCAGGTCGAAGGGCCGTTCCACCTCGCGCAGCTGGTCATCCCCGGGATGCGGGACTCCGGCGGCGGCTGGATCTTGAACATCTCCTCCGGCGCGGCCCGCCACCCGGCGATCCCGCCCGCCAGCCGCGGCCGGGGCAGCACCGTCTACGGCATGTGCAAGGCGGCGCTCGAGCGCTTCTCCACCGGGCTGGCGGCCGAGCTGTACGCGGACAACATCGCGGTGAACGCGCTGTCGCCGAGCCGGGTGGTCCCCACCCCGGGCACCGTCTTCCACCACCTGACCACCGAGGACGACCCGCGCGCCGAGCCGCCGTCGGTCATGGCGGAGGCCGCACTGCTGCTGTGCTCGGGCGACCCCAGGGTGCTGACCGGCCGGATCGCCTACTCGCAGCAGCTGATCGCCGAGCTCGGCGGCACCATCCCGGCCCGCGGATGACCCGCTCTACCCCGCCCGGCCCGCCCACCCTGCCCGCCGGGCGCATCCGGGTGGACTGCCACCTGCACACCGCGGCGTCCGGCGACTCGGTCCTGACCGTCGACGAGCTCGCCGCGCGCGCCAAGGAGACCGGGCTTGACGTCGTCTTCATCACCGACCACAACGTCACCGCCGCGGCCGCCGACGCGGCCGGCCGCGACCTGGGCGTCCGCGTCATCGTGGGCGAGGAGGTCCGCACCCCGTACGGCGACGTGATCGGCCTGTTCCTCACCGAGCGCATCCCCTACGTACTGCCGCTCCCCGAGGTCATCGCGCGGATCAGGTCGCAGCGGGCCCTGGTCTACGTCCCGCACCCGTTCGATCCGGCCCGCGCCAGCCTCGGCCGAACGGAGGCCGGTGACACCCTCACCGCCCTGTGCTCCGCCGGGGATGCGGACATCATCGAGGTGTTCAACGCCAAGACCGCCGACCAGTCGCATAACGAGCGGGCGGCCCGGCTGGCGGAGCGGTTCGGCCTGCCCGGCGGCGCCGGCTCCGACGCGCACGACGCGCCGGGCGTCGGCGCCGCCTACCTGGAGATGCCCGACTTCGACGGCCCGGCCAGCTTCCTCGCCGCCCTCGCCAGCGCGCGCGTCGTGGGGGAGTACCGCGACTACGCGCCCCGGTACCCGCGGCCCGCCCGGTAACCTCCACCAGCCAGGCCGGGCACGGCCCGGCACGATGGCCGGGCGCCGGGCCTGGCGCTAAGCGGCGATCGCAGGAGGACGCGGGGCGCGGCGCAGCCATTGCCAGAACGTGCGCCGCGGCCGGCGGGGCGGCGGGGGCGGCGGGGGCGGGCCCGCGGCGATGCCGCCGCCGCGGACCTGGCCCGCGATCTCGACGCGGAACACGACGGGGACGCCCGGGCCAGGCGGGTCGGGCAGCGTGATGCCAGAGCCGTGCAGCGCGATGTCATCGGCCTCCACCACCATGCCCGGCCTGGTGATCAGCCTGAGGCTGCCGCCGCGCACGTCGGCGGTGATGCGCAGCAGCGGCTGGGTGATCACCGCCTCGGTGAAGTCGAGCGTCACGCTGCCACCGCGCGCCGTGACGTCCAGTGCCTTCGGCACTACCCAGTGGCCGTCCCGGCGGACGCTGCTGCCGCGGACGTCGATGCGTACCAGTTCCTTCGGCGTGGCGCTCATCGCGCCCGGGCCCGGCGCCGCGACAACCGCTCCGGGCGTGGCCGGCAGGTCAGCGGTCAGCGCCGCCAGCTCGGCGTAGGTCCTGGCGGTCAGCGCGCGCTCCAGGCGGTCGTCCAGCTCTTCCGGGGATAGCCGCCCGTCCCCCGCGGCGACCCGCAGCAGTTCCACCACCTGATCCCGGTCCGCGTGCGATGCGCGCAGGCTCTCGCCCGCGACGGTGGCGGGCAGGTCGCTCTGCCCGCTTTCGCTCGATTGTGGGTCGGCCATGCGCAAACCCTAAGGCAACGCGCTGGTGGGCGCCACGCCGGGCGGCTCCCCTCCCGC
>CAZORE010000004.1:27137-44416 GCA_964581815.1 uncultured Streptosporangiaceae bacterium | reverse complement strand
GCAAACCCTAAGGCAACGCGCTGGTGGGCGCCACGCCGGGCGGCTCCCCTCCCGCGCCGGGCCTACAGGCCGATCCGGGCGGCCAGCCGCTCGCGGTGGTAGGCGGCGTCGCCGAGGAACAGCTCGCTCGACTTCGCCCGCTTGAAGTACAGGTGGGCGTCGTGCTCCCAGGTGAACCCGATGCCGCCGTGGATCTGGATGTTCTCCGCGGCGACGTGGAAGTACGTCTCCGACGCGTACGCCTTCACCAGCGGCGCGAGCACCGGGATCTCGGCCGGGCTGTCCGCGGCCGCGGCGGCCGCGTAGCTCACCGCCGAGCGCAGCGACTCGACCTCGAGCAGCAGGTCGGCGCAGCGGTGCTTGATCGCCTGGAAGCTGCCGATCGGCCGCCCGAACTGGTGCCTGATCTTCGCGTACTCCACCGCCATGTCGAGCGCCCGCTGCGCCCCGCCGAGCTGCTCCGCCGCGAGGGCGATGGCGGCCACGTCCAGGGTGCGGTCAAGCACGGCGGCGGCGTCGCCAGGCGAGCCGATCAGCCGGCCGGCCACGTCGGCGAACTCCAGCCTGGCCAGCTTGCGCGTCTGGTCCAGGGTCGGCAGCGAGGTGCGGGTAAGGCCCGCCTCCGTTCCGGCGACCGCGAACAGCGACAGCCCGGCGCTGGTCTGCGCGACGACCAGGATGAGTCCGGCGGCGTGCCCGTCGAGCACGAAGCTCTTGTGCCCGTCAAGCTTCCAGGCGTCGCCGTCCTTGACCGCCGTCAGCCGGATGGACGCCGGGTCCCAGGAGCCGTCGTCCTCGGTGAAGGCCAGCGTCGCGATCGTCTCGCCGGACGCGATGCCGGGCAGCAACCCGCGGCGCGCGCCCTCGTCCGGGCTGGCGAGCAGGGCGGTCGCGGCGAAGACCGCGCTGGCCAGGTACGGCCCGCCGTACAGCGCGGCGCCGAACTCCTCAAGCACGATCGCCTGCTCGGCGAAGGTGAACCCGGCCCCGCCGTAGGCCTCGGGGATGGCCAGGCCCGGCAGCCCGAGCTGCGCGCCCGCCTGCGCCCAGACGGCGGCGTCGGTGCCGTCCTCGGTCTCCATCAGCTCGCGGACCCGCGGCAGCGGGGCCTTGTCGGCCAGGAAGCGCCGGACCGACGCGCGCAGCTCCTCATGCTCCTGCGTGGTACCCAGCATCATGGCGTGCTCCTTATGGTGCGTCGGCGGTGGCGCCGTCCGGTCCGGTGACGTTTTCTGTGACGATGAGGACGTCGAGCGCCTCGATCTGGTCCCCGTTGACGAGCAACGGGTTGACTTCCAGGGCGCGCAGCGGCCGTCCGAGGGACAGCGCGGTCTCGCCGAGCCGGGCGATGACCGCGGCGAGCGCGTCCAGGTCGGCAGGCTTGGTGCCGCGCGCGCCGCGCAGCAGCGGCAGCCCGCGCAGTTCGCCGAGCATGGCCGTCACCTCGGCGATGTCCGCCGGCAGCACCCGCAGCGCGGTGTCCCGCAGCACCTCGACCCAGACGCCGCCGAGCCCAACGGCGAGCACCGGGCCGAGGCTGGGGTCGACGGTGACCCCGGCGAGCAGCTCGACGCCGGCCAGGCGCATCGGCGTGACCAGCACGCCCTCGACCTGCGCGCCGGGCACGGCGTCGCCGGCCACCCGGACCTTCTCGTAGGCGGCCCGGACCTCGGCCTCGGTGCGCAGGCCGAGCGCGACGCCGCCGATGTCGGACTTGTGGGTGATCTGCGCGGAGCAGATCTTGAGCGCGACCGGCAGGCCCAAGTTGGCGCTGATCTCGGCCGCCTCGTCGGCCGAGCGGGCCAGACCGCCGGGCACCACCGGCACCCCGGCGGCGGTCAGCAGGTCCCTGGCCCGCGCTTCCGACCACGGCCCGGAGACCGTGCCCCGTATCCCGGCGGCCTCGGCATCCGGTGCCGCGGCGTCAAGTGCCGCCGCGGCCCCGTACTCGCTGACACTGCCAGCCGCCCAGGTCCGGCCGCGGTTCTCCGCCCAGCGCAGCGCGTTGCCGATGGCCTTGATCGAGCCGTTCAGCCCCGGCAGCAGGGACAGCCCGCGGCTGCCCAGCTGCTCCCTGGCGTAGCCGGCGAGGTCCACGCAGGTCGAGCTGACCGGGATGACCGGGATCGGCGAGGAAGCGATCCGCTGCGCGAGCCAGTCGAGCCTGGTCTCCATCAGGGCGGCCATCGCCTCGTCCGGCGGCCGGACGGCGGGCAGCGTCACGCCGCCGTACAGGATGAAGTCGAGGTTCGGGTCGTCGGCGGCGGCGTCGAGGGCGACGTCGATGGCGGAGCGCGCGGTCCGCGTGCCCAGGTTGGCGAGGCTGCCGTACCCGGTCACGTCGAGCGGGTTGCGCGCGTTGGCGAACGGCGGCAGCGCGGGCGCGATCGCCGCCTCGGTCGCCGGGGAGAAGTCGGGAATGGAGATGCCCTGCGCGCTCGCGGCGTCGGCGATGATGTCGCAGGCGCCGCCGGAGGCCGTGAGCACGCCCATCCGCCTGCCCAGCGGTACGCGGCTGCTTGCCAGCAGCGCCGCGGTGGTCAGCAGCTCCTCCAGGCTGGTCACCCGGATGATGTTCATCTGCCGCAGCGCCGCGCTGACCACCGCGTCGTCGCCGGCCACCGAGCCGGTGTGGGCGAGCGCCGCCTGCTGTCCGGCCGGGCTCGACCCGACCTTGAGGGCGACGACCGGCTTGCCGGCCGCGTCGGCCCGCGCGGCGGCCTGGGCGAACCGCACCGGGTCGCCGATCTCCTCGAGGAACAGGGCGATCACCGTGGTCGCCTCGTCCTCGACGAAGTAGTCGATGACGTCGACGGTCTTCATCATCGACTCGTTGCCCACCGAGGTCAGCACGCTGAGGCCGATCGCGTGCGCCTTGGCGAAGGTGAGCACCACAGTGGCGAGCGCGCCGCTCTGCAACGCGATGCCGACCCCGCCCTTGGTCAGCGGCGGCGGCAGGGTGAGCGAGAAGGGGGCCGCTCCGGTGTGCGCGTTGAGGTAGCCGAGGCAGTTCGGGCCGAGCACGGTGACGTCGTTGGCGATGGCGCGGGAGATCATCGCGTCCTCGAGTGCCCGGCCCTCCGCGCCGACCTCGCGGTAGCCGGAGGCGAGTACGACGGCGTTCCGCACGCCGGCCGCCCCCATGTCGTCGAGTACGCTCTCCACGGCGGGCAGCGGCGCCAGGATGAACGCCAGGTCCGGCGGCTCCTCCAGGTCGCGCAGGCTGGGCGCCGCCGGTCGGCCGAACGCGCTTTTCGCCGTGGGATGCACCGCGGTGAGCGGGCCGGTGAACCCGGTCAGCCCGCAGTTCGCCACGATGAACCTGGCCCAGCCGGAGTTGTCCGACGCGCCGACCATACTGATGCTGCGCGGCGCGAAGAACTCGCGCAGCCGGCCCGGCGTGACCAGCCTGCGTGACGCCTGGTAGTTGGCCGCGCGCAGGCCGACGGTATCTGGCCGGGGAGGGCCTGCTGGGGGAGTGGCCGCGGCGGCAAGCCCCACGACACCAGTGGCTCGCGTCATGCGTTAGCCCGCCGCCCGCGGTTCCTTGGGCAGGCCCAGCGCCCGTTCGCCGATGATGTTCCGCTGGATCTCGCTGGTGCCCGAGTAGATGGTGCCGGCCCGGCTGCTGAGGAAGACGTTCTGCCACGGGGAGACCGTGTATCCGTCGCCGTCCGGCCGCAGCAGCCCGTCGCTGCCCTCGATGCCGATGGCGATCTCGCCGAGCCGCTTGTGGTACTCGCTCCAGAACAGCTTGGCCACCGAGGCCTCCGGGCCCGGCGGCCGGCCCTTGGCCACCTGGGCGAGGGTGCGCAGCCCGCTGAACCGCATGATCTCGGCCTGGGTGTAGGCCCAGGCGAGCTGCTGCCGCACCAGGGGGTCGGCGGCCTTGCCGCGCTTGCGGGCCGTCTCCACCAGGTCCCAGAACTCGCGCTGGAAGGCCAGGTGGGCCACGGTCGCGTTGCCGCCGCGCTCGTGACCGAGCGTGGTCATCGCGACCCGCCAGCCGTTGTGCAGGCCGCCGATCACGTTGAACAGCGGCGCGCGCACCCCGTCGAGGTAGTCCTCGGCGAACTCCGCCGCGCCGGACATCTGCTTGATCGGCCGGTAGCTGACCTTAGGGTCCTTGAAGTCGAACAGCACGTAGGACAGGCCGCGGTGCTTCGCGGCGTCCGGGTCGGTGCGGACGAGCGCGAACATCCGGTTGGCCCGGGCCGCGCCCGACGTCCACACCTTCTGGCCGGTGACCACGATCTCGTCGCCGTCGACCACGCCGCGGGTCTCCACCCCGGCCAGGTCGGAGCCGTGGTTCGGCTCGGAGAAGCCCTGGCAGTACACGTCCTCGCCGTTGATGATGCGCGGCAGGAAGTACGCCTTCTGCTCCGGCGTGCCGTGCACGATGATGGACGGCCCGACCAGGCTCTCGCCCATGCCGCGGGAGACCCGGGGCACCCCCGCCCGGTGGAACTCCTCGTTGAGCACGGCCAGGTGCACCGCGTCCATGCCCTGGCCGCCGTACTCGGCCGGCCAGTGCGGGCAGATCAGCCGCTTGGCCGCCAGCCTGGCCGTCCACTCGGCATAGGCGGGGTGCGCCCAGGCCCGGGCCAGCCGCGCGCCGCGGTTGCCGCCCGCCGTCATCACCGTGTTCCAGTCGGTGAGCTCGGCCAGGCCAGGCGGCGTCTGCGCCGCGATCCACTCCCGCAGCTCGGCGCGGAACTGCGCGATCTCCGGGCCAAGGTCAAGTTCCATCGGAAAGCCCACCTTCTTGCGGATGATCCTAGAATTGCATTCTAAATACGGCCAAATGGACTAGGCAACCCCTCGGCGCCGGCCCGATGGCCCGGCCCGATGACCCGGCCCGATGGCCCGGCAAACGCGGGCGGACAAGCGGAACAGCCCGCGGAGCGGGCCGCGCTCGACCGCCGAAAACCGCTAAGTTCGGCAGCGCGAGAACGTCATCAAAGCGTGAAAACTCGTACGCCCCTGGTGGGGCTCGCCGCTCTCGCCGCGACAGCGGCGCTCATCGTTTCACCCAGCAGCCCGGCCCGGGCTGCCACTACCGTCCACTACCTGCTCTTCAACGTGTACTACCAGGAATGCGCCGTACAAGACGGAACGACAGGCAGCGACTACCTGACGTCTTGTCCCGATGCCTCGAGCACTAAGATCAACCACTCCGCGCTGTGGTCGTGGGCGGGCGCGTACGACCAGGTCGTCAACATGCACAGCGACGGCTGCCTGATCGTGACGGGCGCGACGTCCGGCTCGGGGGTCTGGGTCACTGGTCCGGCCTCGCCCGGCAGTGGCTACTGCAACCCGGTGACCGTCGACGAGTGGACCACCCAGGACGCGGCCGGCCCGATACAGCCATCGGAAGGCCCAGAGCTCCAGTTCGTCAACGCCCATAGCCACCTGTGCATGACGGCCGTGTCAACCGGCGCAATCGAGCAGGTGACCTGCGGGGCGGCGAACGCTCAGTGGTGGGTGGAAGAGCCCACGAACTCGGCGAACTGATACTCCGCCGGAGGCACTTCCCGCCGCGCCTTCACTAGGTGGTCAATGCCGCGAGGCTCGGCCGCGCTTACCGGTGAGCTAGGCAGCTGGCCCCAGCCTAAGACGGCAACGGCCCCGCGGGCAGTGCACCTGCCCGCGGGGCCGAGGCCAAAGTCAGGGAGCCGTGAAGACCGGGGTGATCACGAGTACTCCGTTGGCACTTTGGTAACTGGCGAGGCTGACGGAACTGGAATTGGTCACGCCCGGGCCGGCGGTGTACGAGCCGCCGCCGCCCCCGCCGCCACCGCCCCCGCCGCCGATGTAGCCGGCGCCGCCGCCACCGCCGCCGTGGGGATAGCCGCCGCCGCCCCCGCCGCCGCCGCCGGCCACCGTGCCCTGATTGGCCGTCCCGCCGCCGCCGCCGTTCCCGGTGGAGTTGGCGGCCGGGCCGCCGCCGCCACCCGCACCAAGGCCCGTGCCGCCCGTCCCGCTGCTGGTGCCGGCGCTGCCGCCGCTGCCGCCTTGCCCGTAGTCACCGCTGCCGCCGCAGCCGCCGCCGCCGGCGGCGTCGAGCAGCACGGCCGCCGGGCTGGCGATCCCGGTGGACCCGCCGCCACCGCAGGCTCCCCAGTTACTGGTCAGGAGCCACGGGAAGTTGCTCGATCCGCCGCCGCCGCCGCTCGTGTACCCGTAACCGCCGCCGCCGCCCGGCGCATACGTGCTGCCGAACGATCCCTGGCCGCCGGCCCCGCCCTGGCAGCCGACACCGAACGGCATCACCTCGCCGGGAGTGACGGAGAGGTCGGCCGTCCAGGCGGCGCCGTTGCCTCCGTTGCCGTTGCCCTCGAGCGACTCCCCGGCGCCGGCGGCGCCGACGGCCGTGACGATCAGCCCGGTGACCCCCGCGGGCACCGTGTACCGCGCAGCGGCGCCCGTGCAGTTGAAGACTTGCGGGGTGCCCTGCGGGCCGGTGTAGGAGAAGGTGACCTTTCCGTTGGCGGCCGCGCTGGCGTGGGTGGAACTCGGGGCGGAGGTGTAAGCCGGGTTGTCGTAGTTGCGACCGCCGCCGCCACCGCCTCCGCCGCCGCCACCGAGACCCCCGCCGCCGCCTCCGCCGCCGCCGGCCGGGTAGCCGCCGCCTCCGCCGCCGCCACCGCCCGCGTCGGCCGAGCCGCCGCCGCCGCTAGCGCCGGCCGGCGTGGATGACGCGCCGAAGCCGCCGCCGCCGCCCGCCCCAAGGCCGCTGCCGCTGCCGCCGCCGGCCGAGCCCCCGTTACCGCCGCCGCCGCCGAAGTACGAGGTCAGGAGAATGCCGGTACCGCCACCGCCGCCTCCGCCGCCTGCAACTTCGAGTATGGTGCCCGTCGTGATGTCGGTGACCCCGGTGGCCCCGCCCCCGTTGGAGCCCGCGTTCGACGTCCCGCTGCCCGGTCCGGCCGCGCCTCCGGCGGCGTACCCGTAGCCGCTCTGGCACCCCACGGTGATCTTCAGGGTGTGGCCGGGAGTAACGTTCAGGGCTCCGCTCACGTCGCCGCCGTTACCCGGGGTGCCGTTGCCGTTCCCGCTGCCGCCGGCGCCGCCCGCCGCGTCAAAGGCAAGGTAAGTGACGCCCGGCGGCACGTTGAAGTACTGCGGGAATCCCGTGCACGCGAAGGAGACGCTCTGCGCCGTCGCTGCCTGCGCCGGCGTCGCGGCGACCGCCAGCGCGGCGGGGACCGCCGCCGCCGTTATCGCGGCGGCCGGGAGGATGAACAACCGGCGAGTTCGCCGCCATGCCAGTGTGACCATGCTGCTTGGCCTCCTACCATTTCCGGTCGTAACGCGGCATATGCGCCGCACTGATGCTTGCGCCCCCCAATTCCGCGTTGCCGGCAAAAACCGCGGCCCTCAAGAGATGTCCCGCACCTTTATGAGGCCAAGTAAAGCAGCTTTAAAGCATCCGCGGAACCCGTGGGTCACAGCCCTTAACCAGGGGATACGGCTCGCTGGGCATAGGTCCAAAGAAGGCACGTGTCTCAATTTTCAAGGATTCGTTCGGTTATGCGATTTTGAAATTAAGGTAGGCATGAATCGTTCATGACCGCGGCCCGCGGCGATGCGATGAATGAGGGGATAAATAATGCTGACGGCGGTGTCAACTGGCGCGATCGAGCAGGTGACCTGCGGGGCAGCGAACGCTCTTCCGCTAGCTGTCGGACGCCGGGCCGTCGGCCGGCTTTACCGGGGGCTTCCACGGGCCGTCGGCCATCAGCCGCCTGGCGTAGTCGATGACCGCGCTGATCACCGTGTTGGCCTGACGGCGGTTCTTGGCCAGGGCGACCTCCCGCGCGCCCTCGCCGATCAGCGAGGTGAGCACGGTGGCGTACAGCCGGTCGAAGGAATTGTCTGACAGGCGCAGCAGCGCGTCGTTCTGGCCGATCCACTCGTGACCGCGGTGGCGCCGCATCACCTCGAACCCCGGCGGCGTGTCGCCGGAGACGAACAGCATCGCCAGGTCGCGGCGCTCCCAGCTGCCCTCGAGGTAGGCGCGCGCGCCGGTGGTGAACAGCTGGAACGGATCCCTCACGCCGGACCGCCGCGCCTTGGCCACCGCCTGGCTCGCCGCCTCCTCCTGAGCCAGGGAGTACTCCTGCCACAGCGCCACGTACAACTCGCTCTTGCCGCCGAAGTGGTGGTAGAGGCTGCCCACGCTCGACCCGGCGCGCTCCACGATGTCGGCGATGCTGGCATCAGAAAAGCCGTGCGCCACGAACACCTCGCGGGCGGCGTCGAGCATCGCCCGCTGCGTCTCCGCGGTCCGCGCCCACTGCCACGAGCTGCCGCTTGACTTGGCCCGAGGCTGTCGTGCTGGTGCTGTCACTGGAGATCCGCCTCCCGCCGGCGCCTGCCCCTTGCCCCCTGTCATCGGAACAGGATTCTATGGAGTTTAGCCCGGTCCGCCGCGCTTCGGCCCCCTTGACAGGGGCACGGCATTCCTGAAACCTAATCCCAGAATGATATTCCATTAATAGGCGTTCTGCCGCTCTACGGGAAGGTGCAACCGGCATGACACGACTGGACGGACGGGTCGCCATCGTCACCGGCGCGGGCCGCGGGATCGGCAGGTCGGTGGCCAGGCTGCTGGCCAGCCAGGGCGCCGCCGTGGTCGTCAACGACCTCGGCGTGGCCATGGACGGTTCCGGGCGCGACACCGGGCCGGCCGCCGAGGTCGTCGAGGAGATCACCGCGGACGGCGGCAAGGCGATCACCAGCGGCGCCGACGTCTCCGACTTCACCGCCGCCGAGGGCCTCATCGGGACCGCGATCGAGCAGTTCGGCCGTCTTGACGTGCTGGTCAACGTGGCGGGCATCCTGCGTGACCGGATGATATTCAACATGACGGAGCAGGAGTGGGACGACGTCATCCGCGTCCACCTCAAGGGAACCTTCAACACCACCAGGTTCGCCTCCGCCTACTGGCGCTCGCTGCGCGACGAGACCGCACAGAACCGCATCATCAACTTCACCTCAGTCTCCGGGCTGCACGGCGCGCCCGGCCAGCCGAACTACGCGGCGGCCAAGATGGGCATCGTCGGGCTCACCTACTCCTCGGCCAACGCGCTCGGCCGGTACGGGGTCACGGTGAACGCGATCTCGCCGGGCGCCGCCACCCGGATGACGGACTCGATCCCCGTCGAGCGCCAGCGGTCCCGGTCCGCGGGCACCGACGAGCGGTCACCGGACAACGTGGCGCCGATCGTGGCCTACCTGGCCTCCGAGCGGTCCGGCTGGATCACCGGCCGGGTCATCCACTCGATGGGCTACGAGATCTCGCTGTACAGCAACCCGGAGCCGGTCGTGCGCCTCATCGGCACCGGTCCCTGGGACGACGACGAGGAACTGGCCGCGCAGGTGGAGCGCTCCTTCGGCCCGCAGCTCGGCCGGAAGGGCTGAACCGGTGCCGCCGAGAGGAAAGGCCGTACCGGAGCCGACCCCGGACACGCAGCCCTACTGGGACGGCGCGGCAGCGGGCGAGCTGCGCATCCAGCGGTGCCTCGACTGCCGCGTGCCCTACTTCTACCCGCGCCCGATCTGCCCGTCCTGCGGCTCGGACCAGGTCGAGTGGTTCACCGCGAGCGGCGACGCCACGCTGTACTCCTACGTGATCAACCACCGGCCCGCCCCCGGCTTCGAGGAAGAGGGGCCCTATGCGATCGCCGTGGTGCAACTCGCCGAGGGCCCGCGGATGATGTCGAGTATCCGCGGCGTGCCCGCCACCCCCGACGACCTGGTGCTCGACATGCCGCTGCGGGTGGCCTTCGAGCAGCGCGGCGAGGTGTGGCTACCGGTCTTCGGCCCAAGGCAGGAGGCGCGATGAGCGGCCCTGGCGTGATCATCGCGGGCGCCGCGGAAACCGACGAGATCGGCCGGCTGCCCAACCACTCCACCCTGCAGCTGCACATCGAGGCCGCGCGCAACGCGGTGGCCGACGCGGGCCTGACCATGAAGGACATCGACGGCATCGCCACCGTCTCCGCCCCCGGCCCGGTGCAGGTGGCGCACGCGCTTGGCATCTACCCGGACTGGGTGGACGGCACCGGCGTCGGCGGCACCTCGTTCCTGCTGCACGTCAGGCACGCGGCCGCCGCCATCCAGGCCGGCTACGCGCGGACGGTGCTGATCACGCACGGCGAGTCGGGCCGGTCCCGGATCGGCGCGGCCGGGTTCCGGATGGGCGGCTCCTCGCCCGCCGGCCAGTTCGAGGCGCCGTACGGCACCCTCGGCCCGACCACCACCTTCACCATCCCGATGCTCCGCTACATGAAGGAGTACGGGCTCACCCACGAGCAGCTCGCCTACGTCGCGGTGGCGCAGCGCCGGTGGGCGGCGAAAAACCCGCGCGCGATGTTCCGCGACCCCGTCACGGTCGGCGACGTGCTCGCGTCCCGTATGGTCGCCTACCCGTTCCACCTGCTCGAGTGCTGCCTGGTCACCGACGGCGGCGGCGCGCTCATCGTGACCGCGGCGGACCGCGCGGCGGACTTCCCCAAGCCGCCGGTTTACGTGGTCGGCACCGGGGAGGCATCGGAGACGCCGATGATCTCCCAGATGATCGACTTCACCGAGTCCCGCGCCTTCCGCCAGGCCGGCCAGCGCGCGTTCGCCGAGGCGGGCATCACCACCGCGGACGTGGACCACCTGATGGTCTACGACGCGTTCGCGCACGTCCCCATCTACGGCCTGGAAGCCCTCGGTTTCGTCAAGAAGGGGGAGGGCGGCCCGTTCATCGCCGACGGCAACACCGAGCCGGGCGGCCCGCTGCCGCTGAACACCAACGGCGGTGGCCTGTCCTACACGCACACCGGCATGTACGGCATGTTCGCCATCCAGGAGGGCGTCAGGCAGATCCGCGGCGAGGCCGCTGCGCAGGTCGATAACGCGAACATCAGCGTCATCCTCGGCAACGGCGGCATGTTCGCCACGTCCGGCGTCCTCGTCCTCGGCAGGAATCCGCGCTAGCCGGCAGTAATCCCCGCTAACCGAATCAATGACTTCCATACCTGCCCACGGCTGGCATACTCAGCGATAGGGGTGAGCCGACGCCGGGAGTCGGCGGCCGTTGTGGGCAGGGGTGGCCATGACGTCGGGTGAGCCAGGCAGGGCCAGGCGCCGGCTCGACCGGGTCGCCCGCACCATGCCCTGGCCCCGGCGGCTGATCTCGGCGCTGCTGCTCGCCGCCGCATTGATCGCCGTCGTGGACGTCCTCGCCGCCGCGGTCAGCGCCGTCGTGGTGAACAGCGAAGCAAGCTGGCCGTGGGGCCAGACCGAGGCGCCTTCCGGCATTCGGTCCGACACGGTGCCGCCGGGCGTGCGGCTGGCCTCGGTTCGGCTGCTCGTTGCCATCAACGGCGACGAGCTCACCGCGACCTACACCGTGACATCCTCGTCCGGTCAGGCCTTGGCCGCGGAGGCACAAGCGGCCGAGAGCGCGGGAAACGGCGACCGACTGGTCGATGAGCTGCTTGGCCAGGTATCGGTCGCGCAATTCAGTGACGGTTTCACGCCGAATCGCTACGAGTGGACCGCCCTGGGGTTCATGACGCCCACGTTGACGGTCACGGGCGGCAACACCACCGTGACCGTCGAATCGACACCGTTCCAGCTGCAACTCGTCCAGCAGTACATCGAGGTCAAGTCGGCTGCGGCGGCGAACGACGCGCAGGAAGACGTGAAGTTCACCTACCCGCAGGGACTTCAGGTGCTGCACGTCGCCGGCGCCAGCCTTGTCTCCGTGTCGCCGGGCGATCCAAGCAAGGGCCAGGAAGTGACCGACCTGCAGCGCGGTACGGCCGCCGTGACGGCGACGCTGCGCGAGCCGGGGACGAACTGGACGACGGGGCTGCGGTCGGTCGGCGGCATGAACCTCCCGGTTGGCGGGGCCACGTTGCAGCGCCTGGCCAGTCTGGTCAGCTACGTTGTCCTGCTGTGGAGCCTCAGCCGGATCTGTCGCAACCTCCCCGCGCTGCGCGATGACGCGCGGTCCGTCGTCCTTGCGAGCAGGAACGCGGTCAGCCTGATCGTCAGCGCGCTCATCGCGCTGTCGGCCCTCGGGTTCAGTTACGTGCTGCAGAGGGACGAGCTGACTCCCTCGCCGGTGGGCACCCTGCTGGCCGGCCCGGCCGGGCTGGCGGTCGCCGGGGCCGTGGTGCTGTGGCCGGTGCTGTGCTGGCGGGTCGCCCCGCGGCGTGCCCAGGCGGCGGGCGAGAACGCGGCGGGCGAGAACCGGGAGATAGCCGAGGGCGAGGCGGCCCACGGTAGCCGGGCCGCGGGCCGCCGCTCCGGGCGGGAACTGGTCCCGCAGTTGCTGGTAGCCGTCGGCTACATTGTCCTGCTCATCGTCTGGTCCAGCGTCGGCCGTTACCGGGTGACC
Source organism: uncultured Streptosporangiaceae bacterium (assembly GCA_964581815.1). Classification (GTDB taxonomy): domain Bacteria; phylum Actinomycetota; class Actinomycetes; order Streptosporangiales; family Streptosporangiaceae; genus Trebonia. The sequence continues at coordinate 32,013 of CAZORE010000004.1, read as the reverse complement.
TGGTGGGAGGTGGCGCTTGCGGTCCCGGCCACCCTCGTCCTTGTCTACCTGCTCGGCACCGTTCTCCTCGGTGGCCGCGACCTCGGGCCGCGGGCGCGGTCCGGCGTGCTCGCGGGCTTGCTCGCCGTCGTCTTCGGCTCCACCCTGGTCTGGCCGTTGCTCGTCTACACCGGTTTCTACGAGGGCCGCCATGTGCTGCACGTCAACCTGCTCGGGAAGTGGATCTACCTCGCCGCCGCCCTCGTTGCGATCATCGGCTTGTGCGTGCTGACCGGCCGCGTCATCCAGGTGCTGGCCGTCAGCCACCTTGAGCACCTCGCGCCGCGACCTGACGGTGCCTGGTGGCCCGGCGGCACTCCCAGGTCCGCCGCGGCGACGCACCGGATGTGGCAGTGGACCTGGGGGCTCGGCGGCGCCGCCGTGCTCGCCGTCATGCTGGCGGCCACGGTCCCCTCTCTCGTCCGCGCGTCGCAGGTCAGCGACCCGCATGCGCAAGGTCTGCTGTCGGCCGCCCTGACCTCCTACGCCCCCGCCGCGAACCTGTTCCGCGCGCTGCCGCAACTGCTCAACTGGCTATTCCTCGCGCTGGCGATCGCGGTGCTCCTGTCCATCTCCCGGGCGTCGCCCGGGCCGGCCGCCATCCCGGTCGCGCCGCCCGTACCCGGGGCCGACGAGACCGAAGCCGACCGCATCGCGGGCTACCAGCGGGCCGCGCGGCAACTGGCCATCCCGGTCATGATGCTGATCCTGTTCAGCGCGTACTCGTTCTACTACCACCCCTGGATCGTCAGTGGTTACACCTGGCTTTACCTGCCGGTCACGCCCCTCCTTGGCCTGCTGGCCCTGACCTGGGTCCTGCCGGCCAGGCAGGCCACGGCGCGCCGGACGCTGCAGCCTGGGCGGGCTATCCGGCTGACCCTGCGGGCCTGGGGCAACGCCGACTTCGCCGACAGCCAGCGCCAGCAGCTCATGGCCAACGCCGACGACCTGCGTAAGGAAGTGCTCGGTACCGAGTCGCCGGACGCCGGCGACCAGGCGTTCTTGAGGCTCGCCCGCGCCCAGAACCGCCTGGCGGCGCGGCGCGAGAACTGGCGGCGCGCGGCCCGCGCGCACCTGCGCGAGGCATTCGACCACCATGGCGAGCCGCCCGATCCCGTGGCGGGCCGGCGGGGCGCTATCGTCGGCGTCCTGGTCGGCCTGGCGCCCGCCGTGATGCTGTTCCTGAAGACTCGCCCGGCGCCTAGCTGGAGCGGCTACCCGGTCCTGGACTTCCTTGGCTTCACCGCGTGGCTGGTGCTGATCTGGCCTGCCCTCGGCTGGGCCATGGGGTACTTCCTGCCGTTCATCCGCGGCCGCAACGGAATCAACAAGGCATTGTGCGTGTACCTCGCGGTTGGCGCGTCGCTTCCGATGAACCTGCTGTGGCTGGACGGCAGCGCGTGGAAGGTCACGGCGATCTACTACCTCGCCGGCTACGCCTTCCTGCTGATCATCGGCGTAGTCCTCTGCGACCTGATGGCGCTGATGTCGGCTGGGCTGTCGCCGCTCGCCTGGGTGCAAGTGCACAACTGGCGCTTCCTCGTCACCTGGTCCACCGCCGTCATCGCCGCCGTCGGGACCGCGACCGCCGCGTTCTTGTCCACGGCGGCCACGGACCTAGGCCAGCAGACCGTCACGTCGGTCACCGGCCAGAGCGCCACGGGTTCCACCCCCGTCCACGGGTAAGTGGCCCGTGTGCCTGCCCCTTGGCCCGGCGGCGCGTCCGCTCCGGTTCAGGACGCCGAACGTCCGCGATCACCGCTACCGTGGCCCGCGGGGTACACCAGAGGGACACCACGAGAAGGGACGGCCGCGGTGGCGTACGAGTTCCAGGTGACGGTGGACTGCGCGGACCCGCACTCGCTCGCTGACTGGTGGGCGGAGACGCTCGGCTGGCCGGTCGAGCCGCAGGATGAGGACTTTATCCGCCGGATGATCAGCGAGGGCTACGCCAGCGAGGCCGACACCACCCTGCACAACGGAAAGCTCGTCTGGCGCGAGGGCTCGGCGATCAGCCACCCCGACGGCACCAAGCGGGCCCCGCGCGTGCTTTTCCAGCTGGTACCCGAGGCCAAGACGGTGAAAAACCGGGTGCACCTCGACCTGCGCATCGGCGCCGACGACGTCGACGAGGTGGTCGCGGGCCTGGTCGCGCGCGGCGCGAAGGCACTGCACACCGGTCGGCAGGGCCCGCACACCTGGGTCACCGTCGCCGACCCGGAAGGTAACGAGTTCTGCGTCTCACCGTCCGCGCCCCCAGCCGGGTAACCGGGCAGGCCCGCGTCGGCTGCGGCGACAGGCTCCTGAGCGGCCAGGCTCAGGAGCCGTTCTTGAGCCTGTCATACTGCCGCAGCAGCAGCGCCTTCGCGGCAGCGGGGTCCGGCGTAGCCGCCGTGTACTCGATCGCGAGGATCATGCTGTCGCCGACGGCGACGCCCCACTCCGCAATGGCGTCTCCACTGGCGTCCAGCGTCGGACTGCTCCAGCCGACGGCGCCGATGGCGGAGTCAGTCAGCAAGCTGTCCGGGTACTGCGTTTCCCAGCCCGATCGCACCTCGTCGAATGCGCTCACGGCCCCGGCCGGGGAGGTGAAGCGGACGAGCCTAATGGCCTGCCGGGAACCGTCAGCATTATCCCAGCCCTGCTGGACGGCAGCCACGAAGCCACGGTGGGCCTCCTCCCCCTCTTCTGCGCTCCAGTCTTTCTTGCTGTAGGCCAGCTCGACGAAAGCGGTCCGGCTCAGCAGGGCATTGGTGTTCTGCGGCCACGGCGTCGCGCCCGCCGGAACCGGAAGCACTTCCAGGAGACCCTGGCTCTGGCTTGCCGTAGCGGACGGGTTCACCGTGGCCCGGGCCGCGGTCGCCGCGAAACTGGACGAGGTCGTCACCGGACGGGACGTTGCCGATGACGAGTTTGCCGTCGAGCACCCCGCGAGGACGCCGGCGGCTATCAGGTAGACCAGTGGACGAACGCGGAAACGCGCGAAGCCTGCCATAGCGGGAATTTACTGCAGGCGTGTCCCGGCAAGGTAGCGCCTACCGGATCACCGGACTGATCAGGCTCCTCAGTAACGCCGGCGGCCGGGCTCGAGCCCGGTGAGCCGCAGCACGAGCAGCAGCACCCAGGCCCCGATCACCGACCCGATGAGGCCGACCGGGTGAAAGGTGTGCACGCCCGCCGTGTGGTACTGGATGAGGTTCTGCAGGAACCCGCCGATGAAGGAGCCGACGATGCCGAGCAGGCTGGTGGCAAGGCACCCCATGGGATCGCGGCCCGGCATGAGCAGGCGGGCGAGCGCGCCCGCCACGAAACCGACAACCAGCAGCACGATGATGAAGAGGATCATGCTGGTAACACTCCCGTCTCGCGTTATGTCGCGTTATCCAGCATATTAGCGCGCAGGCGGTGCTTACCCCGCATCGTTACGGGGGCGTGAGTGCGCTGGTAACGGGCACATATGGTGGGAAGTGGACGGTGTCGTCCGATGTCGTTCGACTCGGACCCTGCTGGCCTGGAGCGTGGCGTGACTGACCCAAAGGGCTTCCTGACGACCCCGCGCCGGGACTGCGCCCGCCGCCCTGTCGGGGAGCGGGTGCGGGACTGGCACGAGGTTTACGATCGGCAGACCCTGCTGCCGGTCATCGGGGAACAAGCGGGGCGCTGCATGGACTGCGGCATCCCGTTCTGTCATCACGGCTGCCCGCTCGGGAACCTGATCCCGGAGTGGAACGACCTGGTGTGGCGCGAGGACTGGGCGGCGGCGAGCGAGCGGCTGCACGCCACCAACAACTTCCCCGAGTTCACCGGCCGGCTCTGCCCGGCGCCGTGCGAGACCGCCTGCGTGCTGTCCATCAACCAGCCCGCGGTGACGATCAAGAACGTCGAGGCCGCCATCGCCGACCAGGCGTGGGCGGGCGGCGTCGTCCGGCCGCGGCCGCCGCGCGTCCGGTCGGGCAAGTCCGTGGCGGTGATCGGTTCCGGCCCCGCGGGCTTGGCCTGCGCGCAGCAGCTGACCCGGGGCGGGCACCTGGTCACGGTGTACGAGCGGGCCGACCGCATCGGCGGCCTGCTGCGTTATGGCATTCCCGAGTTCCGCCTGGAAAAGCGGTACCTGGACCGGCGGCTCGAGCAGATGTGCGCGGAGGGCACGCAGTTCCGGGCCGGCGTTGCGGTGGGCATCGACTTGGACGCCGCGGAACTGCGGCGGCGCAATGACGCGGTGGTGGTCGCGACCGGCGCCACGGTGCCGCGCGAGCTGCCGGTGCCCGGCCGGGAGCTGGCCGGGATCCACCAGGCGATGGAGTACCTGCCCGCGGCCAACCGTGCCTGTACGGGGGACGCGGCCCCCGGCGCGGCGGGCAGCGTGGCAGGCTGTGCGGCCGGCGGTGCGCCGGTCAGCGCGGACGGCCTGCAGGTGGTCATCGTCGGCGGCGGCGACACCGCCGCGGACTGCCTGGGCACGGCGCTGCGGCAGGGCGCCGCCTCGGTCATCCAGCTGGACATCAACCCGCTGCCCGGCCCGGACCGGGCCCCAGGCCAGCCGTGGCCGGTGTACCCGAAGTCCTTCCGTGTCTCCTCCGCTCACCAGGAGGCCCGCGAGGTCGCTGGGCTCGCCGGCACGGACTGGGACGGCTGGCTCGGCCCGCAGCCCGGGCCCGACGGTGACGTTCGCGTGTTCTCCGCGTTCACCCTCGGCTTCGCTGCGGGCCCCGGCGGCCGGGTCCGGGCGCTGCGGCTGGCCGGGACGGAACTGACCGGGCCTGAGCAGGCCGGCGGTGAGCAGGCCGGCGGTGAGCAGGCCGGCGGTGAGCAGGCCGGCGCTGGGCAGGCCGGAACC
>CAZORE010000004.1:25854-27037 GCA_964581815.1 uncultured Streptosporangiaceae bacterium | reverse complement strand
GCAGGCCGGCGCTGGGCAGGCCGGAACCGGGCTGGCCGGCCGGGTGCCGAGGCAGCGCCGCCCGCTCCCCGGCAGCGAGCGTGAGGTGCAGGCCGACTTGGTGCTGCTCGCGCTCGGCTTCACCGGCCCGGAACCGGACAGCGGGGTGATGGATCAGTTCGGGCTGCGGCTCGACGAGCGCGGCAACTTCGAGCGGGACGACGACTTCGGCGGCGGTGCTGACGGGGTTTTCGTGGCCGGCGACGCCGGGCGCGGCGCATCGCTGGTCGTCTGGGCGATCGCCGAGGGCCGGGCCGCGGCGGCCGCGGTCGACCGCTACCTGATGGGCTCTACCGGGCTGCCCGCCCCGGTCAGCCCGGCCGACCGCCCGCTGACCGCCTGACCGCGGCCCACCTCACCCACCTAGCCCGCGGCCCGCTCCGCTCGCGTGGCCCGCTCCGTCCGCGTGGCCCGCTCCGCTCACGCGGCGCCCTCCGCTCAGCGCCAGGCGAACACCGGCGCTTCGTAGTGAGTGACCCGGAGCACCTCGCCGTGGCAGGCGATGCGGCAGAACTGGTGCACGATCGCCGCGGTCGGCGCGTGCAGCCACCCGCCGAGCAGCGGCAGCTGGATGACCGGGGCGGACGACTCAGGGATGGCGATGAACCGCGGCGGGACGTCCAGGTCGGCCAGCGGTACCTGGTGCACCGAGGCGACCTCCGCCTCGCTCGGCGTCAGCTCGCCAGCCGGGCCGGCCCAGCAGGCCACCGGGGTGATCACGTAGCCGGACCGGGTCACGTAGTCGTCGAGCAGCCCGAGCACCGCCCCGGCGTCCAGGGTAAGCCCGACCTCCTCCGCCGTCTCGCGCAGCGCGGTCTGCTCCGCCGTCTCCCCGGCGTCGCGGCGCCCGCCCGGCAGCGCCCACTGTCCCGCGTGCGCGCGCAGCCGCCGCGCGCGCCGGGTCAGCAGCAGGCACGGCACGCCATCGTGCACCGTCACGCACACCGCCACCGCCGCCTGCCTGAGGTCCGGCCGCTCCGCCGCCACCCGCGGAAAGCCGGCCAGCCGGGCCGCGACGGCCTCCCGGTCGACGCCCGCCCCGTTTTCTCCCATTAACCCAAGATACGGACAGGGCGCCCCCGGGCGCACGCCTCACTTAAGCGGCGGCCTCGGCCAGGTCAGCGCCCATGTCAGCGCCCATGTC
>CAZORE010000004.1:22874-25754 GCA_964581815.1 uncultured Streptosporangiaceae bacterium | reverse complement strand
GCGGTGCCCGCGTCTGCGGTGCCCGCGTCCGGGCCGGCGTAGCTGAAGCTCACGTCGTTGAGCCGTACCTCGCCGCGGACCTTCCCAAGCGGATGCGGGTGGGCCGGCTCGGCGATGTCCACCGGCAGGTCGAGGTACTCGAAGATGCGGCCGAAGAGCTCGAGCGAGCTCTGGATGTCCACGCCGGTGCTGAGCAGCTGGACGGCGGGGCGGTACAGGCTCTGCTGCAGGGTGGTGAACGCGACAAGCGTGCCGATCGAGATGGCCATGTGGTCCCCATCTCCAGACAACCCATGGCCGGTCAGCCCGGTCACCCAGTAGATGACGGCGGGCATGGCGGACATGACGATCTGGATGGTCGACTGCCGCCAGCGGCCGGCCATGTTGGAGCGGACCTCAAGGTCGGAGAGCTTCTCCGACTCGGTGGAGAAGGAGCCGGCGAGCGAGGCGGAGCGGCCCATGGTGTGGCCGAGCAGGATGCCGCTCACCGACAGCGACTCCTGCACGATCGAGGAGATCGCCGCGAGCTGGCGCTGCCTGTCCCTGGTGATGCCGCGCCGCTCGTTGCCGACCCGGCGGCTTACCCAGACGAACACCGGCAGCATGAGCAGCGAGGCGATGGTGAGCCGCCAGTCAAGGACGGCCATCGCGATGATCGTGGCGACGACGGTGGTCAGGTTGGACACCAGCGTGGTCGCGGTGGTGGTGACGGTCGCCTGCATGCCGCCGATGTCGTTGGCGATGCGCGACTGCACCTCGCCGGTCCGTGTCCTGGTGAAGAAGGCGAGCGACATGCGCTGCAGGTGCGAGTAGACGGCCGTCCGCAGGTCGTGCATGACCCGCTGGCCGACCTTGGTGGACACGTACGTCTGCGAGACGCTGAACGAGCTGTTCGCGACCGCCACCACGATCATCGCGACGGCGAGCACGCTCAGCAGCCCGGTCCGGCCCTGGGGGAGGGCGACGTCGATGATCGCGCGGATCAGGAACGGGTTGACCAGCGAGACGAGGGACGAGGCGGCGACGAGCACGCCGACGAAGAGCAGGTTCCACCGGTACGGGCGGAACAGCGCCATGACGCGCCGGAGCGGGACGCGGGGGTTACGGTTACTTGCGGTACTCAATAGTGCCTCCACGGGCAGTCATTAGTCTTGCACTCTCAAACAGAGTCTAGCTCATAGTTGTTCCAGGCTCAATATGAGCCAGCATCCTGATACTCTGGAGCGATGGTGTACGAGGATCCCGGTCAGCTCGCGGACCTGCTTCACCGGCTGATGAGGCGGCTGCGCAGGTCGCAGGCGGAGCGGCTGGCGCCGCTTGGCCTCACCCCGGCGCAGGAGCGCGCCCTGCGCATCATCAGCCGCAGCGACGAGCCGCTCCGGATGACCGAGCTCGCCGACCGCCTCGGCATCGTGCCGCGCTCGCTCACCACGGTGGTCGACGCTCTTGAGGAAGCGGGCCTGGTCCGGCGCGAGATCGACCCGAGCAACCGCCGCGCCATCCTGCTGCGCCTGACCGGCCAGGGCACCGCCGTCCGCGACGAACTGCGCGAGGCCCGCCGCCACGCCGCCGAGGATCTCTTCGCCCCGCTGCCGGACGACGACCGCGAGCTTCTCGTGAACCTGCTCACCCGCCTCGACACGCCAGAGCCCTGAGGTGCACGTGGTTTAGCCGGCCCGGGCGCCGCCTTCCGGCTTCGCGCGCTCACCAGAGCCCGGTGACCACGCCGCGCGGCCGCCCTAGCGCCGCGCGGCCATGGCCCAGCGGACGGTGCCGACGACGCCCCGGCCGACCGGCGGCACGAGCACGGACTCGACGGCACTGCGCCGTGGCAGCCGGAGCGAACGGCGCGCCCACGTCGGCAGCTCGGCGATCGCCGTCGCCGCGAGCAGCGCGTACGGGCCGCGGGCGAGCAGCGGCAGCGGCGGCGTCCGCACCAGGAACCTGGCCGCCTCGAGCGCCTCCGGTGTCGCCCGCAACTCGGGCCGGTAGGCGTCAAGCACCGCGTCCAGTTCGGCCTGCGTCCGCGGCGGGTCAGGCACCCCGAGCGACTCCGCGATGCGGGCCACGTCAGCGACGTAACCGTCGCACTCCGCCGGCCCGAGCGGCCGGGCCCCATAGCGCTGGTGGCAGCGCAGGAAGCTGTCGGCCTCCGCCGCATGCACCCACAGCAGCAGGTGCGGGTCGTCCGCCCGGTACGGCACGCCGTCGGGACCGGTCCCGGTGACGTACGTGTGTACCTGTCGCACATGGTCGACGGCGCGCTGCGCGTCCGGCGCCGTGCCGAACGTGGTCACCGCCAGGAAGGTGCTCGTCCGCTGCAGCCGTCCCCACGGGTCGCCCCGGTAGTCGGAGTGCTGCGCGACCGCGATCATGGCCTGCGGGTGCAGCGACTGCAGCAGCAGCGCGCGCAGCCCGCCGACGAACATGGCGGCATCCCCGTGCACCCGCCGGATCGGCCGGTCCGCCTCGAACCAGCGCGGCCCCGGCGCGGCGAACCGCGCCCGGTTGGCGGGCCCCTGCGGCCCCGCGACGCGGGCGAACAGCGCCTCGCCGAGGCGCCGTTGCAGCTTTCCCGGCGCCGCGCTCATCGCCACCTCCCGCGACTTGACTCGCTCACCAGGTTAATCCCGGGCGCCGGGCGGCGGAGCACCCGCCCGTTCGGGATGATGCTCACTATTCGACCGAACGGAAGCGGCTGACCCCGATCCGCCACCGTGCCCGGCGACCTTCGCGAGCCGACGGCGATTTGTCGGCGGCACCCTCTAGGGTGTTAGCCACTGACATCCGGGATCCGTTTCACCTGCGGGGGTTTGCTGTGGCCGATCGCGTCGCGCCTGGCGTGGCTGGGACGCATCACGCACCAGGCACCGCCAGCGC
>CAZORE010000004.1:21092-22774 GCA_964581815.1 uncultured Streptosporangiaceae bacterium | reverse complement strand
CAACCCGCCCGATGGCCCGCCGGACGAGGTCGGGCTGGTGGCCGGGACGGAGGACTCGACCCCGCTGCAGTTCGCCGTCGCCCTGGACGACGCCTCCTACCTGCAGCTTGACGACGTGGTCGTCACGCTGCGGCAGGTGCCGGGCGTCGGGCCGGTGCTGACCAGCGGGATCGTCACCCAGGTGCGGGCCAGGCAGGAGGGCGCGAGCTTCGGCTCTGACGTCTTCCTGATTTCCGACGGCGTGCTGCCCGCTCGGACCCAGGAGATCGCCGAGGTCAGCACCACCCGGGTGGAGCCGGAGATCTACGTGCCGCCGCGCCCGGGCGAGGTGGTCCGCCGCGCCACGGGCAGCGAGCGGGCCCAGGCCCTGTACTTCGACCAGATGGCCAACCGGGTCCCGGTCGGGCGCGGGCGGGACGGCGCGCCGATCTACGTCAACATGGAGTTCCTCGACGGCACCCGCGGCGCCCACGTGTCGATCAGCGGCATCTCCGGCGTGGCGACGAAGACCAGCTTCGCGCTGTTCCTGCTGCACTCCATCTTCCGCTCCGGCGCGCTCGGCGCCCGGGCGCTGAACGCGAAGGCGCTGGTGTTCAGCGTCAAGGGCGAGGACCTGCTCTTCCTCGACCAGCCCAACATCCGGCTCGACGACGACCTGCGCGGGCAGTACGCCGCGCTCGGCCTGCCGGCCGGGCCGTTCGCGTCGGCCGGCTTCTGGGCGCCGCCGGTCCCCGACGACAGAACGGGACGGCCCAACGTCACCGGCCGGACCAGCGGGGTGGAAGCCTTCTGGTGGACGCTGAAAGAGTTCTGCGACCAGCAGCTGCTGCCCTACGTGTTCGCCGACGCCGAGGACGACCGGCAGCAGTACACCATCGTCATCCACCAGGTCGCCGCCCGGCTGCGGCGCTACGCCGAGCCGTTCGGCGACCACGGCGCGGTGCTGCTCGAGGGCAAGGTGCTCACCACCTACGAGGACCTGGTGAACCTCATCGTCGAACGGCTCACCGACGACGACACCCGCGCCGACTGGGCCGGCCCGGTCACCGGGACGGGCACCGCCAACGCGTTCGTCCGCCGGCTGCGCTCGTCGCTGCGGCCGCTCGCCGCCATCATCCGCGCCGACCTGCCCGGCGGCCCGCGACGCCGCATCTCCACCCAGGACCAGCAGCTCACCGTCGTCGACCTGCACAACCTGCACGAGCGCGCGCAGCGCTTCGTGGTCGGCGTGGTGCTCGCCGCCGAGACCGCGCGCAAGGAGGAGGCAGGCCCGGGCGGCCTGCTGTTCACCATGATCGACGAGCTGAACAAGTACGCGCCGCGCGAGGGCAGCTCGCCGATCAAGGACGTGCTGCTCGACATCGCCGAGCGGGGCCGGTCGCTCGGCATCATCTTGATCGGCGCGCAGCAGACCGCCAGCGAGGTGGAGCGGCGCATCGTGTCCAACTCCGCGATCCGGGTGGTCGGCCGCCTGGACGCGGCCGAGGCCGGCCGGCCCGAGTACGGCTTCCTGCCCGCCTCGCAGCGGGTCCGCGCCACCATCGCCAAGCCGGGCGCGATGTTCGTCTCCCAGCCGCAGATCCCGGTGCCGCTGGCCATCGAGTTCCCGTTCCCCGCCTGGGCGACCCGGCTGTCGGAATGCGCCGAGCCGCCGCGCCCAGTACCCGGCGGCCCAGCCCCCG
>CAZORE010000004.1:3894-20992 GCA_964581815.1 uncultured Streptosporangiaceae bacterium | reverse complement strand
CCAGCCCCCGACCTGATATCCCGATTGCCACCAGAAGACGACATCCCCCCGTTCTGAAGAGGCGTACTTGAAGTTCCTGCACACCGCCGACTGGCACGTCGGCAAGACGCTCAAGGGCCGTGACCGCCTCGACGAGCAGAAGGCGGTCCTCGCCGAGATCGCCGCGGTCGCCGAGGCGAACGAGGTCGACGCGGTCCTCGTCGCCGGGGACGTCTACGACCTGTCCGCCCCGTCGGCGGCCGCGCAGCAGCTCGTCGTCCAGACGCTGCTGCGGATGCGGCGGTCCGGCGCGGAAGTGATCGTCATCGCGGGCAACCACGATCACGGGCCGACCTTCGAGGCCTACCGGCCGCTGATGGGCGAGGTCGGCATCACCCTCACCGGCGCGTACAAGTCACCGGAGCGGGGCGGCGTGGTCCGGTTCACCGCCCGTTCGGACGGCGCGCCGGCCCAGGTCGCCGTGCTGCCGTTCCTGTCACAGCGCTACGCGGTGCGCGCGGCGGAGATCGTCGCGAACTCGCCGTCGGAGAACGTGCGCGCCTACGACGAGCAGATGCGCCAGGTGATCGCGTCACTGACCGCCTCGTTCCGCGGCGACACGGTCAACCTGGCGATGTCGCACCTCACCTGCGTCGGCGGCAAGTTCGGCGGCGGCGAGCGGTCCGCCCAGTCCATCTTCGAGTACAGCGTGCCCGCGGCCATCTTCCCCGTGAACGCGCACTACGTGGCGCTCGGCCACCTCCACCGGCGGCAGTCGCTGCCGGCGCCCGCCCCGGTGCACTACAGCGGCGCGCCGCTCGCCGTGGACTTCGGCGAGCAGGACAACACCAGCGTCGTCTGCCTGGTCGAGGCGGCGCCGGGCATCCCGGCCCGGGTCACCGACGTCCCCGTCACGTCCGGTCGCCGGCTGCGCACCGCGGCTGGCACGCTGGCCGAGCTCGAGGCGCGGGCGCAGGCCGGCGACTTCGCCGACGACTACCTCCGGGTGTACCTGCGCGAGCCGGGCCGCGCCGGGCTGCGCGACGACGCCGTGGCGATCTTGCCGAACGCCCTGGAGGTCCGCATCGACCCCGAGTTCGCGCCGCAGGCAAGCACGGCGAACCGCCCGGCCGAGCCGCGCGCCGCGCGCACGCCGGAGCAGCTGTTCGCCGAGTACTGCGGCGCGCGGGACGTCAGCGACCCGCGGGTCGCCGCCCTGTTCCGCCAGCTGCACGACGAGGTCACCGCCACCGACGGTGCCGCCGACCCGGCCGAGCTGTCGACCGCCGGCTGACGAGGGAAGGAAACTCCAGATGCGCCCGGTCCGGCTGGACATGCACGGCTTCGCCTCGTTCCGCGACGAGGCGCACGTCGATTTCACCGACGCCGACTTCTTCGCCCTCGTCGGCCCCACCGGGTCGGGCAAGTCGACGGTGATCGACGCGATGACGTTCGCCCTGTACGGTTCGGTGCCCCGCTGGGGCCGCAAGGGCATGGTCTCCCTCGCGCTCGCCCCCACCGTCGCCCGCGGCACCGTCAAGCTCGTCTTCGAGGTCGACCGCCAGCGCTACGTCGTGGCCCGTGAGCTGCGCCGCACGGGCGCCGCGGTTAACCAGCGCGCGGCCAGCCTGGAACGGCTGGCGGATCCCGGCGGCCTGGCCCGGCCGGGCGACCAGACGTTCCCCCTGGCCAAGGACCTGGACGGGGTCAACGAGGCGGTCGAGAAGCTGCTCGGCCTCAAGTACGACGACTTCGTGCAGTGCGTGGTGCTGCCCCAGGGCCAGTTCGCCGCCTTCCTGCACGCCAAGCCGACCGACCGGCAGGACATCCTGCTGCGGCTGCTCGGCGCCGAGCACTACCGGCTGATGATGGTGAAGGCCAACCAGCGCGACAAGCTGGCCGGGCTCCGGGCCGGCACCTACGGCGAGGAAATGCTCGGCTACGCCGACGCCACCCCCGAGGCGGAACAGGCCGCACGGGCCGCCGAGGCCAGCCTGGCCAGCCTCGGCGAGCGGGTGGCGGCGGCGCTGCCGCTGATCGGCGCGCGCCGCGACACGCTGGCGGACGCCGACAGCCGGCTGCGCCAGCTGCGCGCCGAGGCGGCGGCGCTGTCCGCGCTGCGCGTCCCCGACGGGGTCGGCCAGCTCGACGCGGACCAAGCAAAAAGCCGGACGCGCCTGACCGAGCTGCGCGCCGCCGAGACCGCAGCCGAGGACGCCGACGGCACCGCCCGCGACGAGCTCGCCCGCGGCCCGCGACGGGCGCCGCTCGAACGGGCCCGCGAGCACCGCGCCGAGCACGCCCGCCACCAGGCCGCGATCGGTGGCCTGGTCGCCGACGTGGACCGGCACAGCGGTCGCGCGGCGCAGGCATCGGCCGCCGTGGACGCCGCCGCGACCGCGCTTGACGCCGCGCGCGCCGCCCGCGACGACGCGTCCCGGGCGGCCCAGGCCGCGAACGAGCGGGTCGCCGCGCTAACCGCCGAGCACGCGAGGCTCGCGGCGGTCTCGGTTCCCCCCGGAGCGGCGGAGCTCGACGAGCGGCGGGCGTCCGCGGCGCGCGCGGTCACCGCCGCGGCGGCCGCACTGGAGGAAGCGGAACGAGGGGATGCCGCCGCCCGCACCGCCCGCGCCGCGTCCGCACCGGAGGCGCCGCTCGCCCGGGCCCACCGCGACCTCGGCGACCTGCGCGCGCTGCTGGCCGATATGACGCTCGCCCGGGGCCAGGCCCGGCAGGCCGCCGCCGCGCGCGAGGCGGCCGAGGCCACCCTGGCCGCCGCCGAGCAGGCACAGCTTGAGCGGCAGGCGGACCTGGAGGCAGCCCGCCGCGCTCACGTCGTCGCCGGCTTGCGCCCGCACCTGGTCGCGGGAGAGCCCTGCCCGGTGTGCGAGCAGCCAGTCGCGACGCTTCCTTCCCCGCGGCCGGCCGACGAGATCGCCGCCGCCGAGACGCGGCTGGCCGAAGCGGACCGCGCGGTCAGCGCCGCCCGGTCGGCCGCCCACCAGGCCGGCATCGTCGCCGGCCAGGCCGACGCGGGCCTGACCCGTGACGCGAAGCGCCGGGTAGCCGTCGCCGTCGACCTGGCGGGACTGCTGTCCGGACCGCTGGCCGGCTTCCCGCTGACCCACGCTCGCGCCGCGGCCGCCGAGTACGCGACGGCGGGCGGGTGGCGGCCGGGGGAAGTGACGGGCGCGGACGACGAGACCACGTCCGCGGCCAGCCGCGACGAAGACCTGCTCACCAGCGCGCTCGCCGAGATCGCCGCCCTGGCCGAGCAGCGAGAGCAAGCCGAGCAGGCGGCGGACCGCGCCGACGCGGCGGCGCAGCAGGCGCGGGCCCGGCACCGCACCGCGCAGACGGCAGCGGAGCAGGCCGAGGCCGAGTTGTCGAGCGCCCGGGCCGCGCTGCGTACCGCCCGTGACCCGCTGGTGGAACTCGGTGCCCCGCCCGTGGACGGCACCGGCCTGGCCGACGGGTGGGCGGCGCTCATCCAGTGGGCCAGGGAGCAGGCTAGGTCGCGGTCTGGCTCGCTTGACCAGGCACGAGAGGCTGCGGCGACCGCCCAGGCCGAGCTGGAGGCGCGCGTCACCCAGTTCGCCGACGCGGAACGGGACCTCGCCCGGCTGCGGGCCGCCGCCACCACCGCATCCGAGGAGGATCAGCGGGCCCGGGCCGCGCTGAGCCAGGTCACCGCCCGGGTAACCGAGCTGGGCGAACTGCTCAAGGACGCCCCAGACGACACGCAGATCACCGAGCGGCTGGCCCACCTTAATCGACTCGAGGCGGCGGCCGCCGTGGCCGAGCAGGCCCTGCGCGCGGCCCGCGCCGAGCGGTCGAAGGCGGAGGCGGCGCACGCGGCACTGGAGAACGCCGAGCGGGCCGCCCGCGGGCAGCTGTCGGACGCCAGGGACCGGGTCGTCGCGCTCGGCGCCCCCGCGCTCAGTGACCGAGGGCTGGGCGACCGGGGGCTGCTCGACAACTGGACGCACCTGGTGACCTGGGCGTCCGGCGAGGTGAAGGTCCGCGACCAGCAGGCCGAGGCCACCGAACGAGAGGCGGGCATCGCCGCGGCGGGCATCGCCGAACTGACCGGCCAGCTGAGCGCCGACCTGGCCCGCTCCGGGATCGACCTGCCCGCCGCGGCGGTCGCCGAATCGGCCGCCACCGCCGTGGCCCGCGCGCTCGAGGCGGCGCGGGCCGCCACCAGGCGGGTCGCGGAACGCCGCGCCCGGGCCGCCGAGCTGGCCGCCAAGCAAGGCGCCGCACAGGAAGAACAGCAGGTCTCGCACCTGCTCGGCAACCTGCTTCAGGCCAGGCAGTTCCCGCAGTGGCTGGTCTCCGCGGCGCTTGACGACCTGGTCGCCACCGCCTCGCAGACCCTCGCGGCCCTGTCGGCCGGCCAGTTCGACCTCACCCACGACAAGGGCGACCTGTTCGTCATCGACCACGCCGACGCCGACACCACCCGCTCGGTCCGCACCCTGTCCGGCGGCGAGACCTTCCAGGCATCGCTCGCGCTCGCCCTCGCCCTGTCCTCCCACATCTCCGCGCTCGCCGCCGCGGGCGCCGCGCGGCTCGACTCCATCTTCCTCGACGAGGGCTTCGGCACCCTCGACCCGGAGACCCTCGAGGTGGTGGCCACCACGCTCGAGGCGCTCGCCCAGGGCGACCGGATGGTCGGCGTGGTCACCCACGTGGGCGCGCTCGCCGAACGGGTCCCGGTCCGGTTCCGGGTCGCACGGAACGCGCGCACCTCCGTCATCACCCGCGAGGGCCTCGCGGCGGCGGAGGCGGGCGAGCCGTGACGGAGCTGAACACCCGCGTCCCGCCGGCCGCCGGCCCCAGCGCCGCCAGGCGGCGCGCGATGCGGTTCAGCGTCGACGGCTGGGACCCGAGCTACGGCGCCAGCCTCGAGCTTGAGGGGGAACTCGAGGAGTCACGGGCCACGATTGACGCGGACATGGAGGTCCCCGCTGATCGCTGGCGCGCGCTTGATCCGGACGAGACCGAGCTCTTGCCGGACGCGCTGCTGTTCGTTGATGGAGTGCGGCGCATCGAGGCTCGGGTCTGGATCGACGATGACGTCGAGCCGGGCGGGGCGGAGGCGGCCCTGTGCGCGTCCTACGCGGCAGGCGTGGTCTGCTGCTGCAAGGCGGGCGCGCACCTGGTGGTGGCTGAGCCTCGCCGGGGCCTGTTCGCGGTCGCCGCGCATGCGCGAGACATCACCACGCGGGCGGGCGACTACCGGATCTGCCCAGTGCCGAGACGGCGGGCCGACGTCCCGGCCATGACCGCGCTGACGCAGAAGCTGCAAGACAAGCTGGCCGAGGTGGAGAAGATCGCCGCTGCGAAGGCCCGCAGCCCGATTGACGTCGGCCCGGTGCCAGGCGACCATCCCGCCGACAGCGACCGCGACCTGCTGGTCATCGACGGGCCGCTGCGTGGCCGGGAGAACCTGCCTCGCGCGCTCGGCTATATCAAGTCGCACCATAAGACGTACTTGCCGCCGGAACTAAACGCGCTGGTAGGCAA
The DNA here is from genome assembly GCA_964581815.1 of uncultured Streptosporangiaceae bacterium. Lineage (GTDB taxonomy): Bacteria > Actinomycetota > Actinomycetes > Streptosporangiales > Streptosporangiaceae > Trebonia. Next base: position 15,481 of record CAZORE010000004.1, on the reverse strand, counting down.
GCTCACCCCCGGACAGCGCACGCCCGCTTTTCACATGGTGAACATCAGCCGCACGGGGACCGCGTGGGAACGGCGCAGCTGGTACCTGCGGCTGCCGTCCCCTCCGGGCGCCCCCTGGGCCGGGATCGTCCGTCTGGAGTGCGCGGCCGACTTGCCCGTCAGCGAGGTGACCAGGCTGGCGGGCCTCAGCCAGCGCTGCCTCGGCCGGTTCGCCTCCGCTCCCTACAAGGACTCCCGCGCCCCGCAGAACCTCTACCCGATCGCCGGCCTCGAGCGCGAGCTCCGCCGCCGCCTCGGCGACCCCCGCCTCCTCTACCGCGCCCTCCGCGAAGCCGCCGGCTCGGACACCTGAACCCCTCCGGGCCCACCCATGCGCTAGTCCCGGCGGGCGAGCGTGACGATCCGGGTGCCGCGGATGTGCAGGTCGGCGCGGTGCAGCAGCGAGTGCGGCCCGTCGGCATCGAGCAGCGCCGCGAGCGTGGCGCGGTCGCCGGGCTCGATGCGGTCGGCGAACCCGTGGGACAGCCGGGCGAACCAGACCTGCGCGTACCGGCCGGCGTCGGGGTGGGCCGGCGGGTCCAGGTCGATCGGGAAGGCGCGTTCGGCGGTGACGTTCCAGCCGGCGTCGGCCAGCCGGGGCGCCCACGCCGAGCCGAGGGTCGGCATCACCTCGACGTGCGCCGCGTTGACCGGCCCGAGCACGCGGTCCTCGAAGCCGGCCGGCCCGGTGCCCAGGTCGTCAGGCAGGAACCGGAGCGGCTCGGGGAACTCGGCGACCGCGATCATGCCGCCCGGCCTGGTGACGGCGAGCGCCTCGCGCAGCGCCGCGCCGGGGTCGGCCAGGTGGTGCAGCGACATCGACGCCCAGGTCAGGTCCAGCGGGCCGAGGTCGGGCCAGGTGGCGTCCAGGTCCGCCTCGACGGTGCGGACCCGGTCGGCGAGGCCGCGTTCCTTCGCCTTTCCGCGCAGCCGCTCAAGCGCGTCATGCTCGACGTCGACCGCGGTCACCGTCGCGCCGGGGAAGCGCTCGGCGAGGCCGAGCGCGCCGGTGCCGGTGCCCGCGCCGAGGTCGAGCAGCCGGGCGGGGGAGCGCGGCGCGGCCGCCTCCCGCACCCAGTCGAGCGCGGCCGTCCAGTAGCCGTGCAGCACCGCGGCGTCCAGCTCGAGCAGGTCGTCCATGCTCTGCGGCAGCCCGTGCGCCGCGTGGTCGTGGTCGTGGCCGTGGTTGTGCGTCATGGCATCCACGCTAGGCGACTCTTGCGGTAATGGCATAACATCTTGCCAATGACGCAAGAAGAGGCAGAGCTCGACGCCATCATCCGCGCCCGTGTCCGGGGCCTGCGGATGGCCCGCGGCTGGTCGCTTGACGCCCTCGCGGCCCGCTGCCAGATGAGCGCGTCGACGCTGAGCCGCATCGAGACCGGGCACCGGCGCATCTCGATCGACCAGCTGGTGCCGATCGCCCGGGCGCTCGGCACCAGCCTCGACCAGCTGGTCGAGCCGGCCGGCTCCGATGACGTGGTCATCAGGCCGCGTCGCGACCTTGGCCGCGATGCGGTCACCTGGATGCTGACCCGCGGTGACGAGCCGCACGGCCTCGCCGTGGCCAAGATGCGCCTGATGCGCACCCAGCCACGGCGCGAGCAGCGCGTGCATCCCGGCTACGAGTGGTTCACGGTGCTGTCCGGCACCGTCCGGCTGCAGCTGGGGATGCGCGTCATCCTGGTCGAGGCGGGACAGGCGGCGCAGTTCTCCACCATGTCACCGCACGCGATCACCGCCCACGGCGGCCCGGCCGAGGTCATCGTCATCTTCGACCGCGACGGCCGTAGCGCCCACCTGGACGCGATGGACCTGGACGAGTCTTAGCCGACCGCCTAGCCAACCACGGTGCGCCCGGCGACCCGGTAGGTCGGCACGTCGGCGCCGCTCGCGCGCACCAGCCCGCGCCTGACCAGCTCGAGCACGTGCGCCGCCGTCTCGGTAACCGCGCTGATCCGCATCCGGCCGCTGTACTGGTCCCACGTCCGGGACCAGGTCAGCTGGCCGGCGAGGAACCAGGAGGTCTCGCCGGGGTGGGCGGCGATCACCGCGAGCAGCTCCGCGAGCCGCCGCTCGTGGTGCGCGGCGATGCCGTCGGCGCGTTCCGCCAGCCCGCGGAACCGCCACTCGTGGGCCGGCATGATCTCATCCACGTCAAGCTCGCGCACCTTGGCGAGCGAAACGAGGTAGTCCGCGAGCGGTTCCTGGTCATCACCCCACATCAGCGAGATGTTCGGCGTGATGCGCGGCAGGATGTGGTCGCCGGCGAACAACCGCCTGGAGGCCTCGTCGACGAAGCACAGGTGCCCCGGCGTGTGGCCCGGGGTGTGCACGGCCCGCAGCCGCCAGCCGGGCACGTCGGCGAGGTCGCCGTCGCGCAGCTCACGGTCGGGCAGGGCGGTGCTCAGGAAGGCCGCGTAAAACCCGTGCGCCGGGCCGACGGCCTCGGCCGCCTCGTCCGCCGAAGCACCGAGCGAGCGCAGGAACGCGGTCTCCTGCGCCACGGCGTTCGCCGCGTCGCTCATCCGCGGGCCGGCCAGCACCGCCAGGTCGGCCGGGTGGATCGCGACCCACGCGCCGGACGCCGCGCGCACCCGCCCGGCGAGGCCGAGGTGGTCGAAGTGCATGTGGGTCACCAGCACGCCGCGCACGTCCCCCGGGCTCGCGCCGATTGACGCCAGCCCCGCCACCAGCGCCTGCCACGACGCGTCGGCGTTCCACCCGGGGTCCATCAGCACCAGGCCGCCGCCGGTACCGAACGCGTAGCTCGACACGTACCGCAGCGGGTTGTTCGGTATCGGCACCGGGATGGACCACAGGTCGCCGGCCAGCTGCTCGACCGGCGGCATGACCCGCTCCCGCCACGCCTCGAGCTGCTTAGTCCCGGTGACGTCTTGCCCGGCCGGTATCGCGGTCACGAGCCCTCGCCGGCGAACTCGGCGATGGCGGACTCCCAGCCGTCGAGCGCCCGCTCCACGGGGCCGCGCCCGGCCGAGGGCAGCCAGTGCACCGCCCGGTCGAACCCCGCCGCCGCGTACGCCTCGAGCGCCTTGGGGTCCGCGGGCATGCCGATCACCTGGAGGGAGACGCGCCGGCCGGCCCGCTCCCGCAGCTCAACCGCGCGCTCGAGTATCCCGGACGGCGCGTAGTTCGGCATCCACCCGTCGCCGAACGCGAGCACCCGGTCGAGCACCGTCGGCCCGTGACCGCCGACGATGACCGGCGGGTGCGGCCGCTGCGCCGGCTTCGGCCAGGACCAGACGCGGTCGAACCGGACGAGCTCGCCGGAGTACGAGGCCTCGTCCTGCGTCCAGATGGCCTTCATCGCCTCGACCCGCTCCTGCAGCAGCAGCATCCGGGTGCGCGGGTCGGTGCCGTGATTGGCCATCTCCACCCGGTTCCAGCCCGCGCCGACGCCGAACTCGAACCGCCCGCCGGACAGGTAGTCGACGCTCGCGACCTCCTTCGCGGTGACGATGGGGTCGCGCTGGATGACCAGGCACACGCCGCTGCCGACCCGCAGCCGCGACGTCGCCGCCACCGCCGCGGTCACCGCGACGAACAGGTCGAACGTGTGCGCGTACCTGCGGGGCAGCGGCTGCCCGCTCGGATAGGGCGTGTGGTCGGCGGGCATATGGGTGTGCTCGGGGAAGAACAGCGACTCCTGCCCGCGCTCCTCCGCGAGCCGGGCGATGTCGCCCGGCCGGATCGCGTCATGCGTGGGGAAGATCGCTACGCCAAATTCCATGACCATCATTCTGTCCCATGCCGCGTGGCGGCCCGCCGCCGGGAAGCGCCGCGGCACCGGTCGCTATGACGAGGCGCCGTCCGGACCGGATGCGGTGGCCGCCGCCATGGCCGCGAGCTGACGGGGTGACGGCGCGGCCACCCTCCACGGGTCTCCCGGGGGCTTGCGCTGGCCCCGGATAATGAGTAGCGATAACGGCAGTGTTGCCTATGCGCTCGCTGGTACGGCGAGCCGACTTGGAGGTCGCGATGGCCCACGAGTACACCCTGATCGTCTACACGAGCCCGGTCGAGGGCCGCGAAGATGACTACAACGCCTGGTACGACGACGTTCACCTGGCCGAGTTCTCCGCGCTGCCCGGCGTCATCAACGGCCGCCGGTTCAAGGTCGCCTCGTCCGACGCGGCGGCCAAGCCGGTCTACGCCGCGGTCTATGAGCTCAGCGCTCACCCGGACAAGGTGTTCGCCGCGATGAACGAGGGCATCAAGGACGGCAGCGTGCGCATGAGCGATGCGGTCGACGTCAGCTCGCTCAACGTGACCACGCTCGAGCCGCGCTGACCGGACGGTGAAACACGCCCCCGTTCCGGATCGTCGCAATCATCATCCGGAACGGGGGCGTGGCGCTCCCGGCCACCATCGGTCAGCCGTCGGCGGGGATGACGACGACGGGGCAGCGCGCGTGCTGGGCGACCTCGGCGCTGACCGAGCCCATCACCAGCCGCCGGAGCCGGCCGGCGCCGCGCGAGCCGACCACGACGAGCTCGGCGTCCAGCGAGGCCTGGATGAGCTCATCCGCGGGCAGGCCGGTCATCGCGTGCACGGTCACCGCCGGCGGCCGGCCGTCGGCGTCCACCGCGGACAGGACGCTCAGCGTCTCCTGGCGCGCGGCATTGCGGGCGGACCTGGCGAGGTCCGGGTCGCCCGGGTAAGCGACGGCGTTGCCGGTGAACGTCCCGGAGACGGCCCGGTTGACCGTGAGGACGGTGAGCGCCGCCTGCCGCAGCGCGGCCTCGCGCACCGCCCACTGCAGGGCCCGGCGCGAATGCTCCGAGCCGTCGATACCCACGACGATCCCTGGCATGTGCTTCCCCCCACCAACGAGGACAGTCACGTTATGGATACCCGGAATTACCTGGTGTAGCCAGCGCGTGACGACGCCAGCGCGGCGCCCTCGACCAGCGCGGACAGCTTGGCCCAGCCGAGCTCGGGATGGATGCGGGAGCCGAAGCCGCAGTCCGCACCCGCGATGACGTTCTCCGCGCCGAGGCGGCTGGTGTAGCGGGTGATCCGCTCGGCGACCAGTTCCGGGTGCTCGACGGCGTTGGTGGCGTGGGTGACGACGCCGGGGATGAGGATCTTCCCCTCGGGGAGCTTGAGGTCTTCCCACAGGTGGTACTCGTGCTCGTGCCGTGAGTTGGCCGCCTCCACCAGGTAGGCGCCCGCGTTCACCCGGAGCATGATGTCGGCGATGTGCGCCAGGGGCACGTCGTTGGCGTGCGGGCCGTGCCAGCTGCCCCAGCACAGGTGGTAGCGGATCCGGTCGGCCGGCAGCCCGTCAAGCGCGTGGTTGAGCACCTCGATGCTCGCCGCGGCGTAGCGGCGGTAGGCGTCCAGGTCATAGTCGGCGTTGCGGTCCCAGGCGGCGGGTACCCAGGCGTCGTCGACCTGCAGGAGGAACCCGGCGTCGATGATCAGCCGGTACTCCTCGCGCAGCGCGTTGGCGAGCCCCCGCAGCAGGTCGTCGGGGTTGCCGTAGTGCTCATCCGTCAGCCCGACTATGAGGCTGGCGGGCGCCACGACGGGCAGGAACGCCTCCCGGTGCGGCCAGCCCGGCGGCACCTGCGCCAGCGCGGCCGTCAGGTTGGCGATGTCCCGCTGCACCGCCTCCGGCCGGTAGCGGAGCGGCTCGGTGACGACGGACTGCGTGCCGAGCTGTCCGAAGAAGTAGCTGTCCTCCATGTAGCCGAACAGCGTCCCGTTGGCGTCGGCCCAGGCGTAGTAGCCGGGGAACTGCTCGCGGTCGCGGCCCTTGAAGACCGGCTCGCCGCCGGGCGCCCGCTCGCGCGCCTCGATGCCGTCAAGCCGGTCCAGGGCGTACCGGCTCCACATCGTCTTGCCGAACTCGCCGTCGTTGACGACGTCCAGCCCGGTCTCCTCCTGCCGCCGCACCACGTCCGCGACCGCGCGGCGCAGCTGATCGAGCACCGGTGGCGCCCACTGCCCCTCGGCCGCGAGGGCCCGCGACAGCTCGGCCGGCCGCTGCAGCGACCCGACGTGGGTGGTCAGGATCCAGTCAGTGCTGCGTTGCATTGGCTCTCCGCCTCATCAGTAGTAGCGCCTCATCAGTAGTAGACGGGCCCGCGGGCGCCGCCGCCGACGGTGATCGCGTCGCCGTTGATGGCCACGCTCCGCGGTGAGGCGAGGAAGGCGACCACGTCGGCGACCTCCGCCGCGGTCACCAGGCGGCCGATGGAGACGGAGGCGCCGAGCTGCTTTTCCACCTCCGCGACGCTGGTCCCGGCCCGCTCCGCGCGCAACGCGAGGATCTCCGGCGTCTTCTCGGTCACCGTGACGCCGGGGTGCACCACGGTGACGTTGACGCCGTGGTGGCCGAGCTCGTCGGCGAGGTTCTTGGTCGCCGCGGCGACGGCGACGTTGCGGACCGTGCCGGTGATCGCGCCGGACGAGCGCGCCGCGAGCCCGCTGACGTTGATGATCCGGCCCCAGCCGCCTGCCTTCATCGACGGCGCGACCGCCCGGGCGCACCGCAGGTAGCCGAGCACCTTCACGTTGACCTGCTCGGTGAACTCGTCCTCGTCGAACTGCTCGATGCCGACGACGGCCCCGGTGTTGGCCCGCGCCGCCGCGTTCACCAGGATGTCCACCCCGCCGAAGGCGGCCGCCACGTCCGCGGCCATGTGCCGCACCGCATGGTCGTCCCCGGTGTCACAGCTCACCGTGATGACCTGCCCGGCGTTCAGGCCGCCGGCCTCCTGCACCGCCGCCTTGGCGGCGGCGAGCGCCTCGGCGTCCCGCGCTACCAGCGCCACGTGCGCGCCCTCCGCCGCCAGCGCCTTCGCCACCGCGAGCCCGATCCCCCGGCTGCCGCCGGTCACGATCGCCCGCTTGCCCACTAGTTCAAGATCCACACCGCCGATCCTCTCACCGGAGCGGGCCGGCCGTCAGGTCGGCGGCGGCGGTGAGCAACTCGACGGCGGAGGACTGCCTGCTCGCGTCGGCCTTGTCGAAGGGGCCGGCCCAGCGCAGCCCGAACTGATCGCCGCTGTCGCGCGCCCGGTGCCAGGCCGAGTCGGCGTTGGCGAGGATGAACGCCCGGTGCGCCGGCTTGCCGCCAAGTCGCTGTAGGTCATGCAGGTAGCGGACGAAGATGCCCTTGAACTGCGTCTGGTCGCCGTCGCAGCCTGACGGCTCGCACGGCTCGGCGAGGATGCCCGTCGGCCCGGCCAGCCGGGCGAGCGCCGCGTCCGCGATGTGCTCGCCCGCGCGCCGGTAGCCCTGGTCGCCGGTGAGCTCGCACAGCGCGGCGAGGCCGCCGAGTACCACGCCCTGGTTGTAGGTCCAGGTGGTGCCGCCGTTGTTCGCGCACCCGGCGGTGAGCCCGTCGTTGACCAGGCCGCCGGGCCCGATCAGGCCGCTGGCGCGCACCCAGTCCCAGGTCCGCCGGGCCCAGTCGAGGTACTCACGGTGCGCCCGCTCATCGGACGCCCGCTGGGCCAGCCGCGCGGCCAGTGTCAGGAACAGCTCATTGGTGATCGCGTTCTTGTACCGCCGGTCGGTGTTCCACCACAGTCCGCCGCCGCAGACCTCGTCCCAGCCGTACTGGTTGCGCGCGAAGATCGCCTGCGCGGCGTCCAGGTACCGTTGGTCTCCGGTCAGGTCGTAGGCGTCCACCCAGGCCAGCGCCCACCAGCCGTTGTCGTCGAAGAACTTGTTGATGAATCCGGGCCGCCCGCCCCGGTACCTGCGCTGCGCGGCACGGAACGTGGTCGGGATGATCCCCCGGTAGGCCCGGTCCCCGGTGCGGCGCGTGTAGCCGATCACCGCGGTCAGCGCGTTCGCGGCGTTCCACCAGCCGGTCGTCCGCCAGCGGCCCGTCCACGGCGAGTACCAGCGCTGCAGCGCGGCGATGGCGGCCGCCGCGGCCGCGCGGTAGTCGGGCGCCGCCCCGTTTCCCCCGCCCGCCTCGTTTCCCCCGCCCGACCCGCCCAGGGCGGGCTCCTGCTGGCTCATGTCTCTGGTTGTTCTCCGCGGGCGGGGCGCGGAAACGGTCCCGGCCCACGGCGCGCCCACTGCACACGGCGCCGGGACAGGACCGCGATGAGCTCCTCCTTGCGCTGGTCCACCTCGCTCGGGTCGCCCATGATGCCCACCGCGGCGACCGTCTTACCGTCCTCGATGACCGCGACGGACACCCCGTCCGCCTCGGCGGACACGCCGGGAGCGACGGCGAGGCCGTCCCGCTGGATCCGCGGCAGTTCCCCGAGGAAGAGGCCGACCAGGGCCGCGTCGTCTGGCGGCAGCGCGCCGAGCTGCGCCCACAGGTCGCGCCGCTCCATCCCGGCGAGCAGCACCCACCCGGCCGACGTGCGGATGAGGGAGCGACGGACGAACCCCTCGGCCAGGTAGGCGTACCGGAGATCGGAGGACGCGTAGTCCACGTAGTACACGTCGCTGCCGACGACGATGGCGAGGACGGCGGTCATGCCGGTCTCTTCGTATATGGATGCCAGGTCCTCATGGCTGACCGTGGTGACGGGCAGCCGGCCGGCCAGCCGGGTGAGGAGGAACGGGGCGGGGCCGAGCAGGTACCGCCGGTCCCGCTCTTCCAGGTAGCCGGTCGCCGCGAGCCCGTTCACCAGGCCCTGGATGGAGCTCACCGGGGCGGCGAGCTCGCGGGCGAACTCGGTCAGCGTGATCCCGTGACGCGAGCGCGCCGCCAGGTCAAGGATGATCGCCACCCGGTCGATCATCCGATGGCGCGGCCGGGGGCGGCCAGGCGGCGTGGGGTCTGGCGGCAATGGCGTCGGGGCTTTCTCGGTCGGTTACCCGCGGTCATGACACGATTAAGCATTTCGCATATACGCAACGTAATCCCGGTATCCGTATACCTAATGTGGATTTCCGTCCGTTCGGTGCGGCTACCACTGCTGCCTAGCGGTCCTAAACCGGGGCGGCCTCGCTCTCGGCGCGGGCCAGCTCGCCGGCCTCGGCCGCGGGCCCGCCGGCCGCCACGGACGGGCGGCGGACGGCGGTGAGGTAGCAGCCGGCCAGGATGAGGGCGAAGCCGAGCACCGACCAGCCGGTGACCCGCTCGCCGAGTACGATCGCGCCCGCGATGAGCGCCACCGCCGGGTTGACGTAGGTGACCGTGGTGGCCCGCACCGGCCCGATCTCGCCGACCAGGGCGACCATGATGCTGAACGCGCCGGCGCTGCACACCACGCCGAGCAGCACCACCGACGTCAGCACCGACGCCGAGGGCCAGGCCGCCGGCCAGGAGTGCGTCACCGCCACAACCGGCGCGTACACCACGGCGGTGACCGCGAACGCGACCGTGGTGACCCCCGTGCCCGGCAGGTCGGGCATCCACTTGGCGATGATCGCCGGGCCGAGCGCGTAGCCGATCACCACGACGAGCACCATGCCCACCGCGCCAAGGTCGGCGCCCGCCACGGTGAAGCCGACGAGCGCGGCGACGCCGCCCATGCCGAGCGCGATGCCCAGCCAGTTCAGCGCGGCGAGCCGCTCCGGCCGGCCGAGCAGGAACGCGATGCCCACCCCCGCCAGCGGCACCGCCGCGATGAGCAGGCCGGTCGTCGAGCTGGGCAGCCGCTCCTCGGCCGAGCCGAGCAGGAACTGCGGCACCACGAGCTCGACCACGGTGAACGCGAGCATTGGCCGCCAGCGGCGCAGCACCGGCAGCAACTCGCCCCGCGCGGCCGCGAACGGTAGCAGCACGACCGCCGCGATCGCGGTCCTCGCGAGCACGAGCATCGCCGGGTCAAGCTGACCGACCGAGACCTTGATCAGCAGGTAAGGAATGCCCCAGGCCACGCCAAGCAGGGCGAACAGGATGGCGCCTCGTCGTGTCACCCTTCCATGGTCACCGTTGCGGACTCTTTATGTCCATCTAGACTATTTTCATGAAAAGCGTTAGCTGGGACTTCATGGTTGACTGGCGCAAGTTCAGGCTGCTGCACGAGCTCGACCGGCGCGGCACGATCACCGCCACCGCCGAGGCCATGTACCTCACGCCGTCCGCCGTGTCCCAGCAGCTCGCCGCCCTGTCGCGGGATGTTGGCGTGCCGCTGCTTGAGCGGCGCGGCCGCACGGTGGTGCTGACCGGTCAGGCGCGACTGCTGCTCTCGCACGCGGAGAGCATGCGCGAGCTCGCCGACCGGACGCGGGCCGCGCTTGACGCCTGGGCGGACGGCACCGTGGGACAGGTGCGGGTCGGCTCGCTGGCGACCGGCATCACCGCGCTCGTCGGCCCGGCCATCGCCGCGCTGCGGCTGGACCGCCCGGGCCTGACCGTCCTGGTCAGCGAGCGGGAGCCGGACGAGGCGCTCGACCTGATCGACGCGGGCGAGCTGGATATCGCGGTGACCGTCGACTTTCCCGGCGCGCCGTCCCGTGAGGACGCGCGCTACCACCGGGTCGACCTCATCGCTGACGTGATGGACGCCGTGGTGCCGGCCGGGCACCCGCTGGCCGGCCGGGACGCTATCGAGCTCACCGAGCTCGCCGGCGACGTGTGGGTGGGCGCCGCGGCGAGCGACGCGTGCAGCCACATCGTCACCGGGATCTGCGCCGCCGCGGGGTTCTCGCCGGACGTGCAGCACTACTGCAAGGAGTGGGACGCCGTCGCCGCGCTGGTGGCGGCCGGCGTCGGGGTGGCGCTCGTCCCGCGCTCGGCGCAGCCGCTGCGGCCGTCCGGCCTCGCCGTGCTGCCGGTCGCCGGGGCGCCGGCCTCCCGGCAGCTGTTCGCGCTGGTCCGCGCGGGCACGGAGGTTGACCCTGGGACCCGCGCGGCCCTTGAGGCGCTCGGTGCCGTCGCCGCGGCCCGCCCCGACGGCATCGTGCCCGTGCCTATCTCCGCGCTCCGGTGAGCGCGGCGATGGTGGCGGCGACCTCGCCACGGTAGTGCAGGTACCGGCCGCCGAGCCCGATCAGCACCACGCCGGCCAGCCGGCCCTCGTGGTGGTAGCCGACCGCGACCTCGCCGTCGAGACTGCCCTCCAGGATGCGCACGTCGGACAGGCCGGTGACACCGAACGACTGGACGCGCAGGTCGTACTGGTCGCTCCAGAACGTGGGAACCGCCGCGAACACGCCGCCATCCGCCGGATCCGTGCCGGGAGCGCCCCCGCCGGAAGCCGGACCGGACAGGGCCCGCGCCAGGTGCGCGGCGGCGTACTTGGCGGTGTCGGTGGCGACCGTCCAGTGCTCGATCCGGCGGGACGCGCCGAACAGCAGCGGGTGCGGGTACCGCGCCACGTCGCCGGCCGCCACCACGTCGTCGCGGGCGGCCACCACTCCCATATCGCCGGCCAGCACGCGCAGCCGCCCGTCGCAGGCGACGCCGTCGGCCAGGTCGAGGCCGTTCCCGGCCAGCCACTCAACGTTAGGGAGGGAGCCGACCGACTCCACGATCAGGTCGCCGTCCAGCGTCGTGCCATCGGTCAGGGTGACCGCGCGCACCCGCCCGTGGTTGGTGGCCCCGTGGTTGGTGGCCCCGTGGTTGGTGGCCCCGTGGTTGGTGGCCCCGTGGTTG
>CAZORE010000004.1:1864-3794 GCA_964581815.1 uncultured Streptosporangiaceae bacterium | reverse complement strand
GGTTGGTGGCCCCGTGGTTGGTGGCCCCGTGGTTGGTGGCCCCGTGGTTGGTGGCATTGTCGCCCTCGAAGGCGACCGGCGCGGTGCCGAGCCGGAACCGCACGCCGCGGCCCTCGTGCCTGCGCAGCAGCTCCGCGGCCAGCTCATCGCCGAGCGGCCGGCGCATCGGCAGCGGCTCGGGCTCGACCACGGTGACGTCGAGGCCACGGGTGCGGGCCGCCGCGGCGACCTCGCAGCCGATGAAGCCGCCGCCGACGACCACGAGGCGACGGGCCAGCTCCAGGTCCTTGCGTAGTTCGGCCAGGTCATCGAGCGTCCTGATCGCGTGCCGTCCGGCCAGCGGCCCCGGCAGGTCCAGGCGGCGGGACCGGACCCCGGTGGCGATCACCAGGCCGTCCCAGCCGAGCACGCTGCCGTCGCCGAGCGTCACGTTGCGCGCGGCGAGGTCCGCCGCGATGACCGGCGCGCCGAGCCGCCAGGCGATGCTCATCGAGGCGGCGCGCGCCACCCGGAACGGCAGCTGGGCCGGGTCGAACTCGGCGCCAATGCCGTCCTTCGACAGCGGCGGCCGGTTGTACGGCATGTGCGGCTCAGCGCCGACGACGGTGATCTCGCCGTCGAAGCCGGACTTGCGGACCGCGTCGGCGGAACGCAGCCCCGCCATCCCGGCTCCCACCACAACGACGCGCATCGCCCGCACCCTATCAGCGAGGTGGCCGGCCACGCGCGGTACCCGGTCAGGCAGCCTGCCAGTCGCCTTCGGCGCGGAACTGGATGTTCAGCGCGCCCATGTTCTGCCGCCCGAAGTCGTCAAGCGGCGCGAGCTCGTTCTGGCCGCTCGGGTCGTACAGCCGCCCGATGGCCAGTTCGCGGTTCTTCCCGTCGACCAGCCGGAAGAACCGGCCAGCGTTCAGGGCCTCGGTGATGTCGCCGGCGACCGCGTGGCCGGGTCCGGACTTGCCGACCGCTGACGGTGCCGCCCCGTCGAAGCCGGCCACCGCATCTTCGGTGATGACCCAGCAGTACGGCGTGGTCAGCGAGGAGAATTCCGAGACCAGCGAATCAGGGACTTCGTCGGTTACCGATTCCTCCGGCGCGGCCAGCCCAACGGGCTCGGATCGTGGTTCTCGAAGGTTCTCGCTCTGAGCGTCCATACTGCGTCTGCTATCCCCGCTTAGCCGGAATATGCCTGCAAGACGCGCTCGGTGGCTGCGGCGGCCGCCCGTATGCCGGTCACCGGCCGGGGCGCCCAGTGCTCCCGCGGGCTGCGGCGACCACGGCAAGCACGGCGGTCAGCGGGGCGACCAGGGCGATGAAATCACCGACGCCCAGGCTGCCGAGGGCGACCAGAGTCGCGGCGAACCCGGCGACGAGGACCGCGACCGTGACAATCGGCCAGTCCTGGAGGAGCAGCCGAGAGACCACCGCGGGGACCGTCGTCTCCTGGCTCGCGACGGCGGTCACCGACTTGATCTCCCTGCGCTCCGCCAGCCCCTCGCGCAACCGCACGGAGACTGTGAGGTTCCCCGGCCGGTCCGCGACGAGCAGCAGGTCGTCGGGGTGGGCCGGGTCGGACGCCTGGGACACCGCGCCCCCGCCCGCCGCCCACGCGACCACCTGCTGCGCGGCGGAATGGCGGACCCGGTAACGGGCCTGCTCGCCGATGACCACGCTGTCGGGTCCCTCGATGGCGGACGCCGCCACCGGGCCGGGTTGGTGAATCTCCGCCGCCTGGGCCGCTGCCACCGGAGCACCGGCAGGTGACCACGGTGCGCCGTCGCCGTTCGTGCTCGGCGCCGGGCCGCCGTTGGCTCTCATGGTGGGAGCCGGCAGGTCGGTTAGCGGCATGCCGGCAGGCGGCATGCCCGGAGCCGGCATGCCCGGAGCCCTCATGCCTGGAGGCGACAGGGCGCCATCGGCCGGCCCGGCC
>CAZORE010000004.1:0-1764 GCA_964581815.1 uncultured Streptosporangiaceae bacterium | reverse complement strand
CATGCCCGGAGCCCTCATGCCTGGAGGCGACAGGGCGCCATCGGCCGGCCCGGCCGCCTGCCGCCCGTCAACGCGGCCGCCCCGCGGGACCTGGGCCCACTGCAGCCACCACACCATCGCGACGATGGTGCCGGCCAGTCCCGCGGTCCCGAGCGCGAGGATGGACGCGACGACTGACTGGCCGACGTCAGCGGCTGCCAGCATGGCACACCCCCAGTAGCCACGGAACCAGAAACCCTCTCAGTATTAAAACATATTATCGAAGCGATGGGAACGAGGAGCTAGTAACTCGGAACTGTGCGCCATGAGCGGCGCCCGGGCGCCGCTCCCGCGCGTACCGGGGAGTCCTCACCGGGCGGGCCGGGGCCGCCCGCTGAGCAGCCGTCGGTGGCATGCGAAGCGCGCACTCGTTCTGCGTGAGGACGTCAACCGTCACTGGCTAGCCTCGGTCGGATACCCGGCCCGGCGTATCACCTGCCCGCAGCTCGGCCGAATGCCAGAAAGTTCATGAAAAGAACCGGTAGCCGTGCTGAGGCATCGCTGGAATGTCGGATGCATTCGATACGATGTTCGTATCAGAGCTTGAGGGCCGTGATCATCCGAGAGGAGGGCCGACAGATGGGCCAATCAGATCCGTTCCGTGCCGGCCCCCCGCCGGACGCTCGCCACGCTCCCGATGCTGCCCCCCGGCCTTCTCCCCAGGCTGTCCCCGAGACTGACCCCGCCGCTTTCCCTGCCTCCGAGGTTGACCCCACCGCTTTCCCTGCCTCCGCGGTTGACCCTGACCCGGAGTGGACGGAGTACGTGGCGTGGGTGGACCGGGAGATTGCCGCGGGACGTGCCCAGGAGCCGGGCCCGGAGATCTGGGACCCCGAGGCCTGGGCGCCGGGCGACCCGACGCCCATAGCCCCGGTGCGGCCCCGGTTCGGCCAGGATGACGAGGCGGACCTGCTACCGCCCCGGCCGCTGCTGGCCGGGCTTACCGAGGAAGCGGTCAGCGACCTGGGCCGCCTGTCGGACAGCGAGTTGGTGGGGGTCCTGCTGGCGACCCGGAGGCAGATCGCCCGCGAGCAGTACAAGCAGGTGCTGGTGACCGCGGAGTACGCGCGCCGCCGGCAAGGCGCCTTCGAAGACGCGGCCCGGCGGGGCGTCCCCGTGGGCTGCCGCCCGGGCGGCTTCCCGGGCGATGAACTAGCCATGGAACTGGTCACTACGCCGCTGGATGCCGGTCGTCGGATCGACGACGCCATCGACCTGACGTCCCGGCTCCCGATGACGCTGGCCGGGATGGCGGCGGGGGTCATCGATGAGGCGCGGGCAGGCTGGATCGCGATGCATACCGGCTGCCTGTCCCCGGAGGAAGCCGCGTACGCCGACGAGGTGCTCGCCGCCGTGGCTCCGGACCTTCGGGTGGACCAACTCGCAGACCGGGCCGGCAGGCTTGCGGCCAAGCTCAACCCCGAGGCCGTGCGGGCGCGTAAGGAAAGGGCCAGGCGGTGCGACCAGCGGGTCGAGGTCCGCCGCGAGGCGTCGGGCAACGCGTGCCTGTCGGGCCGGGAGATGGACACCGCCGACGTGATCGCCTCCAAGGCGTTCATGGACGCGGTGGCCGCCCGGCTGCGGCGCGGCGGGCTCCCGGGTTCGCTTGGCGCCTTGCGCGTGCTGGCCTTGGCCGACCTGACTCAGGGGCGCGACCCCATGGACCGACTCAGCTCGATGGCCAGCTCCGTCCCGCAGGCCTCAGCCGACGGCGGGGCGACCGAC
>CAZORE010000003.1:129299-138225 GCA_964581815.1 uncultured Streptosporangiaceae bacterium | reverse complement strand
GGTGACGGCGCGCGAGCAGGTGAAGGCACGCGTATGACCGGGGGCGCCGGGCACGGCCCAACATCCCCGGCCAACGAGGGCCTGGGGATCTTCGGCGGCGTGGCGACCACGGAGGCCACGGACGACGCGCCCGGCCGGGATGCCGGGCGCCCGGCCAGGCGCCGGGCGCAGCGCGCCGCGCCGCCTGCCGCGGCGGCCGAAGCGCCGCCCGCCACGGCACCCGGGTCGCCGCAGGCGACCGCGGTCGGCGCCACGTTGAACCAGACGATCACGTCGCCGCCGGTCCCGAGCGGCGCGGCGGAAGAGAGTAAGCCGACCCCGTTGGGGCGAATCCTCGGACGCATCCGGGGGGGCGGGCCAGCCAACGGGGGAGGCGAGGCGGGCGGGCCGGGGAATGAACCGCCGCGGGTGGGCGTGCGCGACCTGCCGCCCGATGTCCAGCTCGAATTCTGGCGGAAGCGGGCCATCATCATGGTGGTCGTCGGCGCGGCGGCCGCGGCACTTACCAGGAGTTGGGAGATCGCCGTGACGCTCGCGATCCTGGCCGGGATCGCGGATACCGTCCGCCGGGCGCGGAACCCCAACCTCCACATGTACCTCAACGGCGCCAAGTACCCCGCCTACAAGCAGACCCACGGTCAGCTGAACAAGATACGCCGTGAGGGCTACTTCACGCTCAACGCGCGGGCCATTCCGGGCAGCCAGGAAGTCATCGACCACCTGGTCATCGGGCCGACCGGGGTCTACGCGATCGACTCGGAGGGGTGGGATGCCAGGCTGCCGATCCGCACGATCAACGGCAGGCGGCTCTACCTGGGACCGGAGTCGCAGAAGGACCGGCTCGAGCACGCCGTCTGGGAGGCCTCGCAGGCCAGCGAGATCCTCTCCGCGGCGCTCGGCTACGAGGTTTCCGTCCGGCCCGCGCTTGCCATCTACGGGCCCAGGGTCCCCTGGGACGTCGCGACCATCAGGAACGTCGACGTGTTCACCGGAACGGCGCTCGGCAAGTACCTCAAGCAGCGCCACTGGAAGCGCACCCAGCCGAACGAGGGCGTGCCGTCGCTCACCCGCGAGGAAGTCCGCACCATTTACGACACGGCGGAGCGGATGCTGCCTGAGGCATCGCCGTCGAGGACCACAACCCCGGTAGGCTGAAGCTCCATTAGCTTTCGCTTTTCTGCGAGGGGAGTTCGGCGATGCCGCCGCTGAGGTCACGCACGGTCACGCACGGTCGGAACATGGCGGGAGCGCGCGCGCTGCTGCGCGCGACCGGGGTAGCCAACGAGGACTTCGGCAAGCCGATCATCGCCGTCGCCAACAGTTTCACCGAGTTCGTGCCCGGTCACGTGCACCTGGCGGAGGTCGGCCGGGTCATCGCCGACGCGGTGCGGGCCGCGGGCGCGATCCCCCGCGAGTTCAACACGATCGCCGTCGACGACGGGATCGCGATGGGCCACGGCGGGATGCTGTACTCGCTGCCGTCCCGCGAGCTGATCGCGGACTCGGTGGAGTACATGGTCAACGCGCACTGCGCGGACGCGATGATCTGCGTTTCCAACTGCGACAAGATCACGCCGGGCATGCTGATCGCCGCGATGCGGCTGAACATACCGACGGTGTTCGTCTCCGGCGGCCCGATGGAGGCCGGCAAGGTCACCGTTGTCGGGGGCGTCGCCGGCGCGCCGGCGAGCGTGCGCAAGCTCGACCTGATCGACTCCATGGTGGCCTCGGCGGACCCGTCGGTGTCGGACTCCGAGCTGGCCGACATCGAGGAGAACGCCTGCCCGACCTGCGGGTCGTGCTCCGGCATGTTCACCGCCAACTCGATGAACTGCCTCACCGAGGCGATCGGGCTCGCGCTGCCGGGCAACGGGACCACGCTGGCCACGCACGTGGCGCGGCGGGGGCTCTTCGAGCGGGCGGGCGCGCTGGTCGTCTCGCTGGCGAAGCGGTACTACCTCGAGGACGACGAGTCGGCGCTGCCCCGGTCGATCGCGACGCGGGACGCGTTCGAGAACGCCATGGCGCTGGACATCGCGATGGGCGGGTCGACCAACACGATCCTGCACCTGCTCGCCGCCGCGCACGAGGCGGGCGTGAACTTCGGGCTCAAGGAGATCGACGAGCTGTCCCGGCGGGTGCCGTGCCTGTGCAAGGTGGCGCCCAACGGGTCCTACCACGTGGAAGACGTGCACCGGGCCGGCGGGATCTACACCATCCTCGGCGAGCTCGACCGGGCCGGGCTGCTCAACCAGTCGGTGCACACGGTGCACGGCTCGCCGCTTTCCGACTGGGACCTGCGGTCTTCGTCCGTGCTCCCGGAGGCGGTCGAGCTGTACCACGCGGCGCCAGGCGGCGTGCGCACCACCAAGGGCTACTCGCAGTCCGCGCGCTGGGACTCGCTCGACCGCGACGCGGCCGCCGGGTGCATCAGGGACGTGGCGCACGCCTACACCGCCGAGGGCGGCCTGTGCATGCTGTACGGGAACCTGGCGCCGGACGGCGGCGTGGTGAAGACCGCCGGCGTGCCCGAGGAGCTGTGGACGTTCTCCGGTCCGGCCCGGGTCTTCGAGTCGCAGGAGGACGCGGTCGACGGGATCCTCGGCGGGCGGGTGGCGGCCGGCGACGTGGTGGTCATCAGGTACGAGGGGCCGCGCGGCGGGCCCGGCATGCAGGAGATGCTGTACCCGACGTCGTTCCTCAAGGGGAAGGGCCTGGGCCGCGCCTGCGCGCTGATCACCGACGGCCGGTTCTCCGGCGGCACCTCCGGGCTGTCGATCGGGCACATCTCCCCCGAGGCGGCCAGCGGCGGCGTGATCGCGCTCGTGCAGGAGGACGACACGATCGTCATCGACATCCCGCGCCGGGAACTGCGGCTCGACGTGCCGGATGAGGAGCTCGCCGAGCGCAGGCAGGCGCTGCTCGCGGCGCTTGGCTCGTACCGCCCCGCCGCACGGCAGCGGCCGGTGAGCGCGGCGCTCCAGGTGTACGCGGCGCTGGCGACCTCGGCATCCACCGGCGCGGCGCGGGACATCTCGGCGCTCGGGGCCCCTGGCGCGTGACCGGCGGATTCGTCCGGGCGGCCCGCGCGTCTGACGCACCCGGGCTGGCCCAGGTGCAGGTTGCCAGCTGGCGCTCGGCATTCGCCGGGCTGGTGCCCGACGCCGTGATGGAGGAGCTGACCAGCGAAGAAGCGGCCGGCAAGTTCGCGCAACGCTGGCGGGAAGCGATCAGCGCGCCGCCGACGTCGAAGCACCGGGTGCACGTGGCGGTGGCTGAGCCGGGCTCGCCGGACCTGCTCGGGTTCGCCGCGGCCGGCCCTGCCACCGACGAGGACCTGTGGCCGGCCACCGACGGTGAGCTCTACGAGCTGCACGTGGTTCCGTCCGCGGCCGCGGACGGGCACGACGGGCGGCTGCTGCACGCCGTGGCCGACACGTTCGCCGAGGACGGGTTCCGCACCGGGTACACCTGGGCGCTGGCCGGCGACGAGGCGCGGATCGGCTTCCTCGAGGCCGCAGGCTGGGCGCCGGACGGCAGCCGGGCCAGCCTTGACATGGGTGTCAAGGTGCCGGTGGTGCGGCTGCACACCCTGCTTTCGCCTACGGGCTAGCCAATCCGGGGCTATCTGCTAGCGGCCGGCGGATGGTTGCGGCAACGATACGGCTGGGGCCGTACGGATGTCACAACCATGCGGGTGGGGTGGCGGGCCGGTGGCCCGCATAGGATCTGGCCGTGGCTAGTGCGCGGGAATGGGTGGCCGGGACGCGGCCGCGGACGCTGCCGGCGGCGGTGGTGCCGGTGCTGATCGGGTCGGGTGTCGCGGCGGGGTACGGGAGGTTCGTCTTCTGGCGGGCCCTGCTCGCGCTGCTCGTCGCCCTCGCGCTCCAGGTGGGGGTGAATTACGCCAACGACTACAGCGACGGGGTGCGCGGTACCGACGCGGCGGGGCGGCGGGCCGGGCCCATGCGGCTGGTGGGATCGGGCGCGGCGTCGCCCGGCGCGGTGAAGCGCGCCGCCTTCGCCTGCTTCCTCGTGGCCTGCGCGACCGGGCTGGTGCTTGCCGCGGTGACGTCGTGGTGGATCGTGGCGGTGGGGGCGCTGTGCGTGCTCGCCGCCTGGTTCTACACCGGCGGGTCGCGGCCCTACGGGTACCGGGGGCTCGGCGAGGTGTCCGTCTTCGCGTTCTTCGGCGTGGCGGCGGTGGCCGGGACAGCGTTCGTGCAGATGGGGCGGCTCTCCTGGCTGGGGCTCGCGGCGTCGGTCCCGGCCGGGCTGCTGTCCTGCGCGCTGCTGATGATCAACAACCTGCGGGACATCAACTCGGACGCGACGGCGGGGAAGCGGACGCTCGCGGTGCGGGTCGGGGATTCCCGGGCGCGCCTGACGTACCTGCTGTTCCTGCTCGTGCCGTTCGCGCTCGCCGCGCTGATCGCGGTGTACCGGCCGTTCGCCCTGCTCGCGCTGCTTGCCCTGCCGCTTGCCTTCCCGCCGGCGCGGGCGGTGCGCGGCGGTGTCGCCGGGCCGGGCCTGATCGCGACGCTCGGGCAGACGGGGCGGCTCCAGCTGGCGTTCGGCGTGGCATTCACGGTGGGCCTCGCCATCCACGGGTAACGCTGGCCGACGGAATTCACATGCCTAAAGCTTGCGGTTGCGACGCCCGCCGCGGCCGTACGCGGTAACCTGCCAATGGATCCTGGCTGGAGGGTACGCCGCGTGGTCCAGATGTGACCCCAGAGGTCACAGCCGGTGTACCGGGTTCAGGGGAGGGTTCCTGGGTGGAGCATCAACAAGCTGATGTACGGCAAGTGTCCGGGCGCGTGGCGTCGGCGGACGATACTGAGCGGTTTCTGCGTGAGCTGCGGGAGCTCAGAGACGGCGCGGGCCTAGGGCATGCCGAGCTCGCGGCGCGCGCGCACTACCCGTATGACTCCATCAAGGCCGCCGAGGTCGGTCCCGCGCTGCCTGACCTGCCAGTCCTCTCGGCGTTCGTCAGGGGCTGCGGTGGTACCACCGAGGAGTGGGAGGAGCGGTGGCGCTCGCTGACCAGGACTCCGTCTCTCCCGGTGTCCGAGGCGCGGAGCGCGGGCAACTCGGCGGCCGCGGCCGCCGGGGCGCGCATCGGCTCGGTGTCGCAGGTCGAGGGCAACCCCGATCCCTCCATCATCATGGCCGCGCTCGACCGGGTCGCCGAGGGAATGGCGAGCGGTAGCGAGGACACGCCGTCCACGTCGGACGACGTTTCCTCGTGGCCCGATTTCCCGCCCGATGTGGCGGCTGACGGGCCGGCCGACGGGCCGCCCAGCTTCGAGCCCGACGTCTTCGAGCCCGGCGTCGCGGCGGTCTCTCAGCCCGACGTCCCGGACAGCTTCGAGCCTGACCGTGCGGCGGTCTCCCAGCCCGACGTCCCTGACGGCTTCGAGCCCGACGTCCCGGCGGTGTCTTTCCCGCCGCCGACCGCGGCTAACGAGCCCGCGGCGGGCGGCTTGCCACCCGGGTGGGACCCCATCCGGGTATCGACCGCCTGGCCGGCCATCCCCGACTCCCTCATCGACGCTGCGCTCTCCGGCGACGAAGCGCCGCCGTGGGAGTCGGCCCCCTGGGCGCAGGGCCAGTCGAAGGCCACCCTGTTCGCGCCGGGAGCGGTCCCGGCCGGCTGGGGGAAGGTGCCGGGCACGGCCCAGGCGACCGCGGCCAGGTCGAAGCGCCGTGCCGCGCCCCGGGCGGGCGCGGCCGGGCGGTCGAGAACCTGGATCGTAGTGGCTGCCGTCGTCCTGCTCTGTGTCCTCGTCGTGATGCTAGCGGTCTTCGCCTGAGCTGCCGTTCAGCGACCCTGGCGGCGTTTCGCCGGCCCCGATGACGGCCTCCGGCTCCGGCACTGCCTGCTGGGGCGCTGCTTCCTGGAGTGCCGCTTCCTGAGGTGGCGCTTCCTCGAGCGCGCGCGCCCGCTGCGCGGGCGGTACCGCGCCGTCGTTGTCCTTTGGCCGCTCGATCTCGGTCGGCCCTGGCCGCGGGGTCGCCGCCGGGGCCTCCGGCGCCGCAGCCTCCGTTCCGCTACCTCCGCCGAACGCGCTGGTCACCGCCTTGAGCGCCGACGTCACCTCGCTCGGTATCACCCAGAACGTGTTGCCCGCGCCGTTGGCAAGTTGCGGCAGTGTCTGCAGGTACTGGTAGGCGAGCAGCTTGGGGTCCGGGTCGTTGCGGTGAATCGACTGGAAGACCTGGCTGATCGCCTGGGCCTCGCCCTCGGCGCGCAGGATGGCGGCCTGCTTGTCGCCCTCCGCGCGCAGGACCTTGCTCTGCTTGTCGCCTTCCGCCATCAGGATCTGCGACTGCCGCTGGCCTTCCGCGGTGAGGATCGTGGCGCGCTTCTCCCGCTCGGCGCGCATCTGCTTCTCCATCGCGTCCTTCACCGACTTGGGCGGGTCGATCGCCTTCATCTCCACCCGGGTCACCCGGATGCCCCACTTGCCCGACGCGTCGTCGAGCACCCCGCGCAGCAGCGTGTTGATCTTCTCGCGGGAGGTCAGCGTCTGCTCAAGGTCCATCGAGCCGATCACCGACCGCAGCATGGTGGCGGTCAACTGCTCGATCGCCTGGATGTAGTTGACGATCTCGTAGTCCGCCGCCCGCGGGTCGGTCACCTGGAAGAACAGCACCGTGTCGATGTTCACGACCAGGTTGTCCTCGGTGATCACCGGCTGGCCGTTGAACGAGACGACCTGCTCGCGCAGGTCGATCTGCGTCTTGACCCGGTCGACGAACGGCAGGATGAAGTTCAGGCCTGGCTCGAGGGTCTTGCGGTAGCGGCCGAACCGCTCTACGTTCCGCGCCCGCGCCTGCGGGATGATCCGCACCGAGCGGACCACGGTGAGCAGGACGATGAGGGCGATCACCGCCACGATGATGAGCTCCGCGATGACCATGGCTTTTACTCCCGGGGGTAAACGAGGGCGGTCGCGCCCTCGATCTGCATGACGTCGACGGTGTGGCCGACGGGAATGACCAGCGTCTCGTCGTAGGACCGGGCCGACCACTCCTCGCCGCCGATGCGGACCCGGCCGCTGTGCCCGCTGACCTCTTCGAGCACCCGGGCCGACCGGCCGACCAGTGCGGCGGGCCCGGTCTTGAGCAGCGGCGGCTGCTTGATGTGCCGGCGGGCGACGGGAAGCACGCCGCCGAGCCCGGCCGCCGAGGCGACGACGAACGCCAGCGCCTGGAAGGGCAGGCCGAGGCTCAGCGCCGCGACGGCGCCGGCGACGCACGCGCCGACGGCGATGATGCCGAGCGCGAACGTCATCGTTACCAGCTCAGCCACGCCGAGCACGGCCGCGACGATCAGCCAGACGATCCAAGCCACCATGGCCGCTCCGCAAGGGAACTCCGGCGTGGGGCACACCACGTCGCAAATCGTTATGGCGCGGGCAAATCGCTCGTGCCTTGACCCCAGAGTAGCCCCTGTCGGCAAGCATCCGATACCCGCGGCGGGCGGCCTTAGATTGGCAGTTGGGTGCCCGCTGCCCGCCCAAATAAAAAGTTGTCTAAGTACTGCCAATTACCCGTCGCACCTGTCCGGGAGGCGCGTCCGCCCTACACTCGACTAGTGGGGCGGTGAGCACCGCGAGGCGTGTTCGGGAGGTAGCGGGTGAATCGTCAGGGCAGCGGGCCCGACCGGGGCACGCAAGGCCGTGCCCGCGCCGCAGCCTATGCCGACGGTGACGCCTACCAGCGCGATTCCTACCTGGGCAACACGTACCTGGAACCGGGCGCCTATCCCGTGGACCCGGACTACCAGGATTACGCGCGAGGCAACCAGCCCCGGCCCGCGGACTTGCCGCCGGGACCGAGCAGGTCGCGTCAGGAACGCGGTATGCCGCCGCGGCCAGGGTACCCGCCGCGCTCGGCCAGGCAAGCCGAGTACGACCCCACGACGGACAGCCGCCCGTGGCAGCGGCCCGACGACGCGATACCCGGGGTGGGCCGGCCGCGGCCGCGGCCGGCCGGCGCCGGGCCCCGGCCGTCGTCTCCCGGCCCGCAGCGGCCCGCTCCGCCGCGTGGCGGGCCGCGCCCGGCCGGCGCCTACGACCCGCGAGGGCCCGGAGCGGCGCCCCGCGGTTACCCTGCCGGCCCTCCCGGGGGGCCGGCCCAGCCGCCGAACTCCGGGTACCCCGGCCAGGCATATCCCGGCCAGCCGCAGGGCCGGCGGGGACCGGCGGCCGAGCCGTCACCGCAGGCGTGGCCGGGAGCCGTACCCGTCGGGCAGCCACCCGGGTACCCGCCGGCATCGCAGTGGACAGACGCCGGGGCGGTTGGACCGGTTGGCCCTACGGGACCCCTGCCGCCCGGCCCCGCTCAGGGCGGCGCGGCAGGCCCTTACCCGGGCGGCATGTACCCGCCTGGGCCGCAGGCCACCGGCCAGCAGGTGCCCGGCCCCTATGCGGCCGGCCTCTACGTGGCTGGGCCGTACCCGGCAGGGCAGCAGCCGTGGGCAGGGCAGCAGGAGCATGGCGGGCAGGTACCGGGGCCCGGGCCGGCCGCACCTGGTCAGGGACAGCCGTGGCCGCAGCCTGGCCAGCCGGGATACATGCCGGGCGGACCAGGTTACGGTCCGGCCGGATACGGGCAGGGCCAGTTCACCGCGGGCGCGCACGGCCCTGGCCAGTACGGGCAAGATCCAGCGGGCCAGGCGGCGTTCGGGGCCCAGGCAGCATTCGGCGGCCAGGCGGCGTTCGGCCAGGGTCAGCCCGTGGCCGGGCCGTACGGCCAGGGTCAGCCCGTGGCCGGGCCGTACGGCCAGGCGGCGGGGCAGCAGCCGAACAGCAGTGACCCGCACGGGGCCGGTCAGCAGGCGGCGGGACAAGCCGGCGCGGCAGGACAGTTCCCACCCGGCCAGTTCCCACCTGGGCAGTTCGCCCCCGGCCAGTTC
>CAZORE010000003.1:110955-129199 GCA_964581815.1 uncultured Streptosporangiaceae bacterium | reverse complement strand
CAGTTCGCCCCCGGGCAATTCCCGCCGGGGCAGTTCCCGCCTGGACAGCCGGGCGGCCAGGCCACGGGGCAGTACGGCCAGAACCAGCGGAACACCGGCTCATGGCAGGCCGCCGGGCCGAGCTGGGCCGCGGGACAGGCACAACCGGGCGTGAACCCACAGGACCCGGGCTTCTGGCCGTCCGGCGGTCAGGACCAAGGACCGGACTGGGCCACGCGCCAGGCACCGCGCGGTCCCGGCGCCCGTAACACAGGCAGTTGGCAGGCGGCCGGACCCGGGTCCGGCGCCAGGGCGAGGAACACGGGCTCTTGGCAGGCCGCCGGAGCGGGCCAGGGCCAGGGCTGGGTGCCCGGGCCGGGACAGGCACCAGGCTGGGCCCCCGGCCAGGCAGAGTTCGGGCCGGGGCAGTACGGCCAGCCGCAGTACGGGCCGGGCGTAAGGAACACCGGCTCCTGGCAGGCCGCAGGGGCGGCACCGGGACAAGGCTGGGCAGGTCCCGGCCAGGGGGCTCCGGGTCAGCAGTATCCCGGTCAGCAGTATCCCGGCGAGCAGTATCCCGGCCAGCCGAACCCGGGCCAGCAGTACCCAAGCCAGCCCTACCCGGGCCAGCAGTATCCCGGCCAGCCGTACCCGGGGCAACAGTACCCAAGCCAGCCCTACCCGGGCCAGCAGTATCCCGGCCAGCAGCCTGGCGGCCCGGGGATGGGCAACACGGACGGGTTCGGACGGATCGGGAGTCCGGTCATCAGGCAACGGGACAGCGCGCTGCCTGACCCGCCGCCGAGCCCCAAGGGGCCAATCGCCGCGATCGAGACCGATAACATCGGCGCGTTCGCCAGGGACCTTCGAGTGCTCCGCTCGAAGGTCGGGCTTGACTACCCTGACATGGCAGAGAAGTCGCACTACACGATGCGCACGCTTGCCTCCGCGGCCGGCGGCCTCAGGCTGCCGACCCTTCCGGTGCTGATCGCTTACGTCAACGCATGCGGCGGCGACGTCGCCGAGTGGGAAGAGCGCTGGGGCAGGCTGACCAAGGCCGGGAAGAAGGGCCCGTCGGCGCTCCCGGCCGCCGGCCAGGATCCCGGCAGCCAAGGTCCCGTCAGCGAGGGTCCCGGCCAGGGTCCCGGCGGTCACGGTCCCATCGGTTACGGCCCCGGCGGGCAGCCCGGCCAGGGCCGGGTACCGCAGGGCGCGCGGGAGACCGGCGAGATCTACGTCATCACCTCGGCGAAGCAGCGCGACTCGCAATGGTAGGTGCCGCACTCACCGTGATCGGGGGCGCGGGGGGCCGTTCCGCCCGCAAGTAGTATTTGACCGTGCTGCCTCCTGATAATCATGTGCATACCGAATGGTCGTACGACACGTCGGCGGACGCCTCCATGGTGCGCAGTTGCGAGCAGGCGGTCACCGTCGGACTGCCCGCCATCGCGTTCACCGAGCACCTGGAGTTCACGGCAGGGGCTGCGGGCGACGCGATCATGGACGTCGCGACCGACCATCGCTGGTGGGGCCGGATCAGGCCGCTAGACGTCACCGGGTACATGGCATCGATTGAGGAATGCCGGCAGCGGTTCCCCGGACTGCGGATCCTGTCCGGCGTGGAGGCGGGCGAGTCGCACCTGTTCGCGGGCAGCGCCGGCGCGGTGGTGCGCGGGAATTCCTTCGACCGGGTCCTCGGCTCGCTGCACGCCGTCCCTTACCGTGGGCGACTGGTCGCCGCCGACGCACTCTTCGGCGCGATGCCAGACGGCGACGCGATGCGCTACTACTTCGCTGAGCTTGTCGCGCTCATCGAGGGCAGCGACCTGTTCCAGGTGCTCGCCCACCTGGACTTCCCGCGCCGGTACTGGCCCAAGGGCGCGCACCGGTACCGGGAGGAGCCATTCGAGGAGGAGTACCGCACGGCGCTCCGCGCACTCGCCGTCTCGGGCCGGGTGCTCGAGATCAACACGAAGTCACCCCTGGCCTCCGTCGACCTGGTGCGCTGGTGGCGGCAGTCGGGCGGTACCGCCGTGTCCTTCGGCAGCGACGCCCACCTGCCCGGCCGCGTCGGTGACCGCTTCAAACTGGCGGTCGACATCGTCGAGGCGGCGGGCTTCCGCCCGGGCCGCGACCCGTACGACTTCTGGCGCGCGTAAGCGCAGGCACCCAGCCGCCCACGCGGCGAACCCGCTAGCACCACCAGCCACAGGCGCAACGTCCCAGTGGCTCAAGCCCATGATCATGAAGGCTTTATAGCGCCATTACGCCACTAACCCTACATAACACGCAAACCCTACATAAAAGAGTCCCGCCAGGACTGGTGGGCAGATACCAGGCAGCTCACAGCTCTCACTGGTCTCGATAACCCCTCCCTAGACGCCGCCGGGACGATGCTGCCACGCAGGCACCCTCGGCATGCCATCGCGTCGTGCGGACGGGAACGCTGGTGCGCCCTGGCCGCGCTGACGAGGGGCGGGCGTCCCGCCCTGATCTCGGTCATCACCGTCGCCGGAACGGGCGGAGGACGCTCTCGTTCGGTACCGGGGTTTTCGCCGCCGAAGGCCCGCCTATGATGTCCGATTTCCGCTAGTGGCGGCGTCGCGCGGGTGGTTGAGTGTAACGGTGATGGACGATGAGCAGCGGTACACGGCGGCGCTTAGCAAGGACGCCCGGTTTGATGGGGTGTTCTTCTGCGCCGTGCGGACAACGGGCATCTACTGCCGGCCGTCCTGCCCGGCAATCACGCCCAAGCGGGTGAACATCGTCTTCTACCCGACCGCGGCCGCGGCGCAGCAGGCGGGGTTCCGCGCCTGCAAGCGGTGCCGGCCCGACGCGTCGCCCGGCTCCCCCGAGTGGAACGTTCGCTCCGACGTCGCGGGGCGCGCGATGCGGCTGATCGCGGACGGCGTGGTCGACCGGTCCGGTGTGGACGGCCTGGCGGCTCGCCTCGGCTACTCGGCCAGGCAGGTGGGCCGGCTGCTGACCGCGGAGGTCGGCGCGGCGCCGCTGGCGCTGGCCAGGGCGCAGCGGGCGCGGACCGCCCGGGTGCTCATCGAGACCACGAAGCTGCCGATGGGCGACATCGCCTTCGCGGCGGGCTTCACGTCCATCAGGCAGTTCAACGCGACCATCCTCGAGGTGTACGACATCGCGCCGCGCGAGCTGCGGGAACGGGCCGCCGCGCGGGACCGGGCCGGGCGCTCCGGCCGACGACCGGTCCCGTCGGCTGCGGTCGACGGCCACGGTACGGCCGGCGGCCACGGTGCGGCCGGCGGTCACGGTGCGGCCGGCGTGCTGCGGCTGCGGCTGCCGTTCCGGCCGCCGATCGACCTGGGGCGGCTGTTCGGCTTCCTCGCCGCGCGGGCCATTCCAGGAGTCGAGGTGGCCGCGGCCGACCGGTACGCCCGGACGATCAGCCTGCCGCACGGCAGCGGGGTGATCTCATTGCGCCTCGTTCCTGATTCGAGCTGGGTGGACTGCTCGCTCGCGCTGTCCGACCTGCGCGACGTGACGGCCGCCGTGCAGCGGTGCCGGCGGCTGCTTGACCTGGACGCCGACCCGGCGGCGATCTCTGGCTTCTTCGCGGGCGATCCGGTGCTCGGCCCGCTCGCGGCCGCCTCACCAGGGCGGCGCGCGGTGGGCGCGGTCGACGGGAATGAGATCGCGATCCGGGCGGTGCTCGGCCAGCAGGTCTCGGTCGCCGCCGCGCGGCGGCTCGGCGCACGGCTGGCCGCGCTGTGCGGGGCGCCGTTGCCGGCGTCCGCCGTGGCGGCCGGACTCAACGGCGGCAGCCCGGGCGGCAGGGGGCTGACCCACGTCTTTCCTGACGCCGCGTTGATCGCCGCGCTCGACCCGGCGGTGCTGCCGATGCCGCTGACGAGAGCCCGGGCGGTGGTGACCCTGGCTGGGGCGCTGGCGTCCGGCGAAATCAGCCTCGACCCAGGCGCCGACCGAGACCAGGTGAGCGCCCGGCTGCTCGCGCTGCCGGGGATCGGCCCGTGGACGGCCGGCTACATCCGGATGCGGGCGCTGTCCGACCCGGACGTGTTCCTGCCGGAAGACGTCGGCGTGCTGCGGGCCCTCGCCCCGCTTGCCGGAGGCGGCCCGGTAACGCCCGCGGCGGCCCTCGCCCTGGCCGAGCACTGGCGGCCGTGGCGCTCGTACGCGGTGCATCACCTGTGGGCGACGCTTGAGCCCAGCGCGGACGCGCGGTCTTTGGATATCCGAACGAAGTGAGGGATGACGTCATGACAAGTCCGTTCCTTGCCGCCGGCCCGGTGGCACCGACCTGGTACGACATCGTGGACTCGCCGGTCGGGAGGATCCTGCTGACCGGGGACGAGCGGGCGCTCGGCGGGCTGTACCTGCTCGACGCCGGTGAGCACTCCGCCTCGGTCCGGCCGGAGTGGATCCGCCGCCCCGGCGGGTTCGCCGCCGTGGCGGAGCAGCTCGCGGAGTACTTCGCCGGCTCGCGTAAGGAGTTCGATGTGGCCCTCGCGCCGCGCGGTACCCCGTTCCAGGTCGCGGTCTGGGCCGAGCTCACCAGGATCCCCTACGGCGTGACGACCAGCTACGGCGCGGTCGCGGCCGCGCTCGGCAAGTCCCCCGTCGCCTCGCGCGCGGTCGGGCTCGCCAACGGGCGCAACCCCATCTCGATCATCATCCCGTGCCATCGCGTGATCGGCGCGGACGGGTCGATGACCGGGTACGGCTGGGGTGTCGACCGCAAGGAATGGCTGCTGCGGCACGAGGGAGCCCGCGCCGTCACCCAGGCCGACCGGCAGCCCACCCTGTTCGGCTAGCCGCCCGCCAGCACACCTAGCTGGCGCCTGGCCAGTCGGAGCGTGGCCACAAGGGCCAGGCTTGATAGGCGATGAAGACGGAAGACGCGTCGGGGCCGATCCACGGCGGCGGGGTCAGCTGCTCCTGGTCGCGGACGACCGCCGCGGCCGCGCGCATCAGGGTCAGCGAGTCATCGCGGTGCCTAACGTAGGCCTCCTGGGTCGTCTGGCCCAGGCTCTTGCGGCGGCAGGCCATGGCAAGCTCGGTGGCGGCGAGCTGGTACTCGGCCATCGCGCGCCTGCCGTCAAGGCCGAGGGTCAGCCGCGCCCATTGCCGGCCGTGGCGGCGCAGCCGCAGGCTCGCCAGCATCCTGATGTCGTCAGCGGTGACCACCTCGGGATGCTCGAAGTCTGGCAGGAAGCTGACGATCAGCCCGACGACCCGCCGCCGGTCGGCGAGCACCGCGACGACCACCGTGGTGAGCGCGATGAGGAGGATGACGTAGGTGACCAGCAGGCCAATACCGCGAGCGCCCGCCGAGTGGTTCCACAAGGCGTCAAGCGCGACCGCCCCGAGCCAGCCGGCCGCGATCGCGGCTACCCGGCCGGCGCCTCGCGGCCGGGCCGCCGCATAGGCGACGCCGAGCCCGATCAGCGAGGTGAACAGCGCCTGGAAGACCGGGCCGAAGATCCCCCGCCGGGCGAATTCCTCGGCGATCGCGCCGACGCCGGCGTTCCACGCCACGGCGTAGGCGTACACGTTGGCCACCAGCGCGAAGCCGAGCCCGACCATCGATCCGTAGACAACGCCGTCCTCGATGCCGTCGATCTCCGTGCGGCGCGAGGCCAGCAGGGCGAGCAGGACGAGCCCGTTGAGCGTCTCCGCCACGACCGCGCCGCCGATCGCCGGGCCCGCCGGGACCAGGGCCGTGACGGTCGCGTGCGGCGCAAGCTCCGGCGTCGTAATCACGGCCGTGCCCAGGGCGCGGCCGAGGAGCGCGGTAATGACCGCGATGCCTGCCCCCGCGCCGAAGATCGCGGCGAGCAGGGCCCGCGGCTCCGGCTCCAGCCGGTCCAGGTACAAGATGAGCGCCACGAGCAACGGGATCGGCAGCAGCCCGAGCAGCAGGCCGACCAAGGCGGGCGCCGGGCCGCGCTGTGCCACCACGACCGCGAGCGCCACCATCGCGACCAGGCAGCAGGCGGCCAGCCCGAGCAGGAAGAGTACCGGCGTCCGCCCAAAGCGCGAGGAATCGAGCACTGGCCTTGGCGCCGGCGGAGACATACTAAAAGGGTAAACGGAGCGATCACGGCGATACCAGACCGCGAGCGAACACTGTCGGCCGCGACCCGTGCGCGATCGGCGACGATTACCGTTCCTGCTGGTCCGCGGTCCGCTGGCTGTCCGGGACCGGCGGCAGGTTGCCGTCCTCGTCCAGGTCGAACTCGCCGTCCTTGACGCCGAGCACGAACGCGTCCCATTCGGCTTCGGTGAAGTACAGCCTGCCCGCCTCCGGCTTGGCCGCGTCATACATCACGTAAAGTTTCGGCTCGCCCGCCTTGTGCGGCGCGCCCGAGGTGTCCGTCGTGACGTACACCTCGACCCGGCTCTCGGTCTCCTCCATCCCCCAAGGCTACTGCCGCGCAGCCGCCCCGGCAGACGGGCGGGATTACCCGCACCCGTTCCTCTTCTGCCGCTTTCTCTCGCTCCCCTTACTGCGGCGGGTAGCCGGAATAGAGCTCGTCGGACGAGACGATCCGGACGCCGAGCGGGACCAGCGAGATGGGAATGAGCTTGAAGTTCGCCAGGCCGAGCGGGATGCCGATGATCGTGAGGCACATGACGACGCCGGACGCCAGGTGGCCGAGGGCAAGCCCCCAGCCGAACAGCACGATCCAGATGATGTTGCCGATGATGGAGCCGATCCCGGCTTCGCGGCGGACCACGACGGACCGGCCGAACGGCCAGATCGCGTAGGACGCGATCCGGAACGAGGCGATGGCGAACGGGATCGTGATGATCAAGATGGCGCAGACGATCCCGGCCAGCACGTAGGCGAGTGCCATCCACCAGCCGCACAGGATCAGCCAGATCAGGTTGAGGATCAGCCTCATGATCATCTATTACCCGGCACGGGATCGCCTCACCCGGATACCGGCCGTTACCGGGGGCGGCTTGTCACCCTGACGTGGCGGGCGCGCGCACCTCGAGCAAGTCGAGCAGGCGCGCGGTCGCCGCGGCGACCTCCGCGACGGCCTGGTCGAAGGCGGCCGCGTTGCGCGCCGCGGGCGTGCGGAACCCGCTGATCTTCCGCACGTACTGCAGGGCCGCGGCCCGCATGTCGTCATCTGTCACGACTTCGGCGTAGGGCGGGCGCAGGGTCTTAATCGAACGGCACATGCCCCGAGCCTACGCCGGCCGTGGCGGCGGGGGCGGGCGGCGTAGAATCCTGCGGTCAGCAGGAGACGCTGCGGGAGGCTGCGATGATCAAGGTCGGGGTCCTTGGTGCCCGGGGGCGCATGGGGCGCACCGTGTGCGAGGCCATCGAGGGCGCGCCGGATGCCTCGGTGGCCGCACAGGTCGACCACGGGGACGCGCTCGACGCGCTGCTCGGGTGCGACGTGGTCGTCGATTTCACGCACGTCGCGGCGGTGATGGAGAACCTGCGCTGGTGCGTGGAGCACGGGCTTGACGTGGCGGTCGGCACCTCGGGCTTCAGCGAGGACCGCCTCGCCGAGGTGCGGTCCTGGCTGGACACCGCACCCGGAGCCCGCGTGCTGATCGCCCCGAACTTCTCCGTCGGCGCCGTGCTGATGATGCGCTTCGCGGCCATAGCCGCGCGCTTCTTCGAGTCCGCGGAGATCATCGAACTGCACCACGCGAACAAGATGGATGCCCCATCGGGCACCGCGCTGCGCACCGCTGCGCTGATCGGCGAGGCCCGCGCCAAGGCAGGTCTCGGCGCTCCGCCCGACGCTACGAAGCAGGAGCTCACGGGCGCACGCGGGGCCGTCGTTGACGACGTGCACGTGCACTCGGTGCGCGTGGCCGGCCTCCTCGCGCACCAGGAGGTCCTCCTCGGTGGCCACGGGGAGACGCTGACCATCCGTCACGACTCGCTGGACCGCGCCTCGTTCATGCCGGGCGTGCTCCTGGCGGTCCGCAACGTGGCAACGCTCCCCGCGGGCCTGACCGTGGGGATCGAGCCGCTGCTAGGCCTGGACTGAGAAGGCGCTGTCGTCCTGGAACGGGCCCACCACGGCGAGGACCTTGGGCCTGCTGAGGACCTCGGCCGCGATGGCGCGGATGTCATCGTGGGTCACCGCGTCGATCGCCGCGAGGATCTCGTCGACCGGTTCCAGGTTCGGGTAGACAAGCTCGGCCTTGCCGATGCGGGTCATCCGGGACGACGGGTCCTCAAGGCCGAGGACGATGCCGCCGCGGACCTGGCCCTTACCCCGGTCGAGTTCAGCGTCGGTCAGCCCCGACTCGATGACCTTCGTCACCTCGGCGGAGCAGATCGACAACACCTCGTCGGCCTTCGACGGCAGGCAGCCGGCGTAGATGCCCCACAGGCCGGTGTCGGCGTGCTGCGAGGCGAAGCTGTAGACCGAGTAGGCCAGGCCCCGCTTCTCGCGCACCTCCTGGAACAGCCGGGAGGACATGCCGCCGCCGAGCGCCGCGTTCAGCACGCCGAGCGCGAACCGCCGCTCGTCGGTGCGGGACAGCCCCTCGCAGCCGATGATCAGGTTGGCCTGCTCGATCGGCCGGGAGATGAGCTTCACGCCCGACCCGGCCGCCGGCCCGTACCCGTCCCACAGCCCGCCGGCGTCGCGCAGCCGCGGCGGCGCGGGCACGGCGCCGACGAAGTCGGCGAGAACCGGGGAGAACGCCGCCTGGACGGCCGCGACCAGGGTGTCGTGGTCCAGGTTCCCCGCCGCCGACACAACGAGGTGCGGCGGGGTGTACCTGGCCCGGTAGTGCTCGAAGATCTGCTCCCTGGTGATCGCGTTGATCGAGTCCACGGTGCCGAGGATCGGCCGGCCGAGCGGCGTGTCGCCGAACAGCTTCGTAGTGAACGCCTCGTGCACCGAGTCCGACGGGTCGTCCTCGTTCATCGCGATCTCTTCGAGGACCACGTTGCGCTCGGCGTCCACGTCCTTCGGCTCGATGAGCGAGGAGGTCACCATGTCGATGAGCACGTCGATCGCCAGCGGCAGGTCCGCGTCGAGTACCCGCGCGTAGTAGCACGTGTACTCCTTGGCGGTGAACGCGTTCATCTCGCCGCCGACCGCGTCCATCTCCGCGGAGATCTCCAGGGCCGTGCGCCTGCGGGTGCCCTTGAACAGCAGGTGCTCAAGGTAGTGCGTCGCGCCCGCGTGCGCCTCGTCCTCGTCCCGCGAGCCGACGCCGACCCAGATGCCGAGCGCTACCGACCGGACGGCCGGCAGCGACTCGGTGACCACGCGCAGGCCGCCCGGAAGGACGGTCCTGCGCACGGTCGTCTCGGTACCGAGCGAAGAATCACCGACTGCCATCACTACTCGCGGTGCCCGCCGCGGGAGCGCTGGCGGGTACGGCCTCCGCCGCCCCGGTCGTCCCGGTCGCGGCGCGGCGGCCGGTCGCCCGAGTCGCCACGGTCGGCGCGGATACCCGGACGGTCATCGCCCGAGTCGCCGCCGCCAAGGTCCTCGCCCGCCGCCTCACGCTCGAGCACCTCGACGGGAACGAGCGACAGCTTGCCGCGGTCGTCGATCTCACGGATCTCCACCTGGATCTTGTCGCCGATGTGGATCACCTCGTCGACGTTCTCGATCCGCCGGCCGCCGTGCAGCTTGCGGATCTGCGTGACGTGCAGCAGTCCGTCCTTGCCCGGCAGCAGCGACACGAACGCGCCGAACGTGGTGGTCTTCACCACCGTGCCCATGAACCGCTCGCCCACCTCGGGCATGTGCGGGTTGGCGATCGCGTTGATCGCGTCCCGGGCGGCGTCCGCGGACGGGCCATCGGTCGCGCCGACGTAGATCGTGCCGTCGTCCTCGATGGTGATCTCGGCGCCGGTCTCGTCCTGGATCGAGTTGATCATCTTGCCCTTGGGGCCGATGACCTCGCCGATCTTGTCCACCGGGACCTTCAGGGTGATGATCCGCGGCGCGTACGGCGACATCTCGCCCGGCGCGCTGATCGCGTCGCGCATCACGCCGAGGATGGTCATCCGGGCCCCGCGCGCCTGCTTGAGCGCGCCGGCCAGCACTGAGGCGGGGATGCCATCGAGCTTGGTGTCGAGCTGCAGCGCGGTGATGACCTGCTCGGTGCCCGCCACCTTGAAGTCCATGTCGCCGAACGCGTCCTCGGCGCCGAGGATGTCGGTGAGCGTGACGTACTGGTCGCCTTCGTGGATCAGGCCCATCGCGATGCCCGAGACCATGCCCTTGAGCGGCACGCCCGCGTTGAGCAGGGCCAGCGTCGAGGCGCAGACCGAGCCCATCGAGGTCGAGCCGTTGGAGCTGATCGCCTCCGACACCTGCCGGATCGCGTAGGGGAACTCCTCGCGGGCCGGCAGCACCGGGAGGAGCGCCCGCTCGGCCAGCGCGCCGTGGCCGATCTCGCGCCGCTTGGGCGAGCCGACCCGGCCGGTCTCACCGGTCGAGTACGGGGGGAAGTTGTAGTTGTGCATGTAGCGCTTGGTGCGCTCGGGGTTGAGCGTGTCGATCATCTGCTCCATGCGGAGCATGTTCAGCGTGGTGACGCCGAGGATCTGGGTCTCGCCCCGCTCGAACAGCGCCGAGCCATGCACCCGGGGCAGCACGCTGACCTCGGCCGAGAGCGGACGGATGTCGGTGAGCCCGCGCCCGTCGATACGCAGGCCGTCGTTGACGACCCGCTGGCGGACCAGCTTCTTGGTCAGCGACCGGAGGGCGGCGCTGATCTCCTTCTCGCGGCCCTCGAACTTCTCCGCGAGCCGCTCCTTGGCGAGGACCTTGACCCGGTCTTCCTCCGCGGCGCGCTCCTGCTTGCCCGCGATGGTCAGCGCCTTGGCGAGCTCGTCGGTCACCGCGGCGGACACCGCCTCGAAGACGTCGTCCTCGTAGTCGAGGAAGACGGGGAACTGAGACGTGCTCGCCGGGGCGAGGCCGGCCTCGACCGCCGCGGCGGCGAGGATCCGCTGCGCCTCGCAGAGCGCCGCGATGAACGGCTTGGCGGCCTCGAGGCCCTCCGCGACCGTCTCCTCGTCGGGGGCGACCGCGCCGGTGTTCTCAGCGTCGGCGAGCAGCTTGAGCGTCTGCGGCGTGGACTCGGCCTCGACCATCATGATCGCGACGTCGCCGTCCTCGAGCATCCGGCCGGCGACCACCATGTCGAACGTGGCGTGCTCAAGCTGGGGGTGCGTCGGGAACGCGACCCACTGGTCCTTGATCAGCGCGACCCGGACACCGCCGATCGGGCCAGCGAAGGGCAGGCCCGCGAGCTGGGTGGACATGGACGCGGCGTTGATCGCCACCACGTCGTACAGGTGCTCCGGGTTCAGCGCGAGGATCGTCTCGACGATCTGGATCTCGTTGCGCAGGCCCTTGACGAAGGACGGGCGCAGCGGGCGGTCGATGAGCCGGCAGGTGAGGATCGCGTCCTCGGACGGGCGGCCCTCGCGGCGGAAGAACGAGCCGGGAATGCGCCCGATCGCGTACATGCGCTCCTCGACGTCCACGGTCAGCGGGAAGAAGTCGAGCCCTTCCCTGGGCTGCTTGGACGCGGACGTCGCCGACAGGACGACGGTCTCCTCGTCGAGGACGACGAGGGCGGAGCCTGCCGCCTGACGGGCGAGACGGCCGGTTTCAAACCTGATTCTGCGTACGCCAAATTCGCCGTTGTCGATAACGGCTTCGGCGCTTTTCACACCCTTCACGGGTGAGACCTCCTTGCGGTAGATCCCGCACCCACCTGCCGCGCCGTGGTCGGCTCTGGCGTACCGCTTACTAACCAGCAGGTACTCCGGCCGGTCTTCGATCGAAGTCCTCGGGGCTGAGCTGTTGAAAACCCAGTGCCTTGAACCCGGGGACCACTACCGAGGACCGGCCCAGGCGCTCGGGCCGGGGGCTACGGGATGTGTCTTATCGCTCGTATTCTGTTATCAGTGGGCCAGGGCCAACAGTACCGGCCCGAAGGTCACCGGGTCCAGTGTCCGACCCGGTGACCAGGGACGTTGCTAGCGGCGCAGGCCCAGGCGCTCGATCAGCGTGCGGTACCGGGTGATGTCGGTGTTCCGCAGGTACCCAAGCAGGCGGCGGCGGCGGCCGACGAGCAGCAGCAGGCCGCGGCGGCTGTGGTGATCGTGCTGGTGCACCTTCAGGTGCTCGTTCAGGTCGTTGATCCTGCGGGTCATGAGCGCGATCTGGACCTCCGGCGAACCGGTGTCACCCTCATTGATCGCGTACTCCGCAAAGATCGTCTTCTTAACTTCTGTATCGAGCGGCACGTGGCTCCTTAGAATTGCTCAGAGAGTGCGGGTTTCCCCGTGAGAGACGGCCGCGATGAGGGTGCAGCCAGTCCCGACCGGCGGTTTACCGGTAGCGTTTTACCCTACCACGTGGGGTGACGCGCCAAAGCCGGTCTCCATCTCAGGGTCGCGGAGCGTCAAGCCGGGCGAGTATCTTGCCGAGCATCTCGTCGACTTGGTCGAAGCGAGCGTCGACCAAGTCGAAGCGCCGGTCGTGCGCCTTGAGCATGTCACCGTGTGCCTTGAGCATGTCACCGTGCGCCTTGAGCATGTCACCGTGCTCGGTCAGCGTCGCCTCGAGCCGGTTGAAGTGGTAGCCGTGGAACTTGAGCATCTCGCCTTGCCACTGGACCGAGTTGTGAACGCCGTCGAGTTTGGTCTCCATCATGTCGAACCTGGTGTCCATCCGGTCGAGCCGGCCTTGGATCGCGACCAGCGTGTCGCCGACGCCTTCTTGGTTTGTCATGTGAGGGACGCTACCGCGCCCGCAAGATCGTTTTCTTCGGACGCGAAGAATTACCCGAAAAATATCTTTTACCTGCGGAAATGCGTCGTGAAATGGCAAAGCGTTGCGCAATGCCGGCTATTTCGCGGATAGCAGGGCGCGGGCCTGGTCGACGTCGATGCGCATCTGGTCGACGAGGGCCTCGACGGACTCGAAGCGGAGGGTGCCGCGCAGCCGGACGGCGAAGTCGATCGCGGCGTGCAGGCCGTACAGGTCCAGGTCGGTGCGGTCGAGCGCGTACGCCTCAACCGTGCGGACCTGGCCGTTGAACGTCGGGTTGGTGCCGATCGAGATCGCGGCGGGCCAACGGCTCGTCTCCGCCCCGGCCTCGTCCAGGGTGGCGAGCCAGCCCGCATAGATACCGTCGGCGGGGATCGCGGTGTGCGGCGGCGACTCGACGTTGGCGGTGGGGAAACCGAGCTGGCGGCCGCGCTGGTGACCGCGCACGACCACGCCCTCGACGCGGTGCGGGCGGCCGAGCAGCCGGGCCGCCTCCGCTACGTCGCCCGCCGTGAGCAGCGACCTGATGGCCGTCGAGGAGATCGTCATGTCGTCGAGCACGAGCAGCGGCAGCCCTTCCGCGGTGTAGTCGTACTTCTCGCCGAGCCGTTCTAGCAGCGGCACGTCGCCCGCCGCCTTGTGGCCGAAGCGGAAGTCCTCCCCTACGACCACGGCCGAGGCGTGCAGTTTCTCCACGAGGACCGTGCGCACGAACTCGTCGGGGTCGATGCGGGAGAACTCCAGGGTGAACGGGACCACGCACACCGCGTCCGCGCCGAGGCTCGCGAGCAGCTCGGCGCGGCGGCGCAGCGAGCACAGGAACGGGGGGTGGCTGCCCGGCCGGACCACCTCGTCGGGGTGCGGGTCGAAGGTGATCGCCACGACCGGCAGGCCCCGCTCCCGGCCAAGCTCCGCCGCCCGGGCGACGATGTGCTGATGGCCGCGGTGCACGCCGTCGAACTCACCGATCGTGATGACGGACTGGCCCCATCCTGCGGGCACCTCATCCAGGCCCTGCCAGCGGTACACGACTCTCCGGCCCTCCTTCGCTCGGCACCAAGCCTAGCCAGTACGGGACACCGGGCGGGCGCGGGAGTACGGCCTGCCCGCGGCGCGGCGGCGAGCGCGGCCGTGGCCACGCCGCCGGGCGCTTAGCCGCGGGCGCCACCCGAGCGGGTCAGCGCGCCTGCGCCGGCGATCCGCGCCGCCAGCACCACCGGGATGAGCGTTAGCAGGATCACGATCGTCACGACCGCGTTGACCTCGGGCAACTGCTGGCCGAGCCGGATCGCGCCGAAAATCCACAGCGGCAGCGTGTTCTGCGCGCCCGCGGTGAAAATCGTCACGATGACCTCGTCGAAGGACAGCGCGAAGGCCAGCAGCGCACCGGAGACCAGCGCCGTCGCGCTCAGCGGCAGGATCACGTAGCGGAGCGTCTGCCAGCCGCGCGCGCCGAGGTCCATCGACGCCTCGGTGAGCGAGCCGGGCAGCCGCCGCAGCCGCGCGATCAGGTTGTTGAATACCACGACGATGCAGAACGTAGCGTGCCCCGCCACGATCGTCAGGGTGCTGAACTGGATGTTGGCGAACGTGAAGAACGAGTTCAGCGCGATGCCGGTAATGATGCCGGGCAGCGCGATGGGCAGCACGAGCAGCAGCGAGATCGCGTCCCGCCCGAAGAACCTGAACTGGTGCAGCGCGAAGGAGACCATCCCGCCCAGGACCAGGGCGAGCGCGGTCGCGGCCAGCCCGACCCGCACCGAGAGCCACAGCGCCGCGCGTACCTGGGAGTCGTTCCAGGCGACGGCGAACCAGTGCGTGGTGACACCGGGAATCGGCCAGCTCTCGATGTTCGACTTGTTGAACGCGTAAAGGACGATCAGTGCGATCGGGATGAAAAGGAAAAGCAGCACGAGCGCGACCCAGATACGCAGCGCGATTTTGAGGCCCTGAGATTCCATGTCCGCCGCCTTTTCAGAGGGCCTCGAACGCGCCGAGCGCGCGGGCGCCCGACAGGTACAGGCCCATGATGACGATCGGTACCAGTGCCATCGCGGCCGCGAACGGCACGTTGTTCGCGATGCCGATGTTGGTGTAGATGACGTTCCCGATGAAGTTCGCCTTGGTGCCGCCGATGAGCAGCGGCGTGATGTAGTCGCCGAGGGTCAGCGAGAACGTGAAGATCGACCCCGCCACGATGCCGGGCAGCACCAGCGGGAGCAGCACGGACCGCGTGGTCCGCCAGGTGCGCCCGCCCAGGTCCTGCGACGCCTCGATCAGCGAGTCGGGCACGCGCTCGAGCGCGCCGTACACCGGGATGATCATGTAGGGCAGCCACAGGTAGCAGAACACCGCGTACACGGCCCAGTTCGTGTAGATCAGCTGCGGGTGCCCGAGGCCGAGGCCGCCCGCCACCCAGTCGAGGAACCCGTTGTTGGTGAAGATCAGCACCCACGAGTAGACCTTCGCCAGGTAGCTCGCCCACAGCGGGAGCAGTATCGCCACGAACAAAATGGTTCGCGTACGCGGCGCGG
Source organism: uncultured Streptosporangiaceae bacterium (assembly GCA_964581815.1). Lineage (GTDB taxonomy): Bacteria > Actinomycetota > Actinomycetes > Streptosporangiales > Streptosporangiaceae > Trebonia. The sequence goes on along the minus strand of CAZORE010000003.1, from coordinate 113,901 downwards.
CGACCCGCGCCATGAAGTAGGCGAACGGGAACGCGACGATCGCGTCGGTCACCGTCACCTCGGCGGCCATCGCGACCGTCTGCCCGATGTCCGACCGGTACGCCGGGGTCGTGAAGATCTGCTGGAAGTTCGCCCATGTCCAGGTCTTGTCGATGTTCGTGGTGAACGGGTTGATCGACCAGAACGCCGTGATCAGCAGGACGAGCAGCGAGGCGACGTAGACCAGCAGGAACCAGGCGAGCGGAGGGGTGAGCAGCAGCGTGGCCCGTGCCCAGGGGCGGCGCCAGAGCGCGGTGGACAGCCGCAGCCACCACCCCGGCCCGGCGCCGGCCCGCTGGTACGCCCGCTGCCTGGTTCCCGCTGTATCGGTCATCTGCTCGCTTACTACTTAACCTGTGTGTTCCACGCCGTGACCCAGTCGGCATAGGGCACGCAGTCGTTCTGGCCGTTGTCACAGGTCGCCAGCGGGGTCTTCCACAGGCTGATCGACGCCAGGTAGCTGGCCGGGGCGTTGGCGTGGTACTCCGCGCAGGAGCCGGCCTGCAGCTTGTCCATGTAGGCGCAGGCCTTGGAGTTGTCCGGGGTCTCGCCGTAGGTGACCGCCTGCTTGGCCTGCACCTGCGGGGTGCTGATGTACTGCATCCACAGGTAGGCGCAGTTCGGGTGCGGCGCCTTGGCGGCAAGCATCCAGGTGTCCGCCCAGCCGGTCGCGCCCTCGGCGGGAACCGTCGAGCCGATCGGGAACTTGGCCGCCTTCAGGGTGCTCACCTGGTACGGCCAGCCCGCCCCGACGGTCACGTTGCCGTTCTGGAAGTCGGAGATCTCCTCCGACGCCAGGGCCCAGTACTTCTTCACCAGCGGCTGCTGCTGTACGAGCAGCGCGACCGCGGCCTGGAACTGCGGCTGGGTCAGCTCGTACGGGTCGGTGATGCCCAGGCTCGGCTTGGTCTTCTCCAGGTACAGCGCCGCGTCCGCGATCTGGATCGGGTTGTCGGGGACGGTGACCTTGCCCTTGTTCGCCGGGTCGTACAGCACCGACCACGAGGCCGGGGCGGTGGTGAAGTCCTTGGTGTTGTACATCAGGACGTTCGGGCCCCACTGCAGCGAGACGCCGTAGTGCACGCCGTTGATCGTGTTGAAGCTCGGTGCCTGGAAGGCGGGGAAGAAGTCCTTGGCCGCCGGGATCAGCGCCATGTTCACCGGGTGGGCGTCGCCCGCGTACAGGATGCGCAGGTCGGCGTCGCCCGAGGATGACACCATGTCGTACTGGCCGCCGCCGCCGTCCTTCATCAGCGAGACCATCTCATCCGACGAGCCAGCGTACTTGGCGTTGACGATGCAGCCGGTCTGCTGCTGGAACGGCTTCACCCACGACGGGTCGAGGTATCCCTCCCAGGCGATCAGGTTGAGCTGGCCCTCGCCCTTGCCCACCGACTGCAGCACCGGAAGGTTCGCGGTGGGGACCGTGAGGCCGGAGGTGCCCGGCTGCGCGGACGCGCTGGTGCCGCCGGACGTCGTGCTGCCGCCGGTGGTCGCGCCGCCCGTCGGCGTGCTGCTTGAGCTGCTGCACGCGGCAACGGCCAGGGACAATGCGGCGATTCCCGCCGCGATCACGCTGGCTGAGCGCACCGGTCTTGCTGATCCCACGGTGCGCCGCTGTCCGAATCTGGTCATGGTTCTAGCCCTCCCCTGCCCCGGCGACAACCGCGCCGGGAGACTGCTCGGAAATCGTGAAGGCCTGCCCTTCCGGCCAGGCGACGCGCACCCGCGCGCCGCCGGACCAGGTTCCGGCCAGGCCGCCGGGAGACGAATCGCTGTTGAGGCGGGTGACCGTCAGCTCGCCGCCCTCGTCGAGCGCGACCACGTAGCGGGTGAGCACGCCCGCGTAGATCACGTCGCTGACCGTGCCCTGCTCGACGTGCGCGCCGGACGGCGCCGCGTCGCCGTCGGCGAGGATGGTGATCTTCTCCGGGCGCACGGTGAGCTCGCGGCCGTCGCGCTGTATCAGGTTGGAGACGCCGATGAAGTCCGCGACGAACGCCGTCTTCGGCTGCTCGTACACCTCGGCGGGCGGTCCCACCTGCTCGATCCGGCCGAGGTTGAGCACCGCGATGCGGTCGCTCATCGTCAGCGCCTCTTCCTGGTCGTGCGTGACGTAGATGAAGGTGATGCGGACCTCGCGCTGGATCCGCAGCAGCTCCCGCTGCATGTGCTGGCGCAGCTTCAGGTCAAGGGCGCCAAGCGGCTCGTCGAGCAGCAGCACCTGGGGCTCGTTGACGATCGCCCGCGCCAGCGCGACGCGCTGCCGCTGCCCGCCGGACAGCTGCGCGGGCTTGCGCTCGCCGAGGCCGCCGAGTTGCACCATGTCGAGTGCCCGGTCCACCCGCTGCCTGCGGTCCGCCTTGCCGACGCGGCGCACCTTCAGGCCGTACTCGATGTTCTCCGCGACCGTCATGTGCGGGAACAGCGCGTAGTCCTGGAAGACCGTGTTCACGTCCCGCGCGAAGGGCGGGACCCGCGTGACGTCCTTTCCCGCAAGCTCGATGCTGCCGCCGTCCGGGCGCTCGAACCCGGCGATCAGCCGCAGCAGCGTGGTCTTGCCGGAGCCGGACGGGCCGAGCAGCGTGAAGAACTCCCCCGGCCGGACCGTGAGGTCCGTCGCGGCGAGGGCGTTCACGTCACCGTAGTGCTTGTGCAGCCCGGCGACGCGGACCGCCGGCGGCTCGCCCGCGATCGCTTCCGGTACAGGAGTTGGAACCATCATCCGCATCGTTGTACAGCCGTTTCGACGGTTTACGCAACGCTTGGCGGCTTTGGCGATGGTTACAGTTGAATATCGGCGTTCTCTCCACCGAATTCGTATCCGAAATGCACAAGAGTTCACGCGTGCGCAACGACGCGATAACGCCAGCGGGCGAGGTGCCCGGCGGGCATCCTTCCGCCGGG
>CAZORE010000003.1:101366-110855 GCA_964581815.1 uncultured Streptosporangiaceae bacterium | reverse complement strand
GGTGGGGCCGTTGGGACCGGGTCAGACGAAGACGGCTAGCGAGCGCAGGCGGCCTTCTGCGGCCTCGACCAGCGCGACGAAGCTGCCGTCGGGGGCGAACGCGGCGGCCGGCCCGGCCGGACCGTCCGCGGGTGAAGGGAAATCCGGTGGGAGCGGCAGGCGGGCGCCCTGGGCCAGGCGGCGGGCCTCATCGTCGGTCAGGTCCAGGCGCGGGAACGCCGCGGCGGCCGCCTCGGCCAGGGGGATCACCGCGGGGGGTACCGGTGTCCGGCCGGGACCCTGGGCAGCTGGCGGCTCCGCGGCAGCGGCGGACGTGCCCTGCGGCTCCTGGCCGGGAAGGAGCACGGCGGCGAGCGCCGGGTTTACCTGCTCCCGTTCTGATGACTGCTGTTGATCTTCCAGGTCCTTGAGCGTGTGCGCCATGCCGATCGTGTACGGGCCGACCGCGGTGCGGCGCAGTGCGGTGAGGTGGCCGCCGGTGCCGAGCGCGGCGCCGAGGTCGCGGGCGAGGGCGCGGATGTACGTGCCGCTTGAGCAGCGGACGACCGCGCCGACGTCGAGGAGGTCACCGTCGCGGCGGGTGCCGGTGATGCTGAACTGGCGGACGGTGACCGGGCGGGCGGCCAGCTCGGGTGCCGCGCCGGCCCGGGTGAGCTTGTACGCGCGCTCGCCGTTCACCTTGATCGCGCTGACTCCCGGCGGCACCTGCAGGATCTCGCCGGTGAGGCTGGCGATCCCGGCGCCGAGCGCCTCGCTGGTGACCCCGGCGGCGGTGCTGCCGCCCGCCGGCTCGCCCTCGGCGTCGTCGGTGCTCGTCGCCTGGCCGAGGCGGATCGTGGCGTGGTAGGTCTTCTCGGTCAGCATGAGGTGGCCGAGCAGCCGGGTGGCCTTCTCAATGCCGACGACGAGGACTCCGGTCGCCATGGGGTCGAGGGTGCCCGCGTGCCCGACACGGCGGGTGCGGGCCAGGCGGCGGACCCGCGCGACGACGTCGTGCGAGGTCAGGCCGCCTGGCTTATCGACGATGACCAGGCCGGAGGGCCAGGCGTCCGCCCGGGTCACTCGTCCTCGTCGTCCTCGTCGCCGTCGGCCCAGTCGTCGTCGTCCTCGTCGGACCAGTCGTCGGCCGGCTTCTTGTACGGGTCCGGGTCGCCGGCCCACTGGGCGCCCTCGCGGGCGCGGGCCAGCGCCTCGTCCCGCTCACGGACCGCCGTCACCAGCTCGTCGATCCGCTGCGCGTCCTCCGGCAGCGCGTCGGCGATGAACTCAAGTGAGGGGGTGTGCCGCAGCCCGATCAGCCGTCCCACCTCCGAGCGGATGATGCCGGTCGCGCTGCGCAGCGCGGCGGCCGTCTCCTGCCGCTCGACGGCGTCGCCCAGCACCGTGTAGTAGACCTTGGCTTCGCGCAGGTCGCCGGTAAGCCGGGCCTCGGTCACGGTGACGAAGCCCAGCCTCGGGTCCTTGATCCGCCGCTCAAGCAGCTCGGCGACGATCTTGGCGATCCGTTCGGCGAGGCGCCGCGTGCGAGCGTCCTCCATGGTCGGTCACTCCCTCGGTAGTTAGAAGAAACGGCCGTCATTCTTCTTCGTTGTACAGCCGCTGCCGCGCGGACAGCAGCTCAATTTCCGGGTGCGCGGCGACTATCCGCTCGCACTCCTCAAGCAGCTGGGTGGCGTTCCCAGCGGTGGCCGACACCACCGCTACCCCGATTTCTGCGCGCCGATGCAGGTCGAGATGCCCCGTCTCGGCGACGGCGACGCCGGGGTAGCGGCGGCGCAGCTCGGCCACGAGTGGCCGCACAACCCCCCGCTTCTGCTTGAGCGAGTGAACGTCGCCAAGCAGCACGTCGAGCGTCAGCGCAGCTACATACATGAGCAATAGGGCGTTTGCTATCCGCGGCGGTGCCCCGATCCCGCCGCCCGCAGGCCCGATAAGAGGCTATCGGGCCTGCGGGTTGCCGGGTATTGATTTATTAGGCGGTGATCAGGCCCGCGGCTTCTCCCGCATCTCGAACGTCTCGATGACGTCCTCGATCCGGATGTCGTTGTAGCCGACGCCGATGCCGCACTCGTAGCCCTCGCGGACTTCGGTCGCGTCGTCCTTGAACCGGCGCAGCGACTCCACCGTGAGGTTGTCGGAGATGACCACGCCGTCCCTGATGATCCGCGCCTTGCTGTTGCGGGTGATCGTGCCGGAGCGGACGAGGCAGCCCGCGACGGTGCCGACGCGCGGCACCTTGAAGAGCTCGCGGACCTCCGCCGTGCCGAGCTGGACCTCCTCGAACTCGGGCTTGAGCATGCCCTTGAGCGCGGCCTCGATCTCTTCGATCGCCTGGTAGATGATCGAGTAGTAGCGGATGTCCACGCCCTCGCGCCGGGCGAGCTCGCCCGCCCGCTCGGCCGGCCGGACGTTGAAGCCGATGATCACCGCGTCCGAGGCGATGGCCAGGTTCACGTCGTCCTGCGTGATGGCGCCGACGCCGCGGCCGATGACCCGGAGGGACACCTCCTCGCCCACGTCGAGCTTGAGCAGCGCGTCCTCCAGGGCTTCCACCGAGCCGGACACGTCGCCCTTGATGATCAGCAGCAGTTCCTCGCGCTCGCCGGCCTTCAGCACCGACTCCAGGTCCTCGAGCGTCACCCGGCGGCGGCGCTGCGCGAACTGGGCGGTCCGCTCGCGCGCCTCGCGGCGCTCGGCGATCTGCCTGGCCATCCGGTCGTCGGAAACGACGAGGAAGTTGTCGCCCGCCTTCGGCACCGCGGTGAGGCCGAGGACCTGCACCGGGCGCGACGGGGGTGCCTCGGCAAGCTGGTTGCCGTCCTCGTCGAGCATGGCCCGGACGCGGCCGTAGGCCTCGCCCGCCACGATCGAGTCACCGACGTGCAGCGTGCCGCGCTGCACGAGCACGGTCGCCACCGGGCCGCGGCCCTTGTCGAGCTGCGCCTCGATCGCGACGCCCTGCGCGTCCTGGTGCGGGTTGGCCCGCAGGTCCAGCGCGGCGTCCGCGGTGAGCACGATCGCCTCGAGCAGCTTGTCGAGGCCGATCCGCTTGGTCGCGGACACGTCCACGAACTGGGTGTCACCGCCGAACTCCTCGGCGATCAGCCCGTACTCGGTGAGCTGCGCCCGCACCCGTGACGGGTCGGCGCCCTCCTTGTCGATCTTGTTCACCGCCACCACGATCGGCACGCCGGCCGCCTGCGCGTGGTTGAGCGCCTCGGTGGTCTGCGGCTTTACGCCGTCGTCCGCCGCGACGACCAGGACCGCGAGGTCGGTGGTCTGCGCGCCGCGGGCCCGCATGGCGGTGAACGCCTCGTGGCCCGGGGTGTCGATGAAGGTGATCTTGCGCTCTTCACCGTCGACTTCGGCGGCCACCTGGTAGGCGCCGATGTGCTGGGTGATGCCGCCCGCCTCCTTGGCGACGATATTGGTGTGCCTGATCGCGTCGAGGAGCTTGGTCTTGCCGTGGTCGACATGGCCCATGACCGTGACCACCGGCGGCCGCGGTACCAGGTCCTCCTCGCCGCCCTCGTTGTCGCCGAACTCGATGTCGAACGTCTCGAGCAGCTCCCGGTCCTCCTCCTCGGGGGAGACGACCTGGACGTTGTAGTTCAGCTCGGCCCCGAGCAGTTGCAGCGTCTCGTCGTTCACCGACTGGGTCGCGGTGACCATCTCGCCGAGGTGGAACAGCACCTGCACCAGGCTCGCCGGGTTCGCGCCGACCTTGTCCGCGAAGTCGCTCAGGCTGGCGCCGCGGCTGAGCCGGACGACCTGGCCCTGGCCGCGCGGTACCTGCACGCCGCCGATCGTCGGGGCCTGCATGTTGTCGAACTCTTGCCTGCGCTGCCGCTTCGACTTGCGGGCACGGCCCGGCTTGCCGCCGGGACGGCCGAACGCGCCGGCCGTACCGCCGCCGCCTGGGCGGCCGCGGCCGCCGCCGCCACCGGGACGAGGCGGTCCGCCGGTGCCGCCGCCACCGGGGCCGCCGCCACCGGGAGCACCGCCGGGACGCGGGCCGCCGTAGCCGCCGCCACCGCCGCCGGGACGCGGACCGCCGGTGCCCGCGCCGGCCGGGCGGCCAGGGCCGCCGCCGGGACGCGGGCCGCCGAAGCCGCCGCCACCGCCGCCGGGACGCGGGCCACGGCCGCCGCCGGGACCGCCGGGACCGCCGGGACGAGGACCGCCAGGGCCGCCGGCGCCGCCGGGGCCGCCGCCGGTCATCGGCCGGGACGGCATGTTCATCGGGCTGGGACGCGGACCGCCGGGACGAGGACCGCCGGGACGGTCACCGCCGGGACGGGGACCGCGGTCGCCGCCGAAGCCACCCGGGCCCGCCGGACGCGGGCCACGGTCGCCGTAGCCGCCACCGGCCGGACGCGGGCCGCGGTCACCGCCGGGGCGGGGGCCGCGGTCGCCGAAGCCACCCGGGCCCGCCGGACGCGGGCCGCGGTCGGGCCGGTCGCCGTAAGCGGGCCGGTCGCCGCGGTCAGGCCGGTCGCCGCGGTCGGGCCGGTCGCCACGGTCGGGCCGGTCGCCGTAAGCGGGCCGGTCAGCGCGGTCGGGACGGGCGGGCGCGGTGCCCATGCCGCTCGCCGTCGAGCTGAACGGGTTGTTGCCGGGACGCGGGCCCGCCGGGCGCGGCGAGCGCTGCCCGGGGCCACCGGGGGCACCGGGGCCGGCCGGACGCGGGCCCGCCGGACGCGGCGCGCCGCCGGGGCGCGGGGCGCCGTAGGAGCCGCCTTGCTGGCCGCCGGTGCCCTGCTGCGGCGCGCCGCCAGGGCGCGCGGGCGCGGGGGGACGCGGGGCCCCCGGGCGCGGGGCTGACGCCGGGGCACCGTTCTGGCCGCCCTGGCCGCCGGGAGCAGGCGCTCCCGGCCGCGGAGCCTGCGCGGGACGGGCCGGCGCGGCGTCCGGCGCGGCGTCCGGCGCGGCCGTGGCCGACGCCGCGGCAGCGGCGGGCGCGGCCGGGGCGCTCGACGCGGGCGCGCCGACACCGGGTACCTGCGGCACGGGGCGCGGCGCCACCGGACGCGGCGCCGGCCGGCTGCCCTGGTCAGCCGCTGGCGCGACGGGTGCGGCCGGCGCGGCGGCGGGCAGGCCGCCCTGGCCGCCGGTGACCTGCTGGCTGCCGCCGTCGGGCCGTGCCGGACGGTCACCGCGCGGCCGGTCGCCGCCCTGGCCACGGCCACCTGACGCGGACGCGGACGCGGCGCCGCCAGACTTGGCGGCGCCGTCATTGAAAGCTTCCTTGAGCTTGCGTACCACGGGCGCCTCGATCGTCGAGGACGCGGAACGCACGAACTCACCCATTGATTCGAGCTTGGCCATGACGGCCTTGCTCTCTACCCCGAACTCCTTCGCGAGTTCGTAAACCCGGACCTTCGCCACTATGCTCCTCTGCCCGGCCCATCCCGTTGGGCCTTCAAAACCGGATCATCAGCCGATCCGGCGCATAGGGTGCTCCGGGTCGGCCTCAGTTCGTGCCGTTCATCGCCTTGTGCTCATCGAGCGCTCATAGCTTCTCGACCTGCTTTCCGTACAGGTTCTCCGTCGTGTCCTGCGTGCTGAGGTACGAAGCCAGCGTTGCGGTGCTGAGCGAACCCGGTGCGCGCAATGCGCGCGAGAACGCCCGGCGCCGCTGCGCCAGTTCGAAGCACTCCAGGCTGGGATGCAGGTATGCCCCCCGGCCCGGCCGCCGCGCTTGGGGGTCGGGCACGATGCCGTCCCCGGCCGCCACGAGGCGAAGCAGACTGGACTTCGCCGCACGCGCTTTGCAGCCAACGCATGAGCGCAGGGGTTTCTTCCCCGGCTCGGGCTGCTCGGCTCGCGCGGTCATGTCCCTGACAAGTCTACCGCGTCACGGCGCGCGCAGGAGCAAGTGAGGTACCCGGTAGCCGGCTCCGCTCAGGCCTCGGCGGCGGCGCCCTCCGGCGCGGCCGACGTCCGGGGCGCGGGCGGCGCGGCGTCCACCGCGCCGTCGGGGCGGATGTCGATCCGCCAGCCGGTGAGCCTCGCCGCGAGCCGGGCGTTCTGCCCTTCCTTGCCGATGGCGAGGGACAGCTGGTAGTCGGGCACGGTGACCCGCGCCTCCATCGCGTCCCGGTCAACCACCTCGACGCGGGTCACCCGGGCGGGCGACAGGGCGTTCGCGACGAACTCCGCCGGGTCGTCGGAGTAGTCGACGATGTCGATCTTCTCGCCGTGCAGCTCGGCCATCACGTTCCGCACGCGGGCGCCGACCGGTCCGATGCAGGCGCCCTTGGCGTTCACGCCCTGCTGGTGCGACTGCACCGCGATCTTGGTGCGGTGCCCGGCCTCGCGGGCGATCTTGACGATCTCCACCGCTCCGCTCGCGATCTCGGGTACCTCCAGCGCGAACAGCTTGCGCACCAGGTCCGGGTGGGTGCGGGACAGCGTCACCGACGGGCCGCGGTGCCCTTTGCGCACCCGCCACACGTAGCAGCGGATCCGCTCGCCGTGCACGTACCGCTCACCGGGCACCTGCTCGGCAAGCGGGAGGATCGCCTCGATCTTGCCGAGGTCGACGAGCACCGTGCGGGGGTCCTTGCCCTGCTGGATGACGCCCGCCACGATGTCGCCCTCGTGCCCGGCGTACTCGCCGAACGTCATCTCGTCCTCGACGTCCCGCAGCCGCTGCAGGATGACCTGCCGGGCGGTGGTGGCGGCGATCCGGCCGAATCCGGCCGGCGTGTCGTCGTACTCCTGGCCGGGCGTGCCGTCCGGGCCGTCTTCCTTGGCCCAGACCGTCACGTGGCCGGTCTTCCTGTCCACCTCCACGCGCGCGGCCGGGTTGGCGCCGTCCGTCTTGTGGTACGCCATCAGCAGCGCGTCCTCGATCGCCTTGAGCGCCGTCTCCGAGGAGATGTCCTTCTCGCTCTCGAGACTGCGCAGCACGCTCAGGTCAATGTCCATCGCCGCCAGCTCCAAGGTCCCCGGTGTTGTCAGTGAGCACCGTGTCAAGCTCCGGATCACTAAAGTCGTCAAGCTCGGCATCCGGAATACGGCCGAACTCCACCTGGACGCTGCCCGCGCCCATGTCGACGTAGGGGAACCTGCGCTCGCCGGCCGCCAGGCCGAGCGTTACGCCGTCGGCGTCCGCCGCGAGCACCCGCCCCTCCACGGGCCCCTCCCCGGTCACCTTCACCCGGACCAGCCGGCCGCGGGCGCGCCGCCAGTGCCGCGGCTCGGTCAGCGGCCGGTCCACTCCTGGCGATGAGACCTCCAGCGTGTAGGGGACGTCGCCGAGCACGTTGCTCGCGTCGAGCAGGATTGACAGGTCACGGCTCACGTCGGCCGCGTCGTCCAGGCTCAGCCCGTGGTCGCTGTCGACCACTACGCGCAGCACCCGCCGCTTGCCGGCCGTGCTTATCCGCACCGACTCCAGGTCCATCCCGGCGGCGCTGACCACAGGCTCGATCAGGCCAGCCAGCTTCCTGTCGTCCGCCGGGCCAGCGGTGGGGCGAAGGCCACCGGGCATTTCGACCTCCTCGTCTGCGTCCCCTCCTGGTGCTATCACCAAGGTTAATATTTTCCCAGGTCCAGCCTATAGGCCAAGGACCTTACCCGCCGCCCATGGCATGCTTAGAGACTATGCTGTCAAGGCGTCAGTTGCTCGCCGCGTCGCCGACCTTGCCCTTGTTTCTCACGCTGAGCGCCTGCAAGGGCCCGGCCGTGTTGGACGCGCCGCCTCATGTGTCACAGCAGACCCAAGTGCTACTGCGCGCCGTCACCGCCGAGCAGAACCTGGTCTGGATATACGCAAAAGTGATGTCTGTGTATTCCGGCCTCGCCGCCACGCTCGCGCCGTTGCGCGCCGAGCACGAGGCGCACCTGGCCCAGCTGCGCGCCCGGGTCATCGAGCCGCCGGGCAAGCAGGTCCCGGCGACGGTGACGGAGCGGCCCGCGGTCGCCGCCACCCAGGCCGCCGCGCTCGCCCAGCTCCGCGCCGCCGAGCAGGCCGCGATCACTGCCCAGGTGAACCGCCTGGCCGCCGCGCCCGCGTCCCTCGCCCAGCTGTACGCGTCGATCGCCGCCTGCGAGTCAACGCACGTCAGCGTGCTCGCCGCCAAGAGCGCCGCCCGGTGACCTCGCCGGCCGTGGCGCGCGCGGCGGTCGCCGCGCTGCAGGTCGCGCTCGCCGCCGAGCACGCCGCCGTCTACGGCTACGGCGTCGCCGGAGCGATGCTCGCCGGCGCCGCGCTGGCGCAGGCACGCGCCGACTGGACGGCGCACCAGGTTGCCAGGGACACCCTGGAGGCGATGCTGACCGGGCTCGGCGCGACCCCGGTAGCGGCCGGCCCGGCCTACGACCTGCCGTTCGCGGTCACCGGCGCGGCACCCGCCAAGGGGCTCGCCGCGGCCCTCGAGGACGGCGTGACGCGCGCGTACCTGGGCCTCGTCGCCGTGAACGACCCGGCGCTCCGCACGTTCGGCGCCACCGCGATGCAGGTCTCGGCGAACCGCGCCGTCTCGTGGCGCGGCAGCACGGTCGCCTTTCCCGGCATGCCCGCCGGAAACTAAGCGATCCGCGGCGGGAAACCCGGGATAGTGGAGATTCGGTTACATCGGAGTGCGCCTAAGTGTGCACTATCTTCAGGATCGCCCGTGACTCGGCCGTCCAGACACGCAGCCCAAGTGCTCTATGTCGCGATTGTCCGTTATATCCGAAATGCAATGGCCTGCGCGGGGAGCCGGGAATTGACCGACCGGATAACGCGGGCAACTGCGGATAACGCCGGGCGCGGCAGGGAGAGGACCCGGGCGATGACCGTCGCGGCGGTATCCACGTCGTCGGCCATCGAGATGCGCTCCGCCCACGACCACCAGAACCACCACAAGCCGTCCTTGCCGCAATCCGCGTAGACGTTCTCTTCAAGGGCGCGGGCACCTGGATTCGTGATGTACACGCTGGGTACCCGCCCTGGCGGAGCCATCAGCCAGGCCTCAAGGCCCCGGTTGGTCAGCTCTTCGGCCAGCTTGTCGAGATAGACAGTTGCCGCTGCGTGGTTTCCGTTGGCTTCCACAACATCACCGTCGTTACTGATCGTAGGTTCGCCGGGGCCAAGGCACGCCCGGACCGTCTCAGGATGGTCCTGCCGTGGTACCCGCGCAATTGGGCATAACCAAAATGCCGGGACGGGCCAGTTGGTAAGGCCCGATGAACCCTTTCGTCCCGCCTTCACCCCGAAGGCATGACGCGCGCGCCCCCGGGACGGAAAGGCTCTTGCCCCTATGGTATGTAACGCAAGCTCGGCGGGCAGCGGTTCAGCGTGAAACACGGTAAGTCGGGAAACTGCGCGGGTGAGCGCCACATAAAGCCGCCTTAGCCCGTACGCCTCACCCGTGGCGATCCGGCCGGGCTCGACCAGGATCACGTGGTCGAACTCCAGGCCCTTGGCCAGGGTGACCGGGATCAGGGTCAGCCGGGACGCCTCCGTCGGCGGAGCCGGCGCAGTAGGCAGAGTCGGCG
>CAZORE010000003.1:97545-101266 GCA_964581815.1 uncultured Streptosporangiaceae bacterium | reverse complement strand
CGGCGCAGTAGGCAGAGTCGGCGGGCCCGCGTCCGCGTCACGGCCCGCCCCGTCCAGCGCGTCGCCGAGCACGCCGAACGTCAGGCCCGCGGCGCGCAGGGCCGCCCCGGTCTCGGCCAGTTGCGCGTCGGCGCAGATCACCGCGACGGACCCGGGGCGCTCAAGCGCGGTCACGCACTCCCCCGCGACCAGCGCGCCCAGGTGTCCCGGCGGCACGGGCCGCACGCTCAGCGCGTCCGGGTCGGCGCGCAACGACACGGCCGGCGACAGACCGGCGGCGATCGTGGGCAGCAGCCGGGACGCGAAGTCGAGTATCTGCCGTGGCACCCGGTAGCCGACGTCAAGCTCGCGGACCGCGGCGCCCGGCTTGCCCAGGTGAGCGAGCAGGTCCGGCCAGGAGGTGGCGGCCCACGGGGTGGTGCCCTGCGCGAGGTCGCCAAGCACGGTCGCCGCCCCGGTGGCGCAGCGCCTGCCGATCGCCCGCACCTCCATCGGCGACAGGTCCTGCGCCTCGTCCACCACGATGTGCGCGATCGACCGGGTGCGCTCGATGAGGTCGGCCGCCTCGTCGATCAGCACCTGGTCGGCGTGGCTCCAGGGGGCCGAGCCTGGGCCGCGGGGCGGCTTGGGCCAGCAGAGGGCGGCCATCTCCGGATCAGACAGCAGCCCGCCGACGTGTCGGCGCACGATCTCCTGGTCGGAGAGGACCGCGAAGACCAGCTTCTTCGGGTCGACCTTGGGCCAGACCTCGTCCACGCACCGGCGTACCGGCGCGGACCGGCGGACCGCGTCGTGCGTACGGTCGTCACACGTCTCGCCGGCCGCCTCGAGCTGGGTGAGCAGCACGTGCGCGATCCGGTGGGCGAGCAGCTCGCGGCCGGTGCCGTAGCGGACGCCGCGGCCGCGCAGCTCCGCCGCGAGCTCCTCGATCTCGTGCGCGGGCAGCCGCAGCCGGCGCGCGCCGCGGCTGAGCACGAGGGCGTCGGCCGGCGCCCGCAGGTGCGCCCACAGCGCCCGCTTGAGCAGCTCGGCCATGCGCGCGTCGCCCTTGACCACCGCCGTCTCGTCGGTGTCCGTGCCCTTGACGGGGACGGACGCGACCAGCTGGGTGACGGTGGTCTGCGTGACGTCGAGCTCGCCGAGGGCGGGCAGCACGTTCCTGATGTAGGAGAGGAACGCCAGGTTGGGGCCGACGACGATGACGCCGCGCCTGGTCACCAGCTCCTTGTGCGCGTACAGCAGGTAGGCGACCCGGTGCAGGCCGACCGCGGTCTTGCCGGTGCCCGGCGCGCCCTGCACGCACACGGTGGTGGCGGCGTCGGCGCGGACGATGTCGTCCTGCTCGGGCTGGATGGTGGCCACGATGTCCCGCATCGGGCCGGACCGCGGCCGCTCGATCTCGGTGATCAGCAGCTTGCTCGGTGCGCTGTTCGTGGAGTCGCCGGAACGGGAGCGTGTTTCACCGTTCGGCGCGAACCGCTCGTCCTCGTAGGCGGTGAGCGCTCCCCCGGCGAAGCCGAACCGCCGCCGCCGCGCGAGGCCCATCGGGTCGGACTGGCTGGCCCGGTAGAAGGGCCGCGACACGGGCGCCCGCCAGTCGAGGACGACCGGCGTGCCGTCCGGGTCGTGCACGTGGCGCCGCCCGATATGCAGTGCTCCCTCGGGGGGACTACCCCCCGGAGCCCCCCGGGCTTCCTCGGGGGGACTACCCCCCGGAACCCCCCGGCCAGCGCCGCCGAAGTCCTCGTCGGTCCTGGCCAGCTCGGAGTAGTCGAGCCTGCCGAAGAACAGCGGCGCGTCCGGCAGGTCCTTGAGCGCCTCGGCGCGGCGGTACAGGTCGGCCTTGAGATACTCCAGGCTGACCCGGTCGCCTGCCATCGGGTTGCGCGCGAGGCCGAGGACGTTCTCCCGCATCAGGTGCAAGTACTCGCGCGACCGCGTGAGGTGGGACCGCTCCGCCTCGATGACGGCGTCTTTACCGTGGTTGTTCTTGTCTTGGTCAGTGATGTTGCGGCCGGCGTGGTTGTCGATGTCCGCGGTCACGGGCCCGGCGTCGGCGGGCATGGCTGACTCCCTTGACCTCTCGTCATGGCGGTGGGCGCTCGACTGGGCGCGAAGCACAAGACCCTAGCACTGCGTCAGCAGCCCGTCACCTGGTTTTCTTCCCGCGGCCGTCCGGCCGTGATCAGGCGGGGCCGTGGGCGCGCTCACCACGCGCCGGGGCCGCCGCGGCCCCGGCTTCAGCCCGGCGAGGGCGGCTCAGTCGGCGGCGAGGTAGCGGGCCCGCGCGTGCAGCAGGGCGCGGTGCGCGGTCAGGTCGTCAACCTCATCGGGCTTGCCCGGGCACTCGCCGGCCGCGACGGCCTGCGCCAGGCGCACGCCGGCCTCCGCGCGCTGGATCTCCTCGAAGACGATGAGCGGGTCGTTCTCCGCGGCCAGCCAGGTCTTGTCGAGCAGGCCGCTGGCGTCGTCGACCCAGGCATCCTTGATCTTGCCGCCCTTGCCGTGGTCGATAAGCACCGACAGCGCGTGCTCGGCCGCGCCGTAGCCGAAGCTCACGGTGAGCGACTCCTGCCGGCCGCCCACGTCGCTGTAGTGCCAGCACTGGCTGACCGTGGGCGAGCCGATCACCGTCGCCCAGTCCTGGTCGGGCACGCCGCGGCCGGCGACCCGCCGCGCGGCGCGCGTCGCCGCCGCCTGCAGCTCGGGCGAGCCGATCGCCCCGAGGATGCGCAGCAGGGCCAGCGCCTCTGGCGTCCCGTCCCGCTCCGCCGCGGGCACCAGGGACGTGGCGAGCTCCGCCATCACCCCGGCGTCGTCGCCGCCGGTCGCGTGCCCGCTCAAGGCGCCGATCATGTCCGACCCCCACAGCTCGGCGTCGATCGGCTGGCGAACGTGGGCGAGCACCTGCTGTGCCTCGCTGAGCACCACGGAGGAGGCATTCGCGGGCTTCAGCGGCGCGAAGAGCTCGGCGATGTCGGGTTCGGAATGGGCCATGCGGCGTATTGTTACACGACCGCTACCTGGTCACCCGGAGAATGTGCGCACCGGTGGATAAATGGCCGCCCGCCCGGGCGAAGCATGCCTCCAGGTGGTCGTTGACCAGCCCGCAGGCCTGCATGGCGGCATAGACCGTAACCGGGCCGGTGAAGACGAAGCCGCGCTTGCGCAGCTCCTTGGCCAGCGCCGTGGACTCGGGCGTCTGCGCCGGCAGGTCGGCCAGGGTGCGGGGCGCGGGGCGCGTCCCGGCATCGGCGTAGCCCCACACCAGGTCGCTGAGGCCTTCGGTGAGCCCGGCGGCCGCCCGGGCGTTGGTGATGGCGGCGTTGATCTTGGCGCGGTTGCGCACGATGCCCGCGTCGGCGAGCAGCCGGGCCACGTCCGCGTCGGTGAACGCGGCGACGATGAGGATGTCGAACCCGGCGAATGCCTTCCTGAAGTTCTCCCGCTTGCGCAAGATGGTCAGCCAGGACAGGCCCGACTGAAAGGCCTCGAGGCAGAGCCGTTCGAAGATCGCCTGGTCACCGTGGACCGGACGGCCCCACTCGGCATCGTGGTAGGCAACGTAATCGGGCGCGCTCAGCCCCCACGGGCAGCGCAGCCGCCCGTCCGGCCCGGCCACCGGCCCCAGCTGCCGTATCGGCTTGCCCGGCTTCTCCGGGGGGACGTCAGTCATGCGAGGACACCGGGGGTACGGGGGTCGTCCCCCGGAAGACTTCAG
>CAZORE010000003.1:67928-97445 GCA_964581815.1 uncultured Streptosporangiaceae bacterium | reverse complement strand
GTCGTAGGCGGCGTTGTCGTAGGCGGCACGGTACGGGTCGCCCGCGACGGCGTCCGGCAGGGTGTCCGCCACCGTCCGCCGGTGCCGCGCGCCGCCGTAGGGGCTGGCGTACGGGCTGGCGAGCGGCGTCAGCGAGGGGGCGTGTTCCTGGTCCCTGCTCAGGTCGGTGACCAGCTGCTCGAGCGCGACGATCCGGACGTCCCGATCTCTGATCGCCTCGGCGATCTGCTCGAGCGCCTCGTCCGTCGCCTGCATGCTGTACCCCCACACCCCGGTCGGCGGGCGCAGCAGGGCCACGTCCGTGGCGGATACCGGGCCGATGTCCAGCGGGGCGTAGTCGCTGCGCTCGACGGACAGCTCGCCGCCGCGCCCCCTGGCCGCGAGGACCACGACAGCGAGGACGACGATGAAGGCGATCACCATGACAACAAGCACAATGAAATCGTGCCACGAATCGCCGGCTAAGTGGTAAAGGAGCGGGCCGGCTTGGCCGCCCTTACCGGAACGACAGGCCCTCGTGCGCGTCGGTGACGATCTTCACGATCTCGTCCGGGTCGTCCGCGACGTGCAGCAGGGCCAGCTCGGCCGCCCCGATCTTCCCATCGGCGAGCATGGTCATCTTGAGCCAGTCGAGCAGGCCCGACCAGTACTCGGTGCCGACGAGGACGATGGGGAACTTGGTTATCTTCCCGGTAGCGACCAGGGTCAGCGCCTCGAAGAGCTCGTCCATCGTGCCGAAGCCGCCCGGCAGGACCACGAAGGCCTGCGAGTACTTGATGAAGATCGTCTTCCTGACGAAGAAGTAGCGGAACTCGACGCCCACGTTCACGTACTCGTTGAGCCCTGCCTCCATCGGCAGCTCGATGCCCAGGCCGACCGACACGCCGTTCGCCGCGGCGGCGCCCTTGTTGGCCGCCTCCATGATGCCGGGCCCGCCGCCGGTGATGATCGCGTAGCCGGCCTTGGCGAGGCCGGCGGCGATGTCGGTGGCCAGCTCGTACTCGGGCGTGCCCGGCTTCGACCTGGCCGAGCCGAAGACCGACACGGCGATGCCGAGCTCGGCGAGCAAGCCGAACCCCTCCACGAACTCCGCCTGGATGCGCATCACCCGCCACGGGTCGGCGTGCACCCAGTCGGACGGGCCGCGGCGGTCGAGCAGCCGCTGGTCGGTCGTGGTCGCCGGAATCTGCTTATCGCGCAGCGTTACGGGTCCCTGGCGACGGACCCTGCGCGCGTTACTTCCACCCATAGTCCTATCCAAGGTAGCTATCCACGGACAGTGCTATGACGGGACACGCGGCCGGCGGGCGAACTTAGAGCGAACTAACGTCTTAGGCCCCAGGAACAGGAATTGTCCCGTTTAAGCTGCTCAGCCCTCAACGCCGTGCTCGCGCAATATCGCGTTCAGCTCGGCCTTGCGGTGGCGCTCTCCCGCCGGGAGGCGCTTGAGCACCAGGACGCAGGGCATCCCGTACTCGCCGCCGGGGAACTTGCGCGAGCGCGTGCCGTTCAGGCAGACCGACCAGGCCGGGGCCTCGCCGCGGGGCAGTTCCTCGCCGGTTTCCACGTCGATGACGTGCGTCGAGCGGCTCAGGCTGGTGGCCGGGCCGAGCACGGCGCCGGCGCGCACCCGGGCGCCCTCCACGATCATCGAGCGGGAGCCGATCATGCACTCGTCCTCGACGACGACGGGGACCGCGTTCGGCGGCTCGAGCACGCCGCCGATGCCGACGCCGCCAGACAGGTGCACGTTCTTGCCGATCTGGGCGCAGGAGCCGACCGTGGCCCAGGTGTCCACCATCGTCCCCGAGTCGACGTACGCGCCGACGTTGGTGAACGAGGGCATCAGCACCGTGCCCGGCGCGATGTACGCGCCCCAGCGGACGATCGCGCCAGGTACCACCCGAACCCCGTCGAGCCGGGTCTTCAGCGGAACGCGGTCGTGGTAGCGGAAGTCACCGACCTGCGACTGAGTCATCGGCAGGACCTTGAAGGCGAGCAGGATCGCGCGCTTGGCCCGCTCGTCCACCACGACCTGGTCGGTCTCGGCGTCCACGAACGCGACGCGGGCGGTCCCCATGTCGATCTGGTCCACGGCCGCCACGATCTCGGCGCGGGCGGCGGCATCCTCCGGGCTCAGCTCGGCGCGCCGCTCCCACAACTCATCGATGACGGCGGGCAGCGGGGACTTCAGCTCACTCATGCCCAGCGAGCCTACTAGCCCAGGGCATCCGCGCCGCACCGGCCACCAGAAAGGGACAGCATCTGCTGTTTAGCAGTGCTCTTAAGCGCTCGCCGGTGCTCAGTACTAGTCAGAACAGCTTGTTGGTCATCGGCCACAAGTTCGTGTGTCTCTGAGAATGTCATACAGGCTCGATAGCATGTTTCTAGATGCTTGGAGGGTGACCGGGGAGGTGAGGCCGTTGGCGGCGGTGAAGCTAGCGTACCGGTTCGCGCTGGACCCCACGGCGGCCCAGCAGCGGGCGCTGCGGTCCCATGCCGGGGCCGCCCGGTTCGCCTGGAACTGGGCGCTGGCCCGGTGCAAGGAGCGGTACGCGGCTGAGCGCAGGTGGTACCCGGGCACGGAACTGCACCGGCTGTGGAACACGGTCAAGAAGGCTGACCCGGCCCTGGCCTGGTGGGCGGAGAACTCCAAGTGCTGCTATCAGGAGTCCTTCCGGGACCTGGAACGGGCGCTGTCCGGCTTCGTCAAGTCCCGGCGCGGCCAGCGGAAGGGGAAGAAGCTCGGCTTCCCGAGGTTCAAGAAGCGCGGCAAGAGCAAGGATTCCTTCCGGCTCACCGGGGTCATCCGCTGCGCCAGGCACTCGGTCACCCTGCCCCGGCTCGGCGTCATCGCCACGCACGAGTCCACCGGGAAGCTGGCCGTGCGCCTCGCCGGCGGCCGCGCGCGGATCTTGTCCGCGACGGTGACCAGGACCGCGCAACGCTGGTTCGTGTCCCTCACCGTCGAGGAAGACCGTCCGGTACCGGAACGGCACGCCCGGCCCGGCACCGCGATCGGGGTCGACCTCGGCGTCAAGACACTGGTCACCGCCGCGGACAACGCCGGGAACGTGATCACGATCGGCGGGCCGCGGCCGCTGCACGCCGGGCTGCGGCGGCTGCGGCGGGCCTCGCGGGCGCACTCGCGCAAGCGGCCGGGCTCGGCGCGGCGCCGCAAGTCCGCGGCCCGGCTGGCCCGGCTGCACGCCCGGATCGCGAACCTGCGCGCCGACACGCTGCACAAGGCCACGTCCATGCTCGCCGACACGTACGAGACGATCGCGGTCGAGGACCTGAACGTCGCCGGGATGACCCGCAACCACCGCCTCGCCCGCGCCATCTGCGACCAGGGCTTCGGGCAGGCGCGGCGGATGCTGGCCTACAAGACCGCCTGGCGCGGCGGGACGCTCGTCACGGCGGGCCGCTTCTATCCCAGCAGCAAGCAATGCTCAGGCTGCGGGACAGTGAAAGCCAAGCTGTCCCTGTCCGAGCGCACGTTCCGGTGCGGTGCCTGCGGACTGGTCATCGACCGGGACGTGAACGCCGCCCGTAACCTGCTGTACCTCGCGGCCAGTGGGGCCGAGAGGGAAAACGCCTGCGGAGGGACCGCAAGACCGCGCCCCGCGCGGCAAGTCCCGATGAAACAGGAACCCGGCACCGCGCAAGCGGGCAAGACCGGGACCGCCCTCCGGCAACGGAAGGCTACGGCATGAGCGAGTCACCATCGATCACTTATCCGCAACGGAAAGCAGGTACCTTCGACGGTGTGCGGACGGCATCCCCGAAGCCTGGTGCGGTTTACCGGTATCAGCGCCCCGCCTGGCGGCGTCCGCTGATCGTGCTCATCGTGATCGCGCTGCTGCTCGGCGCCGGCGCGTACTTCGCCTACAGCGCGTACCAGCGCTACGTGGTCCAGGTGCTGACCGTGCCCGGCTGCCAGGCGGGCACCGGGCAGAACGTCATACCGCTCGACTTCGGCCAGGCCGCGGACGCGGCCACGGTCGCGGCCGTCGCGGCCCGCGACCACCTGCCGGTGCAGGCCCTGACCATCGCCTACGCGACCGCGTTCCAGGAGTCCAAGCTGGAGAACCTGAGCTACGGCGACCGGGACTCGGTGGGCATCTTCCAGCAGCGGCCCTCGCAGGGCTGGGGCACCGCGGCCCAGCTGCAAGACCCGGCCTACGCGGCGCAGGCGTTCTTCGGCGCGCTCGTCAAGGTCCCGGGCTACACCACGATCCCCGTCTCCCAGGCCGCCCAGGCCGTGCAGAAGAGCGCCGACGGCTCCGCCTACGAGCAGTACGCGCAAGTCGGCGCGCAGCTGGCCGTCGACTTCACCACCCGGCCGCACGCGGTCACCTGCTGGTACAGCCCGTCCGCGCAGGCGGCGGAGACGAGCGTCTCGCTCAAGCTCGACCTGCACGGGGCGGCGCAGAAGCTGGACTCCGTGTTCGGCGCCCCGGGGCGAGGCGGGGCGCTGACCGGGGTAACCCGCATCCGTTCGGGATCGGCTGACCTGATCACCACCGCGCCGGGCGCCGGCTGGACCGTGGCGGACTGGCTGGTCGCCCACGCCGGCTCCTACGGGATCACGCGGGTCAGCTACGCGCGGTACCAGTGGAAGGCCCAGCTGACAGAAACGAGCTGGCAGGCCGACCCGAGCGCTGGAGCGGGGGGTATTGTCGCCAGCTAGCACGGCGACCCACCATACTGTTTGGGTACCTGAAGTGGGTTAGACGTTATAGAGGAGCTCCCGTGACCTACACCATCGCGCAGACATGCGTCGATGTACTCGACAAAGCATGCATCGAAGAGTGCCCGGTGGACTGCATCTACGAGGGCGAGCGCATGCTCTACATCCACCCGGACGAGTGCGTAGACTGCGGCGCTTGCGAGCCCGTCTGCCCGGTTGAGGCCATCTACTACGAGGACGACGTCCCCGAGCAGTGGAAGGACTACACGAAGATCAACGCCGAGTTCTTCGACGACCTTGGCTCGCCCGGCGGCGCCTCGAAGGTCGGCAAGGCCGGCAAGGACCACCCGTTCGTCGCGGCGCTGCCCGCGGACATTAACCCCGGGCACGAGTGACCCTCGCCGCACGGCTGCCTGAGTACCCCTGGGATGAACTGACGCCGATCGCGGAGAAGGCGCGCGCGTTCCCCGGGGGCGCGGTTGACCTGTCCGTGGGCACCCCGGTTGACCCGGTGCCCACGGTCATCATGGAAGCACTCGCCGCGGCCGCCAACGCGCCCGGCTACCCGCTGACCGCGGGTACGCCGGAACTGCGCGCGGCGGCCGCGGGATGGCTCGCCCGGTCACTCGACGTGCACGTCGACCCGGTGACCGTGCTGCCGGTGATCGGCACCAAGGAGTTCATCGCCTGGCTGCCGACCATGCTCGGGCTCGGCGCGTCCGACGCGGTGCTCTTCCCGTCGCTCGCCTACCCCACGTACGACATCGGCGCCCGGCTGTGCGGTGCCACCGCGGTCCCGGTCGATGACCTCCTCCCGGGCGCGCTCGCCGCGGCGCCGTCGGCGGCCCGGCTGCGCTGGGTGAACTCGCCATCCAACCCCACCGGGCGGGTGCTGCCCGGCCCGGCGCTGCGGGACGCGGTCGGCTGGGCGCGGTTGCGGGGCGCGGTCCTGGCCTCCGACGAGTGCTACATCGGGCTCGGCTGGGACGTCAGCCCGGTATCGGTCCTGCACGAGTCCGTGCGCGGCGACTCGCTCGACGGCGTGCTCGCCGTGTTCTCGCTGTCCAAGCGGTCCAACCTGGCCGGCTACCGGGCCGGCTTCGTCACCGGCGACCCCCGGCTGATGAAGGACCTGCTGCTCGTCGGACGGCAGGCCGGGATGATCGTGCCCGCCCCGGTCCAGGCGGCGATGATCGCGGCGCTGTCCGACGACGCCCACGCCGCCGAGCAGAAGGCCAGGTACGCGGCCCGCCGGGGCATCCTGGCGGCCGGGCTCACCGCGGCCGGGTTCACCATCGAGCATTCCGAGGCGGGCCTCTACCTGTGGGCCACCCGCCCCGGCCTTGACTGCTGGGCCGCCTGCGAGCTGCTCGCCACCGAGTGCGGCATCCTGGCCGGCCCCGGCTCCATGTACGGGCCGGAGGGGCGCGCTTACATCCGCGTCGCGCTGACCGCGACCGACGAGCGCGTCGCCGCGGCCGGGATGCGCCTGCACGCCCTCGCCGCCCGCTAGCCAGCCCACGCCCGCTAGGCCGTCTGGCTGTCGAGGCGGGCCGCGACTTGCCGTCGATTCCAACCTCCCGGGACGACCTGGTATCAGTTTCTGCTTGCTCCTCCTTCTCATATCGGACATAACGGGCACAGAAGTGACCGAAACCGATACAGAGTCGGGAAACTCGCAGGAACTGATACAAAGTGAAGCTGCGGCGCCGGTCGGGTGGGGCCGCTGGTGTGGTTGAGGTCAGTGGCGCGGTCACGGTCGCGGGGCGGGCGAGGACCGTCTCCCGGGGCGGAGGGTTGCGGGGGGATTGCGGGGCGGTGGCGGGCCGGTGCGGCGCAATGAATTGATCATTTGCCTGGCTAAGACGCAACGGATCGCCGGCCAGAAGCATGATTACGCTCTGTTAGATCGAGGTGCGCCTACGTACGCTCGCGGTATGGTCAACGATGTGCCGCGCCGGGCGGAAACCACCCGCTCATACCTAATGTGCCCGCCCGAGTATTTCGAGGTCAGTTACGCGATTAACCCGTGGATGCGGCCCGATGAGCCGGTTGACCCCGGTCTCGCGATGCGGCAGTGGTCCGAGCTGCGGGCGACGTACGAGTCGCTCGGGCACTCCGTCTCCGTGATCGAGCCGGTCGCCGGGCTGCCGGACATGGTGTTCGCCGCCAACGGCGCGACGGTGATCGACGGGATCGCGCTCGGCGTGCGGTTCAAGCACCCGGAGCGGGCCGCCGAGGCCGGCGCTTACCTGTCCTGGCTGCGGTCGCACGGGTACACCGTGCACGAGGCGCTCCGGGTGAACGAGGGCGAGGGCGACATCCTGGTCGCCGGGGACACCGTGCTCGCCGGGTACGGGTTCCGCTCGGACATGGGCGCGGCCTGGGAGCTGTCGTCGGTGTTCAAGCGGCGGGTCATGTCGCTGCGGCTGATCGACCCGCGCTACTACCACCTGGACACGGCGCTGTGCGTGCTCGACGACTCGACGGCGATGTACTACCCGCCGGCCTTCGACGACGCCGGGCGGGTGTTCCTCTCTACGGTGTTCGACGAGCTCATCGAGGCCAAGGACGAGGACGCGGAGGTTCTCGGGCTCAACGCGGTATCCGACGGGCGCCAGGTGGTGCTCGCCGCGCAGGCCACCAGCCTGGCCAGGTCGCTGGCCGCACGCGGCTTCACCCCCGTGCCCGTCGACATGTCGGAGCTGCTCAAGGCCGGCGGCGGCGCCAAGTGCTGCACGCTGGAACTGCGGCACTAAGCGGTAAGGAGACGGTTCACATGACACAGCTCGCCGTAGACGGCACGGACCTGTCCGGGCTGACCGCGCAGTACAGCGCGCACAATTACCACCCGCTGCCCGTGGTCGTGGCGTCCGCCGAGGGCTGCTGGGTGACGGACACCGGCGGGCGGCGCTACCTGGACCTGCTGGCCGGGTACTCGGCGCTGAACTTCGGGCACCGGCACCCCCGGCTGGTCGACGCGGCCATCCGGCAGCTCGGCCGGGCGACGCTCGTCTCCCGCGCGTTCGACCACGACCAGTTCGGGCCGTTCTGCGCCGAGCTCGCCGAACTGTGCGGCATGGAGCTGGTCCTGCCGATGAACACCGGGGCCGAGGCGGTGGAGACCGGCATCAAGGTCGCGCGCAAGTGGGCCTACGAGACGCGCGGCATCCCGCAGAACGAGGCGGTCATCATCGTGTTCGACGGGAACTTCCACGGGCGGACCACCACGATCGTGTCGTTCTCCTCCGATCCCGACGCGCGCGACGACTTCGGGCCGTACACGCCGGGCTTCGTGTCGGTGCCGTACGGCGACGTGCCCGCGCTGGTTGAAACCTTCCGTGCGTGCGGTGACCGGGTCGCGGCGGTGCTGATCGAGCCGATCCAGGGCGAGGCCGGCGTGGTCGTGCCGCCGCCCGGCTTCCTCGCCGCGGTCCGGGCGCTGTGCACCTCCGCCGGGGCACTGATGATCGCCGACGAGATCCAGTCCGGGCTCGGCCGGGTCGGGACCACCTTCGCCTGCGCGGCGGAGGATGTCGTGCCCGACGCGTACCTGCTCGGCAAGGCGCTCGGCGGCGGGATAGTGCCGGTCTCCGCGATGGTCTCCTCCCGGTCGGTGCTCGGCGTGCTCAAGCCGGGGCAGCACGGGTCCACCTTCGGCGGGAACCCGCTCGCCTGCGCGGTGGCCCGCGAGGTCATCGCGATGCTGCAGACCGGGGAGTACCAGGCGCGCTCGGCCGAGCTCGGCGCCGTGCTGCACAAGGCGCTCGGCGCCCTGCCGCCGACCGCCGTGTCGTCGGTCACCGGGCGCGGGCTGTGGGCGGGGGTGACGTTCGCCGACCTGGACGGGCGGGCCGTGTGCGAGCGGCTCGCCGGGCTCGGCGTGCTCGCCAAGGAGACCCACGGCTCGACCATCAGGCTCGCTCCCCCGCTCGTCATCACGGAAGACGAGCTGTCCTGGGGCCTCGAGCGCTTCAGCGAGGCGGTGCTGAGCGCCTGAGCCGCAGGAAGAACGCGGTCACCGTGCCGGCGGCGCACGCGAGTGCGCCGCCGTACAGGTACCACTCGCCGGCCGCGGTGGCGGTGATGATCACGCTGCCGTTCGGCCGCGGGCTCGCGAGCACGAACGAGGCGATCACCCAGCCGAGGGCGGGCAGCAGCGCCGCGGTGAACGTGCCGACTCCCCAGCCGCAGCCGGCGCACGTGACGAAGATGAGCACGGCGAACGCGATGGCGATCACCGGCTGGGGCGTCCGGGCGTACTGGAAGCAGCCGATGAGCCCCTGGAAGGCCCCGAGCAGGAACAGCACCAGGTAGCCGGGTACGGTGAACGCTCGCTGTCCGGGAGCCGAGCCTTGCGATGTCGCCATGATGGGCAGGCTACCGACTTGAGCGGGCGAACAGGTCGCGGTCACGCGCGCCCCGCGGCCCGCGGTCGCCCGCCGGGCCCGCGAGCCTGGTGTAGTACTCGGTGCCACCGATCCGCTGGCCGATCTCGTTGGACAGCGCGAAGTAGTCGCCGTCTACGGTGACCTGGGTCTCGTGGGCGCGCATCGCCTCCCGCTTGGCGCCGAGGTACGCGGCCGCGTCGATCTCCGTCGTGACCGCGTCGTCGGGGACGCTGGCGGTGAGGTCGGTCGCGCGGATGAACCAGGAATCTTCCGGGAGTTCCACGGCGCGCTCAAGTACGGAGCGGGGCATCACGACCGCGTACAGCGCGGCGGCCGACCCGGCCAGCTCGCGCGCCCGGGCGGTCACGCGGTGCGCCTGGATGTGGTCGGGGTGCCCGTAGAACCCGTCGGCGTCGTAGGTCACGATCGCGCCGGGCTCGACCTCGCCGATGACCTTGGCGAGCGCGGCCGCCGCCTCGCCGGCGTCCGCCTGCCAGAAACAGCGCGGGTCGTCGTTGTCCGGCAGGCCCATCATCCCCGAGTCGCGGTACCTGCTCATCCCGCCGAGGAACCGGTGGTCGGTGACGCCGAGCGCCGCGCACGCGCGGTCAAGCTCGGCGGCCCGGTGCTGGCCGAGTTCGTCGGGCAGCAGGTGGCGCAGGTCGGGCGGGATGACCTCGCCCATCTCGCCGAGCGTGCAGGTGACCAGCGTGACCCGCGCGCCCTCGGCGGCGTACCTTGCCATGGTGGCGCCGGTGAAGATCGACTCGTCGTCCGGGTGCGCGTGCACGAGCAGCAGGCTGCGTTCCACCCGGCCAGCGTACTGAAGGCCTGTCACCCGCAGGAGATCGATAGGGTCGGGAGCTATGACAGAGAGCTTTCCCAGGCAGCAGGCGCGGACGCGCCGGTTCACGCTCGGGGTGCCCCGGGCCTTCCAGGTATCGCCCGACGGGCAGCGGGTCTTGTTCCTGCGGTCGAAGGCCGGCGACGACCCGGTCACCTGCTTGTGGGAGCTCAACCTGGCCAGCGGGCACGAGCGGCTGATCGCCGACCCGCGGGCGCTCGGCGCGGACGAGGAGAACCTGCCGCCGCAGGAGCGGGCCCGCCGCGAGCGGGTCAGGGAGACCGCCGCGGGGATCGTGGCGTTCTCCACCGACCGCGGCGCGACGTTGGCCGTGTTCGCGCTTTCCGGCCAGGTCTTCAGCGTCCCGCTCGGCGGGCCCGACCCGGCGGCGCGGCTCATCGAGACCAGGACGCCCGCGCTCGACCCAAGGGTTAACCCGTCCGGCGGTCTTGTCGCGTACGTGCACGAGGGCGCCCTGCGGGTGACGAGCCTGACCACCGGCGAGGACCGGGTGATCGCCAGGGAGGACGGCGTCACGTTCGGCCTGGCGGAGTTCGTCGCCGCCGAGGAGATGGGCCGTACCCGCGGGTACTGGTGGCCGCCGGACCGCAGCGGCCTGCTCATCGAGCGGGCCGATGAGTCGCCCGTGCGCCGCTGGCATATCGCGGACCCGGCCAACCCGGGCAGCCGCCCCGCCGAGGTCGCCTACCCCGCCGCGGGGACGCCGAACGCCGATGTCTCGCTGCTCCTCGCCACCCGCACCGGCCCGGACCCCGAGCTCACCCCGGTCCGCTGGGACCGTGACCGCTTCCCGTACCTGGTCAACGTGGCCTGGGACAAGGACCTGCTGATCGTGGTGCAGTCGCGGGACCAGAAGACGATGCGGCTGTTCAACGGGCTCACCGGGGAGACGATCCGCGAGGACAGCGACCCGCACTGGACCGACGTCATCGACGGCGTGCCCGCCCAGCTCGCCGACCGCAGCGTCGTCTGGACCGAGATCAGCGAGGACACCCGGCGGCTGCTCGTCGCCCAGCCGGGCGACCTGGCCGGCGCGGCCCCGGTCACCCCGCCCGGGCTCCAGGTCAGGCGGATCCTCGGCACCGACGGCAACGACGTGCTCTTCCAGGCGTCGGCCGACCCGGTCGAGGTAGGCGTGTGGCGGTACGGGCCAGGCGGCCTGCACGAGGTCGCCACCGGGCCCGGCGTGCACACCGCGACGGCGGGCGGCGGGACGACCGTGCTGTCCAGCCGGACCATGGACAGCGCCGGGCTCAAGGTCTCGGTCCGCACGGGCGGCGGCACTGGCCGCGGCCCGGGCGCGGAGATCGCCTCGCTCGCCGAGGAGCCCCACCTGCCCCTGCCCGCGCCGCACTTCCTCGAGGCCGGGCCGAACCAGGTCCGCACCGCGGTGCTCTTCCCGTCCGGCCACCAGCCGGGCACGCCGCTGCCGGTGCTGATGGACCCGTACGGCGGTCCCGCCATGCAGCGGGTCAGCAAGACGGCGAGCCTTTTCCTGCCCGCGCAGTGGCTCGCCGAGCAGGGGTTCGCGGTCATCGTGGCGGACGGCCGGGGGACGCCGGGCCGCAGCCCGTCGTGGGACCGGACGATCGCCGGCGACTTCGCCACGGCGGCGCTCGCGGACCAGGTGGCGGCGCTCGAGGCGGCGGCGAAGCAGTTCCCCGACCTGGACACGGGCCACGTCGCGATGCGCGGCTGGTCGCACGGCGGGTACCTGTCCGCGCTCGCGGTGCTGCGCCGCCCGGACGTGTTCCACGCCGGCATCGCGGGCGCGCCGGTCACCGACTGGCGGCTGTACGACACGCACTACACCGAGCGCTACCTGGGCGATCCCGCGAGCAACCCCGCCGCCTACGCGGTGAGCTCCGTCATCGACGACCCGGAGCGCGCGGTGCGGACCCAGGTGCGCCCGCTGCTGATCATTCACGGCATGGCGGACGACAACGTGTTCGTGGCGCACTCGCTGCGGCTGTCGTCGGCGCTGCTCGCGGCCGGGTACCCGCACCAGGTGCTGCCGCTGTCCGGGGTGACCCACATGACGCCGCAGGAGGTGGTCGCGGAGAACCTGCTGCTGCTTCAGGTCGCGTTCCTCAGGGAGGCCCTCGGCATGGGAGGAACGGAGGCGTAGCGGCCCGGCCCGGGAACGGGGAACGGCGGGCGGGGAGGCGGAGAATGCCGCCGTTCCGGATCACCGGTTTGTGAGCCTGGTCACCACGGGCCGCCTGTACGCTGCCGGAAACAGGGAGTGTAGTCAGGCTCACATCCTGGAAGGCCCCCCTGATGCGGCATGCTGACACTTACTGGAATAAGTTCGTGGACATCGCATGCGCGCCCCGCCCCCCTGCTCGCATAAGGGCTGCCTGGCTGCGCGTCGCGGTCACGATCACGATCACGCACAGCGAGGACGCTGGATGACACAACTTTCGCAGGCGCCTGCCAGAACGCGGGCGCAGATCACGGAGCGGACGCTCCGGACGGACCCCTGGTGGAACCGCGGCCGCGTCGTCGCGACCCTGCTGACCATCTGGGTGGCCTACGCGACCGTCCGCGTGTTCATGGGGCACTGGTACTACGTGTCCCAGTACCACTACCTGACGCCGTTCTACTCGCCGTGCGTCAGCGGCGAGTGCACGCCAGATGCGGCCGCCCTCGGCCGGTGGATCCCCGCCGTGCCGCCGATCATTCCTTACGCGTTCGTCTCGCTGCCGTTCGTCCTCGGGTTCCGGCTGTCCTGCTACTACTACCGCGGCGCCTACTACCGCGCGTTCTGGCGCTCCCCCGCCGCCTGCGCCGTACGCGAGCCGCACGCCAAGTACTCGGGCGAGACCAAGGTGCCGCTGATCATCCAGAACATCCACCGGTACTTCTTCTACGCGGCGTTCGTGATCGCGGCGATCCTCACCTACGACGTGGTGCAGGCGTTCCGCGGCCCGAACGGGTCGTTCGGCATCGGGCTCGGGTCGATCATCATGCTGGTCAACGTGGTGGCGGTGTGGGGGTACTCGTTCTCGTGCCACTCCTGCAGGCACATCACCGGCGGGCGGCTCAAGCACTTCTCCAAGCACCCGGTCAGGTACTGGACCTGGACGCAGATCTCGAAGCTGAACAAGCATCACATGGCCTTCGCGTGGATCTCGCTGACCACGCTGATGCTCACCGACCTCTACATCATGCTGGTCGCGAGTGGCGCCTTCAGCGACCCGCGGCTCTTCAACTAGGCGTTACGGAACGGGCGAACTTAGTTATGGCTACTAACGACACCGATATCGAGCGCTTCGCCTACGACGTCGTAGTGATCGGCGCCGGCGGCTCCGGGCTGCGGGCGGCGATCGAGGCGCGGGCGCGGGGCCTGAGGACGGCGATCATCTCCAAGTCGCTGTTCGGCAAGGCGCACACGGTCATGGCCGAGGGCGGCGCCGCCGCCGCCATGGGCAACGTGAACCCCAAGGACAACTGGCAGGTGCACTTCCGCGACACCATGCGCGGCGGGAAGTTCCTGAACAACCCGCGCATGGCTGAGCTGCACGCGAAGGAGGCACCGGACCGGGTCTGGGAGCTCGAGGCGTGGGGCGCGGTCTTCGACCGGACCAAGGACGGGAAGATCTCGCAGCGCAACTTCGGCGGGCACGAGTACCCGCGGCTCGCGCACGTGGGCGACCGCACCGGCCTGGAAATGATCCGCACGCTGCAGCAGCGCGTCGTCGCGCTGCAGCAGGCCGACTCCATCGAGCACGGCGACCCCGACGCCATGATCCGTGTGTACGCGGAGACGACGATCACGCGGCTGCTGAAGTCCCCGTCCGGCGCTATCGCGGGCGCCTTCGGTTACATCCGCGACACCGGGCGTTTCGTGCTCTTTGAGGCGCCGACGGTCATCCTCGCGACCGGCGGCATCGGGCGGACGTTCAAAATCACGTCCAACTCCTGGGAGTACAGCGGCGACGGGCACGCGCTCGCCCTGCTGACGGGCGCGAAGCTGATGAACATGGAGTTCGTCCAGTTCCACCCGACCGGCATGGTCTGGCCGCTGTCCGTCGCCGGCCTGCTGGTCACCGAGTCGGTGCGCGGCGACGGCGGGGTGCTGCGGAACACCGAGGGCAAGCGGTTCATGTTCAACTACGTGCCCGACGTGTTCCGCGCTCAGTACGCGGAGACTGAGGAAGAGGCCGACCGCTGGTACACCGACCCGGACCACAACCGGCGCCCGCCGGAGCTGCTCCCCCGCGACGAGGTGGCGCGGTCGATCAACTCCGAGATCAAGGCCGGGCGCGGCACGCCGCACGGCGGCGTGTTCCTCGACGTCTCTTCCCGGCTGCCCGCCGACGTGATCTTGAAGAAGCTGCCGTCCATGCACCACCAGTTCCTTGAGCTGGCCGGCGTCGACATCACCAAGGAGCCGATGGAGATCGGGCCGACCTGCCACTACGTGATGGGCGGGGTGGAAGTCGACCCCGATACCGCCGCTTCGTCCGTGCCCGGGCTCTTTGCCGCCGGCGAGGTGTCCGGCGGCATGCACGGGTCCAACCGGCTCGGCGGGAACTCGCTGTCCGACCTGCTGGTGTTCGGCAAGCGGGCCGGCGACGGCGCGGCGGACTACATATCGTCGCTTGGTGACGCCAAGCCGGCGGTGGTGCAGGCTGACCTGGACGCGGCCGTGGCGGAGGCGCTCGCGCCGTTCGAGCGGGCCGAGGGCGAGAACCCGTACACGGTGCACCACGAGCTGCAGCAGACGATGCATGACCTGGTCGGCCTCATCCGGCGCGAGTCAGAGGTGAAGGACGCGCTCGCCGCGCTTGAGAAGTTCAAGGAGCGCGCGCAGAGCGTCGCCGTTCCCGGCGAGCGGGCCTATAACCCGGGCTGGCACTACGCGCAGGACCTGCGGAACATGCTGCTCGTCGCCGAGTGCGTCGCGACCGCCGCCCTGGAGCGGCAGGAGTCCCGCGGCGGGCACACTCGCGAGGACTACCCGGTGATGTCGCCGGACTGGCGCAAGGTCAACCTGATCCTGTCGCTGAACGGTGACAAGGTCGAGATGGTGCACCAGCCCATCCCGGCGATCCGCCCGGACCTGCTCGACCTGTTCGACATCTCCGAGCTCAAGAAGTACATGACCAAGGAAGAACTGGCCGGGCACCGTGAGGCGGCTGCGCTGGAAGAGGGGCACTGATGGGGTACCTGGCCAAGTTCCGGGTGTGGCGCGGCGACGCCGGCTCCGGCTCGCTGCAGGACTACAAGGTGGAGGTCAACGAGGGCGAGGTCGTCCTCGACGTGCTGCACCGGCTGCAGGCCACGCAGGCGTCCGACCTGGCCGTCCGGTGGAACTGCAAGGCCGGCAAGTGCGGCTCCTGTTCCATGGAGATCAACGGCATGCCGCGGCTTGGCTGCATGACCCGGATGGACACGTTCACCGAGGACGAGACGCTGACGATCACGCCGATGCGGACCTTCCCCGTCATCCGCGACCTGGTCACCGACGTGTCGTTCAACTACGCGAAGGCGCGGGAGATCCCCTCGTTCACGCCGGACCCGTCCATCAAGCCGGGCGAGTTCCGGATGCAGCAGGAGGACGTCAACCGCTCGCAGGAGTTCCGCAAGTGCATCGAGTGCTACCTGTGCCAGAACACCTGCCACGTGATCCGCGACCACGAGGAGAACAAGGAGGCCTTCGCCGGCCCCCGGTTCCTCATGCGGATCGCGGAGCTTGAGATGCACCCGGCGGACGAGGCCGACCGGCGCGACATCGCGCAGGACGACTTCGGCCTGGGCCTCTGCAACATCACCAAGTGCTGCACCGAGGTCTGCCCCGAGCACATCAAGATCACCGACAACGCGCTCATCCCGATGAAGGAGCGCATCGCCGGGCGGAAGTACGACCCGCTGGTCTGGCTCGGCTCGAAGATCTCCATGCGGCCGAAGGCCAAGGGGACCCCGGCGGTGCCCGGCAAGCGCTAGGCGCGGCCTGGCGGCTTACCGAGGGCGCTCCTGACTTCCGCGGTCAGGGGCGCCCTCGGTGTCTCACCAGGTGCCTCGCCCTAGGTCCCGGCCGCGTTCCTGACCGCCTGGCCGCCAGGATCCTGGCGGCCAGGCGGCTGTCGGCCGCCGGGCGCGCCCCGGACGCCGGCCACGGCAGCGGGCGCAGCGCGGGCAGGTCGCCGGTCGGCTGGTAGTAGTCCAGGTCGGACGGGCCGATCCCCGGCAGGCGGCCGGCGTCGTTGTACTGCCAGAACGTCCAGCGCCGCCAGGTGGACGGCACGGCGGGCCTGGTGCCGCCGAACGCGGCCAGCCACAGCGGGTCCCGGCGGAACCGGCTCGTGGCGCCGGTGCACTCCTGCCACCAGCTGGCCCCCGTGTAGATGACCGGCCACTTTCCCGTCAGTGCCCTGGCCTGGCCGACGAAGCCGGCGATCCATCCGATCATCGACCTGCGGCCCAGCCCGTAGCAGTCGGCGCCCGACTTGTACGGGTCGTTCTCCAGGTCGACGACGAGCGGCAGCTGGGCGGGCCTGCGCAGGCTGCCCGTGATGCGGACGGCGTAGCGCGCGGTCGCCGCCCCGCCGGCGCTGGCCGGGTTGGCGAACACGTACGGCATCACCGCGAGTCCGGCCCTGACGGCACCCCGCCCGTCGGACTGGTAGTACGGGTTGCGGTAGTAGGTGCCCTCGGACGCCTTCACCGCCACGAAGCTGATGCCGTGCCTGGCCAGCTGCGGCCAGTCGATTGGCGCCCGGCCGTGCTGGTAGGACGAGATGTCCAGCCCGCGGGCGGGCGCCGCGGCCAGGCCCGGCCTGACCGCGCCCGGCCTGACCGCGCCGGGCCTGGCTGCGGCCGCGTCGGCGGCCAGGCCGGGCGCGGCGTGCGCGCCGGGTGCCGTGGCGAGCGACAGCACCAGCGTCACGGCACCGGTCGTCGTCACAGGGAGTAGCACTACTCTCCGCAACATATCCATATACGGAGAGTAATCAATGCAGGCTAGAGCTTCAAGCCCCAACTTTTAGTCAGCTGTTTGGTCAGCCGATCAGCGGAAGCCTGTTGTCGCCTGACCCGGCCCGGCCAGAGGCCGCCAGGATCCACTCGAGGTCGTCCGACAGCTCCGCGGGCCTGCCGGGAACGGTCCGACGCGCGAGCAGGTCATCCAGGATCGCGGCGGTCGCCGCGATCCCCTCCGTCGTGGCGACGGGCTCCCGGCCAAGCGCCTGGGTCAGGTCAATGCCGTGCACCACGGCCTCGACAATGCGGCTGGCCACGAACTCATCGGCCCGCATCGGCGCGAAGTACCCCGGCCCCACCAGGCCGGCCGGGACCGCCCGGGCCTCGGCCACCGTCTTGGAGAAGGTCTCGTGCAGCACCCCGGGCATGTCGGCGGGCGTCTTGCCCTGCACCATCTGGTAGGCGTAGCCGTAGACGACCGGCCCGGTCTCCGACCGCGGGTTGATGAAGAAACTGGTCCGGTCCCTGGCCGGCTGGCCGTCCTCACGCCCGGCGATCAGCATCCGGGTCAGGCCGATGGCGATGTCGAAGTGCCCGGCGAGCTCGAAGACCGTCCAGTGCGGCAGGTCCGGGTCAACCGGCACCAGCTTCGTCGGCAGCCGCCACTGGTCGTCTGACAGGCCGGCGAAGAGCCGCTCGACCGTCGCCAGTTCCGCCTCAAGCACCGAGATGGTGTCCGCATACGATCCCATGCTCGCCTCCAGCGTTACGCCGTGATGAGCCGCAGTCTCACTGGGCCGGGCCGAGGTGTCAAGGGAGTGACTTCCGGCGTGCGGCAAGGGGAACCGGAGCTGAGGAGGCGAGTGAGTTGCCCGGTATCCGCCGGGTCAGAGCTGCTCGCGGGCTACCCGGCCGCGGACGCGGCCGCGCTCCTTGGCGTCGAGGATCGTCTTGCGCAGCCGGACCGCCGTGGGGGTCACCTCGCAGCACTCGTCGTCGGCGCAGAACTCAAGCGCCTGCTCCAGGCTGAGGATGCGCGGCGGGATCAACCGCTCGAGCTCTTCCTGGTTGGACTGGCGGATGTTGGTGACCTTCTTCTCCTTGGTGATGTTCACGTCCATGTCGTCGTCACGCGAGTTCTCGCCGACGATCATGCCCTCATAGACCTCGGTGGTCGGGTTTACGAACAGCGAGCCGCGCTCCTGCAGGTTGAACATCGCGTAGGTGGAAGCCGCCCCGGCCCGGTCGGCGACCAGTGAACCGGTCGCCCGCCCCCTGATCACGCCCGCCCACGGCTCGTAGCCCTCGAAGACGTGGTGCGCGATCCCGGTGCCGCGGGTCTCGGTGAGGAACTGGGTACGGAACCCGATCAGGCCGCGGGACGGGACGAGGAACGCCAGCCGCACCCATCCGGTGCCGTGGTTGGTCATCGTCTCCATCCGGCCGCGGCGCACGGAGACGAGCTGGGTGACCGCGCCCAGGTACTCCTCGGGGACGTCGATGGACAGCCGCTCGAACGGCTCGTGCAGCTTGCCGCCGATCTCCCTGGTCACGGCGGTCGGGCGGCCGACGGTCAGCTCGTAGCCTTCCCGCCGCATGGTCTCGACCAGGATCGCGAGCGCGAGCTCGCCGCGGCCGCGGACCTCCCACGCGTCCGGCCGCTCGGTGGCCAGCACCTGGAGGCTCACGTTGCCGACGAGCTCACGGTCGAGGCGGTCCTTGACCAGGCGGG
This sequence comes from uncultured Streptosporangiaceae bacterium, assembly GCA_964581815.1. Lineage (GTDB taxonomy): Bacteria > Actinomycetota > Actinomycetes > Streptosporangiales > Streptosporangiaceae > Trebonia. The sequence continues at coordinate 78,837 of CAZORE010000003.1, read as the reverse complement.
CGGTGACCTTAGTGCCTCGCTCGCGGCCCGCGAGCGGTGACTTGTTGGTGCCGAGCGTCATCGAGATGGCCGGCTCGTCCACGGTGATGAACGGCAGCGGGCGCGGGTCGTTCGGGTCCGCGAGGGTGTCGCCGATCATGATGTCCGCGATGCCCGCGATCGCGGCGATGTCGCCGGGGCCCGCCTCGTCGGCCTGCTTGCGCTCGAGCGCCTCGGTGAGGAAGAGCTCACTGACCTTCACCCGCTCGATCGTGCCGTCGTGCTTGATCCAGGCGACCTGCTGGCCGCGCTTGATCGTGCCGTTGTGGATACGGCACAGCGCGATCCGGCCCAGGTAGGAGCTGGCGTCCAGGTTGGTGACGTGCGCCTGCAGCGGGGCGGTGGGGTCGTACATCGGGGCGGGGACGGCGGTCCTGATGACGTCGAACAGCGGCTCGAGGTTCTCGCTGTCCGGCATCTGACCGTCCTCCGGCCGGTTCAGGCTGGCCCGGCCGGCCCTGGCGGCGGCGTAGACGATCGGGAACTCGATCTGCTCCTCGCTCGCGTCCAGGTCCATGAACAGCTCGTAGCAGGCGTCGACGACCTCGGCGATCCGCGCGTCGGGGCGGTCCACCTTGTTGATGACCAGGATGACGGGAAGGCTCGCCTCGAGCGCCTTGCGGAGCACGAACCTGGTCTGCGGCAGCGGCCCCTCGGACGCGTCGACGAGCAGCACCACGCCGTCCACCATGGACAGGCCGCGCTCCACCTCGCCGCCGAAGTCCGCGTGGCCCGGCGTGTCGATGATGTTGACCGTCAGCCCGCCGTGCTTGACCGCGGTGTTCTTCGCGAGGATGGTAATGCCCTTCTCGCGCTCCAGGTCATTGGAGTCCATGACCCGCTCGTTGACGTGAGCGTGCGCGCCGAACGCGTTGGACTGCCACAGCATCGCGTCGACCAGCGTGGTCTTGCCGTGGTCGACGTGCGCGACGATGGCGACGTTGCGCAGGTCGTCGCGGGTCGCGAGCGGCATCGCGGACGTCATGATGGTCTCCTGCTGTGCGGGCATGCGTGAGTCTCGCTCATTCGGCATCGGGATCGCAGCTTCCGGCGATCGAGTGATCACGCCGACGATTTCGGCGGGTCCGGGGCTGAGCCGCGATTCGCGGCGTACACCAGTCTATTGCCGCGCCGCCGCCGGCTTGACCTCGCCCCGGTCCGCCTGGGATAACGCCCGGGGACGCCTGGGTAATCCCTGATCCCGGCTGGGTAAGACGGCTTACCTGGACTAAGCCGCGAGGAGGGCCAAGGATACGGCGAACGACCAATAGCGGGACGGGGGGACCTTAGCCCGACCCTGTAAGTACGCGGGAAACCAAGGCGGTTTCCGCGGAAACCGGGAGGACCCATGAACGGGAACCTGTGGTACGAGGTAGCCAGGCAGCGGGTCGCCGATGGGCAGCGGTCAGCGCGGCAGGCCGGCCAGGCGCGCGAGGCGCGCGCCGCGACCCGCGCACGCCGCGCCAGGGACAAGGCGGAGGCGACCGTCGCGCCGGTGATCCCTGACTACGCGCACGAGATGTTCGCGGAGCTCGGGGACGCCGTTCCGACGCCGCGGCGGGAGGCCGGGGACGGCCGCCAGACGCGCGCGGGCCGGTAGCCCGGCGCGCGGCTGACCAGCGCGGATGCCAACGATGCCAGGCGACGAGAACGTCCGGGTGGATTCCGGCTCGCCCACTTCTGGGCGGGCCGGAATGTCCGACCCGGGTGAGATGCTTGACATTGTGATGAGCAGACGCGGGGCCAGCCCGGTCCTTGTCGGACGGGCAGCCGAGATGGCCGCGCTGGAGGCCGCACTAGACACGGTCCGCCAGGGCGAGCCTGCTGCCGTGCTCGTCGGCGGCGAGGCCGGGATGGGCAAGACCCGGCTGATCGCCGAGTTCACCGCGGCCGCGCGCGGCGCCGGGGTCCGGGTACTGACCGGGGCGTGCCTGGAACTGGGGGCCGACGGGCTGCCGTTCAGCCCGTTCACCGCGATGCTGCGGGACCTCGTCCGCGAGGTGGGCGCCAAGGAGATCGCCAGCCGGCTGTCCGGCAGCGGGCGGGCCGCCAGGGAACTCGCCCGGCTGCTGCCCGAGCTGTCCGCCGGCCGCGCGCCCGTCGGGCCGAACGAGGGCGGGCCGAACGAGAGCGGGCCAGCCGCCGTCGACGGCGGCGACGCCTACCCGGGCGGGGTAATGACCGCGGGCGAGGCGCGGGCGCACCTCTTCGAGGGCTTCCTCTCCCTGCTTGAGCGGCTCGCGGAGCAGAGGCCGCTCACCTTGATCATCGAGGACGCGCACTGGGCGGACCGCTCAAGCCGGGACCTGCTCGCCTTCCTCATCGGCTACCAGCGGGCGGTGCCCAACCTGCTGATCATCGTGACGTTCCGCTCCGACGAGCTGCACCGCACCCACCCGCTGCGGCCGCTGCTCGCCGAGCTCGCCAGGATCGACTGGGTGGACCGGACCGAGCTGCCGCCGCTCACCCGCGGGCAGGCCGAGGAGCTCGCCGCCGTCGTCCTGCGCCGAACGCCTGAGCGCGTCCTCGCCGACGCCATCTTCGAGCGCGCCCAGGGCAACCCGCTGTTCACCGAGGAGCTGCTCGCCTGCTCCGACGGCGCCGACGCCTGCGACATGGTGCCCGACTCGCTCGCCGACCTGCTGCTGCAGGCCGTGCGGCGGCTGCCTGAGGACACCCAGGAGGTGCTGCGCGTCGCGAGCGCGGGCAGCGGCGTGACCAGCGACACGCTGCTCGCCCAGGTCACCGGGCTCGACGCGGGCAAGCTCATCGCCGCGCTCCGCCCCGCCGTGGCGGCGAACGTCCTGGTGACGACCGCTGACGGGTACTCGTTCAGGCACGCGCTCATCCAGGAGGCCGTGCACGCGGACCTGCTGCCCGGCGAGCACGCCGCGGTGCACACCCGGTTCGCAGGGGCAATCGACGTCGACCCGTCGCTTGTCTCGGCTGGCCGCGCCGACATCGAGAAGGCGCACCACTGGTACTCGGCGCACAACACGACGGGCGCGCTCGCCGGGTCGTGGCGGGCGTCGGTGCAGGCATCCAACGCGGTCGCGCACGCCGAACGGCTCATGCTGCTCGACCGGGTACTCGAGCTGTGGGAGCAGGTGCCTGACGCCGCGGCGCAGATCGGCGCCGACCGCGTGCGGGTGCTGGAGGAGGCAGCGTCCGCCGCCTGGGACGTCGCGGAGCCGCAGCGCGGCCTCGCGTTCGTGGAGCTCGCGCTCGCCGAGCTCGACGAGGCCGCCGAGCCGGTCAGGTTCGCGCTGCTGCTGCGCCGGCGGTTCACGTTCCTCAAGGACCTCGGCCTCGTGCCCTCGGAGGCTGACCTGGAGCGGGCGCTCGCCCTGGTGCCCGAGGCCCTCTCGCCGGCGGCCCGGGTGGAACTGCTGATCTCCGTCGCGCACTGCGGCATTCACGATGACGGGCCGCAGTACCGCGCCTGGGCGGCTGAGGCGCTGCGGATCGCGCGCGAGCTCGGCAACGTCGACTCGCAGGCGGAGGCGCTCGTCAACCTGGCGATGCTCGAGGCCGGGCGGAGCCAGGTGGCGGGCGGCGGCAGCGAGGCCTTCCGGCTGCTGACCCAGGCGCGCGAGCTCACCAAGCAGGCCTGGGCGTACCACCCGATCATCAAGCTGGTGATCATCGAGACGCACCTGCTGTGCGGCGCGGGCGAGTTCGAGCGCGCCGTCCAGGTCGCACGGCGGGGCATCGCCGACGCCGAGCGGCACGGTCTCGCCAGGACCGGCGGCGCGTTCCTCGCGATCAACCTGGCGGAGCCGCTGCTGTACCTCGGGCGCTGGGATGAGGCGGCGGAGGTGGCCGGGCGCGCGCTCGACCTCGCGCCGCCGCCGCGTACCCGGGTCGCGCTGTGGACGGTGGACGGCTTCATCGCGCTCGCCCGGGGAGACATCGCCACCGCGGCCCGGCGGGCCGGGGCGTCCCGGGTGGTGCTCGCCGCCGGCAGCTACGACGAGCAGTATCACCTGCCGCTCGCCGAGCTTGACATCGCCGTCGCGCTGGCCGCCGAAGGGCCCGCCGCGGCCGTCGCCGCGGCCGCCGAGGCGCTGCGGCAGTACGACGTGTCGGCCGCCAGCTCCCGGTACGCGTGGCCGCTGCTGGTGACGGCGGCCGCGGCGGCCGTCCAGGCGCCGGGCGAGGAGGCCGCCGCGCTGCTCGACAAGCTGCGGAGGCTCGCGGAGAAGCTGGACGTGTGCGGCCCCGTGCAGCGCGCGTGGCAGCTGTCGTTCGCGGCGCTTGATCCCCAGGCGGTCTTTGACGAAGACACTGAGCAGGACACCGACGGCGGCCGGCTCTCCGCCGCGGACGCGGCCGTCGCCGCGTGGGAAGCGGTCGGCCAGCCGTACCAGGCGGCCGTCGCGCTGGCCCACGCCGCCAGGGTCGCCCTGGCCGAGCGGCCAAGTTCCGGCCGGGTGAGCGCGCACGAGGCGGCGGCCCGGCTGCGCCGCGCCACGCCGATCGCCCAGCGGCTCGGCGCCTTCCCGCTCGCCGGGCAGCTCGCCGAGCTCAGCCGCCGGGCCGGCAGCGACGCCGACGAGCCGGGCCTCACCGCACGGGAACTTGAGGTGCTCCGCCTCGTCGCGGCCGGGCAGTCGAACCGGGAGATCGCCGCCGCCTTGGTCATCTCGCCCAAGACGGCCAGCGTTCACGTGTCGAACATCCTCGCCAAGCTGGGCGCCGGCACCCGCACCGAGGCCGCCGTCAAGGCCCACCAGCTGCTGCTGCTTTGAGTGAACCTCCAGGAACTTGGCCACCGCCGACAGCGTTAGCCGTTGTTGACGGACTGGATGTCGCGGACGTTGATCTGGACTGGGGCCGTAGTGCTTGGTGTGAGGTTGGTCGCGCCCGGGACCCGCTTGCAGCCGGTCGCGGGCGGGCCGCCGGGCGCGGCGAGGCCCGTGGTCCAGCACGCGTTCCACGTGACGCTCGCGGTGAGGCGGTAGGTGCCCGGCGCCGTGTAGGTGACGCCGCAGTCAATCGGCTGGCCGGCGCCGACCTTCTTCATCTCCGCCTGCGTGTAACGCGACCCGATGATGTAACTGTCGCCGGTCGCGCTGAGCTGCGCGACCTGGCACCGCGGCAGGTCGTACGTGGTCGCGTTCGAGGTTCCCGGGGTGATCGCCAGGCTGGTGACCCAGGCATAGACCGTCGCGGCCTGGCCGGTCGGGGTCCGCGCGGTGGCCCACACGTACGGCACGCCCTTCGTCGTCACCCCGAGGACGCCCCGGCGGGGCGGCCGCAGGGTGACGTCGACGAACGTCGGCAGGTTGGTGTCGTTCGCGCCCTGCGGGTCGAGCGTGACCTCGCCGAGCCCCGCGGTAGTGAGCTGGCTGTAGGCGAGCCCGGCCAGTGTCTCCGCCGGGATGTTCAGGCCCGCGACGTGCAGCGTGCCGTTGGCGCCGTCCACCCAGACGAACGGGGGCAGGTTCGTGCACTTCGCCTGGGCGGCCGTGGTGGCGTACGGGTTGCCGGAGATCTGGTACCACTCACCTGGCGTGATCGGGTTGGAGTCGACCAGTTGCTCGGCCTGGTTCAAGATCGCCTGCTGCTGCCCGCTGATGACCGGGGCAGACCTGATGATCAGGGCGGTCGTGCTCGCCGTGGTGGTCGCCGTGGCGCTGGGCGAGGCGCCAGCGCTGGCGCTGCTACCCGGCGAGGCGCTGTCGCTCGGCGCGGCCGGGCCAGTGGCCGGTGTCGAGTCGAGCGGCGTGGGGCTTTGCGAGGGAAGCGCACCGGTGTCGCTGTAGAGGCTGATGATGGCCTGGCTGCCGGTGTGAGCGTTGCCGATCGGGACCCCGATGCACGGCGGCGGCTTGATGACCACCCCGTTGTGGCCACCGCTGCTGCCGGTGTAGGTCACGTTCCAGTTCAGCTCGACGAAGCAACTGGAGTCGGTGGCGCACCTCACCGGCGGCGGCGTGTTCGCCGCCCAGGCCGGGCCCGCGAGCGCCGCGAGCGCCGCCACCGTAACCGCGAGAACCCCAAGAGCGCGAGATTTCAGGGCTTGCACTGTGCTGCCTCCGGGTAATAGACGGCCGGGAGGCTGGAGTACACCTGCCACTGCCCGGCCGGGTCCTTGCGAAGCTCATCGGCGATCCGCACGTAGTGCGAGTCCGGCGGCGCGGTATCGGGGATGACCGCCCCCGTCGACAGGCTCGTATTCGACGAGTCCGCGTTGTCGAAGCAGGCCGACACGTCGAGGTCCCCCTTGACCACCGGGTCCGGGATGACGCTCATGTCGAAGTACTTGACCGTGCCGGTAAAGGACTCCGTGGTGACATCCGTTGCCCGCAGCGACTCCTCGACCGCGGACTTCATCGCCGGGCTGACGTAGTTCACCCAGCGCTCGTCCTGACCTCCCTTGTACTCCGCGTAAAGGTAGGCCAGCTCGTACGACTTGTCGGTATTCACCGCCGCGGCCTGGGCAGCGTCGGCGGGCAGCCAGGACGTCATCTGGATGCGCACATTCGACCCGAACGGCGGCATGACGTAACCCGGAGACGGGCCGGCGTCCGCCGGTGCCTGCCCGCCCGCGGCGGGCGAACCGCCTAGCGGCGTGAACGTGCTGGCGGACTGCGCCGCGGAGCACGCGGCCCCAGCCAGGGACATCGCCGCCAGCAGGCCCGTCGTGGCTATCAACTTAGTTCTCATCGGACTGCGACCCTCCTCACGTGCTTGCGGTGTCATGCCGCGGACGAGCGCCACGAAGGGAGCAGCTCGTCGATGAGCGCCTCCGTCTCCGGCGCCATCCGGGTCATGACCTCATCGAGTGCCACCCGGGCCGACGCTTCGTCGACCACTGCGCGCAGCACCGGTTCCTGCCCGGTGGCGGCCGCGCCGCGCAGCAGGTCTCGCCAGAGCATCTCGTCGTCGAACGCCAGCCGGAGCCCCGCTCGCGCGGCCTCCATGGCACCGGTGGCATCCCCCTGGGCCAGCCGCAACGCGGACAGGCTCTGCGCGGTGTCCGCGACGAGCGCGGTGACCTCGTAGCAGAAGTCGGAGGCCGGCAGCCACGCGTACCGGCTGGGATCCCGCCCGTCGAGCAGCTGACCGCGGACCAGGCTCAGCGCCTGCTGCAGCCAGGTGGCGGACGACGCTGCGTCGGCCGTCGCGCCCGCCTGCGCGATGAGCCCGCGGAACACTTGCCAGTCGACCCCCACTTCGGGCCCGAGCCGCAGCCGTCCGTCGGGATCGGTGACCAGGTTCGCCTCGCCGCGATGATCCGTGCCCAGCCACTGCCGTACCCGGGCCAGCGTCGCGTCCCGCACCTCGTTCGGCACCCCGCGCGGCCACAGTGCCCCGGCCAGCACGTTCGGGTGCACGCCGCCGGGGTGCGCCGCCAGGTACATGACCAGCTCGGTCGCCAGGGCGGCCCGGTCCGGCTCGATGGCGCCGGGCGCGCCGACGACGGCGGGCCCGAGCAGGCCAACCTCGACGGCCGCCTGCGCCCCCGGCCGCAATAGTGCCGCCGGCACCTCCCCGAGCGCGGGCGGCGTGAGCGGCGCGTCGCCGTCGCCGTCGCGGAACAACGACACCACCGCCGCGTAGTGTGCGGCCGGCAGCAGCTGGGCCGCGAGGTCCAAGCCGAGCGCCCCGGCGCGCAGCCGCCCCTCGGCGGTGAGCTCCCAGTCCCAGCTCGCGCCGGGCACCTCGCCCGCCACCACGAGGCCCAGTCCGGCGCGGTGCCTGGTCCGGGCGACGGCTTGCAGCCGCTCCGCCTGCTCGGGTGACGGCGTCACCCCCATGATCAGGTAATGCGGCGCCCAGGCATCCGGGTTGCTCGTCACCGACCGCCCGGTGAGCACGGAGTCCAGGCCCCACGCGGACAGTTGCGCCTCCAGGTCGGCGGCGCGCTTCTCAAGCGCGGGCAGCGCCTCCTCCAGGCTGCCGACGAGTTCCACCCGGTCTGGTGCGATCAGCTCCAGACCAGAACCGAAGCCGACCAGCGTCACCCGCATCCGGTCCGACCAGCGGTTCGTGACAAGTTCGACGGCCAGCGCGGCGAGCGCGGACCGCACCGCGACCGATGACCCGCGCACCGCGATCAGCCCGTGCGCCGCCTCCAGGTCCACCATGACCCGGCCGCTGTCGTTCGTCCCCAGGGTCACCAGGCCCGGGTAAGGCGCGAGCGCCCTGGCCCCGTCAAGCCTGGCCCCGTCAAGCGACGCGGCGGCCGCGACCGGTAGCCGCCATACCTGCCCGCCGCTGACCGCCTGCCATGGCGCGGGCGGCGTCTGCGCCGCCGGCGCGATCCACAGGTCCAGTTGCTCGCCGCCCAGGTGCGCCGCGAACACGGTCGGCGGCGTCTCCCCCTTCGCGGCGAGCGCGGCGGACAACTGCCGCAGGCTGGTGTCTAGCAGTTGTACGGCGGGGTCGTCCGCGCCGAGTCGCAGCGCCGCCTCCGCCACCGCCGCGTCGCCGCCCGGCGCGACCAGCCGCCGCCCGAACCCGCGCTGCCACAGCCGTTCCCGCCGCCGCCGCCCGAGCGCGGCCAGCACGCCCGCGGCCAGCAAACTGGCCGAGGACAGCTCATAAGGCCAGTTCGCCGCCACTGACGCTTTGCCTTCGGCAGTGGTCCCAGTGTCCGCCACCGAGCGGCCGGCGACTCCGGTGGCCGTCCCGCCGTCACCGCCTCGCTGGATGCGGAAGAGCGTGTGCTCCTGCCGTTGCTGCACGGTCGGCTGCCCCGGTGCCTGCTGTCCCCGCTGCTGCTCGACCGTCTGGATGCCCTGGCCGACCGCGTCGCCGGGCATCTTCAGCACCCAGCCGGGCCGGATCAGGCTGGCGCTCGTGAGCCTGGACCCGTCCGGCTGGATGGCATCCTTATTGAGCTCGAAGATCTCCTTGTACCTGCGCCCGTCACCCAGGTGCCGCTGCGCGATCTCCCACAGCGACTCGTGGTACCTGCCCTGAGGTGGCGTCACCGTGTAGAGCTTTTCCGCCTGCGCGTGCGGTGCCGGCGGTGTGGTCACTCCCGCGCTGGCCACCGCCACTGGCGCGCTCACGGCCTGGCTGGGAAACTGCGCCTGCGCGGACACGCTGTACGCCGGGTGGGACGCTATGACGTTCGAGGCGGCCGGGGAGAGCGCCGCGGCGGCACTGAACAGCAGCAGCGCCGCGGTCACCAGCCGGTGGGCCATGGACTGCGTGGCGCCGGACAGCGGCACGCGGGCGGGCACGCCCGCGTTGCGGACGGCCGCCAGGATCTCCACGATCACGCACCAGACGAGTTGCAGCCACGCGAGCCACACCACGACCGACAGGAGCCGCAGGATCGTCATCACGCTGATCGCGCCGGTGAGCAGGGAGACCGACGGCAACGCATGCGGTACCGGCAAGCCGAGGAACAGCGTGAGGGCGAACGGGACACCGATCGTGAGCGCCGCGAGCAAGGTCACCGCGAGCAGGCCGGACCCGACGTCCCCGGCGGTGCGGCCCGGCCGCGTGGCTACTGGCGGCCGCAGGCCGGGAATAGGTGGTGCCATCAGCATGCCTCCAGTGCATCGGCGCTGCCGCAGGCGAGGTACGCGGTCTCCTGGGCAGTCGCACTGATCGTGGTGAACGGCGGCACGGGCAGGTCGGGCCGCACGGAGAACTGAACTATCGCCGTAACCGTCAGCGAAGGGGTGCCGCCGACGTCGGTCACGGTGGACGTGCACCCGGTCAGCGTGGCGCGCGACCCCGGCACGCCGGCCGCGTAGTCGGCCACAAGCTGGGCGGCCGGCCCAGTCCGCAGGTCGCAAGCGTTGCCGGCGAGTGCCACGGTCCCCTGGCCGGTGCGCAGGTCCCCCACGTTGAGGTCGTCCGCCGCCGCCCGTGCCGCCTGCTCGGCGATGTCGGCGGCCCGCGACTTCGCGTTCATCGCCTGCCCGCCGTCAACGACCAGGACGAGCAGCGCCAGCGTGGTGAAGGTGAAGATCACCACCCAGAGCGAGACCGACCCCCGGTCACCGCCCCGGCCTGCCGGGGCTCGCCGGAGGCCGCGGGAGGTGGCGCCCATCAGCCGGCCCGCTGCGTGAACTGGTCGAGAGGGGCGGCGGCGACGTCGGTGAACGTCTCGGAGGCCGGGATGCCGATGATCGCGAACGCCTTCAGCTTGACGTTGCACGAGACCTTTACCTCGACGACCTGGGCGCCGCTGGCCCAGGTCGAGGCCGCGACCCGGGCCCCGTTCGCCAGCAGTTCGACGGAGGTCTGCGCGCCGCCTGGGCACAGGTTGTTCAGGTCGGCCTGCGCCGCCGACTGCGCCGCCGGCGGCACGTCCGCGTAGTTGATCTCGAGCGATGCCTGCCGCACGGCGTCGCGCGCCGCCGCGCCGACCTCGCCGCTCGCGCTCACCCACTGGCCGCCGGCCCCGATCAGCAGGAGCAGGATGATGAAGGCGGGCACGGCCACCACGAACTCGACGGCCATCGACCCGCGGTCGCGCGCGAGCCTGGCTCCTATCCCCGCGCGCACTGGGCACCCCCGCTCTGCGACGACCGCAGGCACTCCACCGGGCCGCTGACGGTCTCGCTGATCGTCAGCGGGAAGATCCCGCTGAGCTTGCCGCTGACCGTGACCGACACGGTGTCCGTGCCCTGGTCGAAGGCGATCCGCGACACCGAGACGCCAGCGATCACGCTCGTGTCCAGGCCGTGGTAGTAGTTCATCGCCACCTGCGTCGCGGTCTGCCGCCAGTTGCCCTGGTTGAACTCCGCCGCCCGGGCCGCCCGGTCGCCCTCCTGGGCGGCCGCGAGCGCCGCGTGCGTCGCGTCGAGCCAGAGCGCGAACTGGACGATCAGCATGCTGACGAAGATCAGCGCCGGCGCCAGGATCACCAGCTCGACGGCGCTGGCCCCGCGGTCGG
>CAZORE010000003.1:58118-67828 GCA_964581815.1 uncultured Streptosporangiaceae bacterium | reverse complement strand
TCCGCACGCTCGGCCCCGGTTAGTTGCCGGCGCCCGGGGTCGGCACGCCGGTGTTGGTGATGTTGTCGCCCTGCTTCTTGGCGAACGTGACGATGATGCCCAGGATCAGGACGGCCAGGGCGACGAGGACCGCGGTGATGACGGCAAGTTCGACCGCCGACGCGCCCCGGTCGCCGCTTTCGCGCAGCGCGGTGATCCGCGTGCCGAGGAAGGCGCGCAGGTAGCGGAACAGCAGGCCCGGAGGGCTGAGTTCGTTCATCACGGGAGTTCCCTTCTCATGAGTTCAGCAGCACCTGGACTGCCGGGTAGACGAGGAAGACAAGGAAGGCGCCGGCCATTACCATCTGGGCGACGAGCATCGACTGCGACCGTTCGGCCGCCTGCCCTTCCAGGTCTGCGAGTTCCCTGCGGCGCAGGCTGACGGCCCGCGCCGTCAGGCTCTCCCTGACCTTCGCGCCGTCTTCCGCGACCAGGCTGAGCGCGCCCGCGAGGTCGCGGAGCTCGTCGACCTGGACGTCCTCGCCGAGCACGCCGAGGGCCTGCCACGGCGTCTGCCCGGTGAGCCTGGCATTGGACAGGGCGTCCCTGATCCGCCAGAACGCCCACCCCTCGCCGATCTCGGAGGCGGCCATCAGGGCCTCGGGCACGCCGCGGCCGCCGGCCAGGTTCATCGCGACGAGGTCGAGGAACGCGCCGATCGCGTGCCTGAAGTCCCGGCGCCGCTTCCCCGCTTCCTGCCGCAGCTCAAGGTCGGGCAGGAAGAAGAACACGACGGCGAAGACCAGGCCGACCCAGACCGGGACGATGATGGACAGGTGCAGGCCGAGGAGGCTGAGGCCGGTCAGCATCAAGACGGGAAACACGAAGCCGAAGATGCCGAGCAGCACCTTGGTGCCGAGGAAGGCCTCGAAGGACTTGCCGGTCAGCCGCAGGCTGGCGCGCACCGAGGGAAACCGCCAGCCAAGCTCGGCGCAGAACCGGTCGAGCGCGGCCCCGAGCCTGCGGGTCAGCGCGGTCTCGTCACCCTTCGTTTCCGTGACGGGGCGCGCGCGCAGGGGCGCCGCCCTGCTGGCGTCGAACGCCGCGATGCGCCCGGCCAGGCTGACCCGCCGCGGGATCAGCGCGAAGATGGCAAGGAACAGGGCGAGCCCGGTCAGGCCGCCGATGACCAGCGCCTCGGTCGTCATGCGCGGCTCCCTGCGGGACTGGCTCCGGACGCGACGCTGGCCTGCGGCCCGGCACCTGCCGCGGCTGGGCCTGCTGCCGTTCCTGGCGGTGATTCGGCTACGCCGAGCATCCGCTGCGGCGACTCGAACCTGGCGAGCCTTCTCAGCCAGGCGATGCCCGCGCCGTACAGGCCTGCGATGCCGGCGAGCACGACCTGGCCGAACGGCGAGCTGTAGGGGGCGAGGAACGAGCGGTCGATGAGAGCGAGCACGAGTGCCATGCCCACCGAGACCCCGATGACGATCTGGACGCTGCGCCGGGTGGAGCGGCGCTCGGCGCTGACCTTGCGGCGCATGTCGAGTTCCTCGCGAACTGAGCGCGACAGCGCGCCAAGCAGGTCGCGCAGGCCGGGACCGCGCAGTCGCGAGTTGATGATCAGCGCGGCGATGATCAAGTCGGCGCTGGCGTCGTCCAGGTCGACCGCGAACAGGCGCAGCGCGTCTGCCATCGGCATCCGGGTGTGCAGCCGGTCGACCAGCCGCAGGAGCGGCTCCCTGATCGCGGGGGCCGCGATGCGGGTGGAGGACGGTATCGCCTGCTCGAGCCCCACCGCGCCGGCGATCGTGTCGCGCAGCGACTCGGTCCACGTGGCGAGGCCCTCGAGCCGGGCGATCGCCGCGCGCTCGGAGTTGGCGCCGCTGAGCGAGCGCCAGTTGTAGGCGAGCAGGGCGATCCCGATGCCTGCGGCCACCCAGCGGGTCGCGAGGAGGGTGAGGATGCCGATGACGACGGCGATGCCGCCGCGCAGGCTGAAGAACTCGCGGCGGAACCGCTCCAGACGGCTAGGGCCGCTGCCTGGGGGCTTGGCCGGCAGGCCGTAGAGCGCGACGACGGCGAGGAACAGGGCGCCGCCGGTCAGCCCGCCGATGACGATCGCGAGCAGTGGGGTGATCGCGGACGCGCTCACTGCCAGCCTCCCCCCCGTGCCGGGTCGTAGCCGAAGTGGGTGAGTTGCTCCAGGCAGGAGACCGGCGCGTGCGTCACCGCCCGCCCGTCCCGGCCTGGCGCGAACACCTCGCTCGACAGCACGCGGCCGTCCACGCCGGTCACCTCGCGGATGCTGCTCACGAACCGGCGCATGGTGCCGCCCCTTGCGTAGTCGTTGCGCTTTTCCTGGAAGACCACGAAGTCGATGGCGCCGGCGATCAGCATGTGGGTCGCGTCGATCGGTAGCCGCTCGGCCGACTGGATGGCGTAGGTCGAGATGCGGTTGAAGACCTCGAGCGAGGAGTTGGCGTGGATGGTGGAGAGCGAGCCGTCGTTCCCCTGGGTCATCGCGTTCAGCATGGTGACGATCTCGTCGCCGAGCACCTCACCGACGATGACCCGGCTCGGGTTCATGCGCAGGGACCGGCGGACGAGTTCCGCCATGCTGATCGCGCCCTGTCCCTCGCTGTTGGGCAGCCGTTCCTCGAAGGCGACCACGTTCGGGTGGAGCTCGGGGAACTGGTCGAGGCCGAGTTCGAGCGCCCGCTCGACGGTGATGAGGCGCTCATGCGACGGGATCTGGTTGGCGAGCGCGCGCAGCAGCGTGGTCTTGCCCGCGTTCGTCGCCCCGGCGATCATGATGTTCTTCCGCGCCCCGATCACCGCCGCGAGGAAGGCGCCTACCTCCGGGGACATGGTCCCGTTGCCGACGAGGTCCGCGAGGAACACCTTGCCGAGCCGGGCCCGCCTGATCGAGATCGCGGGGCGCATGGTGACGTCCATGACCGCCGAGAGCCGCGAGCCGTCGGGGAGCCGGAGGTCAAGCTGCGGGTTGGCGGTGTCGAACGGGCGGCTCGCCAGACCGGAGTAGGCCGCAAGCACCTGGATGAGCTCGATCAGCTCGTCGTCGCTTTCCGCGACCGGCTCGCCCATCGTCTCCCGGCCGTCGGCGAAGCTGAGGAAAACCTTGTCGTGGCCGTTGATGTCGATGTTCTCGATCAGCTGGTTCTCAAGCAGCGGCTGCAGCCGGCCCACGCCGAACAGGGCGGCGTGGATCGCTTCGGCAAGGTCCTCTTCCTGCTGGGCGTTGAGCGGCGCGTGCCCCGTCATGAGCTCGGTGCGCACGTGCTCCTCGAGCGCCTGGGAGATCAGCGCCCTGGCGAACTGGCGCTCGTCCTCCGGCGACATGGCCGCGACACCGCTCGCGGCGTCCTGCCGCCGCTGCCGCGCGAGCCGGTCGCCGACCTCGCCGCGCAGGCGCTTAACTAGGCCGTGGTCCACGGGCCGTCACCTGCCTCGTGGCCGGCGGCGGGGGCGGGCTGCGCTGGGCTGGCCGGCCCGGGGCTGGCCGGCACGGGGCTGGCCGGCACGGGGGCCGGCACGGGGCTGGCCGGCACGGGGGCCGGCTGCATCGGTGCCGCGTGCCTGCCGTTCCCGCCGCGCTGCTGCCCCGGCGGGTACGTCGGCGCCTGCTGCTTGGGCCGCGGCGGCGCCTGGTGCTGCTGTGTCGTGGCCGGGTTCTGCTGCCCCGGCGGTGCCAGCTGGGGCCCGGTGTCGTCGCGAGCGCCGGCCAGGCTGGCCGCCAGTTGCTGTGCCGTCTCCCTGGCGGTACGGATGAGCATGGTCTTGTCGAGCTTGCCGGCCCACTGGCCGAGCATGAGCTCCGCGCCCTTGTCATCGGCGGCGATGCCGCCGAGGACCGTGGCCGGCACGTTGCCCTGCGCGAGCGCGTGTCCCACCTCGGCGGCCGCGGCCCGCAAGGTGCGCTGTTCCGCGATGACCACGACGGCAGGCGTGAGGCCGCGCCTGCCCCTGGCGTTCGCGGCGGCGGTGACGGCCGCGGCACGGTCCCTGAGCCTGATGACGTCGCCGGGGTTGGGCCGCGTCACGAGCAGCACGGCGCTGGCCCTGGGGAAGAGGTCGTAGGGCCGGCCGTCGACGCCGAGCCTGCCGCAGTCCGCGATCACGTCGCCGCCGGGCAGTGCGGCGAACAGGTCGCCGAGCGGACCCCAGAGGGCACCGAGGCTGGCCCCCTGCTCGGCGTTGATGACCCCGGTGAGCACGTCAAGGCCACCGGACAGCTTCTGGGTGTGCTCCCAGAGCTGGCGCGGCTGCAGGCCGCGGCGCGCGGCCACCGCGAGGGTCAGCAGGCCGCGGCGCGGGTCAAGCGCGCTGCCGTCCGCGGCGGGGAACCGGTACACGAGGTCACCGCCGGAGGGGTCGCACTCGGCCAGCAGCACCGGGCGCGGCCACACGGCGGCAAGCGCGAGCGCGGTCGTCGTGACCCCCGGCGCACCCTTGTCGGCCGCGATGACGATCAACGCCATCCGCTAGCCGTTGGTTGGTAGTAGCGCCAGGCCCACGTTTCCGTTGGCGGCCGAGCAGGTCAGCGCCTCCGCGTCGGCCGGCTGGACCGCGAGCGTCACCATGGCGGTGGAGCCGGACACCGCCACGCTCCCGCTGACGTCCGTGACCTGGGCCCGCTGCGCGAGCACGGCACCCGCGGTCGTGCCGCAGGCGGTGCCGACCGCGACGGCCTCCACCTTGTCACCCGGCTGCAGGCCGCTGGGCACCTGGCCCGCCTTGAGCGAGAGCCCGACCAGGTCCTGGCCCGCCGCCCCGGTGCTCGACCCGGAGACCATCTGCCTCGTCAGCAGCGTGCCCGCGGGGATCCTGATGGCCGCGAAGTCCCGTTCGACCTCCGCGACACTGCTCCACGACAGGTAGTTGAGCGCGCTTCCCGAGGGGACGGCGACCTCTTCAAGCGCGTCGGCGGGTATCTGCGAGTTCTCGTTAACCTGCTGGACGACCTCGATCGCCTGCACCTGGGCGCCCGCCCTGATCACCAGCAGCCCGGCGGCACCGGCACCCAGCGCGACCAGCAGGATCGCGAGGGCGAACAGGGCCGGCTTGCGTTCCCGCTGCGCGCTCGGCATCCTCCGGCCGGACGCGGCGCCCGGCTCTCCCCAGGCGCCCTGCTGATCCGCGCTCAGCCCCGAGCGCGTTAGCGTTCCCCTGTCGCTTGCCATCGGACTGGCATCTCCCTGCGTGACCCGTCAAAGCTGCATGTGCTGGCGATGCTCGCGACGTTGCCGCACCTTAACCCGCTGCAAATGGGAAGATACCGTGCCACATCGACCCTACTGTGTGGTTTTGAAAAGCTTTGACGAATCACCACTCCGCGTTACCAGTCAATATTTATTCGCCTCGATTATCCTCAGCTCTCTTAATTGGCTTTAGCTTGCTTTATTGACATATCCGAATAAAGGACACAGGGGATCAATCGCCTATCATCTACCAATCATCCACTAATCACTCGATACTCAGGGTCATCGGCGCCGCGATGAAACGTCAGGCGAGGATGACCGCCAGCGCGCTGAGCAGTATGAAGGGGCCCATGGGGAACTGGGTCGTCCTCGTGGCGCCACGGAAGGCCAGGAGGCCCGCCGCGTAGAGGGCGGCGGCGGTGAACGCGAGGAACGTGGCCGCAACCACCGGCCCCCAGCCCTGCCCGCCGAGGGCGGCGCCGACGCATCCGGCGAGCTTGACGTCGCCGAGGCCCATGCCCGACGGCCTGATGAGGAACAAGAGCAGGTAGAAGCCGCAGAGCGCGACGGCGGCGAGCCCGGCCCTGACGAGCTGGCCGGGGTGGCCGCCGGTGAGCGCGGCGACCGCGAGGAACGCCGCGGTGCCGGCGAAGGCGGCCCCGGTGAGCGCGTCGGGCAGCCGGCGGACGGCGATGTCGATGAACGCGAGCGGAACGGCGAAGAGCACCAGCCAGGCCAGCCCGGCCAGTTCCCATGGCGATGAGACGCGGGCCGCCACGGCGGCGAGCGCCAGCCCGGACGCCAGCTCGACGGACAGCGCGGCGGGGCCGATCCGGGCGCGGCAGGCGGGGCAGCGGCCGGTCACCGGCAGCAGCGCGTGCCAGCGGTGGCCAGCGGGCCCGATCGCGCGGAAACCGGCCGGGCAGGCATGGCGCGGTGGTTCACCTGGTTCGACGGACCGGAAGAAGATACTGCCCCGGAGCCGCGGGCCGGCGATGAGGCCAGCGGCGGCGCTCGCCACGATCCACGGCAACGTCATGGTTCCCCTTACCGCGCCGAGCGCTGCGGGCCCGGCAATCACCTCATTTATCGGACTTACTATGCAGAATCGGTTGCGAGGATATCGTCCCCACTGCAATCCTGCGGTTCTGGTATGGCAAGACAAAGCCAGCGCCAGCGGTGAATCCGGGGCAATAGCCGCCAGCGGGCGGGGCCACGACTACCAACCGGATCGTGCCCCTATCGGCTGCGGCAGAGGTTCCCAGGCCAGCAGGCGGAACGGCGGTAGCTAGTAACTAGTAAAAACCGAGAAGGGAAGCCGGCAATGCCAAACCTTAACGTCACGTATGCCGAGATGCAGTCGGCGGCCACCCAGCTGCGCAACGGCGAGAGCCAGATCGAGAGCGACCTCGCCACGCTGAAGAAGCTCATAGACAACCTGGTGGCCAGCGGCTACGTGACGGACACCTCCAGCAAGCAGTTCGAGGCGTCCTACACCGA
The DNA here is from genome assembly GCA_964581815.1 of uncultured Streptosporangiaceae bacterium. Taxonomy (GTDB): domain Bacteria; phylum Actinomycetota; class Actinomycetes; order Streptosporangiales; family Streptosporangiaceae; genus Trebonia. The sequence goes on along the minus strand of CAZORE010000003.1, from coordinate 61,127 downwards.
GTTCAACACCGGCGCCACCAAGATGATCCAGGGACTGAACGGCATGGGCCAGTACCTGGACTCCGCCGCCAAGGCGTTCCACGAGACGGACGCCCAGCTCGCCGCGGCGCTCAAGAGCTAGACCAGGCGCCACCCGCCGACGGGCCGCTGACCCCTGCGGAGGTGGTCGGCGGCCCGCCGGTGTCACCTGGCGGGTGGTACGCACGACAGGGAAGGGACGATCATGCGGCTGGCGCTGACCGTAGTTTCACCGGCAACCCGCCAGCTGGCCGACGTGCTGCTGGACGCCGACCCGGCGACCGCGGTCGCAGCGATAGCCGCCGAGCTTGACCTGTTCGTCGCCGGCGGCTTCGCCCCGGCCCGGGACTACCCGGCGCCGGGTTACCCGGCCGACGGCGGGGCGAGGATCTTCCAGTTCCCCGGCCCCCGGCCGTACGGCTCGCTGGCCGTGTCCGCGTCCGCCCCCCAGGCTCAGCCGCGGGCGACGCCGCTCTACGTCAACTGCCAGCTCGTGCCCGCGGACCTTTCCCTCGCGCAGTCTCCGCTGCGCGACGGGTCGGTGATCAGCCTCGGCAGCCCCGAGGGCTGCGTGTATCCCGAGCCGTCCGGCCTGGTGGAGATCAGGGTGGCCGGCGGCCCCGGTGCGGGCGCGGTGCACCGGCTGAGCCTCGGCGAGACCACCATCGGCAGCGGGCCGTCGGCCGCCATCCGGCTGGATGATCCCCAGGTTCCCGGGCTCGCCCTGCACATCACCGTCGACCAGCGCGGCGGCTGCGAAGTCGCCGCCTACCAGGAGGTGCGGGCGGCGCTCGAGGGCGAGCCGTTGAGCGCGCCCGTGCAGTGGCAGCCGGGCCAGCAGATCGCCGTCGGCGCCACCCTGCTCGGGCTGGCGCCCTACGAGCCGCCGGACGCGGCGCTGCACCCGTCCGAGGACGGCACGGGCATCGACTTCAACCGCCCGCCGCGGCTGCTCCCCCCGGAGCGGGTCACCAGGTTTTCGCTACCGACGCCGCCGTCCGCTAGCGAGCGCAGGCCGCTCCCGGTGCTGATGGCCATTGTCCCCGTGCTCCTGGGCGTGGCGATGGCCTTCTTCATGCGCGAGGTCTACATGCTCGCCATGTCCGTGCTGAGCCCGGTCATGCTGATCGGCAACCACATGAACGAGCGCAAGCACGGCCGCAAGTCCCACGCCCAGCGGATGGCCGAGTACCGCGCGCACAAGGAGCGCATCGAGCGTGACGCCCGGGACGCGCTCGACGCGGAGCGGGTCGCCCGGCGCGCGGACAGCCCCGACCCGGGCACCGCGCTCTCGATCGCCTCGGGCCCGCGGCGCCGCCTGTGGGAGCGCCGCCGCACCGATCCCGACTACCTGCTGCTGCGCCTGGGCACCGCCGAGCTGCCGTCCGCGGTCGAACTGACCGACCCCGAGCAAGACGCACACCGCAGGCAGGTCTTCTGGCAGATCCCCGACGTGCCGGTAACGGTGCCGCTGCGAGAGCGCGGCGTGATGGGCGTCGCGGGCCCGGGCGACGCGCCGCGCGCGATCGGCCGCTGGCTCGTGGCGCAGACGGCCACCATGCACAGCCCCAACGACCTGCAGATCTATGTGCTCACCGACTCGGCGGGCCGGGCGAGCTGGGAGTGGGCGCGCTGGCTGCCGCACTGCCGGCCAGGCACGGGGCCGGCGAAGACGGGTCAGAACTGCTTCGCGCTCATCGGTAACGACGCGGAATCGGTGGCCACGCGGATCGCCGAGCTGCTCGCGATCGTCGCCGACCGGCAGAAGGCACAGCAAGCGATGAACGCCAGCCAGGCACGGTTCCGGACCGACATCGTGGTGGTGCTCGACGGCTCGCGCAAGCTGCGCTCGCTGCCCGGCGTCATCCAGGTACTCCGCGAGGGACCACCGGTGGGCGTGTTCGCGATCTGCCTGGACGCTGACGAGCGGCTGCTGCCCGCCGAGTGCCAGGCGGTGGCCGTCGTGGCGCCGGACGGGCTGCGCGTGCAGCAGATGATGGCGGCCGCCATCAGTGAGGTCCGGCCAGACCACGTCAGTCCCGGCTGGTGCGCCCGGCTCGCCAGGGCGATGGCCCCGATCAGGGACGTCAGCGACAACGACGATGCCGCCGGGCTGCCGGAGGCGAGCCGGCTACTCGACGTGCTCCGCCTCGAGCCGCCGACGGCGGAGGCGATCGTCGGGCGGTGGAACGCGGGCGGCCGGTCCACGCTCGCCCTGATCGGCGAGTCGTACGACGGCCCGTTCGGTATCGACGTGCGCAAGGACGGCCCGCACGGGCTGATCGCCGGCACGACCGGTTCCGGGAAGTCCGAGCTGCTGCAGACGATCGTCGCCTCACTCGCGGTCGCCAACCGGCCGGACGAGATGACCTTCGTGCTCGTCGATTACAAGGGCGGCAGCGCGTTCAGGGACTGCGTGCAGCTACCGCACACCGTCGGCATGGTCACCGACCTGGACACTCACCAGGTGGAGCGGGCCCTGGTGTCGCTGTCGGCGGAACTGACCCGGCGCGAGCACATCCTGGCGGCGGCGGGCGCCAAGGACATCGAGGACTACCAGCTCCTGCTCGACCGGGAGCGGCGGGCAGGCCGGATGGAGCCGGGGAGTCGCCCCTCCGGACTAGCACTGGCACCACCACTACCGCGGCTGCTCATCGTCATCGACGAGTTCGCCTCGATGGTGCGCGACCTGCCCGACTTCGTGACCGGCCTGGTGAACATCGCCCAGCGGGGCCGTTCGCTCGGCATCCACCTGCTACTTGCCACCCAGCGCCCCTCCGGGGTGGTGTCCGCCGACATCCGGGCCAACACCAACCTGCGGATCGCGCTGCGGGTCACCGATCCCGCCGAGAGCACCGACGTAATCGACGCGCCGGACGCGGCCCATATCGCCAAGTCAACGCCGGGGCGGGCCTACGTCAGGCTCGGGCACGCCTCGCTGATCCCGTTCCAGGCGGGACGGGTCGGCGGGCGCAGGCCCGGACGGGCCGG
>CAZORE010000003.1:39229-58018 GCA_964581815.1 uncultured Streptosporangiaceae bacterium | reverse complement strand
CACTGGCGCGCTGACCACGGACCGGCCGTGGCTGGCCCGGATGGACTGGGCAGGCCTTGGTCGCCCCGAGCCGGCCAGGCCGGTTACCAGGCAGCGCGAGGAAGAGGAGATCACCGATCTCAAGGTGCTGGTCGAGCAGATCAGGCACGGCGTACGGCGGCTGCGCATTCCCGCGCAGCACAGCCCGTGGCTGCCGGCCCTCGCGGAGTCCGTGCAGCTCGCCGACCTCAGCCCGGCCGCCGGCCGCGAGCAGTGGGGACCGGGTGAGGGGGGGCGGGCGGGTGAGGGGGGGCGGGCGGGTGAAAATACCGCCCCGTTCGGTATGGAAGACCTGCCAGACCGCCAGCTGCAGCGGCCCGCGGTCGTCAGGCTGGAAGCCTTCAGCCACCTGATGGCCGCCGGGGCACCGCGCAGCGGCCGGTCCCAGCTGCTGCGCACGATCGCCGGCGCGCTCGCGGCGAGCCACTCCTGCACCGACGTGCACATGTACGGGATCGACTGCGGCAACGGCGCGCTGCTGCCGCTCGCCGACCTGCCGCACTGCGGCGCCGTCGTCGCCCGCACCCAGACGGAGCGCGCGGTCCGGCTGCTCGGCCGGCTGGGCGACGAGCTCAGCCGGCGGCAGGAGCTGCTCGCCGACGGCGGGTTCGCCGACATCACCGAGCAGCGCGCCGCCGCCAGGCCCGATGACCGGCTGCCGCACATCATGGTGTTCCTCGACCGCTGGGAGGGATTCACCGCGACTCTCGGCGAGCTGGACGCGGGACGCCTCACCGATACGGTGACCCGGATCCTGGGCGAAGGCGCGAGCGCCGGGGTTCACCTGGTGATGACCGGCGACCGGTCGCTCCTGGCCGGGCGGATCTCCGCCCTGTGCGAGGAGAAGCTGGTGTTCAAGCTGGCGGAGAAGGACGACTACGCCCTCGCCGGGCTGCGGCCGCGGGACATGCCCGACGAGATACCGCCGGGGCGGGCGTTCCGTACCGGGACCGGCATCGAGCTCCAGGTGGCGCTGCTCGCCCCGGACGCGACCGGTCAGGGCCAGGCGGCGGCACTGCGGGCCATCGCCGCCTCGTGCACGTCGCGGGACGCCGCGGTGGCGACGGCGCGACGGCCGTTCCGGGTGGACGTGCTGCCGTCACGGATCACCTTCGGCGAGGCGTGGGAGATGCGGCCGCGCCAGGGTACCGGCCCGCTGTGGGGCCTGGTGGGCGTGGGCGGTGACGATCTCACCGCGTACGGGGCCGACCTCGCCAGCGGCGTGCCGGCGTTCATCGTGGCCGGGCCGTCCCGGTCCGGCCGGTCCACCATCCTGGAGAACATGGCCAGGTCGTTCCTTGCCGCCGGGACGCCCGTGGTGCTGGCCGCGCCCCGGCCGTCCCCGCTGCGGGCCCTCGACGGACGCGGCGGCGTGCTCCGGGTGTTCACGGGCGACGACCTCGATGAGGAGGAGTTCGCCGCTGTCCTCGCGACGGCCGGCGACCGCTGCGCCGTGGTGATCGACGACGCGGAGATGCTGCGGAACTGCGACGCGGGCGGTGAGCTCAGCAAGCTCATCGCGCTCGGGGCGGACTCGGGCCGGGCGCTGGCGTTCGGCGGGGATGCCGACAGCGTCTGCCTGGGCTTCTCCGGCTGGCAGGTGGACGCCAAGCGGGCGCGGCGCGGGTGCCTGACCGGCCCGCGGGCCCTGCCGGAAGGCGACCTGGTCGGCGTGCGGCTGACGCACAGCCTGATCGGGCAGCAGGCGCGGCCCGGGCGGTGCCTGCTCAACGTCGGGGACGGGAAGCTGATCACCGTCACCGTGCCCGTTAGCGCATGATCACGCCGCTGTAGCGGCCGTGGTGGCGCTCACCGTTCGCGACGGCCAGCGCCACCGTGACCGCCAGGGCGGCGAGCAGGGCGCCGAACGCCTGCCAGTAGGCGGGGGTGACGACGAGCGGCCGGCCATGGCTGACGGGGTGGCCGAAGATGCAGTCGCCGACGACCGTGGCCGGGAGCATGAGCAGGATCAGCGGGACGGCCCAGGCCGCGTGGGTGTCCTGCACCCAGTTGAGGTACCAGCACGTCACCACGGTGCCGCCGATGAGGGCCAGGATGAAGCCGACGGGTGGCGCCCCGGCCCAGGCCACGAGCATGCCGATGAACAGCGAGCCGAACGGGACCAGCACCGCGGCCAGCCAGCGCGCCGGACGCGGCCAGGCTCTCATGGCGCCCGCCGCACGCCTGGGGAGACTGCGGGTCTTCGCGGGCCTCAGGACCCGGGAGCTGTCCCTCACGGCTCGGCCACCCTCGGCTCGTCCGGGTTGCGGTACACGGTGATGCCCTGGACGAGGCGCTCGATGTCGTCGCTGGCCAGCGTCAGCGCGCGCAGGTCCGACGAGCTGGTGAACACCTGGAGGTCGGTTTCGTGCTCCTCGACGCGGAACGAATAGCTCAGCAGGGCCATGAGGCGTCCTTTGTCCCGGGTCTGCTGGCGCAGGACGCGCAGCCCGGTGCCCAGCTGCCCGGTGGTGACCTCGGCCACCTCGGGCTTGCGCACGCTCGACTTGTCGTCCGCGCCGGCAAGCAGGCGCAGCCGCCGGTCGCGGTCTCCGGCCTGCTTCCAGATCCCGAGGAACACCGGGTGCGGGGGGGTGCCCGGATCGCGAAGGTAGATCCAGATCTGGTGGCACCGGACTCGCTCGTAGGCCCCGTGGACCATCCGGAGCATCGCGGCCAGCCTGGCGGTCATGTCATCGGTGTAGCTCAGGCCCGATTGCTCCCACCAGGCGGCGGCCATCGCCGTCGCCCACGAGTCCAGGTCGTAGCCGTCAGGGAAAGCGGCCGGGCACGGTATCCACCGTCCCATTTCGAAGTCGACCTTGACCCAGCCCATCTCGCTGGTCACCGTCACATTGGCGGGATCGTCGCTGAGCTCCGGCTGCTCGTCACGGCTTCGGCCTAGCCTCATGCTGGTTCAACCTGCGCTTCCTGCTCCCAGCGAAACGTGGTCATCATCGCGGCGAACAGGCTGGTCAGCAGCGCGGCGACCTGGTCGTCGCCATTGCCACCGCCGAGGGTTGCGAAGTAGACCGCGAGCCACCGATCGCGGGTCCCTGGAACTGACAGTACGTAATCTACCTGATACGTACCGAATTCATCACCCTTCTCCAGGGACGCCTTGCCCATCTTCTCGATGCGCAGTCCCATCGCACCGTCCACCGTCACCGGGTGCGCGTCGTCATTGCCAGCGGCGAACATCGCGATCGCCTGCGCCGGGTCCGGCGCCTCGCCGGCCGGGCGCAGCGCCTCCGAGATATCGGCGACGACGAACGACGCGGGCATCGGCGCGCCGTAGACCGGCAGCACGGGCAGGTACAGGTCAATGCCTCCCTTGGTCCTGGCCTCCCGGACCAGCTCGGTGAGGTACCGTTCGAGTTCCTTGCGGTAGGGGCCGACTTTGTCCGGCGGCGCGTCCTTCGGCAGCACGGAGAAGGCCTCGTCGACGGCCTCCCTGATGGCCTTCTTCGACCCCCAGCGCACCGGGATGCGGCGCCAGCCCGGCGGCAGCACGATCGAGTAGCCACTCACGGGAGCGCCGACAGGGCATAGGTGAACGCCGGGCTCGTTACCACGTGGCCGACCGCGTTCATGACCGGGTTGGGGATGGCGGCGGTCAGCGCCTCATCCGCGCTGTCGAAGAACTTGAGATCCCAGGGCTGCAGCACGGGGTCCTCGGCCCCGAAGTCACCGGGGCCGTAGACCGGAACGCCGGACAGCGCGACGCCGCCGAGGCTGACCGTCGCGCCGCCGAGGATGAGGCCGCGCGCGGTGTTGTACTGGGTGGCGAACTTGCCGGCCAGCGCCGTGATCTCCGGTGAGTCGGCGAACGCCTTGGTGAGGACGTTCATCTTGACGACGTCGTTGGCCAGTTCCTCGCCGGCGTGGACCGCGCGCATCGCCGCGGACTTCTCTTCCAGGCCCTCGACCATGTCCTTGGCGAGGGGGTAGGCGGCGTCCTGGTAGTCGGCCAGGAAGTCCGCTCCTCCCTCAAGCATGTCCCCGGCCTTACCGAACACCCGCGACAGCATGGACAGGCCGGGGATCTTGCTCATCGACTCGGCGATGTTGTTGACGATTTCCGTCCCCTTGCCGAGGATGCTCATTACCTTTCCGCTGAGGGTGGCGTCGCGCGCCGTTTCCACGATCGAGTCGCCGACCTTGATCGCGTCTTCCAGCGTCGCTCCGGCCCGTCCCACCAGGCCGCCGACCCCGGAGATGCCGCCGCTGAGGCCTAGCGTGAGCAGCGCGACCGCGTCGAGGGCCACGTCGAGCCACGAGCCGTTCCCGGTCGCGGCGAGCAGTGTCCGGCCGAGCAAGGCCACCGCGGTCACGATGAATGCCACCATAAGGAGCCAGCCGACCCCGGTCGCGAACAGGGCGATGATCGCGAGGACCGCGCCGATGACCTCCAGAGCCGTGCAGATGTCCTTGATCAGCCACGCCCAGTGGCCGATGAAGTCCTTGAAGCTGTCCCACCAGCTGTCCTTGAGGCTGTCGTGGCTGGCGGAGTTGATCTGGCCGGCCCAGTAATTGGCCCGGTCGTCCCGGAACTGGACCGCCTTGTGCAGGTCGCTGATGGCGTCGTTCAGCTGCCCCTGCGCCTTGCTCACCGCCGCCTTGTGGTCGGCGGCCGCCTGCTGCTGCTGCGGGGTGGGCGGCGACGTCGGCGGCGCGCTGATCGTGGGGCCGTTCAGCAGCTGCAGCTGCTTGTAGGGTCCCTCGGCCTCGTTCAGCGCCGTCAGCGACATGGCCTGCGCGGTCACCAGGTCAGGCTCCCAGCCGCCCAGCGCCGACGCCACCTTCGTGTACCGGTCGTGCACCGTCTGCAGCGTGCCGACGAGGTCGCTGGCCGATTCCCTGATCTTGTCCGCGTACTGCCCGATGAGCGGGTCGCTGTCGTCGCCCGCGATCTGCTTCAGCGCGCTGATCTGGTCGAGGATCGTGCTCGCCACGGAGTTGAGGTGGCTGACCTCATCGGTGACCCGGGCCGGGTCACCGGGGGTCGGGTCCTCATCCAGGCCGAGCGGCCGCCACGCCATCCCGGTGGGACGCCCCATCGGGTATCACCCCTGTCCGTCTCCTCGTTACTGCGTGGACCCGTTGCCCGTAAGCTCCTGCGCGGCCTTCTTGTCGGTTTCCATGAACTGCTTGACGCTCTCCGTGATCATGTCGTCGAGCTTCTGCATGTTCGCGACGAGCTTGTCGCGGTGGTAACTCCAGTTGCCCGCAAAGTTGTCCATCGCGCCGGCGATGGCCCCAGACCCCAGCGCGCCGTCGTAGCCGCTGGTGCTCGCCTGCAGGTTGCCGAACTCGCTGATCAGGCTGGTCAGGGCCTTATGCGACGCTTCGAGCAGGTTGTAGTCGACCCTCAGATCGGACACGCTGGCCCCGTTCCCTCGCCCGGCACGCTTTGGCAACGACCCGTCTATCGGTATCACAAGGCCGCCAACATATTGGTTCAAATACGTTCATATCAATGCACCGGGGCGGGGCGAGTCAGGTCGCGGATGGCTGCCTTGACGAACGCGGCCACGCGCGGGTCGGGGAAGTGCCCGCCCAGGCCATCGAGGGCCCAGGCCAGCTCCATCGTGCCCATCGCGAGCACGCGGCCGCCGCTCGGCGCGGTTGCCCGGACCAGGTCCACGCGGTGCCGGACGCCGTCGGATCCCCGGAGGACAGCGGTCATCAGCGGCACCACCTGGCCCTTGAAGCAGCCAGGAACAATGGAGTCCCACTCGTAACCGACGACCCCAGGGATTACCTCCCCGGGCGCCAGGCCGGCCGCCGCCAGCCATGGGTCGCTGCGAGGCCCCGTGACCGTGTACGAGGTGGGCGGCGCGGTCAGGCCGCGCTGCGCGGCCCACTGGTGCTCGACTCCCATCAGCTGGCACTCGGGCTCGCCGAACGCGCTGAAGAACCCGTTGTCGAGGCTCCGGTTGCGGGCCGGATCGGCCGCGGGATCGCGCCACTCCACGATCGTTCGCCCGCCGTCGGCGTAGCGCATCCGCCAGTCGGCGCTGTCGGAGCCGAACATCAGGTTGGTCGACAGCGCCAGCGCGCGGTCGAAGGCGTCGCGCGTTGCTTGCGTCCAGTACTCGTCGTGGCCGATCGCGAACACCAGACGGTGCCGCGCCAGCGATGCGGGCGCCGCGTCCGTGTCGACGTCGGTCTGGTAGGACACGTCGATGCCGTTGCGCTCAAGGAAGCGGACCCAGGGCAGTTCGAGCTTCGTGACCATGTCGTCGAACATCCGCTGGTCGTAGGGCCGGTCGAAGGACACCTCGACGGCGTGCTTGCTGGTGCCGAACTGGTACAGGCTCTTGCCGCCCCACGGGTTGTAGGCCTCCCATGTATTGACCGGGACCTGGACCAGCATCGCGGAGGCGGGCGCCGCCGGGCTCTGGCGCACGATCAGCGGAATGCTCCCCGCGGCGCCGGCGTGCGCGCCGCCCACGATCTCGAGCTTGGCCTCGTAGTAGCCGGAGACCGCGTCGGCCGGGATCTCGACCCGGTCGGTCACGCGCCAGGGGACCCGGAACAGCCCGGTGGCGGGATCGGGGGTGGTTGGCGGGGGCTGAGCAATCGCGGCGTGGCTCGAGTGGCAGCCAGGCACGCACATGATCAGGCGCCCCCCGATCCCCTGGTACCACCCGAGCCGGTACAGCAGCACCCGGTAGGGCAAGCCAGACGGCGCCTCCACGTGCAGGTCAAAGCTTTGCCCGGGGACGACGCTGGTCTCTGACGCGTAACCACGGATGTACGTGCCCGCGCCGGCCGGGATCTCCCAGCCAGGGGTGCCCGGGCGCGCGTTCTCCCGCTGTACCGGATTGCCGGCCGCGGCGGAAGTCGCGGGGACCGTGGCGGACGGGCCGCTACGGCTCGGTCCACCGCACGCGCTGAGGACGAGTGCGGCGATCGCGGCGCCGATGGCGAGGAAAGTCGCGCATGGCGTGACGCCGGTTCGCACGGTCACTGCGGGCCGCGGGACCCGGCAGCGAGGAACGCCGTTCCGAAGAACAACTCGGTCCAGGAGGGATCAGCCAGCTCTTCCTGCATGGCTGCGCGAATCGCCGCCCACGGGCGGCGCATGAGCCACTCATCGATGGAGGCGAAAGGCCGGACAACCGCGGTTACGGGCGTCGCTAGCCACCCGGGCGCGCGGTCGGGAACCTTGAGGTCAAGCACGACCCAGCGTCCGCCGTCGGAAAGGGCCGCGGCGCCGTGGGCGATGACCTCTGCGCACTCGGGCACCTGCGTCATGGCGTACGTGGACAGGATCGCGTTGACCCCGGCCGGGAAGTCGAAGCCGGCCGCGTCGGCTTGCACGAGGCTGATGTTGCGCCAGCCGTTCGCCTCTATCCGGTCCTGGGCAACGGCGAGCATCGCGTCGGTCAGGTCGACGCCGACGATCCGGCCACCGGGACCGACCGCCTTCTCGAGCAGCGCGAAGTTCAGGCCCGTGCCGCAGGCCATGTCGGTCACGGTGTCGCCGGCGCGCAGGCCGAGCGCTTGCACGGCCCGGAGGCGTTGGCCCCGCTGGGGGTAGCCGGGCGCGGGGTAGAGCCGGGAGGTGATGTCGTAGTGCTTCGCCTTCTTGCGGTAGGTCTCGATCAGGTGCTCTCGCGTCCGGTCAGCCTGGCCCACCATCTAGGACACCGCGCCTTCACGTGTCGCGGACTCCACCGCGGCCTTGATCCCCGCCATCTCGCGACCGCTTACTCGCTGAATACTGCCCTTGACAAGGCCGGGGACCGCGCGCATGATGCCCGCGAAGTCGACCTCGATCCACATCATGGCGTCGGTCTGCTTCTCGCCGGCCGGCTCGAGTTCCATTCCCCAGCGCGCCGCGGACGTACCCATTGTCCCGGCGAACGCCACGGAGCGGGGTGCCTCGACGGCGGTCACTTCCTCACTCCGGTCGTGAGTCCACCACAGATCCCTCGCCCGCTGATCAATCCGCGAGCCGGGCTGAAGCGGGCCACCTCCGCGAACCCGGCATTCGAGAACCGTCGGCGCCCACTCTGGCCAGCGCCCGACGTCACAGATATACGCCCACACCTCATGGATGCTGCTGGCGATTGTTATGCGGCTCTCGGTTCTGATTGTCATCGAGCGGACTCTCCTTCATCCTGATCGCTGGCAGCGGAAACGCTCACCCCGGGCCTGCGCAGCTGAACGGTAAGCGCATTCGCTATCTCTTGTGTGGTCTGGTCCCAGCCGCACAGGGTCGACCGCCGCTGTCGCGCGGCGGCCCGTAGCCGTTGCCGGCGGCGGTCGTCGTCCAGCCATTCTCCGAGCGCGGCGGCGAGGGCAGCCGGGTCACCGGGCGGGATCAGCTGGCCGGGGCGGGTGCCATCGGCGTTACCGCCGAGCGCTTCCGGCAGCCCGCCGACGGCGGCGGCGATGACGGGCAGGCCGTGCGCGAGCGCCTCGGTGACGGTCATGCCGTACGTCTCCGAGCGGGACGGCGCGACGAGAAGGTCGGCGGTGGCATACGCGTGGCTGAGCGCCGCGCCGGCCAGGACGCCGCTGAGCCGGATGCGGCCGCCGTAGCCGAGGCTCGCGATACGGGCCCGCAATTGCCCGGTGAAGTCCGGGTCGCGGTCGAGCGGTCCGGCCAGGACGCACTGCCAGTCCCGGTCGGCGAGGCTGGCGAGTGCCTCGACGAGGATGTCCTGCCCCTTGTGGCGGCCGAGGACCCCGACGCAGATCAGGTGGCCACCGGCCCGACCAAAGTCCCCGGCGGGCCGGGCCGTGACCGCGACCCGGTCGACGCCCGGCCGGGCGACGTGCACCCGGCCGGCCGGGACCGCGTACCGGGTGAGCACCTGCCGTCGGGTCCATTCGCTGGTAACAACCACGCCGGCGGCCGCGCGGAGCACGCACCGTTCAGAGTGCTCCACACCGGCATCAGGGGGCGGGTCGAGGGCGGTGGCCAGCGGCATGTGCAGCAGCACGGTCATCCGGATCCGCCCGGTGTGCGGCAGCAGCTCCGCGGCGGCCGGCGAGGCGATGAGCCCGTCGATCAGGACGGTCTCACCGTCGGGAATGGCGGAAACGATGCGGGCCAGGTCGGCGCGGGCGGCGGAACCGGGGACCGGCCACGCCCCGGCGACGGTCGCGACCAGCACCTCCCAGCCGGCCGCGGCGAGTCCGGCGCAGACCCGCCGGTCATAGATGTTGCCGCCGGTAGGCTGGCCGGGATCGTCGAAACCCGCGGGGACTACGACGTGGACCCGCACGATGTCCCGGCCATCCAGAACGCCTGCCGCACTACGCCAGCCTCCCCCCGGGGCCTAGCTGAACCAGGCCCGCCCCCGATCCGTGATACCTGACACAAAGTAGAACGTGGAAGTGGTGGACGTGGTTCGACCCGAGACGACCGACGTCGCTACGGCGCTAGAGCGGGCCCGGGCGACCGCCTACCCCGCGGGCGAGTACGTCGGCCAGGAGAGCTTCATGCGGGCCGCCGAGGTCCGGATGCTGGCCCGCCAGGCCCGGGTCGGCCCCGGGGTCTCGGTGCTCGACCTGTGCTGCGGGGTGGCCGGCCCCGGCCGGATGATCACGGCGGAGTCGGGATGCCAGTACCTGGGGGTCGATCAGTCCGCCAGCGCGCTGGCCACCGCCCGGCAGCTGGCCGGGAACCTGCCCTGCCGCTTCGAGCAAGCTCACCTTCCGCCGCTGCCCGAGGGCCGCTTCGAGGTGGTATTCCTGCTGGAGACGATGCTGGCCTTCCCCGACAAGGAAGCGCTGGCCGGCGAGGTGACGCGCGTGCTCGAGCCGGGCGGGCGTTTCGCCTTCACCGTCGAGGAGGGCCGGCCGCTCACCAGGCAGGAGCGCGCGCGGATGCCTGCCGCCGATACGGTCTGGCCCATCGAGCTGGCGGAATTGACGGGCGTGCTGCGCGACGCGGGGCTGACCGTGACCTGGCGGCAGGAGTACAGCTCCGCCCACCACGCGATGGCGACGGCGCTGCTTCGCTGTTACCGCGCTGATTCACCGGCGATCGCCGGCCAGATCGGGACGCAGGCCACCGTGGAGCTGATCACGGCCCATCAGCTGTGGAGCGACTGGCTTGGCAGCGGGCGGGTGCGCAAGTTCGCGATGGTCGCCGAGAAGCGATGACCAGCTCCGATGAAGCTTCGACGGCTTTCGAGTATGACCGCTACCTGGCCGCGAAGACGACCGTGGATGACCGGGCGCTTAACCGGCCGGTGCTGGATGAGTTGCGCCGCCTCATGCCCGCGGGCGCGCCGCGGGTGCTGGAGGTCGGCGCCGGCCTGGGCACGATGGTGGCCCGCCTGATGGACTGGGGCGTGGTCGGCGCCGGCGAGTACATCCTGCTCGATACGGAACGGGAGCTGCTTGATCGTTCTCCCCAGTGGCTGTCCGGCTGGGCGGCCGCGCGGGGCTTGCGCTGCGACCTGCGGCCTGACGGGGTGCAGCTGGGTGAGCTGCGGGTGCGGTTGGTGCACGCCGAGCTCGGGGAGTACCTAGCGGCCGGTCACGGGGCGCCGGCCGATGTGCTGATCGCCAACGCCGTCCTTGACCTGGTGGACGTGCCGGCCGTGCTGCCCGGACTGCTGCGGTTGCTTGTCCCCGGCGGCGCCTACTGGTTCACGATCAACTACGACGGCGAGACCATCTTCGAGCCGGGCCATCCGCTCGACAACCAGGTCATGCAGGCCTACCACCGCGACATGGACGAGCGCGTCCGCTACGGCCGGCCGGCCGGGGACAGCCGAACGGGCCGCCGCCTGTTCCACCACCTGCGGGCCGCGGGCGCGCCCGCGCTGGCGGCGGGGTCGTCGGACTGGGTCGTAAGCGCCGGGCCGGACGGGAGTTACGCCGACGATGAGGCCTACTTCCTGAGCAGCATCCTGAGCACGATCCAGAACGCGCTGCGGAGTCGCCCGGACCGGGTGGAACCGGCGGACCTGGCCGGCTGGCTGGCCGTCCGCCATCGGCAACTGGCCGCGGGCGACCTGGTCTACCTCGCCCACCAGCTTGATTTCACGGGCCGCGCGCCCGGCTAACGGCTTGCGGTCCCTGGGTCGGCCGGTCCGGCAGGCAGGCGCGGCGCGGCGGCACGTTCAAGACTCCGGAGGAGAAGGTCATGCCCTCCGCGCCCGGCCTTGGCGGTCAGGTAGGCGGCGTTGGTCTCGGTGAGGTGCAGGGCGGTGGGGACGTGGGTGGCGATCGTGATGCCCAGGCGGGCCAGCTGAGCGCCCTTGTCCGGGTTGTTGCTCAGCAGCGCGATGCGGCTGGCGCCCAGCGCGTGCAGCATCTGGGCGGCGCTGGTGTAGTCGCGCTCGTCGGCCCGGTGACCGAGCGCGAGATTCGCGTCGTACGTATCCAGGCCGCGATCTTGGAGCGCGTAGGCGTCGAGTTTCTCGTACAGTCCGATGCCGCGACCTTCCTGGCGCAGGTACAGCACGTACCCGCCGTGATCGGTGATCCGCTCGACCGCTTCGCGCAGTTGCGGCCCGCAGTCGCATCGCTGGCTGCCGAACACGTCACCGGTGAGGCATTCACTGTGCAGGCGCACCAGCGGTACCCGGGCCGCGGCGGGCCGGCCCAGTTCGAGGGCCACGTGCTGCTGCGCGTCGGCCAGGCCGGTGAAGCTAACGACCGTGGCCGTCGTTGAGTAGTCGCCAGCCAGGCTCAGCGGGATGCGGATACGCTGGCGGACCGCGGCCCGCGCAGGCCCGTCACCGGGTCCGGCCGGGTAAGCCACGAACGGCCTCCAACGGCCGCGGCGCCGGGTCAGGCTCGCCCGGCTCGACCGGGTCGGCCTGGCCGCGACGGCGGCGAACGGCGTCCGCGAGCAGCAGGCCCGCGCCCGGGGCAACCGCGGCCAGCATGAGCACCGCGTAGAGGGTGGTGACCGTGACCCCGGTAGCCGCGCCGAGCCCGGCCGCGGCGAAGGCCCAGGCGGCAGCGCCCTCCCGTGGCCCCCACCCGCCGATGCTCACGGGGATCACCGCCGCCGTCTGGACCACCATCAGCAGCGCGACCAGTTCGCCCAGGGGCGCGGTGCAGCCGGCGGCCCGGGCCGCGATGACGAACGTGGCCGTGTGCCCGGCGACGACCAGCACCGAGGCCAGCGTGAGCTGCGGCCACACGCCCGGGGCCAGCAGGCCGCGACGCAGGTCAGCGGCAACGACCCGGGCGCCGCGGTTCAGCGGCGACCGGCCGCGGCGGGCGGCGCCCCGCAGGATCAGCGCGGCGCACCCGGCTATGCCCGCGACACCCGCCAGAACGTACGGCAGCGCGGGCCGGACCGGCGAGGGCAGGGTCAGCAGCACGACGGCGGTCACCACGGCCTGGATGACCTGACCGCACAGCCGTTCCCACGCGACCGCGCGCACTCCCCGCGCGACGTCTCCGGTGCTCCGCCCGTGGGTGACCGCCCGGTGCACGTCGCCGAGAACCCCGCCGG
The DNA here is from genome assembly GCA_964581815.1 of uncultured Streptosporangiaceae bacterium. GTDB lineage: Bacteria > Actinomycetota > Actinomycetes > Streptosporangiales > Streptosporangiaceae > Trebonia. Next base: position 45,534 of record CAZORE010000003.1, on the reverse strand, counting down.
GGAGCACGGAGTTGAGGAACAGGGAACGGTAGTACGCACCGACCGCGCCCGGCCAGCCGATGTCGACGCCTAGTGCCCGGGCGACGACCCGCCACCGCCAGGCCGAACACACCGTGGTCAGGGCAGTGAGCGTGACGGCGGCCGCGACCGCCTGGCCGGTGACCGCGCGCAGCCCGTCTGCGAACGGTGCCGCGCCCACGTGCCGCACGAGAAACCACAGCACGATGACGCCGGCGGCCACGCGCAGCAACGGCCGGCCGGCGCGGCGGACGGCCGGACCGGTCCTGGCCGGAACTGAGTGCAAGAACACCACATCTGTTATACGGGCCGACTGGAGAAATGGTTTGATCTGGCTGCGACAACATGCCGGCCAGCGGCCGGCCGCGGTGAACCAGGGTGGCCGCGGACTCGTGTCACTGACGAGGGATGACGGCAAGACGGTACGGAGACGGAGGCGCCGTGCGCACTTTTCAGCCCGCGGATGAGGACGCGCGGCTGCCTGCGGGCGAAGGCCCGCCGCGGCGTGCGGTCCTGCGCGCGACCATCCTGGGGATGCTCGCCACCGCCGCCCTGCTCGGCGTCGTGGCGGCCACGGCTGGACTTGATGTCGCCGGCTGGATCACCGGGCTGGCCGCCGGCGCGGCGGTGACCGCGCTGATCGTCACCGCCCGCATGCGCAGCGACGAGCCGGCGATACACCCGGCGGACTGGGTCACCCTGACCCGGGCGCTGCTGACCGCCGGGGTCGCGGGCCTGGTGGCCGACTCGTTCGGCCGGCCGCTGGCGGTCACCGCGCTGGTCACCCTGTCCGCCGTCGCGCTGGCCCTCGACGCGGTGGACGGGCAGGTGGCGCGCCGGACCGGCACCGCCACGCCGGTGGGCGCCCGCCTCGACGGCGAGGTCGACGCCTTCCTCATCCTGCTGCTCAGCATCGCCGTGTCCCGGGACTACGGCGGCTGGGTGCTGGCCATCGGCGCCGCCCGCTACGCGTTCCTGCTAGCGGGCTGGCTGATCCCGTGGCTGGCCGCGCCGTTGCCGCCCCGGTACTGGGGCAAGGTCGCGGCCGCGGTCACGGGCATCGTGCTCACCGTCGCCGTATCCGGGGTGACCAGCCGCCTGGCCGGGATGATCGCGGTCGCCGCCGCGCTGCTGCTGCTGGCCGAGTCGTTCGGCCGCAACGTGATCTGGCTGTACCGGGCCGGCGCCGGCCCGCGCTTCCGCCAGGCAGTGCGGTATGCCGTCGCCGCGCTCGCGCTCGGGCTCGTCTGGTTCACCCTTGTGCTGCCCGACCGGACCTACCAGCTCTCCTTCGGCGCGTTTGTCCGCATCCCCATAGAACTGCTGGTCCTGGTCGCGGTGGCGCTGGTGCTGCCGCCCTGGCCGCGACGCATCGTGGCGATCATCGCCGGGATCCTCTTCGGCGTGCTTATCCTCGCCAAGTTCCTGAACATGGCGTATTACGACTTGCTCAACCGGGCGTTTAACCCGGTGACCGACTGGCCCGAGATCTCACAGGCGAAGGGCGTCGTCCAGGCCGCGATCGGCGCCAGGCTCACCTGGGTCGCGCTCATCGTGCTCCTGATCGCTCTCGCCGTGCTTGTCGCCGCCATCACCGCGGCCGCGATCCACCTCACCGCCGTGGCCAGCCGTCACCGCCGCGGCACCGCCCGCGGCCTCGCCGCCCTCACCGCCGTCTGGGGGCTGTCCGCGGGCCTGTCACTGCAGCTCATCCCGGGGTCTCCGGTCGCGACGGCCAGCGCAACCGGGCTGGCCGTCGCGGAGGTGCACGCCACCCAGGCGGCGCTCGCCGACCCGCGCATCTTCGGGCAGGCTATCCACAGCCCCGACCCCGAGGCCGCCATCCCCGCTTCCGGCCTGCTGACCGGGCTGCGCGGCAAGGACGTTCTCGTCGTCTTCGTCGAAAGCTACGGTCAGGTCGCCGTCCAGGGTACGAGCTTCTCGCCGGGGGTCGACGCCGTCCTGCGCAAGCAAGAGAGCAGGCTGACCGCCGCCGGCTGGTCCACGGAGAGCGCCTGGATGGGCTCCCCGAGCGCCGGCGGGGTTAGCTGGCTCGGCCACTCCACCCTGCAGTCGGGGCTGTGGGTTAACAGCCAGCAGCGATATGACGAGATCATCGCCAGCCAGCGGTTCACGCTCAGCGACGCCTTTAACAAGGCCGGGTGGCGCACGGTCGCCGACGACCCGGAGGACGACGACTGGCCTCCCGGCAGCACCTTCTACCATTACGACCAGATCTATAACCGGTCTAACGTCGGCTACAAGGGCCCGGACTTCAGCTACTCGGCGATGCCCGACCAGTACATGTATGCCGAGTTCCAGCGGCTTGAGCTCACCCCCGGCCACCAGCCGGTGTTCGCCGAGATCGACACGACCTCCTCGCATACCCCCTGGGTCCCGCTGCCGTCGATGGTGCCCTGGAACCAGGTCGGCGACGGCTCGGTATTCGACTCCCAGCGGGGGACGGCCGCAGAGGTGGCCCACGTGTGGAGCAACACCAACACCGTGCGCCAGTACTTCGGCCAGTCAATCCAGTACTCAATGACTGCCCTCACGTCATGGGTCACCGAGCTGAACGACCCGAACCTTGTGCTGTTCCTGGTCGGCGACGAGCAGCCGCACAGCACCGTCAGCGGCCCGGATCCCGACAATTACGTGGTGGCCTCGATCATCACCCGTTCCCCTTCGGTGCTCAGCCAGATTTCCTCCTGGCACTGGCAAGACGGGCTGCTGCCCAGCCCGTCGGCTCCGTTCGAGGAAATGGATGCCTTCCGCAATCAGTTCCTCAATACCTTCAGCACGGCCCCTTAGGGAAGGTGGCTGGTGTCGTTGACGCGATGGACGGCGGCGAACCCGGGGCCGTACCACTGGATCTCGTTGATGCAGGCGGAACCGAGATAGAGCCGGTAGAGGGCGCTGAGCGGGGCGCCGAGGGCCCGGCACAGCATGATCTTTATCGGGGTTACGTGACTGACCACCAGGACGGTCTGGCCGCCGTAATCCCGCAGCAGCCGCTCACAGGCCCGGTCTACCCGGCGTGAGGTGTCGGCGAAGCTCTCCCCGCCCGGTGGCGCCTGTTCGGGGTCGCGCCGCCAGGCGGCCGCGGCCGCGGGCCACCGCTGCTGGACTTCTTCCAGGGTGAAGCCTTCCCAGTCACCGAAGCTGGTCTCACAGAGATCATCATCGATAACCACGGTCAAGCCCAGTTCGCCCGCCGCGATCGCGGCGGTGGCGACCGCGCGCAGCAACGGCGAGCTGACCACGACGTCAATCGGAGCGCCGCTGGCGAGCCGGCCGGCGGCGGCCTTGGCCTGCCTGGCGCCGTTGGCGCTAAGCGGGAGGTCGAACCGCCCGCAGAAGCGGTGCTCGGGTGACAGCTGGGTATCGCCGTGCCGCAGCAAGACAGTAGTGGTGGCATCTGCTGTGGGGTTATCCCAGCCCAGAGTCATGCGGCTGCTCCCGCGGCGGTGAGGAAGTGGTGTGCTCCTATGACAGATACGGAGATTCCAGCTCAATGGTTCAGCCGGCCGCCGTTACCTCGTCACCTGCGCATGCCGCGGCCTGGCCGGGCCGGCGTCAGCACCGCGCGCGGTAGCCGCCGAACGCGACCGGTGTCTCCCATACTCGCACGGCCAGTGTTTCGCCGCCTGCGGCGGCGACGACGGGCGAGAGGGTGTCATGCACCCAGCGGGCGAACACCTCGACGGTGACCGCCTCGGCCTCGGCCGGGCGTATCTCCTCCAGGTTGCGGTCTTCGACCCGGCTGGTCAGCTCGATGAGCGCCGCTTCAAGCACGTCCAGGTCACAGACCATGCCGCGCTCGTCAAGCTGCTCGCGGTCCACCACGATCTCAATCCGGTAGTCATGATCATGCAGTTCCCCCTCAGGCCCGGGCATTCCCGGCATGATGTGGAAAGCACGGACATTTCGGCTCAGCCCGACCTCACAGGTCACCGGCAGCACTCCTGTCATAGTTGAGAACGGCATGCATCAGTCCGGGTTTCCCCTCGTCCACGGCCCGGAACGCCTCGGCGGCGTCACCAAAGTCGAAGACGTGGGTGCACAACTCCGCCAGCGGTAGCTCGGGCAGCAGCGCAACGCTCTCCTGCTGGCGCCGGGACCGGCTCCAGGTCCCGGACAGCCGGGCCGGCACGGTGGAGACCTGCGTGCTGCGGATCACCAGGCGCCGCCGGTGAAAGGCGCCGCCGAGCGGCAGCACCACCGGCTTAGTGCCGAACCACGACGCGATCAGCAAGGTTCCCTCGTGGGCCAGCAGGTTCAGCGCCATCGCCGGCGCATCCGGGTTACCGCTGGCGTCAATGACCAGCGGGACCTCCTCGTTCGCCAGGTCCTCCGGCGCTACGGTGGTGACGCCGAGGCGGCCGGCCACGGCGCGGCGCCACGCCAGCGGCTCGGCAATCAACGGCCGCCACCCGGCCCGCTGCAGCAGCAGGCCGGTCAGCACGCCGAGCACGCCGGCCCCGAGCACGATGACCCGGTCGCGGTAACCGTTCCCCGCATCGAGCGTCACCTGCAACGCCGTCTCAACCAGCGGCAGCAGGGTGGCGGACGCGGGATCGACCGGAGGCAGCGGAATCAGGTCGCCAGCCGGCGCCGCGAATACGTCCTGGTGCGGGTGGAACGCGAAAACGGCCTGGCCGGACTCCGCTACTTCGCCGACGCACGCGTACCCGTAGGCGAAGGGATAGGAGAAGGTACCGCCGAGCGCGTCGATCGTGTCGTCCAGCGCCAAGTCGTCCGGGACCTCGCCGCGGTACACCAGCCGTTCGGTGCCGCCGCTGATGCCAGAGCACACGGTGCGGACAAGGACCTCGCCGGCCCCAGGCCGTGGCGCGGGCAGTTCCCTGATCTCCACACAGCGCGGCGCCGTATGAAATAGCGCACGAGCAGGCACGCAGCTCACTTACCCCACCCGTACCTAGACAAAACGGCGCGGTGGAGATGCCCCGGTCAAGGGCCATCTCCACCGCGCCGGCAGTGCTACGAGACGTTCATCTTGATCGTCGCGACGTTGGCCGGGTTGCAGTCGAAGGTGCCGGGCGCGGTCGGGTCAACCCGGTTCCACGCGCCGTTCTGCAGCTGCACGACCACCGAGCAGTTGGACGGGAGGCGGTTGCCCACGTCCGTCGGGCCGATGATGCCGTCGGCGGTGAACGAGTGCTCGTCATTGAGCGCGGTGAACAGCGACGCGCGGTCCAGCGTCTGGCCGCTGGCGATCACCTTGTTCACGGCGTCCTGGAACAGGATGGCCATGACGTAGGAGTTGATCGCGTTGTTGCTCACCTTGTCGAGCCCGCCGAGGTCGGTGACCAGCTTGTCAAGCTGCGGGTTGACCTTGTAGTCGGTCATGTACGGCAGGTCGAGCAGGTTCGCGTAGGTGCCGTTCACGGCCGAGCCGCCCTCCGCGGTGAAGGTCGGGTCGTAGCAGCCCGAGTTGCACTCCCAGACCTTGACCGAGCTGACGCCCTGGAGCGCGGCCTCCTTGCGCAGCAGCACCATGCTCTGGCTGGTCACGTCGTCGTAGACGAACGTGGATCCCGAGGCCTTGATCTGCTGGATGTACGGGGTGAGCGCGCTCTGCGGCAGCGCGCCGCTGACCGCGTAGAACTTCTGGCCGTCCGCCTTGATGCCGAGGTTGCTCTCCGCCTGGAACACCGGCGTCTGGGTGATCTTGAATGTCGGGTCGTCGCTGTCGTAGAGCCAGATGCCGTGCAGGCCAGCGTTGCTCGACGTCAGGTAACGGGCGTCGGCGACCGGCACCTTGTACGTCTGCGGGTTGTCCTTCGCGGTGGAGCAGTAGCTGCCCAGGCCCGCGGTCAGGTACGTGTCCGGGTCGCAGGACAGCGGCGGGAACGCGAACGCGGCCAGGTCGGGGAGGCCGACCGCCTTGCCCGCCGCGTTCTTGCAGCCGTCGACGTCGGAGAGGTCCTCAAGCGCGTTCGCGGAGGTCCCGACCAGGGCGAAATCGTTCTGGCAGGCCTTGATGACACAGGCAGTGGTGGAGTTCGGGTTCAGCTGGCTGTCGCAGAAGTCGACCTGCACCTGGCGCCCGTCCAGGCCGCCGGCGGCGTTGACGTCCTTCGCCCACGCGTCCACCGCGTTCACCGCCACCTGGAACAGCCCGGGGACGAGCGGGTTGTTCACGTCGGCGATCAGGCCCACCTTGATGGTGGTGGCGGTGATCCCGACGTCGTTCGCCGGGACCGTCCCGGTCGGCGCAGCCGACGACGCGGCCGGGGCGGACGCTAGGGCGGGGGCCGACGACG
>CAZORE010000003.1:25737-39129 GCA_964581815.1 uncultured Streptosporangiaceae bacterium | reverse complement strand
CCCTCGGCCCTGACCTGGCCGGCGAATTCCGCGCCCGGCTGTTCGCGGGACTTGAGCGGATGCAGGCCAACGGCGGCATTACCCTCGACGGCACCGCCAGCTTCACCCGCATGCGCAAGGCCTGACTCAGATCATGCTGGGTCTGACCTGAGTGCGCCGGCCCGGGCGGCGGCGAGCGCCACCTTGGCGGCGTTGTCGGCGGTGGTTCTGTCGATCGGCTCGGCGGTGACCAGGAGCCGCAGGTAGATCGGCGCGAGAAGGGTTCTGACCAGCTCGGCTGGATCGGTGTCGGCGGGAAGCTCGCCACGGGCGATGGCGCCGGAGACGACCGGCTCAGCTTGCCGGAAGAGGGCCTCGAAAAAGCGGCGCTTCGCGCCGGCGACCTCCGGTATCCGGCCGGCATCGGACGTCGACGCGGCGGCGATGGTCCCGCCCGCCGGGCTGGTCAGGAACGCGACGGTCATCCGTGCGAGCCTGAGAAGATCGGCGTCGATGTCGCCGGTGTCGGGGAAGGGCATTTTCGCCGTGCCGGCGCGTTCGGCCACCGCGTCGGCGACTAGGCCTTCGCGGTCTTTCCAGCGACGGTAGATCGTGGTCTTGTGAACGCCGGAGCGCCGCGCCACGTTGTCGACGGTCACGGCCGCGTAGCCGTTCTCGGCCAGTTCGGCGAGCGTCGCGGCGAGGACTGCGGCACGGACCTTCGGGCCGCGCCCGGCCGGCCGGGCGCGGCCTGCTGGAGCGGATTGCGTCGTCATTGCAACTCCTTGTTGCGTTCCTGGCCGGCCTATGCCACTATGACATTATCGCAACAAAAAGTCGCGATATCGCGCGGTTCACCGCGAACCCACCGGCTAAGGCTGCTCCGGCTCCCGGCATCCCGGGCTTCTGGGAAACTAGCGAAGTTGGATTCATGGGTATTCCGGCCATCCGCACCGAAGGACTGTCCAAGCGCTACGGCTCCGCCGATGCCCTGATCGGCCTCGACCTCGAGGTCGCCCAGGGCGAGGTCGTCGGCTACCTGGGGCCTAACGGCGCCGGGAAGACCACCACCATCCGCCTGCTCCTTGGGCTGGCCCGGCCGACAGCGGGGCGGGCAGAGATCTTCGGGCTCGACTGCCAGCGCCAGACCGTGCAGGCACACCGGCGGCTCGCTTACGTCCCCGGCGAGGCCAGCCTGTGGCCCTCGCTCACCGGGTTCGAGACGATTCACCTGCTGGGGCGGGTCCAGGGCCGGGTCGACGCCGCGTACCGCGACGAGCTGATCCAGCGGTTCGAGCTTGACCCGTCCAAGAAAGTGCGGGCTTACTCCAAGGGCAACAAGCAGAAGATACTGCTCATCGCCGCCTTGATGACGCGCCCTGACCTGCTCGTGCTGGATGAACCCACCAGCGGGCTCGACCCGCTCATGGAACAGGCGTTCCGCCACAGCGTGGCCGAGGCACGCGATGCCGGGCAGACGGTGTTCTTGTCGTCGCACATCCTGAGTGAGGTCGAGGCCCTGTGCGACCGGGTGGGCATCCTGCGCGAGGGTCGCCTGGTCGAGATGGGGACGCTGGCTGAGATGCGGCATCTGTCGGCGTTGACCGTCGAGGCCACGTTCGATGGCGTGCCCCCCGACCTGACCGGGGTGGCGGGCGTTATGCGAGCCGTGGTGGACGGCCGCCATGTCCATCTTGAAGTCCAGGGGACGATCGAGCCGCTCGTCGAGGCCCTGGCCCGTACCGGGGTGCGCGGACTGCTCAGCCGTGAGCCCTCGCTCGAAGAACTGTTCCTGGCCCAGTACGGGCCCGATGGCGCGGCACCGGTCCTGACCGGAGCCGCACCGGCCGGCATGGGCCGGTCATGACCGGCCAGCTGCTCGAGAAGCCGCCACGCGAGCTCGCCGCCGCAGGCCGCTACCCGGGCACCGTCCTCGCCCGTCAGGTCGCGCGCCGCGCCGCCCGGTCGGGCGCTTTGTGGGGCCTGGTATTCGGCTTCTTCATCGTCGTCCAGACGCGCGCATATATTTCCACCTATAAGACCCAGGCGTCGCGGGACGCGCTTGCGCGCGCGTACGGGTCGAACACCGCCATGAACGCGCTCCTCGGGTCGGAGCGCGCCGTCAACACGGTCGCCGGCTTCGCCGACTGGCGCTTCGTCGGCATCTTGAGCGTCCTCGGCTCGATCTGGGGCCTGCTCACGGCCACCCGCCTCATGCGCGGCGAGGAGGAAGCCGGGCGCCACGATCTGCTCCTGGCCGGCCAGACCACACGCCGGCGCGCCGCGGGCCAGGCCCTCGCAGGCCTCGGCGCCGGGCTGCTGGCCTTGTTCGCGCTGACGGCTCTCGGGGTGATTGTCACCGGACGGTCCCCGTCGGCCGGATTCAGTCTCGGCCAGTGCCTGTACTTCTCAGTCACGCTCGTGGCAGCGGCCGCCATGTTCCTCGCCATCGGCACGCTAGCCAGCCAGCTGGCCAGCACGCGCCGGCGCGCCGCGGCCATGGCCGGGGTCGTCTTCGGCCTGGCGTATGCCCTGCGCATGGTGGCTGACACGAACCAGGGCCTGCACTGGCTGGTGTGGCTGAGCCCGCTCGGCTGGGTCGAGGAAAGCAGGCCCCTAACCAACCCGGACCCGGTGGCACTGCTTCCCGTCCTCGTCTTGCTGATTGCCGTCACCGCAGTGACGCTGCACCTGGCCAGCACCCGCGACGCCGGGGCCGCCTCGTGGCCCGGACGCGACTCGTCAAGACCGCATCTTGCCCTGCTTGGCGGCTCCGCGGGCCTGGCCGTGCGCCTGATGCGGCCGGCCGCACTTGGCTGGCTGTTCGCAGTCGCTGTTTTCGCCGTGCTCATCGGAACCACGGCCGAGTCGTCCGCCAAGGACGCCACCGGCTCGCAAGGGATCAGCCAGGCGATCGGACGGCTCGGCGGGCACGGCTCAATCGTGGCGGACGATCTTGGCCTGACATTCCTGATCCTCGCGCTCCTGATCGCGCTGATCTCGGCCGGCCAGATCACCGCGATGCGGACCGAGGAGGCCGACGGTTACCTGGAGAACCTGCTTGTCCGTCCCGTGAGCCGGACGTCGTGGTTCGCCGGACGGCTGGGACTCTCCTCCCTTCTGGTCCTTGCAGCCGGCCTGCTGGCTGGGATCGGGGCCTGGGCGGGCACCGCCAGCCAGCACAGCGGGGTCCCTTTCTGGTCGCTGCTGACAGCCGGCCTGAACGTCGTCCCGCCCGGGCTTTTCCTCCTCGGCCTCGGCGCGCTGGTGCTCGGCGGGTGGCCGAGGCGGACCTCGACGGTTGTCTACGGATACCTGGCCTGGTCGTTCCTCATCGAGTTCGCGGGCGGAGTGGTTCACACCAGTCACTGGCTACTGGACACATCCGTCTTCTTCCACATGGTTCCCGCCCCCGCCACCAGTCCCGACTGGTCGAGCATGGCGGTCATCACCGGCCTCGGGATCGGCGGAGCCGTCCTCGGCGGCATCCTTCTCTGCCGTCGCGACCAGAAGAACGCATGACCCAGCGCGGCGCCGGGCTTACCGCAGATACCGCTGGTGATCACGTCGCGCTGGTGACCCTGTGGAAACTGGCTAACTATCGTGAAAAGTCTCACTGGGTGGTCGACTGCTAACTGATATGGCAGATGGATGAGAGTCGAAATGTCGTTCGACCTGGTGTTATGATCACGGCCATGGCTGCGTACATACCGCCGGGCTGGCCAACCGGAGTCCATCCGCCGGGCAGTGAGGACTTCGAGGCGACCGCGATCGCCTGGCTGCTTGACGTCGTGCCGCCCGATTACCGGCTGCACGGCGTGCTGCGACGGCACCCGGCGGCGCTGGCGGCGATGGCACGGCACCACACGGAGGCCTGCGTCGAGGGCGCGCGGGCCGGCTACCGCACCGCCAGGACCGAGCTGGGCGAGGCGCTGCCGCCGCACGCCGTCGACGCCGTGCTCGCCGCCTACAAGACCGAGGGCCGCCGCCTCGCCGCGGCCGCGAAGGCCGTCACGCTCATCGAGCAGGCGCTGCGCGGCGACGTCTTCACTCCCCGGCTGCGGGGCGACCGCTAAGGGTGATGGAATGCCGCCAGCCAGCTTAGGTCGGTGATGGCCTGGCCGGGAAGCGTTACTTGACGCCGGTGAGGGCGTAGCCCGCTACCTGCATCGTGCCGTGCGTGAACTCGGCGCCCTGGTCGATCGCCATCAGGTAGTCGCGGCCCCGCAGCCAGCCGTGCGCGGCCGCGTAGCTGAAGAACGGGTTGAGGAACAGGTTCTTGACGCTGACGGTGCCCTCGGAGACCTGGGGGGCGATGAAGTTGACCCGGTTCCACCCGTTGGGGTGCGCCGCGGCCCGGCCGTGACCGCCGCTCGCCGACTGGACGGTGACCTGCCACTGGCGCCCGTCGATCCTGACCGGGTAGTACCTGGGGTTACTCGACTGCGTCCCTAGGCCCGGGTGGCTCAGCCAGATCATGATCTCCGTCGCCGCGGCGCCCTGGTTCGCCATCTCGTTGTAGGTGTTGATGGCGGGACTGGGCTCGAACCAGATGTCGAAGCCGGTGTCACCGCGGAAGCCGGCGGAGGTCACGTCGTGCACCGACGCCACGATGGCGCCCGTGCGGCCGAGGGGCGCCGGAAGGGCATAGCTCCAGCCGTGCCTGCCGCCGCTGCCGGGCAGCACCCGGCTGTCGCACAGCTGCGCGTTGAGGCCGACGTCGTACCCGGCCGTGATGTAGGGATCGCTCCACCGCCCCGACGGGGCGCTCGTGACGGTGAACCTGACCGCGCCCGGCTGCACGGCCAGGGTCGCCCCGCCGCTGTGGATCATGTACTCCGGGTTGGTGTAAGTGCACGCCCATCCGCTGGGACCCGATACCGGCGCGCCCCCTGGTGACGCGACGAGGGTTGACCCGCCGCTCAGCGGGGAGGCGCCGGCGCTCAGCGGGGAGGCGAGCGCGGCGGCAGTCGCCGCCGCGAGGATCCCCAGCGCCCGCGCCGCCCTCACGGCGCGACCGCCAGCGCCGACCGCAAGTCGAGTTCGACGTATACGCCCCATCGTGACCCCCTTTGTCCGTTTACCAAGGAGGTCACGGTAACAGTGCGATTGCAGCGAATTAATAACGTTTGTGTGACTGATGTGATTTCGGTCGCTCCCGGGGCAGGCTTGCCAAGAAAAACTGATATCAGTATGATAGGCAACTGGTATCAGAGAATCTCTTAACGGAGGTGGGCACCATGACAGCCCAGACTCAAGCCCCAGCCGCGACGATCTACTCCCCCGCCCAGCCGATGAGCGAGCGCTCGGCCTGGTACATCCCCGGCGCGCTGCTGATCGTCGGCGACCTCGTCGTACTGGCCGGAGCGATCATACTGTTCTGGCAGTCCGCGGTGCACAAGGGCGGCACGTCGGGGATCTTCGCCGTGATCGGCGCCATCCTCAGCATCGTCTTCTTCCTGGTGTGGCGCGGCATCATCATCGTGGCGCCCGGGCGAGCGCACGTCGTCCAGCTGTTCGGCAATTACAAGGGCACGGTCCGCGAGCCAGGGATGCAGTTCGTGAACCCGTTCTCCAACCGGATCCAGGTTTCCACCCGGATCAGGAACATGGAGACCGCGCAGGCCAAGGTGAACGACGCCGACGGCAACCCGATCGAGATCGCCGCCGTGGTCGTCTGGCAGGTGCAGGACACCGCGCAGGCCACCTACTCCGTCGACGCCTACCTCGATTTCGTCGCGATCCAGGCCGAGACCGCCGTCCGGCACATCGCGTCCAGCTACCCGTACGACGCCAGGGGCGCCGAGGGCGTGATGTCGCTGCGGGACAACGCCGACGAGATCACCCAGAAGCTGTCGGCCGAGCTTGGCGTCCGGGTGCGGGCGGCTGGCGTGGAGGTCATCGAGACCCGGCTCACCCGGCTCTCCTACGCGCCGGAGATCGCCCAGGCCATGCTCCGCCAGCAGCAGGCCGCCGCGGTCGTCGGCGCCCGGTCTAAGATCGTCGAGGGCGCGGTCGGCATGGTCAAGATGGCGCTCGAGCGCCTGGACGAGGAGAACGTCGTGGAACTAGACGAGGAGCGCAAGGCCGCCATGGTCTCCAACCTGCTCGTCGTCCTATGCAGCGAGCAGGCCACCCAGCAAGTGGTGAACACCGGCTCGCTGTACTCGTAACGCCATGGCAGAACGCAAGAGCATCCTGCTGCGACTCGACCCGGCCGTCCACGACGCGCTCGCGAAATGGGCGGCCGACGAGATGCGCTCCACCAACGCCCAGATCGAGTTCCTGCTCAGGCGGGCCCTCGGCGACAGCGGCCGGATGCCGGGCAGCGCCCGGGCCATGCGCCGGCCCGGCCGCCCGCCCGCCGAGATGGATGCCGCCGACCAGGAGGCCGTGTCCGAGGACCGGTAACACCGGTGGCTAGAATCGACACAACTCAATACACACGGGAGCTCGGGCTGACCGGGCTGAGAGGGTGGCTGGCCGCGGTTTCCGCGAATCGCGGTGCGGCCCGCGCGCCACCGACCGTCCGAACCTGTCCGGGTAATTCCGGCGTAGGGAGGCTGCCGTGGCCGCGACCACTGATTCCGCCGGCACCAGTGAGAACACCTTCGTTACCGTCCCCGGCGACCGCCGTTCCGAGGTGGGGCGGACGCTCGCCGAGCCGGTGCCGCAGTCGCTCGGGCTGCTCGACCAGTTCGGCCTGTGGGGCAACCTGGGGGTCAGCCTGCTCGGCTTCACCGGCGCGATCTTCGTGCTGCAGCCGGGCGGCGCGGGAACCCCTGAGCTGTCGCTCGCCGCGGCGCTGACCGCCATCGTGGCGGGCACGCTGTTCGGCACCCTGGTGCTCGCGCTCGCCGGGATACCCGGCGCCCAGACCGGCGCGCCGGCCATGGTGCTGCTGCGCGGGCTGTTCGGCGCGCGGGTGTCCTACCTGCCCACCGTGGTCAACGTGCTGCAGCTGTTCGGCTGGGGCATCTTCGAACTGGTGACGATCGCGACGGCCGCGCACACCGTGGCGCCCGCGCTGCCCCGCTGGGGGTACGTGCTGATCGCCGGCGGGGCGACCGCGGCGTTGACCATCCGGCCGCTCGGGGCCATCCGGGTGCTGCGCCGCTACGCCACCGGCGCCGTGCTGATCGTGATGTGCTACCTGTTCGTCCAGCTCATCAGGCACCCGCTGCCCGCCTTCACGCACGGGACGTGGTCCGGCTACTGGGCGGCCTCCGACACGGTGGTCGCCGTCGCCATCTCGTTCGTGCCGCTGGCGGCCGACTACACGCGGCACTCGCGCAGCGCGCGGGCCGCGTTCGCCGGGGTGCTGGCCGGCTACAGCGTCACCCAGGTGCTCTGCTACGTCATCGGGCTGCTCGCGCTCGTCACCGTCGCGCGCGGGAACGCCGACGACATCTTCGGCGCGTTCATCGCGCTGCCGCTCGGCTCGCTCGGCTTCGCGATCCTGGCCGCGCGGGAGCTCGACCAGTCGTTCGCCGACGTGTACTCCACCGCGGTGTCGATACAGAACCTGCGCCCGCTGTGGGACCGGCGGGTGCTGGCCGGGGTGATCACCGCGCTGACCACGGCGGGCGCGCTGTGGCTGAACATCGCCGACTACGAGAACTTCCTCACCCTGCTCGGCTCGGTGTTCGTGCCCCTGTCGGCGGTGCTGATCGCGGACTACTTCGCGGGCTACCTCGCCGTGCCTCGCCGTCACTGGGACCTGTCGGCGGCGGCCCGGTCCCGCTGGGCCATGCTGCTGCCCTGGGCGGGGGGGTTCGTCGTCTACCAGCTCATCAACCCCGGGTACGTGTCCTGGTGGGCGTCAACCTGGGTCACCTTCGGCCGTGACGTCGGTTTTCCCAGGGCCGGCTGGATGTCCGCCTCCATCTTGTCCTTCTGCACCGCCGGGATATTGACGTTGCTGGTCAGCGGAGTGGCGCGGCTCCTGCGGCGGTAATTCCCCCGGGAGCGTGAAAGACTTGTAAACGTCAAGATCGCCACCGGGAGGACAACGACATGTCCCGCGCCCCGCGCTCCAGTGGCCACGGCCTGGATCACCGACGTGGCACGCCCTGACGTCGCGCACCGGGCGAAGATCCTGCTCGTCGATGACCGCGCGGAGAACCTCTTCGCGCTCGACGCCATCCTTTCGTCCCTGGGCCAGGACCTCGTCGCGGTCCGGTCCGGCGAGGCCGCCGTGGAGGCGGCGGCAGGCGGCGAGTTCGCGGTGATCCTGCTCGACGTGCTCATGCCGGGCATGGACGGCTTCGAGACCGCCGGGCGGATCAAGGAGTGCAGCCGCACGCCGGACGTGCCGATCATCTTCCTGACCGCCGCGGGCGCGGAGCCGGAGTTCACCTTCCGCGGCTACGCGGCGGGCGCGGTCGACTACATCTCCAAGCCGTTCGACCCCTGGGTGCTGCGCGCGAAGGTCTCCGTGTTCGTCGACCTGTACCTCAAGGACCGGCAGCTGCGCCTGCTGTCCGGGCTGCTGCCCGGGCTGCTGCCGCGGCTGGCGGCGGTCGAGGAGGCCGCGGCCGGGCTGTCCGCCGTCCCTGGGGCGCTGGCCTCAGGCGCTCCAGGCGCCTCCGGGACCTCCGGTGCCTCCGGCACCTCGGCGGCCCGCGCGCTCGCCGACGGGCTGGCGCGGCTCGACGGCAGCATCGCGCTGCTTCGCGAGAGCCTGGACGGGCTCGGCCTGCGCGAGGAGCGGCCGGACGAGGCGCGGGACGAGGTGCACGAGGAGCTGCGGGGCGAGCTTCGCGGTAAGGGGTCCTAGCGCCGGTCAGTGCCCGGTCACCCGACGGGCGGGAACGGGGACTTGGCCTCGTGGTCGCGTGACGGCCGCCAGCCGGCCACGGTGTGCTCACGGACGATCCGCGCGGGCACGCCCGCCACCATGCAGTGGTCGGGCACCGTGCCGCGGACCACCGAGCCCGCCGCGATGACCACGTTACGGCCGATGCTCGCGCCGGGCAGCACGATCGCGCCCGCGCCGAGCCACGAGCCGCTGCCGATGCGGACGGGCCGGTTCACCGGGAACTGCCTGCCGATCGGGGTGTCGGGGTCCTCGTACCCGTGGTTCTGGTCGGTGATGTAGACGTACGGGCCCGTCCACACGTCGTCGCCGATCTCGACGGACTGGTGCGCCACGATGTGGCTGCCCCGGCCGATCACGCACCGGTCGCCGATGGTGAGCAGGGTCAGCGAGAACAGGTCCTGGCCGGGCAGCGTGCCCGCCGACAGGGACACCTGCTGACCGATGAGCGTGTCCTCGCCGACCTCGATGCTGCCCTCGCCGAACACCGACCCCGGAGGGAACGCCATGATCGAGCCGCGGCCGAACCGCCGGAACGCCCGGCCCGCCGGGGTGTCCGCGGTCACCAGGCCGGCCCGCTGGAACTCGCGCCAGCCCCAGTGCACGGCCCGCCCGACCGCGTCGCGCCTCGCCGTACTGACCCGCCGCCGCAGGCTCGTCCACCACGTCATCAGGACATTGAACCGCGCGGCTACGCCAGGGGCAGCAGGGGGGTGGCACGGGCGGGCGGGGGCGGGGCCGGCGGCTGAAAGCCAGGGGCCAGGTCAGGCGAGCGGCAGCAGCGGCGTGCCGGCCCGGCGCGCGGGGCCGACCGAGCGGCCGGTCACCGTCGCCGCCAGCTGGCCGCAGGCGCCGTCGATCTCACGGCCGCGCGTGTCCCGCACGGTGACCGCCACGCCGTGCTCCGCGATGCGCCTGACGAACTCCTCCTGCACGCCCGGCCGGGACGCGGTCCACTTGGAGCCGGGGGTCGGGTTGAGCGGGATCAGGTTCACGTGGGCCAGACGCCCGGCCAGCAGCGCGCCGAGCCGGTCGGCGCGCCACGGCTGGTCGTTGATGTCCCTGATCAGCGCGTACTCGATGGAGACACGGCGGCCGGTGGCCGCGGCGTAGTCCCAGGCCGCGTCGAGCACCTCGGCCACCTTCCAGCGGCGGTTCACCGGGACGAGCTCGTCGCGGGCCTCGTCGTCCGGCGCGTGCAGCGACACGGCGAGCCGGACGGTGAGCCGCTCTTCCGTCAGGCGGCGGATCGCCGGCACCAGGCCGACCGTGGACACGGTGAGCGAGCGCTGCGAGATGCCCAGGCCGCCGGGCACCGGGTCCGACAGCCGGCGGACCGCCCCGATCACGTTCTTGTAGTTGGCCAGCGGCTCGCCCATGCCCATGAAGACGATGTTGGACACCCGCGAGGTGGCCGTGGGCCCGGTCCGCGCGGCTTCCGGCGCGAGCGCCCGCTCCCCCGCCACGACCTGGGCGACGATCTCGGCGGTGGACAGGTTCCTGGTCAGGCCCGCCTGCCCGGTGGCGCAGAACGGGCAGCCCATGCCGCACCCGGCCTGCGACGACACGCACATCGTGACCCGGTCCGGGTACTTCATCAGCACGGACTCGACGAGCGCGCCGTCGTGCAGCCGCCACAGCATCTTGCGGGTCGCGCCCTTGTCGCAGGTGAGCTCGCGCTCGGAGGTCAGCAGCCGGGGCAGCAGCTCTTTCGCGAGGATCTCGCGGACCCCCGCCGGCAGGTCGGTCATCTCCGCCGGGGAATCGGTGTACCGGCCGAAGTAATGCCTGGACAACTGGTCGGCCCGGAACGGCTTCTCCCCGAGTTCCGCGACAGCCGCACGCCGGCCGGCCAGATCGAGATCGGCGAGATGGCGGGGTGGGTGGGCCACGGGGACTCCGTTCTAGATAAAGATCTTGATCCGCGGATATGTTACCTCTGCGTGAGGTATTGATCACGGAGGGCAAACCGGGCGATAGTGGGAATATGGCGATTATGCTGTCTGGTCTAGATCCGTACCCCGAGCCGGTCACGCTGCTCGACAGCGTGAACCCGTACGGGTCGCGGCGGCTGACGGTGGAGTTCGACGGCACCACGACGGCCGCTTACCTGCGCGACGAGACGACGGTGCTCGCCGCCACCTGGATAGCCAACCACGTCCGCGCGCCGCACACGACTGATCCGGAAAGGATCAACGCGGGGCAGGCGCCCGTTATGCCCCTGGGCCGGACCAGGCACCCGCGGGGCAGGCCGCCGCTCGACCCCGCCACCCTGCAGGCGCTGTGGTTCGAGGAGGGCGACGGGGTGGCGCTGCTCGAGCGCGGCACCCTGCTCGCGGTGATACCCGGCTGGGCGGACTCGGCCCGCGGCATGCCCGGGTACAGCCGGGACGTGATCGGGCAGACCCCGTTCGGCTGGGCCCTCGACGATGCCATCGACGGGCTGGGGCCCCGGGTCGAGCGGGCCGCCGAGTTCTGGAAGTGGCGCAACTCGGAGAGCGGATGGGCCCAGTTCCAGTCCGCCGCGCTCGGCCACCTCACCTCGCGGCTCGGACCCGGCGCGCACTACTGGGACGGCGCACCGGGCAAGCGGCCCTCGATCGGGATCTCCGAGCGGCCGCCGGGTCCCGGGAGGCCGTTCACCATCCTGTCCTCCATCGGGATGAGCGCGCAGCGGATGCCGTTCGTGGAGCAGGTGGTCGACGACCCGGCCGAGTACGCGCGGATCGAGCTCGCGGTCGCGACCACGCTGCCGCCCGGTGTCGCGGCGCTCGTGTTCCTGTGGCTCGCCGGGTACCCGTGGCGCTCGGTTACCTGGTTCGGGCCGGGGCACAGCATCCGCTGGTACGACAAGCCGTCGACCTTCCCGCTCGGCGGCGGGTACGAGGGCGTGCTGCTGCTCGAGGACCCCTCTGAGCTGGCCGGGCCGCCCGTGCCCGACCTGTCCGGCTTCTCGGTCGACGGTGACCCGGTGCGCTGGCTGTGGATCGTCCCCATCACCGAGCGCTCACGGCAGCTCGCCAAGGAGCACGGCTCGGCGGCCCTGGTGCACTCCCTGGCCGCGCAGGGCAGGAGCTGGATCGTGCAGCCTCCGCAGGCGCAGTAACGGGTGTCCTCCGGGGGGACGGGGGGGTTATCCCCCCAGAGGTGCTTTCCGCTACCCGTGGATGTGCAGGTTGACGCCCAGGAGGATGAGCCACCACAGGAGGATTGCCAGGATGCCGCTGGCGAGCGGCCGCAGCCAGCTCAGGCCAAGGTAGCCGTGGTCCCAGGCGATAACGCCGCCGATGATCAGGTACAGCAGGATGATGAGGTTCCTAAGCCATCTGCTGGACATGCCAGTGACTCCGTTCGGAGAGGCCGCGCACTGCTTGGCCGGACCGTTTGACCAATTGGTCGGACTACAACTCCCTTGAAATTGACCGGTTAAACAACCGGCTTTCCGGCTCGCGCCCAGATGGGCGCGCATGCTTCGGTCCGCGCCGGGTAATTGGGGCCATTCAGAACGGGGCATGTTTCACCTATCACGCTCCCATTTAGACAATAGTCAATTAGCGGCGCTTGAGAGGTTCATGAGCGCTATGGAATTGAAGTGCCATGACCTGTGAGACTGCGCATCAGCGCGACCGCACAAGCGGAGGTGTCATGAATGCGCGGAGCGGCGAAGCATGCCCTCGTTCCGGATCACTCCACCGGGAAGCGGAAGGGGCGGCGGGCGGAGCGGGGACGGCGGGCGGGGCTACTTGACGAAGAGGGCGAGCAGCAGCCAGACGACCGGGGCGCAGGCGAGCAGGGAGTCGATGCGGTCCAGGATGCCGCCGTGGCCCGGGAGCAGGCTGCCCATGTCCTTGACGTCCAGGTCACGCTTGATCATGGACTCGGCCAGGTCACCGAAGACGGCGGCGGCGACGGCGGCGATGCCGGTGATGACGCCCTGCCACCAGTGGCCGTGCAGCAGCGCCGGGAGCAGGATCGCGCCGGCCACGACGGTGAGCAGCGCGGAGCCGGCCAGGCCCTCCCAGGTCTTCTTGGGGCTGATGACCGGGGCCATCTTGTGGCCGCCGGTGAACGGGGTGAGCGTGATGCCGGCGAAGTAGCCGCCGATGTCGCTGCAGATGGTAAGGATGATGAAGGTGAGCACGCGCTTGCCGCCGTCCGGCGGCGCGAGCATCGCCGAGACGCATGAGCCGAGCAGTGCCAGGTACGCGGTCGCGAACATGCCCGCGGCGACGTCCCCGAGGTAGCGGTCCGTGCCGCCGAACATGCGGTAGATCAGGATCCCGAGCACGGTCAGCGCGAATATGGCGAGCACCGCGCCGCCCGCCGCCCAGTACGCGGCGGTCAGCATCGCCGCGCCGCCGAGCGCCACCGGGATCACCGGGACGGTGACGTCCTTGGACTTGAGCGCGGCGGCGAGCTCGTGCAGGCCGACCGCGAGGACGGCGCCCATGTAGATGAGGAACGTCGCCTTGACCGTGAGGAGCGTGAGCAGCGCCAGGCCGCCGAGGATCACGCCGACGCCAATCGCGACGGGCAGGTTGCGGCCCGTCTTGATGTGGTGCCCTGGCGGCGGCTCCGCCTGCGGGGCAGTGCCT
>CAZORE010000003.1:0-25637 GCA_964581815.1 uncultured Streptosporangiaceae bacterium | reverse complement strand
GTGGTGCCCTGGCGGCGGCTCCGCCTGCGGGGCAGTGCCTGCGTTGACCGGGCCTACGTTGACCGGGCCTGCCTTGGCCGGGCCGCCCGGGTCTTCTGGGGTGGTGTCCGCGGTGCTCACGAGACTTGACGATAGAGGAGTGCGCCGGGCCGTCAGATCTCGAGCAGCTCGGATTCCTTGTGCTTGAGCAGCTCGTCGATCTTCGCGACGTAGGTGTCGGTCAGCTCCTGCAGCTCGCGCTCGGCGCGGCGGACATCATCCTCGCCGGCCTCGGCGTTCTTTACCATCTTGTCGAGCGCGTCCTTGGCGTGGCGCCTGATGTTGCGGATGCTGACGCGGCTGTCCTCGGCCTTGGACCGGGCGGTCTTGACGTACTCCCGGCGGCGCTCCTCGGTCAGGTCGGGGAAGACCACGCGGATGAGCTGCCCGTCGTTGGACGGGTTGACGCCCAGGTCGCTGTTCCTGATCGCCTTCTCGATGGCAGCCATGGAGCCCTTGTCGTACGGCTGAATGGTGATCATCCGCGGCTCGGGCACATGGAAGGACGCCAGCTGGTTCAGCGGCGTCTGGGTGCCGTAGTACTCGGCGGTGACCTTCGAGAAGACCTGGGGGGTAACCCGGCCGGTGCGGATGTTGCTGAAGTCTTCCTGAGCGACCGTGACGGCCTTGTCCATCTTCTCCTCGGCCTCAAGGAGGGTGTCATCGATCATCGTGTCTCAGCTCCTGTGCACGGACGGCGGCGTTGACCACCTTACCCGGATACAGCTCTGCCGTCCGAGGGGCGACCCCGGACGGCAGAGCGTCGCTTTCTTAGGCCTGTCCCACGCGGAAGCGGGCGAAGGCCTTGACGTCGACCTTGTTCGCCGCGAGCAGCGCCTTGATGGTCTGCTTCGGGTCCTTCACGGACGCCTGCTCGGTGAGCACCACGTCCTTGTAGAAGGCACCGAGGCGGCCCTCGACGATCTTCGGGATCGCCTGCTCCGGCTTGCCCTCCTCGCGGGTGATCTCCTCCGCGATGCGGCGCTCCTTCTCGACCAGGTCGGCGGGCACCTGGTCACGCGTGACGTACTGCGCGCCGGCCGCGGCGACCTGCTGCGCGACGTCCTTGGCGACCTCTTCGTTGTCCCCGTCGAGCTGGACGAGCACGCCGATGGTCGGCGGCAGGTCCCGGTCGGACTTGTGCAGGTAGGTGGCCACGTAGCCGCCTTCGAGCAGGGCATAGCGGCCGAGCTCAAGCTTCTCCTTGATGGAGGCGCTCGCGTCCTCGATGAGCTGCTCGACGGTCTTGCCGTTCTCCGCCACGGTGCCGAGCAGGGCGAGCCGGTCGGCGGGCTTGCTCGTGATCGCGGCCTTCGCGATCTTGGCGGCGAGCTCCTGGAAGCCGTCGTTCTTCGCCACGAAGTCGGTCTCGCAGTTGACCTCGACCAGGACGCCCGCGCTCGTGCCGTCAAGCGCGGCGGTCACCAGGCCGTTGGCCGCGGTCCGGTCGGCCCGCTTGCCCGCGTCCTTGACCCCCTTCTTGCGCAGGATCTCGATGGCCTCGTCGATGTTGCCGTCGGACTCGGCCAGGGCGTTCTTGCAGTCCATCATGCCGGCGCCGGACAGGTCCCGGAGCCTCTTGATGTCAGCGGCGGAAACATTCGCCATTGTGTGTCTTCCTCGCTATGGAGTGGTGGTCAGCGTCACTCGCCGTCGTTGACGGCAGCAGGGACCTCGGAACCCTCGGGGGCCTCGGCGGCCTCCTCGGCGATCTCGGGGGCCTCGGCGGCCTCGGCGGCCGTCTCGGCGGCCTCCGGGGCGGCGGCGGCGATCTCGGCGTCAGCCACGGCCTCGTCGGTGACCGGGGACTCCTGGATCTCCTCGGCGCCCTCCGCGGCCTCTGTGGCGGGGGCGGCCTGGCTGCCCGCAAGCAGGTCGCGCTCCCACTCCGGCAGCGGCTCGTCGCTGGTGGCGGTGAACTGGTCCTCGGCCGGCTTCTGGTCGGTGTCGGCCGCTCCCGCGCGGGAGATGAGCCCGTCGGCCACCGCGTCGGCGACCACGCGGGTCAGCAGCGCCACGGAGCGGATCGCGTCGTCGTTACCCGGGATCGGGTAGGTCACCTCGTCCGGGTCGCAGTTCGTGTCGAGGATCGCGACCACCGGGATGCCCAGCTTGCGCGCCTCGCTGATCGCGATGTGCTCCTTCTTGGTGTCCACCACCCAGACGGCGCTCGGCACCCGGGCCATGTCCCTGATGCCGCCCAGGGTCTTGTCCAGCTTGTCGCGCTCGCGCTTAAGGCCGAGCAGCTCCTTCTTGGTCATGCCGGAGCCGGCCACGTCGCTGAAGTCGATCTCCTCGAGCTCCTTCAGCCGCTGCAGCCGCTTGTAGACGGTGGAGAAGTTGGTGAGCATGCCGCCCAGCCAGCGCTGGTTCACGTAGGGCATGCCGACCCGGCGCGCCTGCTCGGCGATCGCCTCCTGGGCCTGCTTCTTCGTGCCGATGTAGAGGATCGTGCCGCCGTGCGCGACCGTCTCCCTGATGAACTCGTACGCGCGGTCGATGTAGGAGAGCGACTGCTGCAGGTCGATGATGTAGATGCCGTTGCGCTCGGTGAAGATGTACCGCTTCATCTTCGGGTTCCAGCGCCGGGTCTGGTGGCCGAAGTGGACGCCGCTCTCCAGGAGCTGCTTCATGGTGACGACGGGCGCCATAGTCTGGGGTTCCTCCCTGGTGCGCGCCGCGGCCTGCGCTTCGTTCGCGTTCTTCGCGTTCTTGGCGCTTGATCCGTGACGCAACTCGGTTGATTTCCTGGTGCCCGATGACTAAGCGTCCGCGCCGTGCAGCCGGCCGTGCTGGCCGGCGGACCGAGTGGCGCGTCCGCGTTCCCCGCGGAGATCTCCCGTGAGGGCTTCCCTGTGGGGTTCACGCGGCATACGGGCACGCGTATTACGGCCCCTCCAGGGCACCGCGGGCGGTGCGCGCTCAAGTGGCCGCTACTAAGGTTACTTGAAACTGGGGGCGGACGGGGCGCCCGGCCGGCGTTCTCCGCTTATTCGGCTTGTTCTTTGGCTTGTTCCTTGGCTTGTTCCTTGGCTTGTCAGGCGCGAGGGTGGGCCTGACGGTAGGTGGCCCTGAGGCGCTCGGCGGAGACGTGCGTGTAGATCTGCGTGGTGGCGGGCGATGCGTGGCCGAGGATCTCCTGCACGCTGCGCAGGTCGGCGCCGCCCTCGAGCAGGTGCGTGGCGGCGGTGTGCCTGATCGCGTGCGGGCCGGCGGACCGGACGGCTTGCAGCGCGGCGTGCACGATCCGGCGCGCGCTCCGCGGGTCGAGCCGGCCGCCGCGGACGCCGAGGAAGACGGCGGTGCCGCTGCGCTCGTTGGCGAAGACCGGCCGTCCTTCCTCTTCCCACCGGGCCAGGGCGCGCATGGCGGGCAGGCCGACCGGCACCACGCGCTCCTTGCGCCCCTTGCCGAGGACCCGGACCGTGCGCCTGGCCTGGTCCACTCCCCCGGCGTCAAGCTCGCACAGCTCGCTGACCCGGATGGCGGTCGCGTAAAGCAGCTCGAGCACTGCGACGTCGCGAACGGCGAGGGCCGCGGCGGTGCGCTCGCCGGCGGCGGACTCCCGCAGCGCGCGGTCCTCGCAGTCCGCGAGCGCGCGGTCCATCTCGTCCCTGCGCAGCACCTGCGGCAGGACCCGCCGGGCCTTGGGCACGCCGAGCAGCGGCCCCGGGTCGGCGGCGAGCCAGCCGCGGCGGGCGGCGTAGCCGGTGAAGGCACGGGCCGCCGCGCCGCGGCGGGCGAGCGTGGCCCGCGCGGCGCCCGACTCGTGCTGCCTCGCCAGCCAGCCGCGCAGCGTGGTCAGGTTGAGCTCCCCGGGGTCGGTGATGCCCTCGTGGCGGGCGTAGGCGAGCAGGGACTGGATATCGCCCTCGTAGGCGCGAACCGTGTGCCGCGACAGGGCGCGCTCGGCGGACAAGTGGCGGCTGAACTCGGCGAGCGCCGCGGCCAGCGCGGCGGGCAGGCCGTCGGCGCTGGCGCCCGCGTCGTCAGCGGGATGCGGGAGCTCGCCCGGACTGCCGCTGGCGGGGACTGCACCCATGGGCAAAGTCTCCACCAAGGCACGCCCGCTTGGGAACGACCCCGCGAATCCTCAATGGGCGTCCCTCCCGGCGGTCAGCCGCGGCGGAGCCGCCAGCCGTCGTCGCAGCGCTCGACGAAGCCGGCGGTCGCGAGCCGGCCCAGGCAGGTGGCCGTCGCGGCTGGCGCCAGGCCGGCCCGCTGCGCCACCCGCAGCGTGCCGAGACCGCCGCGGCTGGGCATGGCGTCGAGGACGGTGGCGGACTCCAGGTCGAGGAGGTCGCGCGGGATGACGGGGGACGCCTGGCGGCCGCCCGCGAGCCGCTCGCCGGGGCTGGCGGGCCCGGCGGCGTAGGTCCCAGCCTCGGCGAACGACGTCTCCCCGACCGGGGACAGGTGCTCGGTGGCCTCCGCCGCGCTGGTGACAAGCACGCCCTGCCATTCCCTGATGATGTGGTGACAGCCGGCGGACAGGTCAGAGGTGACCGGGCCGGGCACGGCCATCAGCCGGCGGCGCAGGTCCCGCGCGTGCCGCGCGGTGTTGAGCGCGCCGCTGCGCTGGCCCGCCTCGACGACAAGCGTGCCGGTCGCCAGCGCCGCGATCACCCGGTTGCGGATCAGGAACCTGAGCCTGCTCACGTGCCGGCCGGGCGGCCACTCGCTCACCAGCACCCCCTGGGCCGCGATCGCGTCGAACAGCTCCGCGTGGGCGCTCGGGTATGCGACGTCCACGCCGCAGGCGAGCACGGCGACGGTGACGCCGTCGGCGCCGAGCGCGGCCCGGTGCGCCGCGGCGTCCACGCCGAAGGCGCCGCCGGAGACCACCGCCCAGCCGCGCGCGGCGACGGACCCGGCGAACTCGGCGGCGACGTAGGAACCGTAGGCGGTCGCGGCCCGCGACCCGACGATCGCGACCGAGCGCAGGCAGCTGAACCGCAGGTCCGCGTTTCCGCGCAGCCACAGCGCGTACGGCTGGTCGTCCCCGAGGTCGGCCAGCTGCCCGGGCCATTCCGGGTCGCCGGGCGCGATGAGCCTGATGCCTGACTCGCCGAAGGCGAGCACCTGGTCCGGGCCCGGCAGCTCGGGCAGACGTACCCGCCAGCGCTCCATGGCGGCCTTCATCGCGTGCGCCTTGCCGCTGCTCAGGCCATGGCCGTTAGCCGCGGCCGCGTCGTAGGCCCTGATCGCGTCGAGTGCCCCCGCCGCGCCGTGCTCCCGCAGGAGTTGCGCCAGCCAGCGGTCCGCCGGCTCCGCCAGGTAGGTCAGCGCCGCCCGGGCGTACTTCTCGTCGGTGAGCTTGCCTCTCACTGGGTCACTCCTAGCCATAGTCCGATCGCGAGATTGACCTGGTCGGTGCCCGGCCGGTCCTGGCCGGCCAGGTCGGCCAGGGACCAGGCGACGCGGATGATCTTGTCCGTGCCCCTGGCGGAGACCTGGCCGAGTTCCATGGCCCGGTCCAGGCAGGTCAGCGCCCCGGCCGCGGGCGCGAACGAGCGGCGCAGCGCGGTCCCAGGGACCTCGGCGTTCACCCGCCAGGGGGTACCGGCCAGCCGGGCGGCGGCTCGCTCCCTGGCCGCGGCGACCCGCTGCGCGACGACGGCGGACGGCTCGGCGAACTTCCGGTCGTAGAGCATGTCGCTGCGGCTGACCGGCTGGAGGCGGACCTTGACGTCCACCCGGTCGAGCAGCGGCCCGGAGATCCTGGCCAGGTAGCGGCGGCGGGCAGCGGGCGAGCAGGAGCAGCCGGTCCGGCCCGGCCCCGCCGCCTTCGCGCACGGGCACGGGTTCGCCGCGAGCACGAGGGTGAACCGGGCGGGGAAGACCGCCTGCGTCCCGGCGCGCGCGATCACCACCTCGCCCGACTCGAGCGGCTGGCGCAGCGCGTCGAGCACGTCGCGGTGAAACTCCGGCGCCTCGTCGAGGAAGAGGATGCCGTGGTGCGCCAGCGACGCCTGGCCCGGGCGGAGCACGCCGCTGCCGCCGCCGACGATCGCGGCCATGGAGGAGGTGTGGTGCGGGGCGCAGAACGGCGGCGTGGTTATCAGGCCCGACCCGGGCGGCAGCCGCCCGGCCACGGAGTGGATCGAGGTGACCTCGATCGCGGCCGGGGTGGCGAGGCCGGGCAGGATCGTCGGGAGCCGCTCGGCCAGCATCGTCTTGCCTGCCCCCGGCGGCCCGAGCAGCGACAGGTGGTGGCCGCCCGCGGCGCAGATCTCGGCCGCGAGCCGCGCCTCCGCCTGGCCGAGCACCTCCGCCAGGTCCAGCTTCCTGGCCATGGCCGCCGCGGGCGCCGGCCCGTGCGGCGCGTCGGGGAGCACCACCGGGGACGGCGGCGGGCCGCCGCGCAGCCAGATGATCACTTCGGCGAGGCTGCTCGCGCCGATCACCTCGACGCCGGGCACCAGGGTGGCCTCCTCCGCGTTCTGCGGGGCGACCACCACGGTCTGCGCGCCGCACGCGCCCGCCACCACCGCGGGCAGCACGCCGGGAACCGGGCGGAGCCGGCCGTCCAGGCCAAGCTCGGCGAAGAACATCTTGCCGGCGAGCGCGCTGGCCGGCACCGCCTCGGCGGCCGCCAGGATGGCCACCGCGATGGCTAGGTCGAAGCCGGAGCCGCGCTTGGGCAGCGCCGCGGGCGAGAGCCCGACGGTGATCTTGGCGGCCGGCCAGCTCTCCCCGCTGTTGACGATGGCCGCGCGGATCCGGTCCCGTGCCTCGCGCAGCGCCGTGTCCGGCAGGCCGACCAGGATCGTGGCGGGCAGCCCGCTCGCGATGTCGGCCTCCACCTCGATGAGGTGCCCCTGGACACCGACGAGCGCCACCGAGTAGGCGCGGGCGAGGGTCACCTAGCCCACCCCGCGGACGTGCTCGATGGTGAACCCGTCGGCGCCGTCCCGCAGCAGGCCGAGCACGTCGATCCTGACCTGGTCGAACCGGATGCCGTGCGCGGACAGCCACTGGGCGGCCAGCTTGCGCAGCCGCTTGCGCTTCGCCTGCCCGACCGCGTCGAGCGGGCTGCCGTAGCGCGTGCCCGAGCGGGTCTTTACCTCGCAGACAACCAAGGTGTGCCGTTCCACCGCGACGATGTCGATCTCGCCGTCCGCGCTCCGCCAGTTCCGGTCGAGGATCCGGAACCCGCACTTCTCCAGGTAGCTGACCGCCGCCTGTTCGCCTTCCTTGCCAAGCACGTCCTTCGCGCCCATCGCCACCACCTCCCGAATCCGACGATGCACGCAAAACGGCAATGCGGTGCCGAGCGAATTTTGGGCTGTGGATAAACCGGGGGCTCATGATCAACTGTGGATAAGTCCAGCCGGATTCCGGCCGAATGTCGGTGCCCCGTGCTTTAATCCGCACCCACTGCCAGCGCCGCTGACCTGGCTGACATCCCCTCACAACAGCCTTCACGATCACGACCGGAATGAAGACTCGATGCCGGGTGGCGGGCTCCCCGCGCGGCGTTACCTTTCCCGCGCAGCGCAGCCGGCACGGCGGGGAAGCCGCCCTGAGCCGGGGCGTCCGGCGACAACCAGCAAGGCCACAACGTGCGGCATTCGTGTTAGGTGGCTTTGGTGGCGTGGCCTATGTAGCTGACCCGGAGGTCCTTGGAGAGGACCATGGCGGAGCGCCGGCCGAACTCGGCGTAGGAGAGCTTGCCCTTTTTCACCCGGCGCATGAGGGGGATGAGCGCGGGCGGCGCGATCCCGGGCCTGAGGCCGGTCAGGCCCTCCTCGCGCAGGTGGTGGCGGGCGAGGACGTCGCGCAGCTCGGCCGGGGTAATGAACTGATCCCAGTCGTGCAGTCCGGGCGGCATCCAGGCGGTCACGGGCCAGTCCTGGCACAGCTTGATCAGGACGAGCTTGCTGATCATGGTGCGGTTGATGGTGTCGAACAGGAACAACCCGCCAGGCCGCAGGACCCTGGCCACCTCCGCGACCACGGCGTCGACGTCCGCCACGTGCTCCAGCACGTCGACGCAGTAGGCGATGTCCGCGCAGGCATCGCCCGCGGGCAGGTGCTCGCCGGGGCCGACCCGGTAGTCGATAGCCAGGCCGGCGCCGGCCGCGTGCCGGCGGGCGGCGTCGATCGCGCCGGGCGCCGGGTCAATGCCGATGACCGACGCGCCGAGCCGCGCGACATCCTCGGCGAACAGCCCGCCGCCGCAGCCGATGTCGATGACCACCTTGCCCGCCGGGTCCAGGCCCTGGGCGGTGAAGACGGACGTGAAGTACTGGATCCGGGCCGGGTTCAGGAAGGTGCGCAGGGTGTAGAGCGGCTGATGCTCGTCCCACCAGGCGTCACCGGCCGCGTTGTAGATCTCGTTGTCGACTGGCATGGAATTTCCCCTGTCATCGGACCAGCGCAACGTCCCCGAGGCGCTCTCAGACTTGATACGTCGCGAGTCGCTTTCCGGATCATTGGCCAGCACCGGAAACCTGTTCAACGTCTTCCCGCGCCCGGCGCGCCAGGAATAACACTGACGGCCCGCGATGGTGCGCGGTCACTTGGCCGTGTCGTGCACGTCGTGGTAGTTCCACCACTGGTACGGCGGTGTTTGCGGATAGCCCTCCGGTGAGTCCTCCCACGCCTCCTGACGGCCCAGAGCGGTGATGTCGAGGTAGTTCCAGGTGCTGCCCATCTGCTCGTCGCCGCGGTTGTTGATGAAGTAGGTCCGGAAGACCCGGTCGCTCTCGCGGATGAAGGCGTTGGTGCCGTGCCACTCGTCGACGTCGAAGTCCTTGTCAAAGTCGTCAGTGATGGTGTACCAGGGGATGTGATTCCACCCGTGGCGCTCCTTAAGGCCCGCGATCTCGGCCTGGGGGGCACGGGAGGCGAAGGCGAGGGACGTGTCCCGCGCGTGCAGGTGCCCGGGGTGGGCCACCTGGTCCGCCACGAAGGAGCAGCCCACGCAGGCCCGCTCCGGGTACGAGCCGCCCTCGGCATACGTCGTCACCTCGGGTCCGTAGAAGGCGCGGTAGACAATCAGCTGGCGACGCCCCTCGAACAGGCCATTAAGGCTCACCCGGCCGGCCGGGCCCTCGAACCAGTACTCCTTGTCGACCGCTAGCCAGGGCATTCTCCGGCGTTCCGCCGCCAGCGCGTCACGCGCGCGGGCCAGCTCCTTTTCCTTGACGAGGAGCTGCTCGCGGGCGGCGCGCCATTCCTCCGGCGAGACGATCTGTGGTGTGTTCATCCGGTCGTCCTCCTTCGTGGTCAGGACTTCGGGGCCATCACCCATACTGACCCGGTGCGGCCCCGGACTCACCGCAACCGGCCGGTGGGTCCGGTAATAGACGACACCGGCAGGTCCCAGAACTGGGCGGCGGCCAGCCTCACCGCGGAAGATGTCGGACGGAGGGCGGACTAATCCGGGTCGGCGGCGAACTCATCCCTGGTGAGCGGCAGCCGCTTTCTCGTCTCGTCGTCGGCCGGGGTGTAGACCACGAGGCGGGTCTCCTGGCTGGCGGGGACATGGAGCTCGCTCGTGGTGAACGTCAGCTCCCCGGCGCGCGGGTCGATGAACGTGCGGACGCGGGGCTGGAACTCGGCGACCTCGTGAAGTGACCAGAGCTCGGCGAACTCACTGCTCAGGCCGGTGAGGCGGCGGATGTCCTCCTCCCAGTCCGGCTCGCCGACGTGCCTGGCGTAGGCGGCGCGCAGCCGCGCGACCAGGTACCGGACGTGGTCGTCGTACTCGTGGAACTGCGCGCGCGACGCCGGCTCGGTAAGCACGCACCACAGCGTGTTGTGGTGGATGCACGGCAGCGAGTGCCAGTACTGGAACAGGTCCCGGAACGCGTCGTTCTCCGCGAGGATGTCAAAGCGCGAGTTGGTCACCACCGCGGGTAGCGGGTCGAGCGCCCGCAGGATCTCGGTGATGGCCTCGGTGAGCGGGCAGCGCCCGGTGCTAACGGCCACCGGCACCGCCTCGGCCAGTACGTACATGTGCCAGCGCTCGGTGCGGTCGAGCCGCAGCGTGCGCGCCAGCGCGTCGAGCACCTGCGTGCTGACGTTGATCTCCCGGCCCTGCTCCAGCCAGGTGTACCAGCTGACGCCGACCCCGGCGAGCAGCGCGATCTCCTCACGCCGCAGGCCAGGCGTGCGGCGGCGGAGCCCGGCGGGCATGCCGAAGTCGGCGGGCGACAGCCGTTCCCGGCGGGCGCGCAGGAACTTGCCGAGCTCGGCGCGCCGCCGCTCTGACGCCGGCGCGTCCTTGGATTCGAAGACGACCACGGGGTGCCAACCTCCGTCTGAGTCCCCAAGCCTGAACAACCACCATAACGACGACCACTGACATTCCAGGCTGCGGCTGTTCGGGGGTGGGTCAGGTGAGGCTGCGGTTAACCCGCCAGAAGCAGAACGCGGCCAGGGCGACGGCGAGGCCCAGGAAGATCAGCGTCTCGTAGGTCTGCAGCGGCCAGTAGCGGCTCAGCGGCTGGTAGGTGACGATGTCGCGTAGCCCGAGCTTGTTGATGCACTCTTGCGCGGCGGTGTTGAAGGCCGCGGGCGGCTGCGCCGAGGTGCGGGCCGCGGCGCTGGACACGGCGGCGGCGGGGAAGGTGTTCGGGCAGGGGCCGACGCCGACGAGGCTGACCGCTCCGTGGGACACGTGGAAATTGATGTTGCCGGTGGCGCCGACCCCGCCGTATGCCCCGATGACCTGCCCGGACCCGTTGATCGTCTGCGCGGACAGGACCCAGTCGCCGGGTTGGAGCACGCCGGCCCCCGGGGTCGGCGCCGGGCCGTTGCCCGTGGACATGACGACCGGCGTGATGGCCCGCAGCGACCCCATGAGGTGCGGCCGCACGTAGTAGGTGACGGCCAGCCGGGCCGCGGTGAAGCCGGCCAGGGTGACGGCCATGGCGGGGATCGTGCGGCGGAGCAGGGTCCCGGCGGTGACCCCGAGGGCGAAGGCGAACGCGGCGTAGCCGACCGGCACGATGCCGCGCACACCGAACATCGACGGGGTGAGCACGTTCGCCTGAACGCGGTCGATGGGGCTGAACCACCAGGTGAGGATGAGGCTGAGCAGCCCGGTGATGGCCATGCTCGCCAGGCCGGCGACGGCGAGCTTGACGGCGAGCCAGCGCTTCCTGGTGACGCTCTGCGTCCAGGCCATGCGGAAGGTGCCGGTCTCAAGCTCGCGGGCGACGAGCGGCGCGCCCCAGAACATGCCGAGCAGGGCGGGCAGTACGAGCAGCGCCGGCGGCGCGAAGACCTGCATCCAGCGGAAGCTGGCCAGGAACGCCGTCGTGGCGGACTCGCAGGTGCCTGCGGGGTGGCAGGCGACGATGTCCACGTGGTAGAGGTGCAGCAGCCGGGGGCCGGTGACCACCGCGACTACCGCGGCGGCCGCCAGCGCGGCCGCGGCGATCGCCGTCTGGGTGCGGGCCTGCAGCCAGGCGAACCTGGTCATCGGACGACTTCCAATCCGGGTCGGCGGGCGGGCTCGGCGGACCGGGCCCGGCTCATGTAGGCGAGGACGAGGTCGTCCAGGGTGACCGGCCGATGCGTCCAGGCCGGGTCGAGGACCGGGCCGTCGCTCCTGATGAGGAAGGTGCTCTGCACGTCGGTATCGCTGGCCTCGATGACCTCCTGCCCCGAAGGGAGCGAGCCCGGGTCCCGGCGCGGCCCGGAGAGGCGGTGGTGCGCCGCGAGCAGCTCGCTCACCTCACCGGCCAGCGCGACGCGGGAGGCGACGAGCACGACCAGGTAGTCGCAGACCCGCTCGATGTCGGCGATGAGGTGCGAGGACAGCACGACGCTCGTCCCCTGCTCGGCGACGACCTCCATGAGGGTCTGCAGGAACTCGCGCCTGGCGAGCGGGTCAAGGCTCGCCACCGGCTCGTCGAGCAGGATGAGCTCGGGCCGCTTCGCGACCGCCATGGTGAGCGCGAGCTGGGCCCGCTGGCCGCCGGACAGCGAGCCGGCCCGCTGCCGCAGGTCGAGGCCGAGGTCCGCGATCCGGCGGGCCGCAAGCTCCCCGTCCCAGCCACCCGGGTTAAGCCATTCGCCCATCCGCAGGTGCTCAGCGACCGACAGCCGCCCGTACACCGCCGCGTCCTGGGCGACGAAGCCGACCTTCGCGAGCTGCGCGGGGGAACTTCCCGGCTCGCCGCCGAGGACCGTGACCGTGCCCGACGTCGGGTACAGCAGCCCGGCGGCCAGCTGCAGCAGGGTGGTCTTGCCCGCCCCGTTCGGTCCGACCAGACCGACGACTTTCCCGGCGGGGATAGCCAGCGTGCAGTCGCGCAGCGCCCAGCGGCGGCCGTACCGCTTGCCGACGGCGCTTGTCTCGATCATCGCGTTCATGCGACGCCCTCCGCGAAACAGTCGCGGACCGCGGTGCGGTAGATCGCCTCGATGTCGTCCAGGCCGAGGCCCGCCGACCGCGCCGCGCGCAGCCAGTCGGTCATCAAGGCGAGGAACCGCGCCTGCGCGGCCGGGTCGGTCCGCGGCAGCGTCCTGGTGACGAACGTGCCCGCGCCCGGCCGGGCGCGCACCAGGCCCTCGCGCTCCAGGTCCCGGTACGCCTTGAGCACGGTGTTCGGGTTGATCGCCAGCTTGGCGACGACCTGCTGGGCCGTCGGCAGCTGGTCGCCCGGCTTGAGCAGCCCGAGCTGCAGGGCCTGGTGCACCTGCTGTACCAGCTGCAGGTACGTGGCGACGCCGGAGCCGGCATCGAGCTGGAACTCGATCACGTTCCCTACTTTCGCTAATGAATGATTCCACTAATCTCTTAGTGGAAGATTACTATACCTGAGCCTGTTACTGCTAGCACCATGACCGGCGGGCTCTCTGGTCGCTCGCCCGGCCGCCGCGATGCTGGGTCTCATGACCGCTACTTCCGAGACCCTCGTCACCGTCGGCGGCGCGCGCGACCGCGCCCGCTGGGTGATGCTCATCGTGCTGCTGTGCGGGCAGCTCATGGCGCTGCTCGACGTGACCATAGTGAACGTGGCGATGCCGACGCTCGGCCGGTCGCTGCACGCGTCCGGCGCGGAGTTGCAGCTGGTCATCGCCGGCTACACCGTGAGCTACGCGATGCTGCTGATCACCGGGGCGCGCCTGGGAGACCTGATCGGCCGGCGGCGGATGTTCCTGCTGGGCGTCGCCGGGTTCAGCCTCGCCTCCCTGGCCTGCGGGCTCGCACCGGACATCGGCGTGCTGATCGCGGCGCGCATCGCGGCGGGCGCGGCCGCGGCGGCGATGATGCCGCAGATCATGACCGTGATTCAGCTGCGGTTCGCCGGGGCCGAACGGGCGCGGGCGCTGAGCGCCTACACCGCGATCCTGTCCACCGGGTTCGTCGCCGGGCAGGTGATCGGCGGCGTGCTGGTGACCGCCGACCTGTTCGGGGCGTCATGGCGGCCGGTGTTCCTCGTCAACGTGCCGATCGGGCTCGCGGTGCTGCTCGTGCTGCCCCGGGTGATGCCCGCGGACAAGCCGGGGCGGTCCCGCCGGCTCGACCTGCCCGGCCTGCTGGTCGCCGCGCCCGCGGTGTGCCTGGTGGTGCTGCCGTTGATGCTCGGGCACCAGGAGAACTGGCCGGCGTGGACGCTCGCGTGCATCGGCGCGGGCCTCGCGCTGGTCCCCGTCTTCCTTTACACCGAACGGAGGGTTGCCGCGCGCGGCGGCCACCCGCTGCTGTCGGTGGCGGTGTTCCGCGCGCCGGGGCTGGTGCCCGGGCTCGCGGCGATGACCCTGCTGATGGTGACCTACGGCGGGTTCCTGTTCAGCTTCGCGATTCACCTGCAGGCGGGGCTCGGCGACAGCGCCCTGCGGGCCGGGCTGACCCTCGCGCCGTGCGCGACGGCGTTCGGGGTGTGCGGGTACTTCTGGCGGCGGCTGCCCGCGTCGTGGCATCCGTTCCTGACCGTGGGCGGCGCGGCCGTCGGCGCGCTCGGGTACCTGTCGGTGGCGCTGCTGCTGCGCGGGGGCGGTTCCGGCGGCGGCGTGCTCCAGCTGGCGCTCGTGGTGCTCTGCGCGGCGATGGCGGTGGCGTTCAGCCCGCTGGTGACGCAGGCGCTCGTGCGGGTGCCGCTGCACGAGGCGGCGGACGCCAGCGGGGTGCTGACGACGGTGATCCAGCTGAGCCAGGCGGTGGGCGTGGCGGTACTCGGCAGCCTGTTCCTGACGCTGGACGCACGGCCGTCCGGCGCTGCGGGCGTGGCCGCCGTTTCCGGCCACGCGGTGTTCGTGACGCTGGCGTGGATCGCGGTGACCCTGGCCTGCGGCGCGCTGGCGGCGGTGCCGCTGGCGCGGACGGTGCGGGCGGCGCGTTAGGCCTGCCCGAGGCCCAGCCGGGCCCGGTGGTTGGCGCAGCGATACGGCTATGGCCGTATCGCTGCGCCAACCATCGCCCTTAGCCTTGTCGTTAGCGGTTTTCCGCGTAGATGCGGCGGACCACGTCCTCGATGTCGGGTTCCTCGACGGTCAGGTCGAGGACCTGGGCCCGGCCGGCGACGGCGGCGAGGACCTTCGCCGCCGTGGTCCGCTCGGCGTCGAAGGCGAGCCGCTGGCGCAGGCCCCCGGCCTCCGAGGACAGGTGCCGGGCGTCGTCAAGGCCGGTCAGGTCGGCCATGGGCTCGGCCAGGTCGACCACGAGGACCCGTTCCGCGCCCACGGTCCGCGACAGCCCCGGCAGGTCGCCGTCGTAGGCGAGGCGGCCGTGGTCGATCACCAGGATCCGGTCGCACAGCCGCTCCACGTCGCCCATGTCGTGGGTGGTGAGCAGCAGGGTGGTGCCATGCAGGAGGCGTTCCGCAATGAGGAACTCGCGCAGCCGCTGCTTGGACAGCACGTCGAGCCCGATCGTCGGCTCGTCCAGGATCACCAGCCGCGGCGAGTGCAGCAGCGCCGCGGCGACCTCGGCGCGCATCCGCTGGCCCAGGGACAGCTGGCGCACCGGGACGGACAGGAAGCCGCCGATCTCGAGCTGCTCGACAAGCTCCGCGGTCCGGCTGGATTCCTCGTGCCTGGTCAACTGATGGATCGCGGCCAGGATGCGGAACGACTCGCGCACCGGCAGGTCCCACCACAGCTGCGATCGCTGGCCGAACACCACGCCGACCTGCCGGGCCAGCCGCCGCCGGTCCGGCACCGGGCGCAGCCCGCAGGTGCGCACGCTGCCCGCGGTGGGGACGAGGATGCCGGTGAGCATCTTGATGGTGGTGGACTTGCCCGCGCCGTTCGCGCCGATGTAACCCACCGCGGCGCCGGACTCGATCGTGACACTCAAGCCGTCCACCGCGGTGAGCAGCCGCCTGCGCCGGCCGTCGCGCACGTGGAACTCGCGCGTCAGCCCGTCCGTCTCGATGATCGCCCCGTTGTCGGTCGCACTGTCCGTCATCCGCCGCCTCCCTGGTAGTGGCGAACTCCCCACCGCCAGCACAGCAGCGCCATCAGCCACGACCAGACGGCGGCGGCCGGGGCGCACCAGCCTGCCCAGGCCGGCAGCCACGCCGAGCCGGGCAGGCCGAGCACCGTGACCGCCGGCAGGTAGGCGGTGAAGGCCATGGGGAAGAAGAACCCGAACACGAACTTGACCGGCCGCGACCAGACCGAGGCGGGCTGGGTAGCGGCGTAACGTCCGCCGTAGACGAAGGCGTTGGTCATCTCCTTGCCTTCGAGCAGGAAGAACTGCAGCCCGGCCGCCCACACGAACAGCGCCGCGAACGTCGCGTACCCGCTGAGCAGCGCGAGCGGCAGCAGTGTCGCGGTCGTCAGGTTCCATGAGACGTGGGAGGTGGCCAGGCCGATGCCGAGCGCGGCGGCGCCGACCGCCGCCCGCGCCAGGCGGCGCAGCGAGATGTCGGTGGTGATCAGCTGCAGCAGGAGGGGCTGCGGACGCAGGTAGAAGACATCGAGGGTCCCGGCCCGCAGGAACGTCGGCAGGTTGTCCATGTGGCCGAAGGAGAGGTCGGCCAGGGAGAAGGCCAGGTCGGCCAGGCCGAAGACGAGCAGGATCTGGTTGAAGCGCATCCCGCCAAGCGAGGTGACGTTGCTGAACAGCACCCAGACCTCGGCCAGCTCGACCACGCCGACCAGCGTCGAGCTGGCCATGTCGATGGCGAAGCTGGCCCGGTAGGCGCGTTGCGACCGGGCGCGCGAGGCGAGGACGGCGCGGTACGGCCGCAGTTCCTCGCGCAGCCTTCCGCGAAGTCCCGTCAGCTCAGCCACCCTGCACCTCCAGGCGGTGGCGGCCGGCCCGGGTGAGCCACTGGCCGACGGCCGCGAGCCCGGCCAGCCAGGCCAGCTGCGCGAGGACCAGCACGGCGGCGGTCCTGGCGCCGCCGAGGCCGGATATGACGTCGACGGGGTACATCATCGCCGACGGGAAGGGCGTCGCCGTGGCCACGATCAGCAGCCAGTGCGGGAACAGCGCGATCGGCACGTACAGCCCGCCGAGGAAGCCGGAGGCGAGCATGTAGAAGATCTGCAGGCCGCGCGTCTCGATCAGCCAGAAGCCGGCCACCGCGATCAGGTAGACCGTCGCCACGGAGATGACGATGCCCAGGACCAGGCTGACCGCCCCGAGCAGGTAGAACACCGGGGAGGTGGGCAGCTGGATGCCCACCGTCGCGGCGCCGAGCAGCACCGAGGGCAGCCCGCGCGGTACGAGGGAGAACAGCGCCGCGCCTGACTCGTCGGCGAGCGTGGCCGCCTGCAGGTCGACGGGCCGCAGGAAGTCGACCGCGACCTGGCCGTCCTTGACCCGCTGGGCCAGGTCGATGCGGCCGTCCATGTTGATCGAGCCGAGCATTCCCTGCGAAAGCCAGACGTAGGTGCTCATCGAGGCGGTGGTGTACCCGTGCAGCTGGCCGCCCGCCGCCCGGATGGCGGCGAACAGGATCGCCACCTTCAGCAGGCCGAAGGTCAGGTTGGCGACGAGGCCGCCGAGCGCGGCCAGCCGGTACGCCGAACGGCGGCGGAAGCCGGCGGCCAGGAGCCGCCAGTACACCCGGGCCGACGCGCGCATAGAAGACTAGATCTTACGTCGGCGCCGGGCGAATACCGAGCGAATATTGACGAACCGGGGTTACCGGGCGAAATAGTGACCTTCTTCGAGGTCGGCGAGCTGCGCATCGCGACCGCCGCGCTCGGCTGACCGCCCGGTGACGGACGCAACCGCTACCATCGTCCGCATGCCGCGTGAATTGTCTACGGACGCTTACGCGTTCCAGGTTGACCTGCGCGGGCTGGTCGACCTCCTCTCACAGCACCTTTACTCAAGCCCCCGGGTGTACGTCCGCGAGCTGCTGCAGAACGCGGTGGACGCGACGACCGCCCGCCGGCTGACGGACCCCGCCGCGCCCGCCGCGGTCAGGATCGTCATCGGGATGAGCGGGCTGTCGGTTTCCGACTCCGGGGTGGGGCTGACCGAGGCGGACGCGCACCAGTTCCTCGCCACCATCGGCAGCTCCTCCAAGCGGGACGACCTGGCCGGGGCGCGCCGCGAGTTCCTCGGGCAGTTCGGCATCGGGCTGCTCGCCTGCTTCACCGTGGCGGACCAGATCCGGGTGGTGACCCGGTCCGCGCGCGAGTCGGACGCCCCGACGGTCGAGTGGCTCGGGAACTCCGACGGCAGCTACGGCGTGCGCGTGCTCGACGGCGACGCGGCGCGCGCGGAGCCGGGCACCACGGTCTACCTCGCGCCGCGGCGCGGGGCGGAGCACTGGTTCGCGCCGGAGCGCGTCGCCGAGCTGGCCAGGGACTACGGCGGGCTGCTGCCGTACGCGGTGACGGTCGAGTCCGCCCAGGGGGCCGTCACGGTCACCGCGGAGCGTCCGGCCTGGGAGCACCAGTACGCCTCAGACGCCGAGCGGCGCGCGGCGCTGCTCGCGTACGGCGAGGAACTGCTCGGCTTCCGGCCGCTTGACGTGGTCGAGCTGGAGGTGCCGCTCGTCGGGGTGCGGGGCGCCGGGTTCGTGCTGCCGCAGGCGGCCAACCCGGCCGACGGCAGCAGGCACCGCGTCTACCTGAAGGGGATGCTGCTGTCGGACGCGGCGGCCGGCCTGCTGCCCGAGTGGGCGTTCTTCGTCCGGTGCGTGATCGATGCCGACGGGCTGCGCCCGACCGCCTCGCGGGA
The DNA here is from genome assembly GCA_964581815.1 of uncultured Streptosporangiaceae bacterium. Taxonomy (GTDB): domain Bacteria; phylum Actinomycetota; class Actinomycetes; order Streptosporangiales; family Streptosporangiaceae; genus Trebonia. The sequence continues at coordinate 7,486 of CAZORE010000003.1, read as the reverse complement.
GTCGCTGTACGAGGATGAGACGCTCGCGGTCGTTCGGGATAACCTTGGCGACCGCATTCGGGACTGGCTGGCGCGGCTGGCCGGCGAGGACCCGCGGCGGCTCGCCGCGTTCCTCGGGGTGCACGCGCTCGGGGTGAAGGCGGTCGCGCGGCATGACCATGAGCTGTTCCGCATCATGCTTGACCACCTGCGGTTCGAGACCACCGACGGGCCGGTGACGCTGGCCGAGTTCGCCAGCAACCACCCGGACGTGTACGTCACGCCCACCGCCGAGGAGTTCCGGCAGGTCGCGCCGATCGCGTCGGCGCAGGGCATCGGCGTGGTCAACGGCGGCTACACCTACGACGAAGAGCTGGTGCGGCTGCTGCCGCAGGTCTTGCCGGGGGTAACCGTCGCGGGGCTGGACGCCGAGGTGATCGCGGCCGCGCTCGATCCCGTGGCGCCGGACGACGAGCTGTCCATGGGACGGCTGCTCGGCATCGCCCGCCGGCGGCTCGACCCGCTTGACTGCGACGTGCTGCTGCGCGCCTTCCGGCCGGTGACGGTGCCCGCGTTGTACCTGGACAGCCGGGGCGCGCGGGCCGAGCGCACCCGGGCGGAGCTCGCGGCGTCGGCCGACGACCTGTGGGCGTCGATCCTCGGCGCGCTCAAGTCGACGGCCCCGCGGGCGCAGCTCGTGCTCAACCAGCGCAGCCCCGTGCTGCGCCGGCTCGCCGCGGTGAGCGACGAGGCGCTGCTCGGGGTCGCCGTGGAGTCGCTGTACGGTCAGGCCCTGCTGATGACGCACCGGCCGCTGCGGCCGGCCGACGCGGCGCTGCTCAACCGGACGTTCGGCGAACTGCTCGACCGGGCCACCCGGGAGCCCGGACCCGACGGAGGCGGCCGCCGTGAGCACTGAGCAGATCGAGGCGGACGCGCGCGAAGCCGAGCAGCTTCCCGCGGGGCACGTCAAGGCGCAGCGGTTCGAGTCGCTGGCCGAGCGGGCCAAGGAGTCCGGCGACCGGCACCTGGAAGCCGCGGTGCTGCTGCGGCTGAGCGACGCGTACTCGCTGGCGGCGGAGCAGCACAAGCAGCCGACGGTCTTCGGCCGGGTGCTGTCGCTGCTCGACCAGTTCCCCGACCAGGTCGGCCCCTTGTCCCACAGCATTCACTGGCAGCTCAAGTGGATGACCCTCGCGCTGGTCACCAACCCGGACGTGCCGCTGACCGTGACCTACCGCTGGTTCGGCGAGCTTGAGCGCCGGTACCGGCAGCGCGGCTACAGCCTTCGCCCGGTCCACGCGCTGCGCTCCCTCCTGGCGGCGGAAACCGGCGACGACGCGACCGCGGCGGCCGAGATGGAGGCGTCGATCGCCGCGCCCCGCGACCAGATGGCGGACTGCCAGGCCTGCGAGCACCACGAGTGGGGCGGCTGGCGGGCCAGGCTCGGCGACGACGACGACGCGCTCTCGTACTGGGCGCCGGTGCTTGACGGCAAGTTCAGCTGCCGGGAAGAGCCGCACTTCGTGCTGGCGCGGGCGATGCTGCCGCTGCTGCGCACGGGGCGCGCCGACGAGGCGCGGCGGGCGTTCCTCGTGGGCTACTCACTGGCCAGGCACCAGATCAGCCTGCTGCGCGCGGTCGGCCAGCACATTGAGTTCTGCGCGCTGACCGGCAACGAGGCCCGCGGCCTGGAGATCCTCGCCGAGCACCAGGGCTGGCTGGCCGACCGGGAGGTGAGCCCATTCGAGCGGCTGGACTTCCTCAGCGGCGTGGCGGTGCTGCTGCGCCGGCTGACCGCGCTCGGGTACGGCTCGCTGCCCGTCGGCTCGGCGGATACCGTCGGGTCGCTGTCCGCGGCGGTTTCCGAAGAGATCCGTGAGATCTGCGGCCGGTATGACGCGCGGAACGGCAACCGCGCCGTCAGCGACCGGGTCGCCGCGCGGGTGAGCCAGGAACCGCTGGCTGAGGAGTTCCCGCTCGGGCTGCCCGCGCGGCTGCCGGCGGTGCCTGCTGGCCCGTCGTCGGCGGTGCCTTCAGGCACGGGGCCTTCGGGCACGGGGCCTTCAGCGGTGTCTTCTGGCCCGGGGCCGGGGCGGCGGGTCGCGGCGGCCCAGGCGCCGGCCGGCGCCGGCCTCGATGAGCTGATCGCGCGGGCCAGGGAGCTTGGGATGAGACGGCACCCGGGCGCGAGCGAGGCGTGGGCGCGGGTCGGGGCGGCGGGCGGCGCGGAACTGCCGGGGGACGTCGCCGCGCTGGTGGCCCGGTTCAGCGCGGGCACGGTGCTGCTGACCGACCCGGCGGCCGGGCACGCGGCACTGCTCGCGGCCGCCGGGCGGTTCGCCGAGCTCGGGGACCTGGACGGGGAGCTTGAGGCGCGGGCGGTCGCCGCGCACGCCCTGTACATCGCAAAGGACGCCGACGGCCAGGCGCGGGGGCGCGCGGCGCTGGACGCCGTGCGGGACGAGGCGACGGCGGCGTTCGCGGCGGGGAAGATGACGCCCCGGTACTACCTGAACGTCATCCTGGTCGGTCAGATGATGGCGGGACTCGCGCTTGAGTCCGCGGGCGAGCGCCGGGCGGCGGACATCGAGCGCTACGTATCCGGGCTTGAGTCCGTGCTGGCCGTCGCGGAGCGGCACGGCGACGCGTATCACGCCGGCCAGTGCCGTCAGCTGCTGTCGCAGGCGGCCTTCTGGCGCGGCGACCAGGACGTGGCGGTGCGGCACCTCACCGCCGCCCGCGAGTCCTTCCTCGCCGCCGCCACGCCGTGGGCCGCGGTGCAGGCGGAGGCGAGCCTCGCCGAGCTCGCGCTCCGGGCCGGAGACGCGCAGGGGGCGCAGGCGTACGCGCGCGACGCCCTCGGTCACGCCATTGACCCGCCGCCCAGGCAGGCGGCGATGCTCGCGTCGCTGCGGGCCGAGGCGCTCAGCCGGATCCCGGACAAGACCGCGGAGTTCGCCGACGCGTGCCTCACCGCGGCGGCCAGCTGGGACGGCATTTCGGAGCCCGACACCCTGCACAACACGTTCAACGCGGCGCGTGCCTACGCCCGCCTCGGCCGGCACGCCGAGGCGGCCACGTTGTTCGCCGAGGCGATGCCGAAGGTGGACGTGCCCTACGACCAGGCGGGGATCGCGCAGACCAGGGTGGACTACGCGCGCTCGCTGCGGGCGATCGAACGGCACAAGGAGGCGGCCGAGCAGTTCCTCGAGGGGGCCAGGCTCGTCGCGGGCGACCCGGCCAAGGCCGAGGCGCACGCCCTCGTCGCCGCCGATGCCGCGCGGGAACTTGACCAGTCCGGGCAGGATGCCGAGGCGATCGCGGCGTTCCAGCGGGCGGCGGAGCTGTTCGGCGGCATCGGGAACATCGTGGGACAGGTGCGCTGCCAGCGGTCGGCCGCGTGGGTTCAGTTCCGGACGGGAGATGACGGGATGCGGTCGGGCGTAGCCACCATGCGTTCGGTGCTCGGTGAACTTGACGCGCTGATCCATGATGGCGCGGCGGAGCTGGCCGCCGAGCGCCACAACACGGTGGAGCAGCTGGACCGGATGCTCGAGATCGGCGCGGAGCAGGGCGACGCCGTCGATTAGGCCGGAAATGTCCCCGGCATTCCGGGCTCATCCCGGGCGGCGGGGGCGGTCTCGGCCAGCCGGCCGGTGAGGAAGCGCTGTTCCTGCTCGGTCTGCGCGAGGGCGAGCGCCCGGCGGTAGGCGTCGTGGGCCTCCGCGTCGCGGCCGGCGCGGCGCAGCAGCCCGGCCCGGGTGGAGTGGAAGTACCGGTAGTGGTCGAGGTCGAGGCGGTCGAGGATGGCCAGGCCGGCTTCTGGCCCGTCGATCTCGGCCACGGCGATGGCCCGGTTCATCTCGACGACCGGGGAGCCGGTCTGCCTGGCGAGGGCCTGGTACAGCGCGGCGATCTGCGGCCAGTCGCGGGGCTCGTGCAGGTGCAGGTCGGCGATGGCCGCCTGGACCAGGTAAGGCCCGCTGCGCGCGCGGGCCACCGCCCGCTGCAGCAGCGCCCGGCCCTCATCGATCTGCCGCGTGTCCCACCGGGCGCGGTCCTGGTCGTCGAGGGGGATGATCACCCCGTCGCGCTCGCGGGCCGCCTTGCGCGCGTCGTTCATCAGCATCAGCGCCAGCAGGGCGAGCACCTCAGGCTCGTCTGGCATCAGGCCGGCGAGCGCCCGGCCCAGGTGGATCGCTTCGGCGGCGAGGTCGACCCGGCCGCCGCCCCAGCCCTGGTTGAAGGTCAGGTACACCACGGCGAGGACGGTGGCCAGCCGGTCGGGCAGCTGGTGATCGGGCGGCACGGCGAACGGGATTCCCGCATCGCGGATCTTGTGCTTGGCCCTGGTCAGCCGCTTGCTCATGGTCTCGAACGGGACGAGGAACGCCAGCGCGATCTCCTCGGTGGACAGGCCACCGAGGGTGCGCAGGGTGAGCGCCACCTGCGCCTCCGGGGCGAGCGCCGGGTGACAGCAGGCGAAGATCAGCTCAAGCCGCTCGTCCGGGATGGTGGCGGCGTCGTCCATGAGGGCCTCCGGTCCGCGGGACGTGAATTCGAGGTCGCGGGCGAGCAGCTTCGTCTTGGCCGCGAGGACCTGCTGGCGGCGCAGCTGGTCGATGGCGCGGTGACGGGCGGTCGCGACCAGCCAGCCGGTGGGGTTGGCGGGCTCCCCGTCGCGTGGCCAGCGCTCGGCGGCGATGGCGAACGCCTCGGCGGCCGCGTCCTCGGCCAGTTCCAGGTCACCGAGGATCCCCGCCAAAATCGCCACCACGCGGCCCCACTGGTCGCGGAAGACGGCGTCAAGCGCCACGGAAGTGCCCGCCGAGCACGGGCCGCACCTCGATCGCGCTGCCGGGCCTGGTCTCCTGGAACAGGTCCGCGGCGATGGCGAGCGCCCCGTCGAGGTTGACCGCCTCGATCAGGATGAGCCCGGCCAGGTACTCCTTGCTGTCGATGAACGGCCCGTCGGTGAGCAGCATCCGTCCGCCGTCGCCGCGCAGCGTCGTCGCCGACTCGTCCGCGTGCAGCCGGGCCCAGCCGGTGACGTGCGGCCGGCCGAGCTGGGCGGCCAGGGAATCCGGAACCGGGCGAGCGGCCCGGTCGGTGTCCTCCGCCGGGCTGTAGACCAACAACGCGTACTGCATGAACCTGCCTCCGTTCGGTACCGCTTTTCAAGTGTCAGACGAACGGCGGCGCCGTGGACGGACAGCGTACGCGAACCGATTTTTCTCAAGCTTTCCCCGCGGAGGTGTCCGTCCGGCGCTTACCCCGTTCGTCACTGTTGCAGATCCGCTCACGAGAGAGCGGCACCGGCCGACGTTCATCGTCGCCGCCTGACGAAGGGAACGGCAATGCCCGACATCCTGCACCGAGTTAGCATCGACGCCACGCCGCAGCGAGTCCACGACCTGGTGGCAAGCACCGACGGCATCGCCCGCTGGTGGTCCGGGCGGCCGCTGCGCGGCGAGCACGCCGTGGGCTCCGGCTTCAGCGTCTACTTCGGCGACGCCGACAAGCCCGCCGCCGTCATGCAGGTCGTGACCGACACCCCGGACCACGTGGCGTGGCGGGTTACCGAGGGACCAGACAGCTGGGTCGGCACCCAGATCACCTTCACGCTCCGGCCCCACGCCGACGGCGGCACCACGCTGCTGTTCACCCATGCCGACTGGCGAGAGGCCAGCGAGTTCATGAGCGGGTGCAGCACCAACTGGGGCGCCTACCTCACCAGCCTCAAGGCCGGCGCCGAAGGGGGCGCGTTCGCGGCCTACCCCGCCAGCGAGATCAGCCGCTGGGGCTGAACACCATCCGCGAGACCGCCGGGCCACCCGAACTAACCAAGGAGAACCGATGACCACCGAATCCGGGCACCGCCCGAACGCCGTGCGCCTCGAGCGCACGTACGACGCTCCTGCTGAGCTCATCTGGGAGCTGTGGACCACGGCCGCCGGCCTTGAGGAGTGGTTCGCCCCCGACGGCTTCCAGACCCGGGTGAGCGAACTCGACCTGCGGCCCGGCGGTCAGCTGCGGTACATCATGACCGCGACTGCGCCGGACCAGGTCGCGTTCATGCGTGAGACCGGCAACCCGCTCTCGATCGAGGTACGCAAGACGTTCACCGAGGCGGCGCCGCCGACCCGCCTCGCCTACCGGTCGCTGATCGACTTCGTGCCAGGTCACGAGCCGTACGAGCACCTGACGACCATCGACATCGGGGCCGCCGGCCAGCGCACCAGCGTGGTCATGACGGTCGATCCCCTCCACGACGAAACCTGGACGCAGGGGTACCGCGACCATCGCGGCAACGAGCTGGACAACCTCGACGCGGCGATCAGGCGGCGCGCCACGTAACCCTGTCCCGGCCTTCCTTGCCCGGGGGTTACGGTTTCCGCCCGACCCCAGCGTAAATAGCCAGGTTGCGGTTGCTGCCCAGGTCCCAGATTTCTGGTCGCCACCGGTGCACCTGCACGACGCCGGGCTCGAGCAGCTCCAGGCCCGTGAAGAACTGGCAGACCGCAGCGTGCGTGCGCGCCGCGACCGGGACGGCGGCCGCCTGGTTGTAGCGCTGCACGCCCTCGGCTACCTCGTCAGCGGCGACGTCCCGCGCGATCTGCGAGATGGCCAGGTAGCTGCCGGGCGGCACGGCATCCATGAGCCGCGCGATGATCGCCCCCGGCTCGTCCTCGTCCGGGATTCCCTGCAGGATCCCCAGGAGCATGACCGCGACCGGCTGCCCGAAGTCCAGGAGCTCGGCCGCCCCCTCAAGGATCGAGCTAGTGTCGCGCAGGTCGGCTTCGATGTAGGCAGTCTCACCTTCCGGGGTGCCGGTCAGCAGCGCCCGGGCGTGGCTGAGCACGATCGGGTCGTTGTCCACGTACACCACCCGCGACTCCGGCACCTCCCGCTGCGCCACCTGGTGGGTATTGTTCGCCGAGGGCAGCCCGGTCCCGATATCCAGGAACTGCCGGACGCCTGCCTCGGTGACCAGGTAGCGCACCACCCGGGCCAGGAACGCACGCTGCGCCCGGACCGCGTCCCGTATATCGGGGTACGCGCCGGCCACCTGCTCGGCGACCACCCGGTCGGCTGCGTAGTTGTCCTTGCCGCCCAGCCAGAAGTCGTACACTCTCGCCATGTGAGCCCGGCTGGTGTCGAACGGGACACCGTCGGCTGGATCCTGGCTACTCGTCACCTGATCATCCTTCTCGCGCCGGATGCCGTCTCCCGCTCAATTCCTGTCGCGGGTAATGCTTCCGTGCCCGGCGGGCCCGCGCAACTCAGCAGGTGCCTGGCGGTCAGGCGGTGTAGCGCCAGGGTTCCTGTGTGTAGCTGCGGCCGGTCGGGGTGGTCCACACGTGCCATCCGGGCTTGGGCTGGGTGACGGTCCAGCCGGGCAGCTGCTTGACCTGGTGGCAGCGGCGGGAGCGGGCCCCGGCGTTGCAGGCGCAGCAGCGGCCTTCCCTCGGCGTCCTCGCGGGTCATCGCGCGCAGCGCGGCG
>CAZORE010000002.1:131160-144063 GCA_964581815.1 uncultured Streptosporangiaceae bacterium | reverse complement strand
CGCGGAGGTGATCCAGCCGTTGTTGGCGATAGGAATGAACAGCCCGTAATCCATCGAGGGTGCCTCGTTTACGCTCGGTAGGGGTGGCCTGGGTTACGCCTGCATCCCGTCGGGGTGCAGGCGCCGGTACTCACGGTTGAAATAAAGCAGTGGATCCTTGCCCAGGTCGGCGGCGAGATCCAGCACCTCGGCGACCACGATGGTGTGATCGCCGGCCAGGTACTCGGCCCACGGGGCGCAGTCGATCCACGCCAGCGCGCCGTGCATGCGGACCGCCGCCCCGGCCGCGCCCTCAGTCCAGCCCACCTTCGCCCACTTGTCGGGGTCCTTGGACGACAAGACCTGGCTGTGCCTGGCCTGGTCGGAGCCCAGCACGTTGACGCAGAACGCGGGGGCGTGCTTGAGCCTTGGGTAGCTGGTAGACGTGTGCGCGACCGAGAACGCGACCAGCGGGGGGTCCAGGGAGACGCTGAAGAACGACTGACAGGTGAAGCCGACCGGTCCTTCATCGCCGAGGGCGGCAACCACGGTAATGCCTGAGCAGAAACGTCCCAGGACTGAGCGGAAGTGCCCGCTGTCGATGGGCCGGGGGCCAGCCTCACCGGGCATGCCATGAGCGTTTCGCCCTGGCGGGCCGGCAAGCGGGTGCGCTTCAGCCGCGACCATCGTCGGCAGCCTCCTTTCGCGGGGACAAGCACGTCCCGTCCGGAGGAGATGATTTCAGTACTACTGAAATCAAAGTCTAGGGAAACAGGCGAGACAGGCGAATATCCGTCTTATTAAGGCTCTGTTACATCCCCACTGTAATCGGCTCTGTTTACAGCGTGCCCGGAACAGAGCAGAGCGTCCAGTTCCGCCGCGGGCACCTCGAGTTCAGCCGCGCCCGCACCGGGTTGTAGCGGAGGAGATACGGAGAGTACGTCACGGCCCGCCGGGCGTTGGAATCTGATCACAATATTTCAGTCTAGCTGTAACAGATTCAATACAGTGTGGCTGTAACGTAGCTTTAATCCGTCGGATATTTCCCGTTTTCACCTGGGCTTATCGACTTTGTTTCAGTACTACTAAAACATGTGTAAGTGAGCCTAGACCGGCTTGCTGGCGCGCTGCAGGCCGCCGATGTGGGCAGCCGCCGAAGCACACTCACCACCCAAACCCAACGGCGGACCGAGGCCAGCGACAGCATGCTCTACATGTTCGCCGGAGCCGCCGGACGCGCAGGTAAGCGGCTAAGGAGGTCACATCATCTCGTCGGTGAGCGGGAGCAGGACGGTCTTCAGCTCGGTGTAGGCCTCGATCGCGGCGCGGCCGCCCTCGCGGCCCGTGCCTGAGGCGCGGAAGCCGCCGAACGGGGCGTTCGGCTCGAGCTGGTAGCCGTTGATGCCGACCGTGCCGGCCCGGATGGCCCGCGTCATCCGCATCGCCAGGCGCACGTCGGTGGTCCACACGGTGGCGGCGAGCCCGTAGGCGGTGTCATTGGCGAGCCGCACCGCCTCGTCCTCGTCGTCGAACGGGATGACGGAGAGCACCGGGCCGAAGATCTCCTCCCTGGCGATGCTCATGTCGTTGGACACGTCGGCGAACAGCGTCGGCGTGACGAAGTTGCCCGCCGCGAGGTCGCCCGCCTCCCTGGTGCCGCCGCAGACCAGCCGGGCGCCCTCTTCCTGCCCGCGGGCGATCAGGCCGAGGACCCGGTCAAGCTGCCTGGTGTTGATCAGCGGCGCGGACGTGACCTCCGGGTCGAACGGGTTGCCGTAACTGACCATGCCGGCGATCACCTCGGCGGTCGCGAGGAACTCATCGAGCGCGTCCCGGTGCACGAGCGCCCTGGTCTGCGCCGCGCACACCTGACCGGACAGGCCCAGGGTGACGGTGCCCATGGTGACCGCGGCGGCGGTGCCGACGTCGGCGTCGGCGAAGACGACCGCCGGGCTCTTGCCGCCGAGTTCCAGGCTCACCCGCTTGCACCCTGCGGCCGCTGCTGTCATGACCCGCTGGCCGACCGCGCGGCTGCCGGTGAACGACAGCTTGTCCACCATCGGGTGGCTGATCAGGGCGTCCCCGGTGGGTTCGCCCGGGCCGGTGACGATGTTGAGCACGCCCTCGGGCAGCCCCGACTCCTCGGCGATCAGCCGGGCCAGCCGCAGCACCGCGAACGTGGCGTACTCCGAGGGCTTGACCACAACCGTGCAGCCGGCCGCCAGGGCCGGCGCCACCTTCTGGGCGAACAGCGGCAACGGCGCGTTCCACGGGATCACCGCGCCGACCACGCCAACCGGCTCGCGCAGCGTGAAAACCATGTGGTCGCCGCCCTGGAAGGGCGGCAGCGTCTCGCCGGCCAGCTTGTCGGTCCAGCCGGCGTGGTGCTCGAAGATGTCGGCCACGAATCCGGCCGACACCGCGTAGATCTCGCCGAAGCTCAGCGGGACGCTGTTGTCGAGCGCCTGGAGCCGCAGCAGCTCGTCGCTGTGCGCCCGGACGAGGTCCGCGATCGCGCGCAGCACCCGGCCGCGCTCGCCGGCCCGGGCCCGCGGCCAGGGGCCCTCGTCGAACGCCTGGCGCGCGGCGCGCACAGCCAGGTCGACGTCGGCAGGTGCGGCGACAGGAAACGCCGCGACCTGCTCTCCTGTCGCGGGATGCGTGTGGCTCCAGGTCGCGCCGTCCATGGCCGCGACCCACTGCCCGCCGATCAGCATGCGGCCGTCAGCCAAAGCGAGCTCGTCGGCGTACGGCTTGATGGACGCGACCATGGCAGCCCCACTAAAGTAGAACATGTTCTATTTACCCGGAGCCTACACCGGCCCCGCGGAAAGCGGGAGCCTTGTCAACCAAGCGCTTGCTAGGTAAAGCTGAGGACGTGACGGACAAGCGGATGACCGAGGACGAGGTGGTCGCCAGGCTGCGCTCAGGCATGACCATCGGGATCGGCGGCTGGGGATCGCGGCGCAAGCCGATGTCCCTGGTCCGGGCAATCCTGCGGTCGGGACTGCACGACCTCACGATCGTCTCCTACGGCGGCCCTGACGTCGGCCTGCTCTGCGCCGCTGGCAAGGTCAAGCGGCTGGTCTACGGGTTCGTGTCGCTCGACTCCATCCCGCTTGAGCCGCACTTCCGCGCCGCCCGCGAGTCGGGCAGCGTGGACGTCACCGAGTACGACGAGGGCATGCTGCAGTGGGCCCTGTACGCGGCGTCGCTGCGGCTGCCGTTCCTGCCGACGCGGGCGGGACTCGGGTCTGACGTGATGCGGCTCAACCAGGAACTGCGCACGGTGACCTCGCCGTACGCCGACGGCGAGGAACTGCTCGCGGTCCCGGCCCTGCCGCTCGACGCCGCGCTCATCCACCTCAACCGCGCCGACGCCGCCGGCAACGCGCAGTTCCTCGGGCCCGACCTGTACTTCGACGACCTCTTCGCGGCCGCCGCCGAGCACGCGTATGTGTCCTGCGAGCGGATCGTGCCCACCGGGGACCTGCTGGCGGCGGGCGGGATCGCGTCGCTGCGCATTCACCGGTGGATGACCGAGGGCGTCGTGGAGGCGCCGAACGGCGCGCACTTTACTTCTTGCGCGCCCGACTACGAGCGCGACGAGGAGTTCCAGCGCGCCTATGCGGCGGCAGCCGGCGATCCGGCGAAATGGGCGTCGTTCACGGACGCCTTCCTGCGGGGCAGCGAAGCGGACTACCAGCGCGCGGTGGCTTCCCTGGCCGGCCTGGGGGCGCCGGCGGTGCTTCCGTGAGCGGCGCGACGCGGGCTGAGGTCTGCGCGGTCGCGTGCGCCGAGGCGTGGCGGGGCGACGGGGAGATCGTGGCGAGTTCCTTCGGCGTCATCCCGACCATCGGGGCCCGGCTGGCCCGGGCCACGTTCGCGCCTGACCTGCTGCTGTCGGACGGTGAGGCGACGTTCGTGGCCGGCTGCTGGGCGGTCGGCGAGCCACCGGACGGGCCGGCCGAGGGCTGGGTGCCGTTCCGGACGGTGTTCGACATCCTGGCGGCGGGCCAGCGGCACGTGATGATGGGCCCGAGCCAGATCGACCGGTTCGGCAACGTGAACATCTCCGCGATCGGCGACTACGCCCGCCCCGCCCGGCAGCTGATCGGCATGCGCGGCGCCCCGGGTAATACCGTCAACCACCCGACGAGTTACTGGGTACCCAGGCACCAGCCGCGCACGTTCGTGCCGAAGGTCGATGTCATCTCGGGGGTCGGCTACGACAGCGCGGCGGCGGCAGGGCCCGCGGCCAGCCGGTTCCACGAGCTGCGGCGGGTCGTCACGAACCTGGCGGTGCTTGACTTCCGCTCGCCCGATCACACGATGCGGCTCGTTTCCGTGCATCCCGGCGTGAGCGTGGCCGAGGTCGTCGCCAGCACCGGCTTCGACCTGGCGACCGACGGCGACGTGCCGCCGACCAGGCTGCCGACGCCGGAAGAGCTGCGCCTCATCCGCGACGTCATCGACCCCCGCGGGTTGCGTTACGTGGAGGTGCCATGAGACACCCAGCACTGCGCACCGCGGCCTGCGACCTGCTCGGCATCAGGTACCCGATCGTGCAGACCGGCATGGGCTGGGTGTCGACGCCCGAACTGACCGCGGCCACGGGCAACGCGGGCGGGCTGGGCATTCTGGCCGGCGCGACCCTCACGGTGGCCGAGACGGAGGCGGCGATCGCCCGCACCAGGGAGCTCACCGCGGCGCCGTTCGGCGTGAACCTCCGGGGCGACTCGCCTGACCTGCCCGAGCGCGCGCGGCTGCTCATCAAGCACGGCGTGCGGGTCGCGTCGTTCGGGCTCGCGCCGAACGAGTCAGTGATCCGCGAGCTGACCGAGGCCGGCCTGGTCGTCATGCCCTCGATCGGGGCCAGGCGGCACGCGGAGAAGGTCGCCGGGCTCGGCGCCACCGCGGTCGTCGCCCAGGGCAGCGAGGGCGGCGGGCATACCGGGGGCGTCCCCACCTCGATCCTGCTCCCCCAGGTCACGGCGGCGGTCAGCATCCCGGTGTTCGGCGCGGGCGGGTTCTGCGACGGCCGCGGGCTCGTCGCCGCGCTCGCTTACGGCGCCGCCGGCATCGCCATGGGGACCCGGTTCCTGCTCACCAGGGAAAGCCCCGTGCCCGTCCCCGTGAAGCAGGAGTACCTGCGCCGCACGGTGAACGACACCGTGGTCACCACCGTGCTCGACGGGGTGCCGCAGCGGGTGCTCCGCACCGAGCTCGCGGACCGGCTGGCGCGCGGCAGTTCGCTGTCCCGGCTGGCCAGGTCGGTGCGGCACGCGGCCGGGTTCAGGAAGATGTCCGGCACGTCCTGGCCGGACCTGCTCCGCGAGGGAGTGGCCATGAAGCGGAACCACGGCTTGTCCTGGCCCGCGGTCATCATGGCCGCGAACACCCCCATGATGCTCCGCGCGAGCATGGTCGACGGGCGCACCGACCTGGGCACGCTCGCCAGCGGACAGGTGGCTGGGGTCATCGACGACCTGCCGACCTGCGCCGAGCTCATCGAGCGGATCATGACGGAGGCCGACGCCGTCCTCACCCGCCTGACCCGGGCGGAGGGTTCCTGATGGCCGCGCAGCCGCAGCCGCACGCCAGCCACGGCCTGCTCGCCGGGAAGACCGTCGTGGTGACCGCGGCGGCGGGCACTGGGATCGGGTTCGCCACCGCACGGCGCTGCGCCGAGGAAGGGGCGCGGGTCGCCATCAGCGACTGGCACCAGCGGCGGCTCGCCGAGGCGGCCGACGAGCTGGCCGACGTGGCGGGCGAGAAGCCGCTGGCCATTGTCTGCGACGTCACCGTGGAAGACCACGTGCAACGGCTGTTCGACACTGTGGCCGCCGAGTACGGCCGGATCGACGTCGCGGTGAACAACGCGGGCCTCGGCGGCGACACGCCGCTGGCCGAGATGACCGACGAGCAGTGGTACCGGGTGCTCGACGTGACGCTGAACGGCACCTTCCGGTGCACCAGGGCGGCGCTGCGGCACATGCTCCCGCAAGGCAGCGGCGCCATCGTCAACAACGCGTCGGTGATCGGCTGGCGCGCCCAGGCGGGCCAGGCGCACTACGCCGCGGCCAAGGCGGGCGTGATGGCGCTCACCCGGTGCGCGGCGATCGAGGCGGCCCCGCGCGGCGTCCGGGTGAACGCGGTGGCACCGAGCATCGCGATGCACCCGTACCTGGCGAAAGTGTCAAGTGAAGAACTGCTCGCCGAGCTCGCCGCGCGCGAGGCGTTCGGCCGGGCGGCCGAACCGTGGGAGGTCGCCGACGTCATCGTCTTCCTCGCCAGTGGCTACTCCTCGTACATGACCGGGGAGATCGTCTCGGTGAGCAGCCAGCACCCCTAGGGAGGACGGGCAGTGATCAGCAGCCAGGTTGACGCGGCGGGCATCGCCGAGGTGGTGGTCGACCACCCGCCGGTGAACGCGCTGCCGGTCGCCGGCTGGTTCGAGCTGGCGCGCGCGGTCGCGTCCGCCGGGTCGGACGGCAGCGTGCGCGTGGTCGTGCTGCGCGCCGAGGGACGCGGGTTCAACGCCGGGGTCGACATCAAGGAGATCCAGGCGGGCGGGTCCGAGGCGCTGATCGGGGCGAACCGCGGCTGCTTCGCGGCCTTCGCGGCGGTGTACGAGTGCGCCGTGCCGGTGATCGCGGCGGTGCACGGGTTCTGCCTCGGCGGCGGTATCGGCCTGGCGGGGAACGCGGACATCATCGTGGCCAGCGACGACGCCACGTTCGGCCTGCCGGAGGTCGACCGCGGCGCGCTCGGCGCCGCCACGCACTTGTCCCGTCTCGTGCCGCAGCACCGGGCGCGGGCCATGATGTACACCTCCGCGACCGCCACGGCCGCCGAGCTGCACGCGTTCGGTTCCGTCCTCATCGTCGTCCCGCGGGACCAGCTGCGCGAGGCGGCGCTCACGCTGGCCGCGGAAATCGCGGCCAAGGACCCGGCGGTGATCCGCATGGCCAAGGAGGCGTTCAACGGCATCGACCCGCAGGACGTCCGGCGCAGCTACCGCTATGAGCAGGGCTTCACGTTCGAGCTGAACCTGTCGGGCGTATCCGACCGGCTGCGCGAGTCCTTCGGCCGGCCCGAGCGGCCCGAGCCGGAGGACTGACCGATGGACCTGCGCTGGTCGCCGGCTGAGGAAGCGTTCCGCGACGAGGCCCGCGGCTGGCTGGAAGCCAACGTGCCGCGCGGGCTGCCTTCCGGCGACACCCGGGCGGGCTTCGCCGCGCACCTCGACTGGGAGCGCGCGCTGCACGCGGAGCGATGGGCGGTGGTGTCCTGGCCGCGGGAGTACGGCGGCCGCGACGCGACGCTGTGGGAGTGGCTGATCTTCGAGGAAGAGTACTACCGCGCCGGGGCGCCGCCGCGGGTCACCCAGAACGGCATCTTCCTGCTCGCGCCCGCCCTGTTCGAGTTCGGCACGCCGCGGCAGCGGGACCGCTACCTGCCGCGGATGGCCGCCGCGCAGGACCTGTGGTGCCAGGGCTGGTCCGAGCCGGGTGCCGGGAGCGACCTGGCGGCCGTGCGCAGCAGCGCGGTCAGGGACGCGGCGGGCGGCGGCTGGCGCTTGTCCGGGCAGAAGACTTGGACGACGCGCGGGGCATTCTGCACGCACCTGTTCGGCTTGTTCCGCACCGATACCGCCGCCGAGCGGCACCAGGGGCTGACCTATTTCCTGGTCCCGCTGGACGCGCCGGGCGTCACCGTCCGGGGATTCCCGCGGCTTGACGGCGACGAGGGGTTCGCCGACGTGTTCTTCGACGAGGTGCTCGTCCCCGACAGCGACGTGCTTGGCGCGGCTGGCCAGGGGTGGCAGGTAGCCATGGCGACCGCGGGGTCCGAGCGCGGACTTACGCTGCGCTCGCCCGGGCGCTTCACGGCGAGCGCGGGCCGGCTGCTTGACCTGTACCGCCAGCGCCCGTCGGCGGCACTGCGCGACCAGGTCGTCCAGTCCTGGATCGAGGCCCAGGCCTACCAGATGTTCACGCTCCAGCAGGTCACGCGCCTAGCCGACGGCCAGCCGAGCGGGCCGGAGGCAAGCCTCGCCAAGCTGGCGTGGTCCGAGCTCGACGTCCGGCTGCACGAGACCGCGCTGGCCCTCCTCGGCCCGGAAGCGGAAGTCGACGGCCCGTGGACCCGCGGGTTCCTCTTCTCGCTGGCCGGCCCGATTTACGCCGGTACGAACGAGATACAGCGGAACGTGGTGGCCGAGCGGCTGCTCGGCCTGCCGAAAGGCCCGCGGAGGTGACGTGCGCTTCGAGCTGAGCGACGAGGCAGCGGCGCTGCGCGACGCGGCCGCCGGGCTGCTCGCCGCCGAGGTGACGCCGGCGGTGATCCGCGCCGGCTGGCCCGGTGGCGACGGCGGGCGGCCGGGCGGCCGGCGGCCGGACGAAGGGCGGCCCGGCGGCCACGGTGGGGCGGGCGAGGAGGAGCCAGGCGCCGTGTGGCGCAAGCTCGCCGCGCTTGGCGCGGTGGGCACGCTGGTGCCAGCAGAGCACGGCGGCCTCGGGCTCGATGAGAACAGCCTGGTGCCGCTGCTCGAAGAGGTGGGGCGCAGCGGGCTGCCCGGGCCGGCCGTGGAGACGATCGCCGTGGCGGCGCCGCTGCTGCCGCGGCCGGACATCCTGGCGGGCGACACCCTGGTGGCCGTCAGGCACGGCGACCTGGTCCCGTTCGGGCAGGTGGCCGGGCTCATCGTGGTCCGTGACGGAGACAGCCTGCTCTCGTTCGGACGCAATGATCTCGACCTGATTCCCCACGTGGCCGTCGACGGATCGCGGATGCTCGCCCGGGTGGCGCCGGCTTCCGTGGCCGGGCCGGCGCACGGCGCGACCGTGCTCACCGATGACCCGGCCGTGACGGCGGCCGCCTGGCAGCGCGGGGTGCTTGGCACGTCGGCGCTGCTCATCGGGCTGGCGCGGCGGATGCTCGACCTGACCGTCGGCTACGTGAAGCAGCGCGAGCAGTTCGGCGTGCCGGTCGGCAGCTTCCAGGCCGTCAAGCACGCGCTGGCCAGCGCGCTTTTCGCGGTCGAGCTTGCCCGCCCGGTGGTGCTCGCCGCGGCCTGGGCGCAGGCCGCAGGCACGGCCGACGCCAGCCGCCTGACCTCGGCGGCGAAGGTGCTCGCCGCCGACGCCGCCCAGCTCGTCGCGCGCACCGCGATCCAGTGTCACGGCGCGCTCGGCTACACGACCGAATACGAACTGCACCTGTTCGCCAAGCGCGTGTGGGCACTGGCGCCGGCCTGGGGCGACCCGGCCGCCCACCGGGCCCTGATCGCCGACTCGCTAGGAGTAGCCGATGGCTGACGTCGTACTTACGCAGCGCCGCGGGGCGATCACCCGCATCACCATGAACCGTCCCGAGTACCGGAACGCGCAGAACTCGGCGATGACCTACGCCCTCGACGACGCGTTCTACGCCGCCGCCGCCGATGACGAGGTCAAGGTCATCATCCTGGCCGGCGAGGGCAAGCACTTCTCCGCGGGCCACGACATCGGCACGCCGGGCCGGGACATCGGCCAGTCGTTCCCGCGCCGGGCGGGCCTGTGGTGGGATCACGTCGGCAAGGACGGGGCGGAGAGCCGGTACGCCCGTGAGGAGGAGGTCTACCTCGGGATGTGCCGGCGCTGGCGCGAACTGCCCAAGCCGGTGATCGCGCAGGTGCAGGGGGCGTGCATCGCCGGCGGGCTGATGCTGGCCTGGATCTGCGACCTCATCGTGGCCTCCGACGACGCGTTCTTCGCCGACCCCGTGGTGCGCATGGGCATCCCCGGCGTGGAGTACTTCGCGCACCCCTGGGTGATGGGGCCACGGCAGGCGAAAGAGTTCCTCTTCCTCGGCGAACGGGTCGACGCCGCCCGCGCCCTGCAACTCGGCATGATCAACCGCGTGGTGCCGCGGATGAGGCTCGAACAGGAGGTCACCGAGATCGCCGAGAAGATCGCGGCGATGCCGCGACTAGGCCTCGCGCTCACCAAGAAGGCGGTCAACCAGGCCGAGGACGCGATGGGCTTGCAGGTGGGGATGGACTCGGCCTTCGGCCTTCACCACCTGGCGCACGCGCACAACGCCGAGACGGGGACGGACTCGCTCGCCGGGCACGACGCGCGGTCGATGCGGGACGCTCCTTCGCGAAACACTGGGCGCGACGACGGGGGTGCCTCGTGAACGACGAGCAGTTCCGCGCCGAGGTGCGCGGGTGGCTGACCACTGCGCTGGCGTCGCCCGAGTTCGCCTGCCTCGTCGGCAAGGGCGGCACCGGCCGGGCGCACGAGTTCGTCGCCGAGCGCATGGCCTGGGAGCGGCGCCTCGGCGCGGACGGCTGGATCGGCCTCGGCTGGCCCGAGGCCGACGGCGGCCGCGGCCTGCCGTGGCACCGGCAGGTCATCTTCTACGAGGAGTACGCGCGGGCGAACGCCCCCGGGCGCGTCGGCCATATCGGCGAGCAGCTGGTCGCGCCGACGCTGCTGATGTTCGGGACGCCGGAGCAGAAGGCACGCTTCCTGCCGGGGATCGCGGCCGGCACCGAGCTGTGGTGCCAGGGGTACTCAGAACCGGGGGCCGGATCCGACCTCGCGGGCCTGCGCACGCGCGCGTCGCTTGGCGACGGTGAGTGGCACATCGACGGGCAGAAGATATGGACCTCGCTGGCTCATGTCGCGGACTGGTGCTTCCTGCTCGCCAGAACGGAGGCGGGCTCCGACCGCCACCGGGGCCTGTCCTGCCTGCTGGTGCCGGTGCGCCAGCCGGGTATCGAGATCCGGCCGATCACGCAGATCACCGGGACCGCGGAGTTCAACGAGGTGTTCTTCGACGACGCGCGCACCTTGGAGGGGAACGTGGCGGGTGCGCCGGGCGACGGCTGGCGCGTGGCCCTTGGCATGCTCGGCGTCGAGCGCGGCGTCTCCAATCTCGGCCAGCTGATCGGCTTCCAGCGCGAGTTCGACGCCGTGCTCGCCGCGGCCCGCGGCAACGGGAGCGCCGGCGATCCCGACATCGCCGCGCGGATCGCCGACGCCTGGATCGCGCTGCAGGTCATGCGATTCACGGCGGAGGAGGCGCTTGGCGGCGCTGACCAGGAGGGCGGTGTCGCGGCGAGTGGTGTCGCGGCAAACATCACCAAGCTGCTGTGGACGACGTGGCACCAGCGCCTCGGGGAGCTGGCCGTCGACGTGGCCGGCCAGGATGCGACGCTGGCCGGCCCGGATTACGGCCTGACCGATACGCAGCGGCTGTTCCTGTTCGCCCGGGCCGAAACGATCTTCGGCGGGTCGAACGAGATCCAGCGGAACATCGTCGCCGAGCGCGGGCTCGGCCTGCCCAGGGGATAGCGGATGGACTCATCGGAACAAGCCGCCCTGCGCGAGGCGGTACGCGACTTCTGCGGCAAGCACGCCGGACCCGGGGCCTGGGACCGGCTCGCCGGCGAGCTCGGGCTCACCGGGCTCGCGGTGCCCGAGTGCTACGGCGGGTCAGGCGCCGGCCTGGCCGAGGTCGCCGTCGCGGTCGAGGAGACCGGGCGGGTGCTGCTGCCGGTGCCCTACCTGTCCACGGCGCTGGCCGGCGCGGTGCTCAGCGAGGACGGTGCGGGCGGTACGGCGCCCGGGGCCGAGTTCCTGCCCGGCATCGCATCGGGCGCGCTGCGCGCCGCGTTCGCGCTCGGCGGCTCGGTGACCGCGTCCGGCGGCCGGCTGACCGGGGTCGCGCCTCATGTGCTCGACGGCGCCGAGGCCGGCCTGTTCGTGGTCCGCGCCGGTGACACGCTGTTCGCTGTCCGGGCCGCGGACACGGTCGTCACGCCGGCCGGAACCCTCGACGAGACGCGGTCGCAGGCCACGGTCGAGTTCCGCGGTGCTCCTGGATTTGCGGCTGACTGCCCCGCCGGACGGGCGGAAGACCTGCTGCGGGTCATGCTGGCCGTCGAGTCGGCCGGCGCGGCCGCGCACTGCCTTGACGTCACCGTGGGCTACCTCAAGACCCGGGTGCAGTTCGGCCGGCCGATCGGCGCCTTCCAGGCGCTGCGCCACCGCTGCGCGGACCTCGCGGTAGAGGTGGCCTCCGCGCGGGCGACCGCGTACGCCGCCGTGCGCGCGGCGGCGTCCCCGGTGTCCCCGGCGTCCTCGGCGGAACTGGCGGTGCTCGGCCCGCTGGCCAAACGGCACTGCGTCGACGTGTTCTGGCACGTGGCCGCGGAGATGATCCAGCTGCACGGCGGGATCGGGTTCACCTGGGAGCACCAGGCGCACCGCTACCTCAAGCGCGCCAAGACCTCGCAACTGCTGCACGGCACCCCGGCCGAGTTGCGGCGGCTGGTCAGTCAGCGGGCCGGGCTGGGCTGAGCTGTGGACGCATCGATCAGCCCTGGAACAGTGCGAACGCCGCTCCCTGCGGGTCGATGAGCACCGCGAAGCGGCCGGTGCCCGGGATGTCAGCCGGGCCGACGATCACGCTGGCGCCCAAGTCGGTCGCCTTCTTCACGTCGGCATCGACGTCAGCGGCGCCGAAGTAGACGAGCCAGCTGTCGGGCACGTCGGCGGGAATGTCAGGACTCCGAAGCATGATCCCGCCGATGGTGCGGCCGCTTACCTGGGCTTCTGGGTAGGCGTCTCCGCCGCCCCAGCCCCAGCCGAACACCGCGGAGTAGAACGCCTTCGACTTGGCGGGGTCGGAGCTGGACAACTCACTCCAGGTGAACGCGCCCGCTTCGTTGACCAGCTGGGCGCCGAGGTGCTGGCCCGGCTGCCAGGCCGCGATGACGGCGCCGGTGCTGTCACCGAAGATCGCCATCCGGCCCGCGGTCATCACGTCCATCGGCGCGACGATGACCGTACCGCCAGCCGCTTCCGCCTTCCTGGCGGCCTCGTCCACGTCGTCCACGTTGACGTAAGTCGTCCACCGCGGCGGACC
>CAZORE010000002.1:81874-131060 GCA_964581815.1 uncultured Streptosporangiaceae bacterium | reverse complement strand
ACCTGAGCGTCTCGTCAGCAGCCCGGCCTGCAGGTATAACGAGCGTTATGTGCCGTCGTGGAGGCGAGCTCCCATCGACCCGGAGTCCGCTTCGGAGGCTGCTGCGCCCGCCCGGCCGCCAGGTGAACCAGGCGCTGCTCGTCGTCCTGCTGCTCACATTCGGCACCGGGGTCGCGGCGATCGCGATCGGCTCACCGAACGGATCCTGGGTGGCCGTCGGGCACGGGATTTGCGGAATGGCCGTCGTGCTGCTCATCCCGTGGAAGTCCCGGGTCGCCCGGGCCGGGCTGCGGCGCGCGCGGCTCAGCCGGTGGCTGTCCCTGCTGCTGGCCGCGCTGGCGCTGATCACCCTCGTCGCGGGCCTCGGTTATGCGAGCGGATGGGTGCGCTCGGTCGACGGCGAGACCGGGCTATGGCTGCATATCGCGGTCGCCCTCGCGCTGGTCCCCCTCGTGGTGTGGCACGTCTGGGCCCGGGGCATCCGACCGCACCGGACCGACCTCTCGCGTCGCACCCTGCTGCGGGCCGGCGGCCTGGCAACGGGCGCGCTCGGGCTCTACGCCGCCAGCGAGGCTGCGTTCCGCGTGGTTGGCCTGCCTGGGGCCAGGCGCCGCTTCACCGGCTCGTATGAGACGGCCTCGTTCCGGCCGGAGGCGATGCCGTCGACCAGCTGGCTGCTCGACGCGGTCCCCGGCGTGGACCCGGACCGGTGGCGGCTGGCCGTCAAGGACGCGCGGGGCCGCAGAGAGCTGACGCTGGTGCAGCTGGCGACGTTCGCCACCCAGGTGAGGGCCACGCTGGACTGCACGTCCGGCTGGTATTCGCAGCAGGACTGGACCGGCGTGCCGCTGGCCGCGCTGCTCCGCCGCGGACCGGGGGCGCAAAGCGTGTACGTGCACTCGGTGACCGGCTACTGGGTCCGCCTCCCGATTCACGACCTGGATCTTCTGCTGCTTGCCACGGGGGCAGGCGGCGCTCCCCTCTCGGCCGATCACGGGTTCCCGCTGCGCCTCGTGGCGCCCGGGCGCCGGGGCTACTGGTGGGTCAAGTGGGTCGACCGCGTCGAGCTGCAGAGCACGCCGTCGTGGTGGCAGCCGCCGTTCCCCCTAGGCTGACGCTATCTCGGCCGCCAAGTGGCTGGCCGTCGGTCGTGCGCTTGACCGAGGCGGCGCTGCATGGTGCGATGCCGCCAGCTAGGGGTGTGCGGATCCAAGCTAGATAGCCGGTTGCCGTGTCTCAGGGGGTGGGATTGACTTCGAGAGTGACCGGAGTTCTCCACGACGACGAAATCCCGATCGATGCCGGGTTGGTTCGTACCTTGGTTGACCGGGCGATGCCTCACTACGTTGATCTGCCCGTTCGGCGGTTGGATTCGAGTGGCTCGACGAACGCGCTGTTCCGTTTGGGAGAGGATCTCCTCGTTCGGCTGCCGCGCCAGCCCGGGGGATCGGCGGCGATCGCGAAAGAGGCCAAGTGGCTGCCGGTTCTCGGGCCTTCGTTGCCGGTTGGTGTTCCTGAGGTGGTCGCCGTGTTCGAGCCCGACTGTGACTACCCAGAACATTGGTCGGTGGTCCGCTGGATCGACGGTGAGCACCCTGAGGTGGTCACCCCGAAGACGCCTGTCGACCCGCGACGGGCGGACCTGGCAGTGGACCTTGCCAAGGTTGTGAATGCCCTGGGGCTGCCAGAGGTACCTAGCGAGGCAGTCGGAGACCCGGCCCTGCAGTGGTACCGGGGGGAGCCACTCGCGACCATGGACGCGGTGACTCGGCAGAACATCGGACGTTGCCGGGCGTTGGGTGACTTCGGGTACGACCTTGACGCCGCCGAACGGTTGTGGGACGAAGCCATGAGGCTGCCCGGGGCGAAGGACCGGCCGGCCCCACGGTGGTATCACGGCGACTTGACCGCGGAGAATCTGCTGGTGCACAACGGGCGCTTGGCGGCGGTACTGGACTTTGGCGGACTGTCGGTCGGGGACCCCGCAGTCGACCTGGCGGTGGCCTGGGAGGTACTTGACCCGCCTGCCAGGGAGATCTTCCGGCGGGAACTCGGCGTTGACGACGCAACCTGGCTGCGCGGCCGGGCCTGGGCTCTCTCGCTCACGTTCATGATCTGGTATTACTGGGCGACCATGCCACAGCGAAGGACCAGGAGCATTGCCGTAGGCCGCAACGTTCTGGCCGACGCCGGCTATTTCGGGTGACACCGGCTTTCCCCAATGGGGGAGCCGCCGAACCGGTGCTCCAAGTTCCGACACAGGGTCGCGCCCTCATCGGTTGAGGCGGACGTTCTCAGTCTGCTGCGGGAACCCAGATCGGCCGGCTCCGCGCGATCGCGGACGGCGCTGGTGGGCGGGTGCGGACTTCGGCCGGGCTCACATCCGGGTGTGGGGGAACTCGGCGGAGCGCCGCTGGAACGAAAGGATCTTGGGATTGCGGATCACGCCGTCGCGGATCTCGGTCGCCCGGCGGATGGTCTGGTCGCGGTCCCAGGCGTCGGGCCCGTCCATCACGGTACGCAGGTGCGGGATCAGCGCCTCGCTGATTTCCCAGGTGGCGGAGTTCCATAGGTGGGACGGGCTGTGGTCGACTCCGTAATAGTGCATTGCCTCGCCTACCGCGAACATTGGCTCGGCGAACGAGGTGGGCCGCGCCCACTCAAAACCCATGCCCTCGTCGCAGGACACATCGACGAACAGGCTGCCAGGCGCGAACAATCGCAGCTCGTCACGGGTGACAAAAATCAGTGGCGCGTCGGTGTCCTGCAGCACGCAGTTGACGACGATGTCGTGCCGGGCGAGGAACTCCGCGATCGGCACCGGACCGCCCGGCGCCAGCACCAAGATCCGTGCCGGGTCTTCAGCGGCGGGCTCGAAATGGACCATGCGGACCGACGGGATGGGCGAGGCGACGGCAGGCACGTTACGGTGGGTCAGCACGGTCACGTCGGAGATGCCAAGCGCCGTCAGCGCGGTGACCGCCCCGCGGGCGGTCGCGCCGAAGCTGATCACAGCGGCCCGCAAGCGCCGCCCGTACGCCCCGGTCGTGCCCAGCAGCTGCAGTGAATGCAGCACCGAGCAGTAGCCCGCGAGCTCGTTGTTCATGTGGAAGACGTGCACGTCAAAGCCGCCGTCGGGATTCCAGTAGTTCATTGCCTCCCAGGCGATCAGGGTCAGCCGGCGGTCGATGCCCAGCTGGGTGACGGCGTAGTCCTGGACGCAGTGCGGCCAGCCCCACAGCACCTGGCCCTCCCGCAGTGCGGCGATGTCGTGTTCGGTGGGCTTGGGCAGCACGATCACGTCGCATTCCGTGATGAGCTGCTGCCGCGAGCGCACGCCGGCCACCATCGGGGCGAGCTGCGCGTCAGCCATGCCGAACCGCTCGCCGTAGCCGTGCTCGAGGAAGATCCGCGCTCGCAGGTCCGGTTCGATCCGGTCCAGGTGCAGCGGGTGGATCGGCAGCCGGCGCTCGTTCTCCTTGCGGGAGGTCCCGCATACGCCGAGGCTTAGCTGTTCCATCAGCACTCCCGAATCCTCCCTTGGGCGCAACCGGTATCTGACCATGATGACGTGGCACCCGGGCAGTGGCCACCAGCGTTGCCGGAGCCCGCCCCGTTTTCTCCTGGCGTGCGGAGGCGGCTCTGGCGCCTGTGCCCTCAACCGGGTCCCCCGCCGAATGTAGCGCGCCGGCTCACCGGCCAGGTCCAGGCTGGGCCGCCACCGGCGCGATCCTGCCGCGCTGACGGTGCCTTGCCGTGCCCGCGCCGGCCTGAAGGCTCCCCCCGGCAGGCCCGGCGGGCCGACCGGCATCCACGCGCTGGATCGAGGTCAGCCTGAATCTGCCATCATTACCACCGGGGCGCGGTGGCAGGCGGAGTTCGAGTGGTGGGCGCATGCGCCGATGGCCCGCGAGCATGGGGTCGCCGCCGCGGTGGTGGACGCGATCGGGCGCGGCGAGGATCCGCCGTTCGAGGCGGATGACGAGCGTGCCGTCTACGCCGTGGCCCGCCAGCTCGGTCAGTCAGGCCGCCTGGACCAGGAGACCTACGACGCCGCGCACCGCTTTGTCGGCGACGCCGGGATGGTGGAGCTGGTGTCGCTGTGCGGGTACTACACGCTGATCTCGTTCGTGCTGAACGCGTTCGCTGTGCCGCTGCCGCCGGGCGCCGCGCCGATGTGGGAGGGATCGTGACGCTGCCCGCCGGAGCCGTCGGCTTCGCGCCCGGGCGCGGCCGGCTGACGGGGCGGCGGCTACTGGTGGCCGGGGCGGGGACGCGGCCGTTGCCGGAGCCGGATCCGCCCGGCTGGTAACGGCCGGGGCATCTCGGTGCGGGCGGCTAGGGAAGGCGCCTCGGTGGCCTGCGCGGACCGTGTCGCGGGCGCCGCCGAAGCGACCGCGGCCCTCGTCCGTGACGAGGCTGGACAAGAACCAGAGCAGTCGAAGGGATCGTGGCGGGCTGAAAGCTGGAAACGCTTGCCTGCTCCCGAGACAGAACAGGCAGACATGGCTGGTCAGATCGTTGAAGGCTGAGGTGCGATGCCAGTCGAGGGCCGCCTCCGCGGGCACCCGAACCCCTGGAAGACGCCGGCCCGCTGCTGGGCCGGGACCGCCAGCTGCTGCTCCCAGAAGTCTTCCCCCGCCTGCGGTGCCTGCCAGATCCTGGCGAGGTCATGCCACTCGAACTCGGGGTCGCCGACGCCGGCGGCATCGGTGACCCAGGACCGGACCAGCTCGGGCCGGGTCGAGACCACCCGGACCACGAGCCCGCCGCCCCAGTCATGCCCGACCAGATCAACGGTTACTTGTGCGTCTCCTGATGGCCTACAAGCCGAGCACTCGGCGCAGGCCGCGGTCGATCTCGGTCATGAGCGCGACGGGGAGCCGGCTGACCGGCGGGTCAAGGTCGGCCTTGTCGATAGTCACGAGAGCCGTGACGTTCAGCACAGAGTCCTTGGGCAGGCCGCTGGCGACGGCGGGGAGGAATACGTTGCCCGGCATCGCCGCGAGGGCGGTGTTCGAGGTGATGACCGCCACCAGGGTCGTGCCGAGCTTGCTTGCGTTGTAGGCGTCGGCCTGGATCACCAGGACAGGGCGGCGCTTGGCTGGCCTGCTGCCCTGGGGCCCGCCAAGGTCCGCCCAGCAGATGTCTCCCCGGCCGGGCTTACCACTCATCGGCAGTGGCGGCCAGGAGGGCGCGGCCCGCGGCAGCGGCGGCCTGGCCGGATTCGTCGGTCCCCGCCGCGTCGATCGCGCCGTCGATCTGCTGCGTGAGCGAATCGTCCGCGAGTTGGTCAAGGTACTGCCTGGCCGCGCGCGCAAAGAACTCGGACCGGCTGATGCCGAGCTCGGCAGCCTGCCTTCCCACCTGGTTGAAGATCTCGTCCGGCACCGAGATAGCGGTCTTCATGCAATGAGTATAACCCGGTATAACCAGATGAAGGCAAGGCGTCGGCAGTGCTGCCTGCCGTTGCACAAGTCTGGCCATCACCGCGCCTTGGATCACTCGAAGATGACTCACGTCATTAGTCATACATGGTCGAGTATACACGGATGCGGCAGAACCGGATGTATTCGGGCTGGCGGCCGGTCAGCGGTAGTCGGGATTCTCGAAGTCGAACCGGCATCCGGCGTCCCACTCTGAGCGCTGGTTGCCGTGGGCTGGGATCCCGCCCGCGTCCTTGAGCATGCGGGCCAGGTGCATCAGGTTCCAGGTCATGAACGTGGTGTTGCGGTTGGTGAAATCGTTCTGCGGGCCGCCGGAGCCAGGATCGAGGTAGGACGGGCCCGGGCCCGCCTCTCCGATCCAGCCGGCGTCGGCCTGCGGGGGGATGGCGTACCCGAGATGCTGCAGGCTGTAGAGGATGTTCATGGCGCAGTGCTTGATGCCGTCTTCGTTCCCGGTGATCAGGCAGCCGCCGGCGCGGCCGTAGTAGGCGTACTGCCCGGCGTCGTTGAGCAGGTGAGAGCAGGCGTAGAGCCGCTCGATCACCCGCTTGGTGACCGAGCTGTTGTCGCCGAGCCAGATCGGCCCGGCGATCACCAGGATGTCGGCCGCCAGCACCTTCTCGTACAGCTGCGGCCAGGCGTCGCTGGCGGCGCCGTGCTCGGTCATGTCAGGCCACACGCCGGTCGCGATGTCATAGTCGGCGGCGCGGATACTCTCCACGTTCACGCCATGCCTGCGCATGATCGCGGCGCTGGCGTCGATCAGCCCCTGGGTATGGCTGAGCTGCGGAGACGGTTTCAGCGTGCAGTTAATGTACAGCGCGGCCAGGTCGTCGTAGCGCGGGCCTGAGGTGGTCATCATCGCTCCCCTGTGCGGCAAGTAGGTCGTTCCTACAGTCCGCGCCAGAAAGGTATCCGTTACGGGCCGCGCGATCCACGGAAAGTAACGCGCCGCGCCTAGAGCATGATCAGGCACCCGTCCCAGTAGGCCTCGACGACTACGAGCTACGCCGTCAGTTGCAGGTCCGCCGAGGTAGGTGTAGCAGAACAGCAGCAGCGCGTCACCACCCAGATGATCACGGTGGACGGCCAGGGAATGCACTTGCGGCCGGTGGCCATCCGCTACAGCTGGCCGGCCGAGCTCGACCTGATGGCCGGCCGGGCCGGCCTGCGGCTAGCCGAACGCCACGCCGACTGGAACCGGCGGCGGTTCACGTCCGCCAGCAGCGGCCACGTCTCCGTCTATCAGCGAGACTGATCCGGAGTCGCGCACTTTAACGTCGCGGCTGGGTGGCCGGGTCCCTGGTCCGCCTTCGCCGCGAGGTAACGCGCCGGCACCTCTCCCCCGCCGTGCACGGCCAGGTCGGCGCCGGTCACGTACGCGGCCAGCGGCGAGGCGAGGAACAGGCACGCCGCCGCGATGTCGGACGGCTCCGCCATCCGCCCCATCGCGATGGTCGCGGCCACAGACGCGCCGCCGTCCTGGCCGTAGTACGTCGCCGCCGCCGCCGTCATGACCGGGCCGGCGGTGATGTGATTGACCCGCACCTTCGGTGCCCACTCAAGCGCGAGCGCCCGGGTCAGCTGGAGCAGGCCGGCCTTCGCGGCGCTGTAGGCGGCCGACTGCGGCTCGGCCTGCCGCGCGGCCACGCTGCCGATGTTGACGATCGCGCCGCCGGACTCCTGGTGCTGCATCCGCGCGTTCGCAGCCTGGGCCACGTAGAACGGCGCGAGCAGGTTGAGCTCGACGACCTTCTGCACGAACCGCGGCGAGACCGTGGCCGCGTCGGCGGCGGGCGCGCCGCCGGCGTTGTTGACCAGCACGTCGAGCCGGCCGTACCACTCCACCGCCTGGTCGACGGGGAGCCGCGCCTGGTCCGGGTCGCGCACGTCGGCGGCGACGAAGCGCAGCCCCTCGGGCAGCGACAACGGCTCGTTCCGTCCGCACACCACCACCTTCGCGCCGGCGGCGGCGAGCACCTGCGCGATGCCGAGGCCGATGCCGCGCGTCCCGCCGGTGACGAGCGCGACCCGCCCGCTCAGGTCGACCGGGTTGTCCACTAGAGCCGCTCGATGATCGTGACGTTCGCCTGGCCGCCGCCCTCGCACATCGTTTGCAGCCCGTACCGGCCACCGCGCCGCTCAAGCTCGTGCAGCAGCGTGGTCATCAGCCGCGCACCGGTGGCGCCGAGCGGATGGCCGAGGGCGATCGCGCCTCCGTTGACGTTCACCCGCGCCGGGTCGGCGCCGCTCTCGGCAAGCCAGGCGAGCACTACGGGTGCGAACGCCTCGTTAATCTCGATGAGGTCGATGTCGTCTATCGTCAGGCTGGACTTCGCCAGCGCGCGGGCGGTCGCCGGGATCGGTGCGGTGAGCATCCAGATCGGGTCGGCGCCGAGTACCGACAGGTGGTGGACGCGGGCCCGGGGCGTTAGCCCGTGCACCCGCAGCCCGCGCTCGCTCACGACCAGCAGCGCCGCGGCCGCATCCGAGAGCTGGCTGGAGGTCGCCGCGGTGACGGTGCCGCCCGCGATCAGCGGCGACAGCGAGCGGATCTTGTCCAGGTCAGGCACCCGCGGGCCCTCGTCGGCGGTGACGCCGGCCACCGGCTCGATCTCGCGGTCAAACCTGCCCTCCGCCCGGGCGGCGATCGCCCGCTCATGCGAACGGACGGCGAACTCCTCCATCGCCGCGCGGCTGACCGACCACTTCGCCGCGATCATCTCGGCCGCGCGGAACTGCGACACCTCCGCGTCGCCGTAGCGGGCCCGCCAGCCGGCCGAGCCGCTGAACGGGTCAGCGAAGCCGAGCGGCTGGCCCGCCGTCATGGCGTACGAGATCGGCACCGCGGTCATGTGCTGCACCCCGCCCGCCACGACGACGTCGGCGGTGCCGCTGAGCACCGCCTGCGCCGCGAAGTGCACGGCCTGCTGTGACGAGCCGCACTGCCGGTCCACCGTGGTGCCTGGCACGTGATCGGGCAGCCCGGCGGCGAGCCACGCGGTGCGGGCGATGTCGCCGGCCTGCGGCCCCACGGCGTCGACGCAGCCGAAGATCACGTCCTCGACCGCCGCGGGGTCGATGCCCGCGCGGGACACGAGCGCGGTGAGCACGGCCGCGCCCAGGTCGGCGGGATGTACCCCGGCCAGCCCGCCGCCGCGCCGGGCGACGGGGGTGCGGACGGCTTCCACGATGTACGCTTCCATCATTTCGAGGCTACCAAGCGCTTGCTCGGCAAACTAGACTTCTGAGGGTGGGCACGCCGACGACGATCCCGGCCGCGCTGATCCAGGCCGCTCGGCGGTTCGGCGACCGGGAGGCCCTCATCGACGGCGAGGCCCGGTGGACGTTCACCGATCTGGCGGACGCCGCCCTCGGCAGCGCCGCGGCGATGTCCGCGGCCGGCGTCGAGCGCGGCGACCGGGTCGCGGTGTGGGCACCCAACGGTCGTCTCTTCGTCGCGGCGGCCCTCGGCGCGGTGACGGCCGGCGCCGTTCTCGTCCCGCTGAACACCCGGTTCAAATCCGACGAGGCCGCCTGGATCCTGCGCCGGAGCGGCGCCCGGCTGCTCATCACCGACAACGGCTTCCTCGGCCACGACTACGTCGGAATGCTGCGGGACGCCGAGCTCCCGTCGCTGACGGAGATCATCACGCCGAACGGGAGCGGCAGTCTCTCCTGGGCATCGTTCCTCCGCCGCGGGTCCGGCGTGACCCGGGACGAGACGCTCGCGCGCGCGGGCGCGGTCACCGCGGACGACGTCTGCGACATGTTCTTCACCTCGGGCACCACCGGGCGGCCCAAGGGCGTCATGACCACCCACGGGCAGAACATCCGCGTCTACACGGCGTGGGCGGACGGGGTTGGCCTGCGGCCGGGAGACCGGTACCTGGTCATCAACCCGATGTTCCACACCTTTGGTTACAAGGCGGGGCTGCTCGCCTGCATTATCCGGGGCGCCACGATCATCTCGCAGCCGGTGTTCGACGCCGCCGAGGCGATCCGCCTTATCGGGCACGAGCGGGTGACCGTGCTGCCCGGGCCGCCGACGCTGTACGCCTCGCTGCTTGACCACCCGGCGCGAGCGGGGCAGGACCTGTCCTCGCTGCGGCTGGCGGTGACCGGCGCGGCCGTGGTTCCCGTGCCGCTGGTGATGCGGATGCGCGCCGAGCTTTTCCGCGAAGTCGTCATCGCCTACGGCCTGACCGAGAGCTGCGGCACGGTGACCGTCGGCGACCCGAACGCCGACCCGGAGACCGCGTGCCGCACGGTGGGCCGGGCGATCGCGGGCACCGAGGTCATCATCGGCGGCCCCGACGGCGCCCCGCTGCCGCCCGGGGCCAGCGGCGAGGTCCTGGTGCGGGGCTACAACGTGATGCGCGGCTACTTCGAGGACCCGGCGGCGACGTCGGCGGCCCTCGACCCGGCGGGCTGGCTGCACACCGGCGACGTCGGCACGCTGGACGCCGACGGCAACCTGCGCATCACCGACCGGCTCAAGGACATGTTCACGGTCGGCGGGTTCAACGCCTACCCGGCCGAGATCGAGCAGGTCATCGCCCGGCACGAGGAAGTGTCTGAAGCCGCCGTCGTCGGCGTCCCCGATGCCCGCCTTGGCGAGGTCGGCTGCGCCTTTGTCGTGCCCAGGCCCGGCGCGGCGCCGACCGAGGCGGAGATCATCGCGTTCTGCCGCGAGCGGCTGGCGAACTTCAAGGTCCCGCGCTCGGTGCGGACGGTGGCCGAACTCCCCCGCAACGCCTCAGGCAAGGTGCTCAAGACCGAGCTGCGCGACCTCGCGGCCCGCGACGGATCGTGAGGAGCGGGCGAAACCGCCACGGCGACGCCATCTGCCGCACGACGGCGAGCGTCAGTTCTCCCCTGCTGCCCGCGTAGCACGGCACCCGGCTACCGTGACTCCTTTAACTCTACTTTGCATCCCCTTTACTTGATGGGCCTGCTAATGCTACGGTTTTGCCAATGCTTTACCAAACGGAGCGGCCCGCTAGAGCGGCGGGCACGGCGGCGAGGAGGATGCCCATGGAGG
The DNA here is from genome assembly GCA_964581815.1 of uncultured Streptosporangiaceae bacterium. Classification (GTDB taxonomy): domain Bacteria; phylum Actinomycetota; class Actinomycetes; order Streptosporangiales; family Streptosporangiaceae; genus Trebonia. Next base: position 120,569 of record CAZORE010000002.1, on the reverse strand, counting down.
TTAGCCCGGTGCGCCGCCCGGCGCTGGTGGATGTGGGCAGACGCTACCGGCTGGTCCTTATCGTCAGCCCTATCGCCGGGCTCACCGGCCTCATCGTGCTTAGCGTTCTGGGGTATCCCGTAGCGGGGATCGCGTTGTGTGTCGGCCTGTTCATCGGATTCGTGAACAGCCGCATGGTGATCGCTCAGGCGGCGAAGTTCACGCAGATGGAGAACCCGGACAAGCGCGCTCTGACGCTTGGGGTGCTCCAGCGGCTGGGGGTGCTGACGGCGGTCGCGCTTTTGATCGCCTTTGCGTTCCGGCCGCAGGGCTTTACCGTCTTCATCGGCCTGGCCGTCTTTCAGCTGCTGATGATGGGCGCTGCGGCTGGCGCGATGCTGAGGCAGCTGCGCGGATGAGCCATCAGGCCCTTGCCTCCGTGACCATTGAGGTCGGCGTGCACAGGACCGTGACCGTCTTCGGATTCACGCTGAACATCGACACGATCTGGACCACGGCGGTGGCGGGCGCGATCGTGATCGGGCTCGGCCTCGTGCTGCGCCGGAGCGTCACCAAGGCCGTCCCGTCTAAGGTTCAGGTCTTCTGGGAGACGGTCGTCGAGACCATTGAGGCGCAGGTTGAGGAGAATATCGGCAAGCCGTCGCGCTTCGTGGTGCCGCTTGCCGTTACAATCTTCGTCTTCATTCTCGTCGCTAACTGGCTGGAACTCCTGCCCAGTGACGGATACCTCAGGTCGCCAAGCGCGGATGTCAACTTCACCTACGCCCTGGCGCTGCTTGTCATTATCTGGGCGCACGTGAACGGTGTGCGCCACGCGGGGCTGCGGCACTACGTCAAGCATGTGTTCTTCCCGCCCGGGCGCCCGGCCTGGCTCGCTCCATTCAACCTCATCGAGGAAATCGTCCGCCCGTTCACGCTGGCCCTGCGGCTCTTCGGGAACATCCTGGCCGGCGGCATCATGCTTTCCGTGATAGCCCTCCTGCCGTTCTACATCACGCCCGCGATCGGTGAAGCCGCCTGGGACCTTTTCGATATGTTCATCGGCCTTATCCAGGCAGGCATCTTCGCCCTGTTGACCATTCTCTATTTTGGATTCGCCGTGGAATCCGGACCAGCCAAGCAACATCCCGACAGCAACCGGAAGTGAGGGCTCAGTGGCCGCAACAGACATGGAAAAGGCAATCGAAGCCGCGGGCGCGTTCATCGGCGGCGGTCTCCTGCTCGGTGGTGGCGCGATCGGCGCCGCGATCGGTGACGGTCTCGCGGGTAGCGCCACCATCAGCGGTGTCGCCAGGCAACCGGAAGCGCAGACCCGCCTGTTCACCATCTTCTTCACCACGGTCGGCCTGTGCGAGGCGATGTACTTCATCAACCTCGCGTTCATGGCGCTGTTCGTGTTCGTGTTCGGCAAGTCGGTCTGAGAGCGCGTCGTGTCCGGCGCACTTGCCGCCAGTAACTTCCTGATTCCCAACATGACCTTCGTTGTCGAACTGATGGCGTTCGTCATCGTGCTCGGAGTGCTGTGGCGGTACGTCATCCCGCCCGTGCAGCAGGCGATGAACGCGCGGCAGGAACTGGCGCGGCAACTGGTGAGCGACAGCGCGGAAGCCAGGCAGCTCCTCGAGAAGGCGCAGACCGCCTACCAGACGGCGATGGCCGAAGCCCGCCACGACGCCGCGCAGTTGCGGGCCCGGGCGCAGCAGCAGCGAAGGGAGATCGTCGCCGGAGCATCGACAGAGGCCGCGGCCGGGGTCGCGGAGATCATCTCCCGTGGCCAGGCCCAGGTCGAGGCCGAGCGGCGGCAGGCGATCGGACAGCTCAAGACCGAGTTGGGCAACTTGGCCGTTGACCTGGCCGAGAAGATCCTCGGTGAGGCACTGGCCGACGGCCAGCGCCAGGAGCGCCTGATCGAACGGTTCCTGAGCGAAATCGAGTAAGAGGCAACGCTAGGCCCGGCGCCGGCGACAGCTAGCGGCAGCGGCCAGCGGCGGGCGGCGGGCGGCGCCTCGGTGCCCATCAGCTGCTGGCGTCCTTCGTGCCGAGGATTACCAGGTTGGCCGCGTAGCAGAGCATGGCCACGGCGGCCAGCACGGCCATGGCGAGCGACGCGCCGTTGCTGCCGTCCTTGGTGAAGGACGAGCCGGCACCGAACGCGCCCAGGATCACCAGCAGGCCCGCCACGGTCGTGGCGATGGACGGCGCGTGCCGGGCCTGGACCGCCCGGACAACCAGCATGATCGCGGCGATGACCAGCAGGATGCCGAGGATCACGTGGACCGCGAGCAGCGGGCTTGAGAACATCCCGACGGACTTGCCGCTCGCCGGCGCGGTCCCGTACAGGCTATAGGCGGTCCCGAGCACGAACTGGATGATCAGCATGGTCAGGGCGCCGAAGCTGGCCATGCGAATGCGGTTGGCCGCCTTCGGGGTCAGCGCCACGGGCGCCTCCGTGGTGGGGATTGACATGTCCTACACCGTATAGCGCGCGCGGGCATCACCGCCCGGCGGGCGGCTGCGCTGATCGAGCGGCCGTCGGCGGATGCTGGCCTGTCCTGGGATACTGCTTAGGTGGCGGACCGGCAGCTGCTCGGTGACGACGATCTCCACGCGTCGGCCGTGGTGGCGAACTGCTCGATGAACCGGGAGCGGCAGCTTGCCGGGGTCAACAGCTACACCCGTGAGCTCGGGTTCGACCCGCTCGGCGTCCTGCGGGCAGCGATCGCGGGCGGCGGTACCGGAGCCTGGCTGGACCTGTGCTGCGGGAGTGGCCGGGCGCTCGTCCAGGCCGCGACCGCGCTGCGCGAGGAGGGCCTCCTCCCGCCGGCCGCGATCACCGGCGTTGACCTCGTGGACACGTTCGCCCCCCGCCCGGCCGGCCTGCCCGGCCTGCAGTTCGTGTCCTCGCCCGTCTGCGGGTGGACGCCATCGCGGTCCTTCGACCTGATCACCTGCGTCCACGGGCTGCACTACGTCGGGGACAAGCTGGCCGCCCTGGCCCGCGCCGCCAGCTGGCTCACCTCGGGCGGCCTGCTCGTGGCCGACCTGGACCTGGCCGGTATCTCGATCGCCGGGCAGCCGGCCGGCCGACGGCTGGCGCGCGCGCTACGCGACGCCGGGTTCTCGTATGACTTCCGGCGCCACCGGATCTCCCGCGCGGGCAAGCTGGATGCCGCCTTGCCTTACCGGTACCTCGGCGCGGATGACCGCGCCGGCCCCAACTACACCGGCCAGCCCGCCGTCACCTCACACTACGAGTGAGAACCGGGCCCGTTGTTGCCATGCCCTCAGCTAGCGCGGCCTAGCGCGGCGGGCCGGCGTCGATCCGGTGCTGAGCGGCCGTGTACTGCCCCGCCTGCGCCCGGAACCCCTCCAGCCACCAGGTGGCCCCGGCCGCCTGGATCGACCCGGCCAGCTCCGCGGCCGCGCCGGGTTCCTCCGCCGGCGTGCGCCCGGTGATCACCACGTCGAACGGGCCGGCGCTTTCCCGCAACTCCCCCACGGCGCCCACGATCTCCGCGACGACCGGCGGGGTGGGCGCCCAGGACCCGTCGCGCCAGTCAATCACCATGGGGGCCACCCCATCCCACCGGGCCGCCCGCCGCAGGGGACGGCGCGCAGGCCAGTTGCAGCCGATCCACACCGGCGGCCGCGGCCGCTGCACCGGGGTCGGCAGGAACGTGACGTCAACCGCTGTGACCTGCTCGCCGCGGAACTCCACTCGCTCCCCTGACCAAAGCCGGGCCAGGACCTCAAGGCCCTCATCCAGCCGCTGCGCGATGACGCGCGGCGAGGTCGGCTCGCCCCATGTCCCGAACTCTGCCTCCAGCGTGGACCCCAGCCCGGCACCGAACACCAGGCGGCCTGCTGACAGCCGGTCCACGGACGTTGCCTGCCGTGCGAGCGTCCCGGGGCGCCGCCGGGCGACCGGGGTCACCAGGGGTCCGAGCCTGATCCGCTCGGTCGTCATCGCGATCGCCGTCAGCAGCACCCAGGGGTCGGCGGTATCCAGCGTGCCGTAGGAGAACACCACGTGATCCCAGACGAAGAAACCATCCCACCCGGCGTCCTCGGCCCGTCGCGCCAGTTCGGCTACCTGGCGCGGGTCCGCGAACTCGCCCATGTTCGGCACGCAAATCCCAAAATGCATGGCGAGACGATATAGGGCGAGGGCCAGGATCACCAAGCTGCGCTCGCCGGCGGGCCAGACCCCCAACGCCTGAGACCGTGACTGTGCGGCTGCATAGCATGTGGGGGTGACCGAGTTCTTGAGTTGCCGACCCAACCTAGAGGTGGACGACCTTGCGCCCGCGGCCGCGTTCCTCCGCGAGGTGCTCGGCTTCGAGGTCGAGGTGGACGAGCCCGGCATGGGCCTGATGCTGCTGCGGCGCGACGGGGTGGGACTGGCACTGGTGCGGTCCGCGACTCCTGGCGTCAACGCCACCACCGCGGCCTACATCGGCGTCAGCGGCGTCGATGCCCTGCATGAGCAGTGCGCGGCCCGCCGCGCGCGGATCGTCGTCAGCCTGGCTGACCATCCGTGGGGCCTGCGCGACTTCGTGGTCGAGGTGCCCGGCGGCCACCGGCTGGCGCTCGGCGAACGGATCGCGCCGCCTGGCTAGGCCGCAGGAACTACCATGGCCGTGACATCGAGTCGCCCCGCACCGCTGCAGAGGAGGGGCCGATGAGACATGAGAAGGCGATCCTGGCAGGTGGCTGCTACTGAGGCGTCCAGGAGCTGATCGGCCGCCAAACCGGGGTCATCTCGACTCGAGCCGGATATTCCGGCGGGAAAACCCCGAGCCCCACCGACGGCAACCCCGGCGATCACGCCGAGGCGGTGGAGGTCGTCTATGACGCCGATACCCTTTCGTACCGGGATCTGCTTAGCTCTTCTTCCAGATCCACGATCCGACGACGCTGAACTTACCTGCAAAAACACCCAGACGGCGAGACGTGCCACCGGGCCTGGCCAACGGCCGGTGAGGACCCGCGGCCGGCGTGATCAGAGGAGACGCGGGCCAGGAGACGCGGCCGAGTGGCGGCCGCGGCCGGCCGCGGAGGTCTCCCCGGACTGTTCCCCGCGGTGGCGGGCCAGCAGGTCGTCAAGCGCGGCTTCGGCGCGGATCTGCTCCTCGGTCCGTCCCAGCGCGACGCTGAGGATCAGGATGAACGTCACGACGCTGATCACCACGGTCAGCGGCAGCACGAAGTCCGCCGCGGTGACCCCGCCGAGCATGCCCGCGGCGGCAGGCGCGGCGGTAAAGCGCATCGCCGCCATCGCCGTGTAATGCATCCCGCTGATAGCGACGCCCATTGCCACCGAGGCGGCCATCGCCGCCCGGATGCCGCGCTGCCGCAGCGCGGCCCACAGCGACAAGGTCGCGGCGGCCACCGCGATCAGGACCGACAGCAGGACGCCCCACCCGTTGTACTGGATGGTGTCCGGCATCCGCATGGCCGCCATCCCGACAAAATCCATACTGAACAGCACGCCCCCGCCGATGATGACCCCGCCGAGCAGCAGGCGCGGGAACCCCGCGCCGCCAGACCCGGCGATCACCAGCGCGGCGAACACCACTGCCACCGCCACTACCCCGGACAGCAAGCTCATCGTCACGTCGTAGCGGATCACCTGCCCCGGGACGCTGAAGCCGAGCAAAGCGATATTGTGCATGACCCAGATCCCGGTCGCCCCGATCGCCGAGGCGGCGAGCAACAGCCACCCCGCGCGCGCGATCCCGGCGCAGGCCCTGGCCCGCCCGGCGCAGCGCAGCCCGAGGAACGACCCGACGCACGACATCGCGAAGGCCAGCCCGGGCGTCAGCAGGCCGTGTGAGAACTCATTCGCGTGCACCATGCGGGTCCCCTGGAAACTGAATCGGCTGGAAGGCTGGTCCTGTTTACCAGCCGCCCGCCCTGTACTCACCTGACTCAGCGGCCCCGTCCGCCGTTCGTAAGATCTCAGTGCGCGGCGTGTGCCGCGCGGGCCTGGGGCTGACGGCTCGGTGATAGTCCCGGCGGGACATAGCCCGCGCACGGGCACCGTCTCCAGACGTTCAGCGAGCCCGCCCGGACCACACAGGACGCTCGCTTGCGGTGAGATGCGGCAGTGTGCGAGCACCGGGCGCACGACCGTGCGGCCAGCATGGACAGGCAGTGCCATTCCCAGAGCATGTCGGCCCCGGCGGACAGCCAGCAAACGAAGTAGGCGAACGCGACCACGAAGCCGATGACCGCGTACCCGACATGACCGCCCAGGGAACCGGCCGCGAGAGCGGCGGCGAAAGTGACCGGAGTAACCAGCCCCGATGCCGCCCACCTGGCGGCGTTGCTCATCCGCAGGGGCGGCTGGCGCGGCTGCTCAGCGACGACGACTGGCCCGGCGGGGAGGCCGGCGACGGCGACGGCCAGGTCCGCGTAGGTGCGCGCGACAAGCGCCTGGCTGATCCGCGCGTCGAACTCGTCCTTGGCCAGCCGTCCCCGCGCGAACGCAACACTGAGCGTGTCGATGACCTGCTCGCGATCGGCGTGCGATGCCCGCAGGTGGCCACGGGCCGCCATTGCGGCCAGATTCTCGTCTACCGCCCCAGACATGCGGGCACCTCCCCAGGACGAGGACCACAACAGCGTAACTCCGCCGCCCGCCAGCGGTCATCCGCGCTCCCGGCTGGTGCGGCGAGCCTTCCTAGGCCCGGTACTACGGGGGGCACGCTCGCGGCGCGGCTACTTTTCTGGCGGCTGACCGTCGCGGCCGTCTTGGCTGGTGCTGTCCGCTGGCGCGGCCGGGCCACTGTGGCCTGGCCGGGGCTGCTCGCGGGCCGGCGTCTGCTCGAAGATGTAGTACACGGCGACCAGCCCGCTGATGGCCAGCGAGGCCGGGGCGCTGACGAACGCGATGCCGATGGCGGTGATGTAGCCCAGGTTGCCGATGCCGAACCGGATCGTGGCCTGCCGGGCCTGTTGCGGAGTGCGCGCGACCCGGTGGTCCGCGCGCCGGATGGCCCGCCAGAACAGCAGCGTGAAGCTGATCGACATGCCCTCGAACGCGCCCTGGTAGATGGCCGCGGCCAGCGACGCGTCGTCGCCGCCTGCGCGCAGGTAGGCGGCGATGGTGGAGGTGGCGAACGGGATTGAGACCACGAAGAACAGCAGCAGCAGGTTGACGAACAGCAGCGGCCGGTCGACCTGGGAGAAGTTCCTGAACAGCGCGTGGTGGTTGACCCAGATGATCCCGATGGTGGCGAAGCTGACGGCGTAGGCGGCGAAGGCCGGCCAGTGAGTCCCCAGGTTGTGGGCCAGCGACGGCTGGTCCCGTCCCGTGCTGCCGACGGGCAGGTTCAAGGCCAGCAGGGTGATAGCCACGGCGAAGACGCCGTCGCTGAACGCCTCGAGCCGTCCGCTGTCCATCACGTAGCCCTCGCCCGTCCTGTCACATGAACTGATTACATTATTACACGCAATCGCGGGAGTTGCCCCGAATTGCGCTGCCGGCGCGGCGACCGCTTAGACGGCGCCCGGGGCGCCGAACCAGGTGGTGAGGGCCTGGCGCAACCCCTGGCTGCCCTGGCCGCTGACGGACCCCGCCCAGGCGATGTATCCGTCCGGCCGGATCAGCAGGGCAGGCGCGGGGGGTGCCGCGCAGTGCGCGGCGACTATATCCACCCTGTCTTCCCAGCCGTTCCCGTCTTTGCCGGATGAGCCGTTCCCGGTGAGGTCGAGCAGCACGCCTCGGGCCGGGCGCAGCAGTTCGGCAACGGTGGAAGCACCGGCCGGGGTGGTCAGGGCCAGGTCCGGTGCCCACTGGCCGGCGATGGGCGACGGATTGTCGGTGCCGGTGACGTAGCGGATGTCGAGTCCGTACATCAGGCTTACGAGGTGGCGCAGCGGCTGCTCGTACCGCAGCAACTGCGCCATCACCTCGCGGAGCGCGGCGACCCGTCCGTCGGCCGTCCCGCCCATCAGCGCGCCCTGGGCCCGGGTGTGCAGCAGGACCCGTTCGCCGTCGGCGTGCCGTTCGGTGTGGTAGGAGTCAAGGAGCCCGGCAGGCGCCCAGCCACGGACCTCGGCGGCGACCTTCCAGCCGAGGTTGACCGCGTCCAGCAGGCCGGTGTTCAGCCCTGGCCCGCCGGCGGGCAGGTGAATGTGCGCCGCGTCGCCGGCCAGCAGGACGCGCCCGGCGCGGTAGCGCGCTGCCTGGCGGCTGGAGTCGGTGAACCGGGAGACCCACCGCGTCCCGCTAATCGGCAGGTCCCGGCCATTCACCCGGCGGATGCTGGCACGGAGTTCGTCCAGCGTCATCGGCGTATCGCGGTCCGACCCGGCCTGGTAAGGCTCGGTGGTGATGACGCGGTAGAAGCCAGCGCCGAGGGGGATGAGGGGAACCCGGACATCGGGGATCTGATCTGGCGTCAGGTCCCCTTCCAGGGTTACGTCGCCGAGGCGCAGCAGGACGGTGGGGGGAAGGCCAGGGAAATCAATGCCGGCCTGCTTGCGGACGGTGCTCGCGCCGCCGTCACAGCCGACGAGGAACCGGGCGCGCAGACGGCCACCGCCTTGCGGCCCGTCGTACTCGACGTCCACCCCGTCGGCATCCTGGCGTACGGCGGTGAGTTCGCAGCCGACCCGGATCTGGACGTCGAGCTCACTGGCGTAGCCGCGCAGGATTTCCTCGGTCGCCGCCTGCTGGATGAACACCCCGCGCAGGCCGAGGTCACCGAGCTTCGACAGGTCCAGCGGGATCAGGGCGAAGTGCACTGCACCGGGTATCGCGACGGCGGCGCGGGCACGGAAGCGGTCGAGCAGGCCCCGGTAGTCGAGGGCATCCACCGACCGCCCGACGAGCGCCAGCGCCTTGGACAGGCCGGTCGGCTCGGCCAGCCGCTCCAAGACGACCGGGCGTATCCCGGCCAGCCGCAGTTCGCAGGCCAGCATGAGGCCGGTCGGTCCGCCCCCGGCGATGACAACGTCAGCGTCCACTGGCTATCTCCTTTGCTTCGGGGGGATGCGGCCAGGCGAAGCGCTCGGCGGGACGGACGGGACGGACGGGACGGGCAGGCCCGCGGCGACATACCGCAGGACCTCCCGAAGGACCTCGGGGAACGATTCGTCGGACTCGCTGACGCGCCAGTGGTCGAAAGCGGTCTGCGTCGCGCTGACAACCACGCCGGCCACCAGGCGCGGATACAGGTCGCGGCCGGCATCGGTGCCGGTCCTGTCGGCGATCGCCTCAGTCAGCGCGACTTCGATCGCCTCGTGCAGCCTCCGCTGCGCCGCTGAGAGCTCCGGGGGGAACCTGATCGAACGGGCGTACGCCCGGGGCACCTCGCCAGTGCCGGCGAACTGCCCTGACAGGGCGTGCGCCAGCGCCTCCCACAGCGGCTCGCCTTCCGGCCGGTCCCGCAACGCGGCCACCATCCGCGCTCCGCGGTCCTCGCCGACCGACAGCAGCGCCTCCCCCTTGCTGGAGAAGTAGTTGTTGAACGTCCGGGCGGATACGCCCGCGGCGGCTGCGATGTCCTCGACGCGGGCCCGCTCATAGCCGAGTTCAATGGTCAGCCGCCAAGCCGCCTGGCCAAGCGCCGCCCGGGTCGCGAGCCGCTTGCGCTCCCGCAGCCCTAGCTGTTCATCCGGCACAGGCAGTAACGTACAAAAAATTGCCGATGGATGCAATATTTCGCGGTTATGCAAAATCTTTGGAGGCGGCACACGGCCAGCGCATGGCTCGTGCCGAGCCAGAATCCATGGCGGTAGATGGCCGGGATAGCGATCAGCGGATAAGGCAGCATCGCGGCCCAGCCGAACAGCGTGAGGAACTACCCAGGCAGCTTCCGCGCGGCGGTCAAGCTGGCACAACGTGCGCGCCGCGGGTTATCCTGCATCCGGCGACCGTCCGCGCCCAACCTCCGCCGACCTGCCCCAGCCGGGTCACCCAACGGAGGCAAAGGGAGGCCCGCCTCTCGGCCGGGGCTTCGTTCGTCGATCGCGCCCGCCGCCGCGATCGCTGGGGGATCCTGCCGAAAAGCGAGCTCACTCCCGTCTCCTCCAACTTCCGCGCACTTTTGCATGACATGAGTGGAATGCCGAAGAAACGCTATCTAGTGACCTGCGCCGGGAGCCTTCGTTAACCGGATCTTAGGATCACGGTCTGGTTTCGCCGGGCTGGCCGAACGGCCTGGTCAGGCTGCACGTCACCACGTCGGCGGTGCTCGGACCGCTGCTAGCGGCGGGCGGAGAAGCCGTCCAGGAACACGGCGGTGATGTCCTGCGCCAGCTGGCTGGTCGGGTAGTCGCCGGCCGGGTGGTGCCAGCGGGCGGACAGCCAGACCGCGTCGCGGATCAGGCGGTAGAACACCCGCGGGGCGATGTCGCCGCGGAAGCTGCCGTCGGCGACGCCCTTCTCGATAACCAGCAGCCAGGTGCGCTGTATGTCGGCCGCGCCGGCCAGCACGTCGGCGAAGCGCTCTCGTTCGCGGAGGTAGGGCCGTTCGTTCTGGTAGATGGTAGTGGCGCCGGGCTGCTCGCTCGCCACCTGCAGCGAGGCGAGCACGAGGTCGTGCAGGCTGTCGGCGGGGGCCTTCCCGCTAGCGACGACGGCGGCATAGCGGTCCTGGATCGCGGCCAGGTAGCGGGTCAGGATCTCCGCGACGATCGCGTCCTTGGAGTCGAAGTGGTGGTACAGGCTCCCGGAAAGCAGGCCGGCGCCGTCCGCGATCTCGCGGACCGTGGTCACGCCGACGCCCCTGCGCGCGAACAGTTCCGCGGCGCACGCGAGAATGCCGGCCCGGCGGTCCTGGGACTCCTTCACCTCGTGAGGCTATCAAGCGCTTGCTCGGCACGCTAACCAGCCGCCGCCGCCCGGTGTAAGGTAATAGAACACGTTCTAGCTTTACTTGGAGAGCGGATGCGGATTGCCTTCACCCCCGAGCAGGAGCGGCTGCGACGGGAGCTGCGCGACTACTTCGGGCGGCTGATGACGGACGAGGTGCGCGCCGGGCTGTCCGACTCGGCCGAGGGCGACTACGGGAAGGGCGACGCCTACCGCGCGGTGGTGCGCCAGCTCGGCGCGGACGGCTGGCTGGCCCTGGGCTGGCCGCAAGAGTACGGCGGGCGCGGCGGCACCATGCTCGACCAGCTCATCTTCACCGACGAGGCCGCGATCGCGCGGGTGCCGGTGCCGTTCCTGACCATCAACACCGTGGGACCGACGATCATGCGGTTCGGCACGCCCGCGCAGAAGTCGTTCTACCTGCCGAAGATCGCCGCGGGCAAGGTCCACTTCTCCATCGGCTACTCCGAGCCGGAGGCCGGCACCGATCTGGCGTCGCTGCGGACGACCGCGACGCGCGACGGGGAGGAGTACGTGATCGACGGCCAGAAGATGTGGACGAGCCTGATCCATTACGCCGACTACGTGTGGCTCGCCTGCCGGACCGATCCGGCCGCGCCCCGGCACAAGGGCCTGTCGATCATCATCGTGCCGACGTCGGCCGTGGGCTTTTCCTGGACGCCGGTGCGGACGATGGCGGGAGTGGTGACCAGCGCCACGTACTACCGCGCGGTGCGCGTGCCGGCCTCCGCCCTCGTCGGCGCGGAAAATCAGGGCTGGCCGCTGATCACCAACCAGCTCAACCACGAGCGGGTGGCGCTCACCTCGGCGGCGCCGGTGCTCTCCGCGCTCGCTTCGGTGCGGGAATGGGCGCGGGACGCGAAGCTGGCCGACGGGCGGCGGGTCATCGACGCCGAGTGGGTCCGGCTCAACCTGGCCCGGGTGCACGCCAAGGCGGAGTTCCTCAAGCTCATGAACTGGCGCATCGCCTCGTCGGCCACCGAAGGCGGCGGTTCCGCCGGCCACGCGGCAATCGGGCCGGCCGCGGCGTCGGCCACGAAGGTATACGGCACGGAGTTCGCCGTGGAGGCGTACCGGCTGCTGATGGAGGTGCTTGGCGCCGCGGCACTAGTGCGTTCCGGTTCTCCCGGTGAAGCACTGGCCGGGCGGATCGAGCGCCAGCACCGCGCCGCGCTGATCTTGACGTTCGGCGGCGGGACGAACGAGGTGCAGCGCGACATCATCGCGGCGGCCGGGCTCGGGCTGCCCGCCGCCCGCCGTTGACCTTTCAGTTCCAGGAGGGCCGTCATGGACTTCTCGCTTACCGAGTCGCAGACCGAGATCGCGGGGCTCGCGAGGAAGATCCTCGCCGAGCAGGACGGGGCGGGCGGGCGGGGCGGGGCGGAGCGGCAGTGGGCCGACCTCGCCGCGGCCGGCGTGCTCGCCGCCGGGCTGCCCGAGCCGCTTGGCGGTGCGGGCCTGGGCTTTCTCGAGCAGTGCTCGGTGCTCGCGGAGGCCGGCCGGGCCGTGTCGCCGGTGCCTTACCTTTCGTCGCTGGTGCTCGGCGCGGGCGCGATCGCCGCGTTCGGCACCGCGGACCAGCAGCGCCGGTGGGCCGTTCCGGCGGGGGACGGCTCGGTGGTCCTCACCGCCGCGCTGGCGGAGGAGGACGGCGTCGATCCGGCGTCGCCGTCGACGCGCGCCGAGCCCGCGGGCGGCAGCGCGGGCGGGTGGCGGCTGTCGGGCGTGAAGACGGCGGTGCCCGCCCTGCCGCGCGCCGGACTGGTGCTCGTCCCGGCGACCGTGACCGCAGGGCCGGCCGGCGAGGTGCTTGTGTTCCTCGTCGAGCCGTCAGATCACGGGGTCGGCATCGCGCCGCAGGAGCTGACGGACACCGTGAACGGCGCGGAGGGCGCGGACGCCGGCCGCCTCGTGCTCGACGGTGTCCACGTGGACGACAGCCGGGTGCTCGGCGCACCGGGCCGACGCGGGGACGTGGCGAGCTGGCTGGCCGCGCGGGGCACCGTCGGGCTCTGCGCGATGCAGGCGGGCGTGGTCGGGCGGGCGCTCGAGCTGACCGCGGAATACGCGCGCCACCGTGAGCAGTTCGGGCGGCCCATCGGGTCGTTCCAGGCGGTGGCCCAGCGCCTGGCCGACGCCTACATCGACGTCGAGGCGGTCTGGCTCACGATGTGGCAGGCCGCCTGGCTGCTCGCCACCCGCCCGCAGGACGACGCCGAGACGGCCGCCGCGGTCGCCACCGCCAAGTTCTGGGCCGCGGACGCGGGCCACCGGGTCGCGCACACCGCCGTCCACGTGCACGGCGGGACGGGTATCGACGCGTCGTACGTGCTGCACCGGTACTTCACCGCGGCCAAGCGGGCCGAGTTCACCCTCGGCGGCGCCACCGAGCAGTTGCGCCGCCTCGGTGACCTCATCGCGACCACGGAACCCGCAGGCATGGGGCTCAGCGCCGAGAGTTAGACACCTATGCGGTGGCTAACTCTCGGCGCTGACGGAACCGGAAACGGGTGTGGCGCGTGGGGGGACAGGCGCGGGGCGAGTGGGGCGAGTGGGGCGAGTGCGGCTTTTGGTGACGGGCGCGGAGGTGAGCCCGGGGCCCCCGGCTGACGGATCTGCGGGTTAGAGGAGCTCCGCGACCTTTTCGAGCAGGCGCAGGTCGCAGCTGGCCAGGAACGTCGTGAGCACGGTCTCCCGCCAGCGCGGGACCTCGTCGGCGATCTTGGCCCAGGGGCCGACCAGCGCCACGTCCTCCACCAGCGCCGTCGGGACCGCGGCGACCGCGCCTTTCCTGTCCCCGGCCAGGTAGCGATCCTGGATGGCCGCGGCCTCCTTCTCGTAGCCCATCCGGGCGAAGACCTCGTAGTGGAAGTTCATGCCGCGGGCGCCCATGCCGCCGATGTAAAGCGCGAGCGAGGGCCGCAGCCGGTCGGCGGCCCGTTCGACGTCGTCGTCGACGACGATGCCGAGCGGGCCGCCGACCACGTCGAACGTCGCGGCCGAGTGACGCGCGCCGGGGCGGCCGAAGCCCTCAGTGAGCGCCGCGGCGTAGAAGTCGTTCATCGCCGGGGAGAAGAACATGGGCAGCCAGCCGTCGGCGATCTCAGCGGCCAGGGCCACGTTCTTCGGCCCCTCAGCGCCGAGGTAGACAGGGATCTCGGTGCGGTACGGGTGCAGGATCGAGCGCAACGGCTTGCCCAGGCCGGTCCCGGCCGCCAGCGGAAGCTGGTAGTGCTTGCCGTCGTAGCTGGCCGGCTCCGCGCGCGCGATGACCTTGCGCAGGATGTCCACGTACTCTCGGGTGCGCTCAAGCGGGCGCGGGTACGGCTGGCCGTACCACCCCTCCACCACCTGCGGGTTACTCGTGCCGATGCCCAGCAGGACGCGGCCCTGGGTCAGGTGGTCCATCGTCATCGCCGTCATCGCCAGGGTGGCCGGCGGGCGCGCCGACAGCTGCGAGACCGCCGTGCCCAGCTGGACGCGCGAGGTCCGGGAGCCGTACCAGGCCAGCGGCGTCCACGCGTCGCTGCCGTAGGCCTCGGCCGTCCAGACCTGGTCGATGCCGAGGCGCTCGGCGGCGTCGAACAGGTCTGCCGCACCCGGCGGCGGCCCCGCGCCCCAGTAGCCGGCGGTGACGGCGACCCTCAACGCAGGCCGCCGGCCCGCGGGGGGGTCTGAGGGGGTCGTCCCCCCGGGTAGACAGCGCGCAGGGCCTCGTCGGTCTCGGTGATCAGCGACTTCATCACCTCGGCGACCGGGCGGACCTCGCTGATCCGGCCGACGACCTGCCCGGCGGGCATGGGCACCACGTCGGGCTGCCCGGAGCGCATGAGCCGCTGGTGCGCGTCGGCGACCAGCAGGTTCTGCAACGGCATGCGCAGCGGCTCCGGGGCGCCCGGCTGCTCCCACGCGGCCGTCCACCGGTTCTTCAGCAGCCGGGCGGGCTTGCCGCTGTAGATGCGCGAACGGACGGTGTCCGATGACGTGGCCGCCAGCAGCGCCTCCTGGACCGCGGGGGCCGCGGTCATCTGCGCGTACTCCGTGGTCAGCAGCCAGGCCGAGCCCATCCAGGCCCCGGCGGCGCCCAGCGTGAGCGCGGCGGCGACCTGCCGGCCGCAGCCGATGCCGCCCGCAGCGAGCACCGTGGCCCGGTCGCCGACCGCGTCCACGATCTCCGGGACGAGCACCATGCTGCCGATCTCGCCGGTGTGCCCGCCAGCCTCGTAGCCCTGGGCGACCACGATGTCCACGCCGCTCGCGACCTGCGCTCGCGCGTGCTTCACGGCCCCGGCGAGCGCCGCGACCAGCATGCCGCGCTCGTGGGCGGCGGCGATGACGTCCGGCGGCGGCGAGCCGAGCGCGTTCGCGATCAGCCGGGCGGGGTGGGCGAGCGCCACCTCGACGTGCTTGCGCGCGACCGAGTGCAGCCAGCCGAGCACGCCGTCCGAGCCTGCCGTGCCGTCGGGCAGCGGCGGCACCCCGAGCGCGAGCAGCGTCCGCTCGACGAAGTCCCGGTGCGGCTGCGGGATCATCGCTCCCAGGTCCACGGCCGCCCCTTCCGCGGGCACCGTGGCGGGCATGACCACGTCCACGCCGTACGGCCGCCCGTCGGTATTCGCGTCCATCCAGTCAAGCGCCGCGTCCAGCTCGGCCGGGTCGTTGTACCGGACGCAGCCGAGCACGCCAAGGCCGCCGGCCCGGCTGACCGCCGCGGCGACCTGCTCGGACGGGCTGAAGCCGAAGATCGGGTACTCAATGCCGAGCAGGTCGCAAGCCGGCGTCCGGATCGTCATGTGGCCCTCTCGGGTTGCGCCGGGGTGGCGGGGGGATGCTCGCCGGCGTACCGGTGCGCCCAGCGGTAGTCGGCCTTGCCTGACACGGTGCGGCCGATCGAGTCCACCAACCAGACGGTCCGCGGCACCTTGTAGCCGGCCAGCAGGCCGTGCACGTGCGCTTGAAGGGCGTCCTGGTCGACGGCGGTCCCGGCCCGCAGCTGCACCAGGGCGGCCACCCGCTGGCCGAGCCGGTCGTCGGGCACCCCGATAACCAGTGCGTCGAACACGTCGGGGTGGGATTTCAGCGCGCCCTCGACCTCTTCGGGGTAGACCTTCTCGCCGCCCGTGTTCACGCAGGTGTTGCCCCGGCCGAGCAGGGTGATCGTGCCGTCTTCCTCGACCCGGGCCCAGTCGCCGGGCACCGCGTAGCGCTTGCCGTCGACCTCGGCGAACATCTGCGCGGTCTTCACCGGGTCGTTGTAGTAGCCGAGCGGCACGTGCCCGCCGCGGGCCAGCTTGCCGGTCTGCCCTGGGCCGCACACACCGCCCGCCTCGTCGATCACGATGACGTCCGGGCCCGCCGTGACCGTGGGACCGCCGCGCTGCTGGTCGTCCGCGCTGACGAACGCGATGCCCGCGAAGCCGGTCTCGGTCGAGCCGATCGCCTCGGTGAGGAACACGTTGGGCAGCGCCGCCACGACCGCCTCCTTGACGGGGGGCGAGAACAGCGCGGCCGTGGAGTTGAGCGATACCAGTGAGGACGTGTCGTAGCCGCCGGCGGCCAGCGCCTCCATCAGCGGCCTGGCCATCGCGTCGCCGATGACGGAGAGCACGTTGACCTGGTGCCGCTGCACCGCTTCCCAGACCGCGTGCGCATCGAACTTCGGCAAGATCACGGCCGTGTCCCCGCCGAACAGGCACGCCAGCGTGGCCACCATGGCGGCACCGTGGATGAGCGGGGCCGGCGCCATGCGGACCATGCCGTTGCCCCCGGCGCCCGCGCTGGACTGCGCCCACTCGTCCTCAAGCGGCTCGCCGGTGATGAAGTCGATGCCGCCGCCGAGCGTGCGCCAGATGTCCTCATGGCGCCACATGACGCCCTTCGGCTGCCCGGTGGTGCCCCCGGTGTAGATGATGTAGACGTCATCGGGGCTGCGCGGGCCGAAGTCGCGGGCACCGGACTGCGCCGCGACCGCCTCGGCGTAGTTCCCGCCGATCACGACGCGCGTCATCCCCGCGGGCGCCGTCCCGGCGGGCGCGACGGCGTCGACGACCGGCGCCAGGTCCTGGTCGTGGACGAGGACGTCCACGCCCGCGTCTTCCAGGTGGTACGCCAGCTCTTGGGCCAGGTACCGGTAGTTGATGTTGATCACCACGGCCCGGAGCTTGATCGTGGCGAGCATCGTGACGACGGTCTCAACGGAGTTGCGGGCGTACAGGCCGACGTGACCGCCGGGACCGACGCCGTGGGCGGCCAGGTGGTGCGCGAGGCGGTTGGCCTCGTCCTCGAGCCCGGTGTAGGTGACCTGGCGGTCGCGGCAGATCAGCGCGACACGCTCCGGGAAGGCATCCACGGCATGCTCGAACAGGTCGGCCATGTTCAGCGCCATGGGATTGAAATTAGAACGTGTTACTGTTTTTAGCAATAGCTGGCCGTGGAGTGGGAGGCAGAGTTTGAGCGAGTCGGGTGTGAGCGAACCGGTGAGCGAGCCGCCGCACGCGCTGGTCGAGCAGCGCGACCATGTCCTCATCGTCACGATGAACCGGCCGCACGCGCGCAACGCGCTCAGCTCCTCGATGATGGCGCTCATGCGCCAGGCCTGGGACCGGGTCGACGCCGACCCCGACATCCGGGTGTGCGTGCTGACCGGGGCGGGCGGCGCGTTCTGCGCGGGCGCCGACCTCAAGGCGATGACCAGCGATCATCCCGGTTCCCGGCTCGGCGACTTCGATCTGGCGGTGATCGAGCCGCTGCTCAAGGGGCGCCGCCTGACCAAGCCGCTGATCGCCGCGGTGGAGGGGCCCGCCATCGCCGGCGGCACCGAGATCCTCCAGGCGACCGACATCCGGGTGGCCGGCGAGAGCGCGCGGTTCGGCGTTTCGGAAGCCCGCTGGGGCCTGTTCCCGCTTGGCGGCTCGGCGGTCCGGCTGACCAGGCAGATCCCCTACACGCTGGCTGCTGACCTGCTGCTGACCGGGCGGCACATCACGGCCGCGGAGGCGCTGTCCATGGGGCTGATCGGGCACGTCGTGCCGGACGGGCAGGCCCTGGGCAAGGCGCTGGAGATCGCCGCCGCGATCGCCGCCAACGGCCCGGTCGCGGTGCGCGCGATCTTGCGCACCCTGCGGGAGACCGAGGGCCTCGCGGAGAACGACGCGTTCGCGATCGAGGCCAAGATCGGCGCCGCGGTGTTCGCCAGCGACGACGCGAAGGAAGGGCCGCGCGCCTTCGCCGAGAAGCGCCGCCCGCAGTTCCGCGACGCCTAGCCCGCGGGTGTAACACGCGCGTTGGCTCAGGCAGCCGGATGGTTGCGTCAGCGATACGGCTATAGGCGTATGGATGCCCCAACCATCCCCCGGCACCGGGTTTGCGGCCCCGGTGGCGCGAGGCCGCGGTGACAAACGGTGCTCCCGGGCGGGGTGGTGCTGGGCAGCGGCACCGCTCCCGCCGGGCGAAGGAGACCGGATTGGGGGGTTTCGGCGGAGCGGGCGGCGGGTTGATGATGAATCTGTGCGCGATGACGACAGCACCCGCCGCCGGGCGCTGGACGAGGGCGATCAGGTCAGCTTTGGACCGCGGCGCCCGGGTGGCCGCTGGCGGCCGGGCCGGCTGCTGATTGCCTGCGGGGCCGTGCTGGCCGCGGCGGCCGCGGCGGCCGTGACGCTGATCATCGGGCACGGGAACAACCCGCCGCGGGCTCGGCCGGCGAGCACCGGCGCGGTGAGCACGAGCGAGGCAGGCCCCCGTCTGCTTGGCGTGCGGGCCAGCTGGGAGCTGTTCGGCTATGGCGATGGCCGGGTGGTGCGGATTCAGTTCGCCTCGGGCCGGATCACGCAGACGGCCGTCCCGGTGCAGAACATCGGAACGGCCTCGCTTGTCGTTGGCCCGCACGAGGCCATCATCAGCCACCTGGATATGGTGCCCGGTTACCTAGTGCCCGATGGCCGGCCCGCCCGCCCCCTTTCCGGTCCGCTCGGCAACGGCGGAATTGCGATCCCGGGACCGCAGCCAGGGACAGCATGGGTGCAAGCCACATTCCAGGCCACGTCGATGCCGCTGGTCCGGATGGACGGCACCGAGACCGGGGTGTCCGTGCGCCTGCCGCCGGGCCGCGGCTATACGCAGGCGACCTCGGACGGCCGGGGCGGTGCGCTGGTCATCGATTACGGGGCCTCCAGTAGCGCGTACGTCGACGTACGGCCCGGCGGCTTCCAGCAGATGCGGATCGCCGGAACGGTGGCCGCGGTCGGCCCGACCCGGTGGCTGGTCCTTGACTGCCACGCTGGCCGTGGTTGCTCCTATGCCATCGTGGACCCGGCGACCGGGGCACAGCACACGCTGCCCGGCCCTTCGGCCGGGCCCCTGTCCTGGGCGACCGGCGTCATCGCCCCCGACGGCTCGGCCGCGGCGATCGCGCAGGCCATCGGCGACCGGGTAACCCTTCACCTGCTCAACCTGAATTCCGGATCCGATCAGCAAATCCCGGTTTCCCTTGATGCGGAATCGGCGGCCGGCCAGAGGCTTGCCTGGTCACCCGATAGCCGGTGGCTGTTCGTCGTGACCGCGCAGGGCAAGCTGGCCGCGGTCGATGCCCGCACCGGGCACGTCGAAGGCCTCGGGGTCTCGCTCCCCCGCCTCAGCCTGATCGCCGTCCGGAACTAGCGAGCGGGTGTAACACGCCCTCGTTCTGATGAATGAATCTGGTTTTCAGATTTGGCGGGCGCGGCCTGTCCAGTACGGGTCGCGGAGGCGGCGCTTGTAGAGCTTGCCGTTGGGGTCGCGGGGCAGTTCCGCGACGTAGTCGATGGTGCGCGGCAGCTTGAAGCGGGCGATGCGGCCGTCGAGGAAGGCCAGGAGTTCCGCGGTCAGGCCTGGTCCGGCTTGGCGGCCGTCGGCGGGCTGGACGACGGCCTTGATCTCCTCGCCCCATTCCTCGTGCGGTATGCCGAACACGGCCACGTCGGCGACCGCCGGGTGGCAGGACAGCTCGGCCTCGATCTCCGCCGGGTAGATGTTGACGCCGCCGGAGATGATCATGTCTGACTTGCGGTCGCAGAGGAAGAGGTAGCCGTCGGCGTCGAGGTAGCCGATGTCGCCGACGGTGAACATCCCGCGTGCGCGGGAGGCCAGCGTCTTTTCGCTGTCCTTGTGGTAGTCGAAGGTAGAGGTCCCCATCCGCATGTAGATGAGCCCCGTCTCCCCGGCGGGCACGTCGTCGCCGTTATCGTCGAGGATGCGGACCTCAGAACCTGGCCATGCCGTGCCGACCGATCCTGGCCGCTTCAGCCACTCCCCCGCGTTGATGACGGTCCCGCCGCCTTCCGTCGCCGCGTAGTACTCGGTCACCACCGGCCCCCACCAGTCGAGCATCCGTCGTTTGACCTCCGGCGGGCAGGGCGCGGCGGCGTGAATCATGCAGCGCAGCGAGCTGACGTCGTAGCGGGCACGGACCGGCTCAGGCAGTGCGAGCAGCCGCCTGAACTGCGTCGGCACCATGTGGCTGCTGGTCACCGCGTGCCGCTCGACCAGGGCGAGCAGGGTTTCCGGATCGAAGCGGTCCATCAGCACGACCGGGTGACCGAGTTGCAGGGAGATCGTCGCGAAGTTCAGCACCGCCGTGTGGTAAAGCGGTGAGCAGCACAGGTGGACGTGGCCGTGATGAGGCTTGAGCCCGAAGATGCCGAAGAACCAGGCGGTGAAGGGCGGTACGGCATCCGGATCCTCGCCGGTCAGCGCCCGTCGCACGCCCTTGGGGCGGCCGGACGTGCCCGACGTGTAGAGCATGGGAGCACCCGTCGTGCGCTCCCGCGGGCGCCCGGCGCCGTCTTTGCCCAGCTCGGCTAGCGGCGCGAACCCGGGCACGTCACCGACCGCGAACCGGGCGCCGGGGGCGATCCCGGCCTGGTCAGCCGCCGCGGTCGCGACGGCGGCGAACCGCTCGTCTGCCACGAACGCTCCCGCGCCGCTGTCGCCGAGGATGTAGGCGACCTCGGCGGCGGCCAGGTGCCAGTTGACCGGGACCACGTAAAGGCCGGTCTCCATCGCGGCGAAGAACAGCGCGAGGGCCGCGGAACTGTTGGGCAGCATCCCGGCCACGCAGTCGCCAGGACGCAGGCCAAGCGCCTGCAGGCCCCGGCCGATCTGGTCGGCCCGGCCGGCCAGCTCGGCGTAGCTGACGACCGTGCCGTCCGGGTCGATCACCGCCGGGCGGTCGGGTGCCTGCGCCGCGATGTTCCACAAGCCGGTGGCAGTCACGGGACTGTCAGGCACGGGACTGTCAGTCACTGGGCTTTCAGTCACAGGGCCCAATCTAGAACGTGTTCTAAGTCGGGGCAAGCCATGAACTGCAACACGTTCTACAATGAGCCGGTGACAGATACCCCGCTACGGGCGCCGATGGAGATCGCGTTCGACTACACGCGGTCGCTCGGGCCGGTGCTCGGCCAGTTCATGACCGCGCTCAGGGACCGGCGCGTCCTGGGGGCGCGCAGCGCGGACGGCACCGTGCACGCGCCGCCGTTCGAGTATGACCCGGTGACCCACCGGCCGCCGGAGGAACTGGTGGCGGTCGGGCCGGCCGGGACCGTGCTGACCTGGACGTGGCTGGACCGGCCGCTGGCCGGGCAGCCGCTCGGCCGCCCGTTCGGCTGGGCGCTCATCCGGCTGGACGGCGCGGATACCGCGATGCTGCACGCGGTGGACGCCGGGTCCGCCGCCGCGATGCGCACCGGGATGCGGGTGCGGCCGCGGTGGGCCGGGATGAGGGTGGGGAGCATCCGGGACATCGAGTGCTTCGAGCCGGGCGATGAGTCGCCGGAGGTGGCTCGGCCCGCGGCGGCGGACGCTCAGCCTTCGGCGGGGGACGCGGAGGGCCCCGCTCCGGTGACGATGACGGTCACGCCGGTGCGGCTGCGTTATGAGCACACCGCTTCGCCCGGGGAGAGCACCTACCTGCGCGGCCTGGCCGAAGGCCGGCTGATCGGGCAGCGCTGCCCCGCGTGCGGGAAGGTCTACGTACCGTCCCGGGGAACCTGCCCCGTCGACGGCGTGCCCGCCGACCAGGAGGTCGAACTGCCCGACACCGGTACCGTCACCACCTTCTCCATCGTGAACGTGGCCTACCCCGGCCAGCAGGTCACGCCGCCGTACGTGGCGGCGGCGGTACTGCTCGACGGGGCGGACATCGCCTTCCAGCACCTCATACTCGGCTGCGAGCCCGCTGAGGTGCGGATCGGCATGCGGGTGCGCGCGGCGTGGCGCCCACGCGACGAGTGGGACACGACCGCCTCGACCATCAGCCACTTCACGCCGACCGGTGAGCCCGACGCCCCCTACGAGACCTATGCGAGGCACATTTGACCGAGGTTGCCGTCATCGGCTTTGCCCAGTCACCCTGCCGGGTTCGCGAGGACGCGACCACGGGCGGGGTGGAGATGCTGGTGCCGATCTTCGCGGAGGTATACGCCGCTACCGGACTGACCAAGGGCGACATCGGGTTCTGGTGCTCGGGGTCGTCTGACTACCTGGCCGGGCGGGCGTTTTCCTTCGTGCAGGCGGTCGACGCGATCGGCGCCGTCCCGCCGATCATGGAATCGCACGTGGAGATGGACGGCGCCTGGGCGCTGTATGAGGCCTGGGTGAAGATCATGTCCGGCGAGGCGGAGATCGCGCTGGCCTACGGCTTCGGCAAGTCCTCGGGCGCGGAGTTGCGACGGGTGCTCGCGCTGCAGCTAGACCCTTACCTGGTCGCCCCGCTGTGGCCGGACTCCGTGTCGGTCGCGGCGCTGCAGGCGCGGCTGGGCATCGAGGCCGGGCTGTGGACCGAGAAGGACATGGCGGAGGTCGCGGCGCGCTGCCGGGCCGCCGCGGTCTCCAACCCGGCCGCGCAGGTGTCCGGGGACGTGCTGGTTGAGGACCTGCTCGGTGCGCCCTACGTCGCCGACCCGCTGCGGGCGCACGACTGCGCGCCGGTCGGCGACGGCGCCGCGGTCGTCATCCTCGCCTCCGGCGCGCGGGCGCGCGAGCTGTGCGAGCGGCCGGCCTGGATCACGTCGTTCAGCCACCGGATCGAGTCGGGGTCGCTCGGCGCCCGGGACCTGCTGAGCACCGGCGGCGTCAGCGGTCTGAGCCCGGTCGGCGGGCCGCCGGTTCAGGTCGCCGAGCTGCACGCGCCGTTCACCCACCAGGAGATCCTGCTGCGCCGGGCGCTCGGCCTGGACGGCGAGGCCGAGGTCAACCCGTCGGGCGGCGCGCTGTGCGGCAACCCGATGTTCGCCGCGGGGCTCGCCAGGATCGGCTGCGCGGCGCGGGCGATCATGACCGGCCGGGCCGGCCGCGCCCTCGGGCACGCGACCAGCGGGCCCGCGCTGCAGCAGAACCTCGTGTGCGTGATGGAGGGGCGGCCATGACCGGAAACAGGGTGAACGCCGCGGTGCTCGGCGTGGGCCAGACCAGGCACAAGTCCAAGCGCACCGACGTGTCGATGGCGGGGCTCTGCCGGGAGGCGGCGGACCGCGCGCTGGCCGACGCCGGGCTTACCTTCGCCGACATCGACGCGTTCGTGGTGGGCAAGGCGCCTGACTTGTTCGAGGGCGTGATGATGCCCGAGCTGTACCTGGCGGACGCGCTCGGCGCGGTCGGCAAGCCGCTGCTGCGGGTGCACACCGCGGGCTCGGTCGGCGGGGCCACCGGCATCGTCACGGCCAACCTGGTGCAGGCGGGCATCCACCGGCGGGTACTCGCGGTGGCGTGGGAGAAGCAGTCGGAGTCCAACGCCATGTGGGCACTGTCGATCGCGCCGCCGTTCAGCATCCAGGTGGTGGCCGGCGCTGGCGGGTACTTCTCGCCGCACATCCGCGCCTACATCCGCCGCAGCGGCGCGCCGCCGGAGATCGGGGCGATGGTCGCGGTCAAGGACCGGCGCAACGGCGCGCTTAACCCGTACGCCCACCTGCAGCAGCCGGACATCACGCTGGAGTCCGTGCAGGCTTCCCCCATGCTCTGGGACCCGGTGCGGTACGACGAGACCTGCCCGTCGTCGGACGGCGCGTGCGCGGTGATCATCGGCGACGAGGAGGCGGCGCTGGCCAGTCCGGGGCCGGTGGCCTGGATCCGGGCGACCGCGATGCGGACGGAGCCGACGATGTTCGCGGGCAAGGACCCGGTGAACCCGGCGGCGGGCGTAGCGGCAGCGGCCGAGCTGTGGCGGCAGGCCGGGATCACGTCACCGATCGACGAGATCGACGTGGCCGAGATCTACGTTCCGTTCTCCTGGTTCGAGCCGATGTGGCTGGAGAACCTGGGCTTCGCCGCCCCCGGCGACGGCTGGCGGCTGACCGCGGCGGGCGAGACCGCACTCGGCGGGAAGCTGCCCGTCAACCCCTCGGGCGGGGTGCTGTCATCGAACCCGATCGGTGCCTCGGGACTGCTCCGCTTCGCCGAGGCGGCCATGCAGGTGATGGGCAAGGCGGGCGCGCACCAGGTAGCCGGGGCGCGGACCGCGCTCGGGCACGCCTACGGCGGCGGGTCACAGTACTTCTCGATGTGGGTGGTGTCGAGCGAAAAGTGAGTCTGCCTACTGCAGTCCGGCGGCGATGCGCGCACTTGCGGCTGCCTCAGGTGCGGGCGGCTGGTCCCGGCGGTCGATTTCGAAGGCGAGGCACAGCTCGGCTATTCCGCGGGGATCAGACAGGGAGCGTCCAGTGAGCTGCTCAAGCCGGCGCATCCGGTGCCTGACCGTGTTGGGATGACAGAACAGGACGCTGGCCGTCTTGCTAGCTGAGCCGCCATTGTCGAGCCAGGCGCCGAAGGTGGCGAGCAGGACCGGCCGCTGTCCGGCCGGGATCTGGCCAAGCGCGGCCAGGATGCTGCCGGCGACGTGCCGCATCACCTCCGGGTTGCTGCCCGCCGCGACGGCGAGCAGGTCGCGGTCGAAGACTGTGACGCGCTGAGCAGCGAACGCGCTGCGCAGCGCGATCCTGGCCAGCCGGAGATTTCGGGCGGTGTGCCGGAGATCGTCGTAGCACGGGCTGACCCCGACCAGACCCGGACTGAGCGAGTGCAGGGAATCCGCCAGACGGATTAGGCTGGGCCGCCGGCCGGGCAGCCATGCGATCCCGACTTCGGCATCGTGCAGGAGCCGCCACGCCGAGATCACCCCGATGCGCTTGAGCGCCGCCTCCGCCTGCGGAACGGCATGCCGTCCGGGGCCCGGGACCTGCGCGGCGACAACGACGTAACTGCCCCGCAGCGGGATCCGCAGGATATCCGCCGCCTCCCAGAGACTGCCCTCATCCAGCCGACCGTCCAGCAGCGCCTGGACCACGGCCGAGCGTTCCTCCTCTTGGCTGAGGACCTGGAAGGTGATCTCCTCCCGGTAACCGTCGGCCATCTCCTGGGTGAAGGTGTCCAGGGCAAGCCACATCTCAGAGGCGGCACGGAGCGTGACGCCGGCAGGCACCGCGCTGCGGGCGGCGGTGTCGGCGAGGCAGTCCCACAGGTACCTGGCTGCGACCCGGTAGGCCGCCATCACCGCGGTCAGCGGCACGCCGGCCTGCGCGCGCCGTCTCCCGTTCTCGCGTGATTCCGGGGATGCGATCGCCGGGGCGCGCCCGATCGGCCCGAAGACGAACCCGATGTTGTCCAGGCAGGTCTGGCGCAGCTCCTCGTCGCTGATCAACGCGCCGGTGCCGTAGACCGGCACAGCTGCCCTGATCCGCGCGGCCATCCCGTCAGCCAGCTCGCCGGCCCGCTCCCTGAGCTCCGCGCCGAGCAGCGCGAGCCCGGCACCGTCCAGCGGCGATTGTTCCACTGGCCAATGGTAACTCCAGAGCTGGTGAGGCATCCCCGGTTTCTCAACGCAGCCCAGACAGGATGTTGTCCTTAGGAACAATCTGCGCCCGGTTGCCGTGCCTTCCCGGACATCGACTTCCAGTGGGCAGCCCGCAAGGATGAGCAGCAGTCCGACACTCTGCCCGCCGGTTACGCGCGCCGACGGATTCCCAGCTCCCGTTCCGAATGGCGGTATATCGATGAGCCTTACCACTAGCGAGACGCATGACATCAGCCGAGCTAACGCGACCGGACTGCCGCCGGTCGTCTTCGTTCACGGCCTGTGGATGCTCGCCTCAAGCTGGCAGCCATGGCGCACGCTCTTCGAGGAAAACGGCTACGCCACCATCGCCCCCGGCTGGCCCGATGACCCGGCAACGACCGACGAGGCCCGGGCCAACCCGCGGGCCTTCGCGGGCAAGAGCGTCGGGCAGGTGACCAGCCACATGGCCGAGGCCATCGCCGCGCTGCGGCACAAGCCAGCGATCATCGGGCACTCCTTCGGCGGCCTGATCACCCAGCAGCTCGCCGGCCAGGGAGTGGCCGCCACGTCCGTCGCGATCGACTCGGCCCCGTTCCGCGGGGTCCTGCCACTGCCGCTATCCGCGCTCCGGTCGGCCAGCCCTGTCATCGCCAACCCGGCCAACTACCGGCGGGCAGTCATGCTCACCTACGAGCAGTTCCGCTACTCCTTCGCCAACGCCATCAGCGAGAACGAGGCCCGGCGGCTGTATGAGGCCTACCCCGTCCCGGGCTCAGGGATCCCGCTCTTCCAGGCCGCGACCGCCAACATCAACCCGCTCACCGAGATCAAGGTGGACTCCAAGAACCCGAACCGCGGCCCCATGCTGCTCATCACAGGCGAGAAAGACCACATCGCACCCCATGCCATCGCCGCCGCCTCCTACAGAAAGCAGAAGCGCAACCGCGCAGCCACCCAGCTCCAGGAGATCCCCGACCGCGGCCACTCCCTGGTCTTCGACAGCGGCTGGCAAGACGTCGCCGAAGCAGCCCTGGCGTTCATCAAGACCACCCGCTGAAGCGCCCGCCCGGACCCGCCGCAACGAGGCCTGCTAAGGCACGCGCGGGCCCGCGAACGGGCACCCCGCACCCGTCTCATGGGTCTCGTCGGTGAGACACCGCGATTGGGCACGGCGTCCCCGCCGACGAGAGAAACGGGGTCGGTCGAGAGTAAGCCGCACCCGTTCCTGATAAATCTGGGCAGCAGCCGGGGCGGGCGGTCAGATCGCGCCGATGCCTTCTCGTCGCTGGCGAGCGTCCGAGCCAGATAAGGAACCCGTGTAGCTGACCGGCAGGTGCTTGATGCCGTTGAGCCAGCCGGAGCGCAGCCGCTCCGGCTGGCCGGCCGGGCGGATGTCCGGCATCGCGTCGGCGATGGCGTTGAAGATCAGCCCGATCTCGAGCTTGGCGAGGCTGGCGCCCAGGCAGTAGTGCGCGCCGAGCCCGCCCAGGCCGACGTGCGGGTTAGGGTCGCGGAGGATGTCGAACCGCTCCGGGTGGTCGAAGACCGCCTCGTCGAAGTTCGCCGACCCGTAGAACAGGCCGACCCGCTGCCCCTGCCTGATCCGCTGCCCGCCGAGCTCGGTGTCGGCGAGCGCGGTGCGCTGGAACACCGTGACCGGCGTGCCCCACCGGATGATCTCGTCGGCCGCCGTCTCCGGGCGCTGCGCCTTGAACAGCTCCCACTGGTCAGGGTGGTCGAAGAAGGCCATCATGCCGTGGGTGATCGCGTTGCGGGTGGTCTCGTTGCCCGCCACCGCGAGCATGAGCACGAAATAGCCGAACTCGTCCGAGGACAGCTGCTCGCCGTCGATCTCCGCGTTGACCAGCTTGGTGACGATGTCGTCGCGCGGGTTGGCCGCCCGGTCCTCGGCCATCTCCATGGCGTAGGCGAGCAGCTCCATCGCCGCCACGATCCCCGCCTCCTCGAACTCCGGGTCGTCGCTGCCGACCATCTGGTTGGACCACTGGAAGATCTTCTTCCTGTCCTCCTGGGGAATGCCGATCAGCTCGGCGATCGCCTGCAGCGGCAGCTCGCAGGCGACGTCCGTGACGAAGTCGCCGGTTCCCTCGGCCAGCGCGGTGGCGACGATCCTCGTCGCGCGCTCGGCCAGGTTGTCCCGCATCGCGCGGACCGCCTTGGGCGTGAAGCCGCGGGACACGATGCGGCGCGCCTTGGTGTGCTCCGGCGGGTCGGTGTTGAGCAGGATCACCCGCTGCACCTCGATCGCGTCCCTGGTGATGCCCTCATGGAACCGGATCAGCGCGGTGTTCTCCCAGCTGGAGTACAGGTCGCTGCGCCGGGAGACCTCGAGGATGTCGGCGTGCCTGGTGACTGCCCAGAAACCGTCGTCATCGAAGCCCGCGGAGCCGCGGCGCTGCGCGTTCCACCAGACCGGGGCCGTCCGGCGCAGTTCGGCGAACTCTTCGGTCGGAACCCGGCTGGCGTAGAGATCGGGGTCGGTGAAGTCGAATCCCTGCGGGATGCCTGGTGTGGTCACGACCGCCTCCAGGTGGTGCCGAAAATTGAAACATGTTCTATTTTAGGTAGAGTACACGGGCTTGACCGACCCGACCATAGGCCAACAACACGTTCCATCAATGGGGAAGGTGATTCTGGTGGGTACCGCGGTGATCGTTGAGGCTGTGCGCACTCCGATAGGCAGGCGCGGCGGGGTGCTTGCTGGCCTGCACGCCGCGGAGATCCTCGGGGCCGCGCAGGTCGCGCTGCTCGAGCGGGCCGGCCTTGACCCCGCGGTGGCCGAGCAGGTCGCCGGCGGCTGCGTGACGCAGGCGGGCGAGCAGTCGAGCAACGTGACCAGGACCGCGTGGCTGCACGCCGGCCTGCCGTACCAGACGGGCTGCCTGACCCTCGACGCCCAGTGCGGTTCCGGGCAGCAGGCCGTTCACCTGATCGCCGGCCTCATCGCGGCCGGCGCGATCAGCGTCGGCGTCGGCTGCGGGGTGGAGGTCATGTCGCGGGTGCCGCTGCGCTCGAACGTGGGCACCGGGGTCGGCGGGCCACGCCCTGACAGCTGGGACATCGACCTGCCCAACCAGTTCGTCGCCGCGGAGCGGATAGCCACGCGCCGCGGCCTGACGCGCGCGGATACCGATGCCTTCGGCCTTCGCTCGCAGGCGCTGGCCCAGGCCGCCTGGGCGGAGGGGCGCTTCGGCCGCGAGATCACGCCGGTGAAGGCGGCCGGCGGGCTGGTCGACCGGGACGAGGGCCTGCGGGCGACCAGCGCCGACGCACTGGCCCGGCTGACCCCGGTCGTCGAGGACGGCGTGCACACGGCCGGGACGTCCTCGCAGATCTCCGACGGCGCGGCCGCCGTGCTGCTGGCCGACGCCGACCGGGCGCGGGCGCTTGGCCTGCGGCCGCGGGCCAGGATCGTCGCGCAGTGCCTGCTCGGCGCGGAGCCTTACTACCACCTTGACGGTCCCGTCGCGGCGACCGAGCGGGTCCTCGCGGCCAGCGGCATGACGCTCGCGGACATCGACCTGTTCGAGGTCAACGAGGCGTTCGCCTCGGTGGTGCTGTCGTGGCTGCGCGTGCTACGGCCCGACGAGGACAAGGTCAACGTCAACGGCGGGGCGATCGCCCTCGGGCACCCGGTGGGCGCGACCGGCGCCCGGCTGCTCACCAGCGCACTGCACGAGCTTGAACGGCGCGACGCCAGCACCGCCCTGATCACCATGTGCGCCGGCGGCGCCATGGCCACCGCCACCATCATCGAACGGCTCTGACACCGCACTGAACATGCGAGGTACCGGCCTCCGGGGTCCCCGACACCGCTGCTGAGCTTGCCAATGACCCGCGTAACGGGAATGCTGGCGCGTGTGATCGATCCAGACTCGGCGGTGCCGCCGTATGAGCAAGTAGCCAACATGCTGCGAGACGAGATCGTCCAGGGAACCCTGACCGGCCGGGTCCCCTCGGCCCATGACGTGGCGGAGCACCACCAGGTCTCCCACCGCGTCGCGGCCCGGGCCCTGGAGATGCTGCAGGGCGAGGGCATGATCGAGAACGTTCCCGGCGAGGGGCACGTCGTCCGCCACCCCCGAACGTAGCCGGATGGAGCTTCCGGCGTTCAGCGCGCGGGCCCTGCGCGAAGGCCGCTCGTTGCGCTGGGCGGTGCTGGCCCCCGGGGAGATCGCGGCGGACTTCACGCGGACACTGCACGAGAACAGCTCGCAGCGCGTGGTGGCCGTCGGTTCGCGTTCCCCCGAGCGGGCGCGGGCATTCGCGTCGAGATTCGGCGTCGAGCGGTCATACGGCTCCTACGACGCGGCGGTCGCCGACGGCGCCGTGGACGCCGTGTACGTCGCCGCGCCCAACCGGTTTCACGCTGAGCTGGCGCTGCTGGCCATCGACGCGGGGAAGCCGGCCCTGGTCGAGAAGCCGTTCGCGGTCGACGCCGCGGAGGCCGCCCGGGTCGCTGACGCCGCCGAGAAGGCCGGCGTCTTCGTCATGGAAGCGATGTGGACGCGTTACCTCCCGCAGTTCCTG
Source organism: uncultured Streptosporangiaceae bacterium (assembly GCA_964581815.1). Lineage (GTDB taxonomy): Bacteria > Actinomycetota > Actinomycetes > Streptosporangiales > Streptosporangiaceae > Trebonia. The sequence goes on along the minus strand of CAZORE010000002.1, from coordinate 90,363 downwards.
GTCCTGTCGGAGATCCTTCAGCGCCATGAACTCGGGGACGTCCACCTCGCGACGGCGAACGTCGGGTGGCGGATTCCGCCGGACGACACGGGGAACAAGCTCTTCAGCCCGGAACTCGCCGGCGGCGTCGGACTGGACATGAGCGTGTACGCCCTCTGGTTCACCCAGTTCGTGTTCGGTCAGCCGACGGCGGTGCAGGCAACCGGAAGTCTCACGCCCCGCGGCGTCGATGACCAGTTCGCGGCCGTCCTGGCGTTCGGCCAGCGGCAGCACGCGACGGTCACGGCCTCCCTGCTCGTCACCAACTCCGGGTACGCGTCGGTCCACGGCACGCGGGGCAGCGTCGAATTCACCGACTACTTCGTCTTCCCGGCCCGGATGCGGATCATCATCGACGGCGCGGCGACCGAGTGGGACGACGGCACCGGCCTGGGTGGCCGAGACGGCCTCGTCTGGCAAGCGGCGGCAATGGCGGAATACCTCGAGGAGGGAAGGCTCCAGTCGCCGGTCTATCCCCTGAGTGAGTCGATCGCGCTGGCGCGAACACTGGATGAGGTGGAAACGCAACTCCGGTCAGCGATCCGTTCGCGGTAGGTGACGATAAGATCGACGGCCGAGAGCTCGGGTGGTGTCAATTCCACGCGGGAACGACCGGTGCCGCCTTGTGGTGATGGGCTTCGAGGTAGCGGCGGGTCATGAGCAGGGCGGCGATCCCGTCGCCGACCGCGGAGCCGAGTTGCTTGGTCGATCCCGAGCGGATGTCGCCGGCGGCGAAGACGCCCGCCATGGACGTCTCCATGGTGGGGCTGGTCACCAGGAATCCGCCGGGGTCACGGGCCACCTCGGGGCCGAGGAATCCGTTATTGGGCTTCAGCCCGATGAACACGAAGGCCGCGGCGGCCGGGAAGCGGAGGACCTCCTCGCTGTCGCGGTCGCGGGCCACAACGGCGGTGAACCGGCCACGCTCGCCCTCAAGCCCCACGATGTCCACGCCGGTGCGGATGTCGAACTGCGGGTCGGACCGTACCCGCTCCTGGAGCACGGGCGAGGCGGTCAGGCCGGAGCGGGCCAGCACCCGGACCTTCTTGGCGAACTCCGACAGGTGCAGGCCCTCCTCGAGGGCTGAGTTGCCGCCGCCGATCACCACGACCTCGTCGGCGCCTTTGTAGAAGGGCCCGTCGCAGGTCGCGCAGAAGTGGACGCCGGCGCCGATGAGGCCGTCCTCGCCGGGCACGTCAAGGCGCTTGTACGTTGAGCCGGTGGCCACGATCACGGCGTGGGAGGTGAGCTGCTGGCCAGACGACAGCGAGGTAACCAGGTCATCGTCATCGTGCTCGACCGCGGTGACCGATACCGCGGAGACGAGTTCTACCCCGTACCGGCGCGCCTGGGCCACGAACCGGTCGGCCAGCTCGCCGCCGGAGATGCCGTCGGGGAACCCCGGGTAGTTGTCGATCTTGTCGCTGATCCCGGCCTGGCCGCCCAGGGCGTTCGCGTCCACGACGATCGCGTCGATGCCCTCGCGGGCAGCGTAGATGGCGGCGGCCAGCCCGGCCGGCCCGCCCCCCACGATGACCAGGTCGTAGGCGGACCGGTCGGCCTGCAGGGTGAGGCCGATGCGGCGGGCAAGCGCCTCGTCGCTCGGGTTCACCTCGTGCGTGCCGTCCGGGTAGATCACGGTGGGGATGATCTGCCCGCCGTCTTGCAGCTCCTTGAGCCGTTCGATCGCCTGGGGCTCGGCGTCGATGTCGACGTTGGTGTACCGGACCCGGTGGGCGGCGAGGAACTTCTTGACCCGCTTGCAGTGCGGGCACCACGGCGCCCCGTACACGGTCATGACCGGCTCGTCCGCAGACATAACTACCCCCACCCGGATCCCAGGCCGCCCCCGGCACCGGGGGCTGCCAGCATGTTAACGCAATAGGGGCGTACCCCACGTTCGCCGGCGTGACCGCCCCGCCGAAGACCGCTATAACGACTACAGACCTGCCCACGGAACAGAGGTGCTCCCGTGACCAACACCGCCCAGCCTGATTTTCGCGAGATCCGCTACGAGGTGGCGGGCGGCACGGCCACCATGACCTTGCACCGGCCCGACCGGCTCAACGCCTTCACCCGCACCATGGCGGGGGAACTTGTCGCGGCCTTCGACCTGGCCGACGCCGACGATGCCGTCCGGGTCGTCCTGCTCACCGGGGCCGGGCGCGGCTTCTGCGCGGGCGCTGACCTGGCGGCCGGCCGGACGACGTTCGCCGGGCGCGGCGAGGGCGAGGCCGAGGCCGGCGGCACGATCGCGGGGGTGCCGCGTGATCGCGGGGGCATCGTCTCGCTGCGCATCGCCGCCTCCCGCAAGCCGGTGATCGTGGCGGTCAACGGCCCGGCGGTGGGCGTCGGCGCCACCATGACGCTGCCTGCCGACATCCGGATCGCCGCCGACACCGCGAAGTTCGGCTTCGTCTTCGCCCGCCGCGGGCTGGTTCCCGAGGCCGCGTCCAGCTGGTTCCTGCCGCGGATCGTCGGCATCTCGCAGGCGATGGAATGGGTGGCGACCGGGCGGGTCTTCGACGCCGCCGAGGCGCTGGCCGGCCGGCTCGTCTCCCGGGTAGTGCCCGCCGCCGAGCTCATGCCCGCCGCCCGCGCGCTGGCCGATGAGATCGCGGCGAACACCTCGGCGGTGTCGGTGACCCTGTCCCGGCGGATGCTGTGGTCGATGCTCGGCCAGCCGACGCCGTGGGACGCGCACCGGCTGGACTCGCGGGCGATCTCCGTGCTCGGCCGGGGACCGGACGTCGCCGAAGGGGTGGAGTCCTTCCTGGAGAAACGGCCGCCGCGATTCTCGGCCGCGGTGAGCGACTACCTCGACGTCGTGCCCGAATGGCCGGCCCCGCCCGCGGACCTGCACTGAAGGCGATCACCTGGCCGCCGCGATCACCGGTGATGATTTCCCCGGGCGTCGCCGCTTGCGGCCGCTCGTGGTACTAAATATCATACTAATGATATTCAGTATCATGATGGCGCGAAAGCCACCGGCGGGGGCGCCGCGCGATTCTAGGAGGAGCCGGTGACCGTCTCGCAGACCAAGGTTCGGCAGGAAAACGGCCGCGGGCACGCTGGCCCGGCCGCCATGCCACGGGTGAACCGGCAGACCAGCCCGCTGACCTACCGCGGCTATCCCGTCCAGGAACTCTGCTGGCGCCACAGCTTCGAGGAGGTCGCGTTCCTCCTCTGGCACGGCGAACTGCCAACCCGTGACCAGCTTCTCGCCCAGAACCGGGCCGAGCGCTCGCGGCGCGCCATCCATCACGAGCTGGCCACCGCGCTCGCTGGACTGCCGCTGAGCGCAGACCCGATGGAAACGCTGCGGAAAGCGGTCGGCATGCTCGGCGCGAATGCCACCGCCCCGTACGGCAGCGCCTCCGCCGCGATGGCCGCGGAGGGCTTGCGCCTATTCGCCGTGCTGCCTTCCCTCGTCGCCTTCGAACAGCGGCGCCGCCGCGGGCTTGGCGCCGTCGCGCCACGCGACGACCTCGGCTACGCGGCCAACTTCCTCTACATGACCTTCGGCAAGGTGCCGGAGCCGCAGGTCGTCGCCGCCTTCGAGCGATCGCTCATCCTGCACGCCGGCGACGGCTTCGGCGCCTCTCCCCTGGCCGCCCGCATCGGCACCCCAAGCGTGTCCGTCCACTCCGCCGCGGTGGCCGCGGCGGTCGGCGGGCTCACGGCAAGCCCGCACGGCACCGCCGCCGAGGCTGTGCTCGGGATACTGAACGAGGGCATGCTCCACGGCAACCCGCGATCCTGGGCCGAAGAGGCGGCGGCCACGGGGCGCTGCGTCGCGGGCTTCGCTCCCGGTAACGCCACGGCCGTCGACAACCGGGTCCCCGCCATGCGCACCGCGCTCGGCATGACCGCCTCGCTGCGCGGCGGTCAGCGGCTCATCGAGACCTATGAGGCGCTGGCCGGCGCCATTCACGAGGCGAGCGGGCTACGCCCCACCCTCGATTTCCCCACCGGACCCGCCTACCACCTCATGGGCTTCGATTCCCAGATGTTCGCCCCGGTTCTCGCCGTCGCGCGCTTCCCCGGCCTGACCGCCCACCTGGCCGGTCAACCCGGGGTCAACGGCATCATCCGGCCCCGTGCCTCCTACCATGATCGGAGAGCAGGTCATTAGCAGGCAAGAGGTGAAACGCGTCGGTATCATGGCGCACTCGGGGGGGCTGATGAGCCGCTGGCAGGACTGGCCTGCCCGGCGGCTGGCCGCGCGCAAGCGGGAGCTCGGCACGACGGTCAGCGTCGTGATTCCCGCGCGCAACGAGGAGGCCACCGTCGGCGAGGTGGTGTCCCGCATCGCGACGCTCGCCGCCGGTACCGGGCTGGTGGACGAGCTCGTGGTGATCGACTCAGATTCCACGGACAACACATCCGAGGCAGCGGCCAGGGCCGGCGCCGTGGTGCACCGCGCGCGAGACGTGGCTCCGCAGCTGGACTCCTTCCCCGGCAAGGGTGAGGCGCTCTGGAAGTCCCTGCTGGTGACCAAGGGCGACCTGCTGGTCTTCGTGGACGCTGACCTGACCCACTGGGGTCCGCACTTCGTGACCGGACTGCTCGGCCCCCTGCTGTTCGACGAGCACGTCATGCTCGTCAAGGGTTTCTACGAGCGGCTGTACTCCCGCCGCGACGGCTCCGTCACGGCGGACGGCGGGCGGGTCACCGAGCTCATCGCCCGGCCGCTGCTCAGCCTGTGGTGGCCGGAGCTGACCGGGATCGTGCAACCGCTGGCCGGCGAGTGGGCGGCCCGGCGTGAGCTGATGGAATCGCTGCCCATCCCGGTCGGGTACGGCATCGAGCTCGCGGTCCTGCTTGACACCAGCGAAGCGCACGGGCTTGAGGCGATCGCCCAGGTCGACCTGGGCCGCCGGGGACACAAGCACCAAGCGAGCCACGACCTGGCGGTGATGGCCGCGGAACTGCTGCTCGTCGCCGAGCGCCGCCGGAAGGTGCCCGAGAACGACGGGCGCGCGGCCGTAGATCCGGTACTGCTGCATCAGTTCGTCCGAACGGGCGGCGAGCTGCACCCGACCGCCCGGGCCGTGCCCACGCACGAGCGGCCGCCGGCCCGGTCGGTGACGAGGACCCCGTGACCGGACCGCGGGTACGCGAGCCGGGTCCGCTGCGGCTGCGGGACAGCGAGTTCCCGCCTGGCCGCCCGCTCGTCATGGCGATCGTCAACCGCACGCCTGACTCGTTCTTCCGGCCGGGACTGACCTGGGAAGAAACGGCGGCCATGGACCGCGTTCACCAGGTCGTCGCCGAGGGGGCGGACATCGTCGACATCGGCGGCGTGCCGGCCAAGCCGGGGAGCGAGGTCTCCCCCGCCGAGGAAATCCGGCGCGTCGTCGCGTTCATCGCGGTGGTCCGCTCTGCCTACCCCGACCTCATCATCAGTGTCGATACCTGGCGTCACGAGGTGGCGCGGGCCGCCTGCGAGGCGGGAGCCGACCTGCTGAACGACACCTGGGGCGGCTGGGACCCGGCCACGGCGGAGGTGGCCGCCGAGTTCGACGTGGGCCTGGTGTGCTCGCATGCCGGCGGGGTGCCCCCGCGGACCCGGCCGTTCCGTCTCGCCTACCGCGACGTCGTGGCGGACGTCCTCGACATGACGCTCGGGCTCGTCGCGAGCGCGCTCCGCGCCGGGGTGAATCCCGACCGTATCGTCATCGACCCCGCCCACGACTTCGGCAAGAACACCTGGCACTCCCTGGAGATCAGCCGCCGGCTCGACGAGCTGACGGCCACCGGCTGGCCGGTGCTGATGGCCGCGTCACGCAAGGACTTCGTGGGCGAGACGATCGGCGCCACCAACGTAGAGGACCGGCTCGCGGGCACCATCGCGGTCACGGCCCTCGGCGCCTGGCTCGGCGCCCGGATCTTCCGCGCCCACGACGTACCGCAGACCAAGCAGGCGCTGCACATGGTGGCCGCGATCAAGGGTGACGCGGTGCCGGCGCGGGTCGTGCGGGGACTCGCCTAAAGGACTGACCGCCCCCGCCAGCAGCCGTCGCGGCCAGGGAGGTCCACGCGGCCGCGCGGGCGGGCGCGTGGGTTTACTTGTTCCTTACAGGCTGGCGGGCCGAAGTAACTGGCACCGGCGTCGCCGGCGACCGTGATCTCTCCCGCTTACACGACATGACCGGAGCCACGGGATAAGGGACCGCGCCGCCGCAACGCGGTGTGGTGCATTCTGTAGATAGGGACGGGGTAGCTCACTAAGATTCTGCCGTGAACACCGTGCCTGTCCTGGAAGTCTGCCCCAACTGCGGTGCGCCGCTCGAGCTTGACCCGGCCAGTGAATGCCGCTGGTGTCACGTCCGGATCCGCACGGAGCAGGCCGCCCCCGCTTTCCTCGGTTTCCAGGACGAGGCCGGCCTGGTGCCGGAGGATGCCGACGACTGCACGTCGGCCCCCTTCCTCTCCCTCACCCTCAGTTCACTCCGCCTGCTGGGCGACCAGCCCGAGGTAAAGGAGTACATGAACGGGGAACCGGGACTGCTGGGCCAGATCCGGGCACTGAGCACGATGGTGAGCGCCGCCTACGTCCGTGTTCGTGACGCGGGCCTGCTGAAGGACAGCCTCGAGACCCACCTCGATGCGTACACGGCCGAGGAGATCTGGACCTTCGACCTCGCCTTCGACGTGCTCGCCCTGATCGGCGCATTGGACTGCCTGACTGGCAAGATACGCGCCATGACCGCCAGCAACGTGCAGTCGCTCGACTGGTACGCGGAGCGCCATACCTGGAAGAAGGCCATGAAGAAGGCTGGCGAAGGTCCGGTAGCCTTGCGCGAGTTCCGCGCCGCTGTGCCGCACCGCCGCTAGCCCGGAGAACGTGCTGCGGCGCCGGAGCCGGAAGCACTGGCTCTATAAGGCGTGGAGCAGGTCGCAGGTGCAGTCCAGGCCGGCCGCCGTCTTCACGGCCTGTTCCTTGAAGTCCGGAGGGTCATACTTTGGCTGTGGCAGGCGGGGTCCATACCGGCCGCGCTGGCGGCTTGCGGCGGAGGGCATTGCGCCCGCAAGAGCGGGTCGGGTATCCGGTCGCCGAGTCGCAGCAAGCCGGCTCCGGTCAGTGCTGCCGTCAAGGCGCCGCCCCACCAGACGGCGTCAGGTGACGTTGCGAGCAGCGCGCCGCCGATCGCGGGGCCGAGGGCCACGCCTGCCGTAAATGTGAGGCCGTAGAGCGACATGTAGCGGCCGAGCAGATGCGGCGGTGCGAGGTCGGCGACGATTGGGCCGAGCACGATGAACTGCGCGCACTCACCGATCGCGATCACGATCGCGACCCCGGCCAAGACGGTGGTAGCGGTGAGCGTCGAGCTCGTAAGCGTTGCGAGCAGGACCGCGAGCAGGCCGATTGCAAATAGCGCGCTGGTCGCGAAAAGGGCGTGTGTGCGGCGCATCCGCGTGACGACTCGTGTGGCTGGAATCTGCGCGACGACGATGAAGAAGGTGTTGATGAAGACGACGACGCCGATCTCGCCCGGCCCGACAGGCGTGTGCGCCTTCGCAAACGGCGCGAGGATGTTGGAAAAGAGCGCGCCACCGGTCATTACGAGCACGATGTTGGCGGCGATCAGGGTGAGGAAGAGCCGATCGTGAGCAACTGTTCGGAAGCCTGTTCCCCTGTCGCTCGCCGACGCAGCATTCGCGAGGCGAGGATTCGGGATCCCCACGAGCACAACCAGCGCGAAGACAGCGAAGGTGAGGCCGTCGAAGAGGTAGAGCGCCTGGAACGCGCGGAGGTTATTGGCGGAAGCAACGATGAAGCCCGCAACCGTCGCGCCGCTGCCGAGACCGAAGTTGCCTGCGACTCGGCGGAGCGCGATCGAGGAGGCGCGCTGCTCCGCTGAGACCAGGGTCAAGCTCAGAACCTGGTTCGCGGTGTTCGCGACTCCGAACCCGGCGCCGCCGATGGCCGCGCAGACGAAGGCTTGCCAGGGACGGCCGACGAATGCGAAGCCCGCGTAGCCCAGTGCGCTCGCGAGATTGCCGGTGATCAGGATCGGCTTGGCACGGAAACGATCGAGTAGCGCACCCGAAGGGGGCGTTACGACCGCCGCCGTGCCCATGACCGCCGCCAGCACCAGTCCCGCAGTCGCCGTTGGGAAGCCGCGGGCCTGGTGCAGGTAGATGATCTCGAAGGGAAGGATCAGTCCAGTGCCGAAGTAGTTGACCGCGGTCCCAGCCTGAAGAACGATGACAGGCCCCGACAGGCCCGTCCGCCAGCCGCCGAACACACGAGCGAGAGCGGCGGATACTGCGCGCCCGGCCGATGCGGACGATTCCATCGTCAACCTCCAGGGTCGTTTCCAGCTGCTGCGGCTCGATCCGGTGAGCGGATCGTCCGGGCGGTCGGTAGTGCATACACCGCGGCACCGGGAAACTGGGCGCCCGCGAGCCGCCCAGTTCGCGCCGTGGGCGGTGTATACCGG
>CAZORE010000002.1:78664-81774 GCA_964581815.1 uncultured Streptosporangiaceae bacterium | reverse complement strand
GGGAAACTGGGCGCCCGCGAGCCGCCCAGTTCGCGCCGTGGGCGGTGTATACCGGGCGGAGGTACGACGTGGGGCGGCACGGCCCAGGAGTCGCTGGCTCTACGTGGCGCTGGTCTTGTTACCGGGCTCACCTGCGGCCGGCGGGCCAGTCGTGGGCGCGGCGGATGGCGCCGGACTAGGCCGGGGTGGCTGTGCTGGCTGATAGAGGCCGAGCAGCAGGCCGTACCGGGGCTGGTCGCTTGCGTCCTCGGCCTGGTGGGCAAGGTCGTGGAGGGTGGCGGTGAGCTGCTGGGCATGCTCGGGAGTCAGCCGGAGCGTGCGCATCACCAGGAACGGCTCGGGCTCGGCGGCGGCGATCTCCGCAGCGAGCGCGCGGAACGCCACCTCGGTGGTAGCGGCATCGTCGTATGCCAGGCCGCGGGAGGCGCGCTGGTAGTACTGCTCGGTTCCGCCGCGCACCTGGCGGGTGCCTGCGGGCCGGACCAGGCCTGCCGCGGCGAGAACCTTCAGATGGTGGGCAATGTTGCCCTTGTTGCTGCCCAGTGCGGCGGCGAGCTGGCTGATGGTCGCCTGGCCGCCCTGGCCGAGGGCGAACAGCAGCCGGTGACGCATCGGATGACCCAGCGCCTTGAACTGCTCCGGCGTGGTAACCCTGGCGACGTCGTCCTCCTCCATGCCGAAAAGCGTTAACGGATCTTGACGTTTTGTCAAGCGTCTGCTTCTCTTAACGAATGGACGAGGCAGAGGTGGCACAGATCGTCGGGCAGATCCGTACGCTCGTCGAAACCCATTACCTCTTCCCTGACGTCGCCACGGCGGTGTCCCGGGTGCTGGCTGAAGGGCTGGCGGAGGGACGGTACCCTGCCGAGGAGCCTTCGCTGGCCGCGGCGGTCACCACGGACCTGCAATCGGTCAACGCCGACAAGCACCTGCGGCTGCTCTACCATGCCGAAGCCCTCCCGCAGCGCACGCCGGGTGACGACAGCGAGGAATACGCCGCCATGGCACGGTGGGCAGACCAGACCTGCGGCGGCGTGGCCTGCGTGCGGCGCCTCCCCGGCAACGTCGGCTATCTCGACCTGCAGCCAGTACTGTTCCCGGCCGCCCTGTGCGGGGAGACCATCACCGCCGCAATGAGCCTGCTCGCCACCACCGACGCGCTCATCATCGACCTGCGCCACTGCCTGGGCGGCGAGCCGGCCATGGCCACGTTCCTCATCAGCTACCTGTGGGATCACGAACCAGCCCAGCTCACCGGACTGCGGGAACGCGGCGACAACCAGGTCAAGCAGGCCTGGACGCTGCCCTACGTTCCGGGCCGCCGCTTCGGAAAGGCAAAGCCGGTGTACGCGCTGACCAGCGCCACCACGTTCTCCGGCGGCGAGCAGCTCAGCTACGACCTGCAGCAACTCGGGCGGGCCACCATCATCGGCGAGCGCACCCGCGGCGGCGCCCACGCCCGCGAGGCTTTCCCCGTCCACCCGCACCTGGAGGCAACCATCCCCGTCGCCGAAGGGGTCAACCCCAAAACCGGCGGCAACTGGGAAGGCACCGGCGTCGCACCCGACATCCAGACCACCGCCGACCAGGCACGAGACACCGCCTGCAAGCTGGCCCTCCAGGACGTGATCGCAGCCGGCGGCGACGCGGCAGCCGAAGCCGACGCTGCGCTAGCCGCAGCACTGGCACCCAACGCCTAGGCAAGCTGCAGGGAGAGAACAGAGCACGCAACAGCTCCAGACAGGAGGCGTCTGCTGGTTGCGTACGGTGGTGGGCGGCATGACGGATGTTCCGGCTGTGCCGGCGGGAAGCCCCTATGGAGGCTGGTTGCCGCAGCCATCGCCCCGGAACGGCCCTAGGGCCTGATGCGGGCGGATAATGAGGCATGCGTGACAGGTGCGAGGTGCTGGACTGGGCAGCGTCCGGCGCGATGGCGCTTACCGGCATGCCTGACGGGACGCCGGTGGCCTCCCCGGCGCCTACCATTGCCATGCTCGCCCAGGTCAGCGCGGAGTTCGCCCGGGTGACGGCGATGACGGGGAACGAGGTGCGCGCTGACCCGGCGGAGCTGATCGCCGGCCGGGCGGCGCTCGCGGGCTTCACCCGGGGCGGGCGGGTGTCGGCCGGCGGATCGAGCTTCCTGCTGCGTTCGGCGGACGGCTGGTGTGCCGTCACGCTCAGCAGGCCCGATGACGTGGCGGCCGTGCCCGCGATCGCCGGCGTGCTCGGCGTGGATGGAGCCTGCGGGAACGGACGCGTGACGCTGGCTCAGGCGCGCTCGGCGCTCACGGTGGCGGCCCTGGGCACGCCAGCCGAAGATTTCGCGGCGGCGGCGCAACTGATCGGAATCCCCGCCGCGGCCCTGCCGGCCGGCCCGCGACCGCCCAGCGCGCGACCACACAGCGCAGCCGGGGCGGCTAGCTGGCCGCCGTGGCGGGCCATGCGCATCGCGGAACCGCTGGCCGGCACTGGGCTGGCCGGCACTGGGCTGGCCGGCGCCCGGCTGGCTAACGCCGTAGTCGCCGACCTCTCGTCGATGTGGGCGGGCCCGCTCTGCGCGCGCTTGCTTGGCCTCGCCGGGGCGCAGGTCATCAAGGTCGAGTCGCCGGCCCGGCCGGATGGGGCACGGGCCGGCAACCGGGAGTTCTTCGACTGGCTGCACGCCGGGCACCGCAGCCTTTCCCTTGACTTCAGCACACGGGCGGGGCGGGCCGTGCTGGCGTCACTGCTTGAAGTGGCGGACGTGGTGATCGAGTCGTCCAGGCCGCGCGCGCTGGCCGCCCTGGGAGTGGCACCGGGCATGATCCGCCATCCGCCTGGCCAGGTCTGGCTGAGCATCACCGGGTACGGGCGGTCGCTGCCGGAGCGGGTGGCGTTCGGTGACGATGCCGCGGTGGCGGGCGGGCTGGTCGGCTGGCCAGAGGGCGAACGGGCAGCGGGCGAGCCGCCCGGGCCGGTCTTCTGCGCCGACGCCATCGCCGACCCGCTGACCGGCGCCTGCGGAGCGCTGGCGGTCGCGCTGTCGCGGTCGGCCGGCGGCGGCGAGCTGATCGACTTGCCCATGCGCGACGTGGCCGCCGCCTTCGCCGCCGCCGCGCCCGACCACGGGG
>CAZORE010000002.1:60624-78564 GCA_964581815.1 uncultured Streptosporangiaceae bacterium | reverse complement strand
CCACGGGGCACCTGACCACGGGCGGCACGATATCCGCCCGGGCGGATCGGTTGTCTGCCCGCGCTCGCACCGCGAGCAGGCCGTGCTCGCGCCGCGCCGCCCGGCGCCGCCCGCCGGCCCGGCCGGGCACGCGGCGGAACTTGGCGCGGATACCAGCGCGGTGCTCGCGTGGCTGGCCGACCGGCGCGCCGCATGCTAATCCGCGAAGCCCGGGTGTGGCCGCCCGATGCCCACCTGGCCGCCGAGGCGGAACTCGCGGGCCTCCCGCGCACCGACGTGCGCCTGGCGGCGGGCCGGATCGCCGAGTGCGGGCCAGGGCTGCGGCCGGAATCCGGCGAAGAGGTCATGGAGGCGGCCGGCGGGGTCCTGCTGCCCGGCCTGCACGACCATCACGTGCACCTGCGGGCCCTCGCTGCCGCGGCGGCCAGCGTCACCGTCGGCCCGCCGCTGACGCGGACCGGTGCCGAGCTGGCCGCGCGGTTGCGGGCGGCGGACGCGGACCTCCCCGCTGGCGCGTGGCTGCGCGCCGTCGGTTACCACGAGTCGGTCGCCGGCCCGCTCGACCGTCATGTTCTCGACCGGATCCTCCCCCAGCGCCCGGTGCGGGTACAGCACCGGACCGGCGCGCTCTGGGTGGTCAACTCGCTCGGTGCCGCCCGGCTGGGCCTCGACGGGTGCGAGCTCAGCGGCGTGGAACGCGACGATGCAGGCCGCCCGACCGGGCGGCTCTGGCGGATGGACCGCTGGCTCGCCGACCGGGTGCCGAACGCCGCCGTGGACCTGGGCGCGGTGAGCAGGAAGGCGGGATCGCTCGGGATCACGGGCTTCACGGATGCGACGCCCGGCGCGACCGATGGTGACCTCACGTTCCTGGCCGGAGCACCGATCGCGCAGCGCATCTGCTGCATGGCACCGCCGGGGGTGCGCCTGCCACCAGGGCCGGTCAGCGTCGGCCCGGTGAAGATCATGCTCGACGACACCACGCTGCCAGCGCTGGCCGAGCTCGCCGGCCTGATCCGCGGCGCGCACGCGGCGGGCCGTCCGGCCGCGGTGCACTGCGTGACGCGCGTCCAGTTCGTGCTCACGCTGGCCGCGCTTGACCTGGCGGGGCGGCGGCCCGGTGACCGGATCGAGCACGGCGCGGTCATCGGGGCCGATTCCCTGCCCGACCTCCGGGGGCTGACGGTGGTCACCCAGCCGCACTTCGTCGCCGAGCGAGCCGAGCAGTACGCGACGGACGTGCCGCCGAATGACCGGCCTGACCTGTGGCGGCTGCGGTCCCTCGTCGACGCGGGGGCCGACGTCGCGGCCGGCAGCGACGCGCCGTTCGGTAGCGAGGACCCGTGGCACGTGATGCGGGCCGCCGTTTGCCGCCCGGCGCAGTTCGCCGCGGACGAGGCCGTCTCACCCGCCCGGGCCCTGGCGCTGTTCCTCGGCCGGCCCGCCGCCCCGGCCACCCAGCGGCTCGTGGCCCCCGGCCACCCGGCCGACCTCGCGCTGCTGCGGGCCGGTCCCCTTGACGCGCTGCACTCGCTCGGGTCCGACCTGGTGGCCGCGACGTTCATCGGCGGCGAGCTCGCCTACGCCCGCGATTAGCGGCCGCGGGCCGCCCAACGGAGGATAGTTGCCTTCCATGCCCACCGAACTCGCCGAACTAGCCGGGCAGCTCGAGCTTCAGCTGTTGCCGGACGGTACGCCCGCCAACCCGTTGGTAGTGCTCCGGCTCGACGACTGGCGGGACGCGCCGCCCGGGCTGGTCAAGCGGGCCGCCGCCATGGTCGCGGACGCGCTGCCGGTCACCGCCGGCGTGCTCACCGGGCCGCCGGCGGCCGGCCTTGAGCCGCTTATCAGCGCGGCGACGCTGTCGCTGACCGCGCGGCCGGCGGCCGAGATGAGAATGCGGGAGGTTGTCCCGGTCGGCGACATCCCCGGCGGACCCGACCTGGACGAGGCGCTGCGCCGCCTGCGGGCGGCCGTCGAGCGATCGCCCAGGGCCGCGATCGCGTGCGGGCAGCTGGTGCGGCAGACCGCCGTCCTCGATACCGCCGGCGGCCTCGCGGCCGAGGCCGCGGCGTACTCGCTGCTGCTCGGCGGGCCGGAGTTCGCCCGCTGGCTCGGCGAGCGCGGCACCCCGCGCCACCGCGAGCCGCCCGCCGAGCCGGTCAGCGTCAGCCGGGACGGCGGGCGGCTCTCGGTCGTACTTAACGACCCCGCGCGGCGCAACCCGTTCAGCGCCCGGCTGCGGGAAGCGCTGCTCGATGCGCTGCTCGTCGGCGAGGCCGACGAGACGGTCGAGGCGGTCGAGCTGAGCGGCGCCGGCCCGGCGTTTTGCAGCGGCGGGGACCTGGACGAGTTCGGCGCCGCGACGGACCTGGTAGCGGCCTACCTGGTTCGGCTATCGCGGTCGCCGTGGCGGGTCATCGACCGCATGGCGGCGAAGGTCACCGTCGCCACGCACGGCGCCTGCGTCGGCGCGGGCATCGAGATGGCCGCGTACGCCGGGCGGGTCGCCGCCACACCGGACGCCTTCTTCGCGCTGCCGGAAGTTGGGATGGGCCTGGTTCCCGGCGCCGGCGGCTCGGTCAGCGTGCCGCGGCGGACCGGCCGCTGGCGCGCCGCCTGGCTGATGCTCACCGGTGACCGGCTGCCAGCCCAGACAGCGCTGTGCTGGGGGCTCGTCGACGAGGTTACCGAGGAGCCTGATCCTGTTCACGGGTTGCGAGGCCCAGGATGAAGATGTCCGCGAAGGACTTCGCCACTTCCTTGACCGAGAAATGACCACCCGCGCGCAGAGTCAGGTAGGTGTAGTTGTGCATGCCGAGCCACCCGCTGACCGCCAGCCGGGTGTCCACCGGGCGGAAGTCCCCGGACTCAATGCCCTGCTGGAACACGGCCTCAACCTGGCGCTCGTACGCCCGCCGCCGCTGCCGGAACATCTCGGCATTCTTGCCGGTCAGCGCGGGGAAGTCATGCAGGAACACCCAGACGTGGTGGGGGAAGCGGAAGATGACGTCAAGGAGCTCTTCGCCCAGCATCGTCAGCTGCTCGGGGGGCTTCCCGCCCGCCAGGGTCACCCGGTCGGCGCCCAGCATGACCTCATCCATGACCCGGTCGTGGATGGCGGCGAGCAGTTGCTCCTTGGAGCCGATGTAATAGTAGAGGGCGCCCTTCCCGATGCCGTTCGCCTCGCAGAGCTCCGTGGTGCTCGTGGCGTGGTAGCCCCGCTCGGCGAAGACCCGCGCGGACGTGTCCACGATCTCGTGGCGGCGAGCCTGCCACTTCGGGCTCTTGCCCTGCTTGTCCTTCACCCTGGTTTGCGGCATCGCGCAGCCTTATCTAGTCGGCAGCTTCCGTTGACAGCTAAAATAACCCCGTTCCGACGGGCCGGTCTTCCACGGCGCGCCCAAGCCCTTACCATCGGTAACGTATTTTACTACCGACTGGTCAGTCTATTCAAGTGCGCTGTTCGGGCCGGTGACGGCAGTGCAAGCCGGACGGCCGCCGTCTTGTCGGGGCCGGTCATCGAATCCCACTCGGTTGCTCATTGCGGCGGCCTCGCCCCTGTTCCTATTATGTACTGACCAGTCAGTGTAGGGCGGCAAGGCGAGAGGGCCATGGACTTCACACTCACCGAGTTCGAAGGCGAACTGCTTGACCTAGGCCGGACCTACGCCGAGCGGGAGATCGCACCGGTCGCCGCCCAGGCCTGGCACGAGGAGCGCTGTCCGACCGAGCTGCTGCGCGGCCTTGGCGAGCTCGGGCTGCTCGGCACGCTTATCCCCGAGAAGTGGGGCGGGATCGGGTCGTCCACGGTCGGTTACGTGGCACTGCTCGAGGCCCTGGCGACGGTGGACTCGTCGATCGCGACGGCCTGGCAGGCGCACTCCACCATTGGCAGCCTCCCGCTGCTCCTGTTCGCCGACGACGACCAGCGAGAGCGGTGGCTGCGGCCGCTGGCTGAGGGCCGCAAGCTTGGCGCCTTCGGGCTGACCGAGCCGGGAGCGGGGTCGGACGTCCGGGCGCTGCGGACCAGGGCCACGCGGGTGTCCGACGGGTGGGTGCTCAACGGGCAGAAGGCCTTCATCACCAACGCAGGCACCGACATGAGCTTCGGCGTCACCGTGCTCGCCCGCACCGGCGAGGACGGACACGGCAAGCCGCAATTCGGCAGCTTCATCGTCGAGCAGGGCACCAAGGGCTACACGCTCGGCCCGAAGCTCCGCGGCATCGGGTGGAAGTCCGCGGACACCAGGGACCTGTTCTTCGACGACGTCTGGGTACCCGACAGCCAGGTCGTCGGCGAGCCCGGCGGCGGGCTCGGCCAGTTCCTTTCCGCCCTGGAGGTCGGGCGGATCTCCGTCGCCGCCCTCTCCTTGGGTACCGCCGCCGGCGCGATGCGACTGGCGCTGGCCTACGCCAAGCAGCATGAGGCGTTCGGCACCCCGATCGGCAGCTTCCAGGCGATCCAGTTCAAGCTGGCCGACATGGCCACGGAGATCGAAGCCGCCCGGTGGCTCACCTACTACGCCGCCTCGCTGCGCGATGCGGGCAAGCCGTTCAGGAAAGAGGCTGCCATGGCGAAGCTCAAGGCGAGTCAGGTCGCCACCTCGGTGGTCAGCGAGGCGGTGCAGATCTTCGGCGGCGCCGGCTACATGCTAGAGAGTGACGTCGCCCGGTTCTACTGCGACGCGAAGGTACTTGAGATCGGTGAAGGAACCAACGAGATCCAGCGTCTCGTGATCGCCCGTGAGCTCGGCTGCTGATGACCGCAGGTAACCCCGACCGTCAAGGTCACGCCGACGTCGCCGGGCGGCGCGTCGTGATCACCGGGGCCGGGCGCGGCCTCGGCAGCGTGCTCGCCACCGCCTTCGACGCCGTCGGCGCCAGGCTCGCCCTGGTCGCGCGCTCGAAGCCGGCCCTGGAGAACCTGGCCGGCCGGCTCACGGGAGATCACCTCGTCTGCGCGGGCGACGTGCGGGACGAGTTGTTCAACGAGACGGTCGCCGAGCGGATGACCGAGCGCTTCGGCGGCGTGGACGTGTGGATCGCCAACGCGGGGGTGTCACGCGAGGACCCGGACATCACCAAGCTGTCCGCGGCGGCCTGGCGGGATGTCATCGACACCAACCTGACCGGGACGTTCCTCGGCGCGCGCGCCGCCGCGGGCCGTATGGGCGCGGGCGGCCGCATCATCGTCACCGGCTCGGTGCTCGGTGACCGGCCGCACGGCCGCCTTGCCGCCTACTCGGCGTCCAAGGGCGGCGCGCATGCCCTGGTCAGGTCGCTGGCGCAGGAACTCGGACCGCGCCAGATCACGGCCAACGCCGTGGCGCTCGGCTGGTTCGAGACCGGGCTCGGCGCCTTCTGGCAGCGGGACGAGCACCGCGAGCAGGACATCGCGCGGCACACTGCCCTCGGCCGCTGGGGAAACGACTCCGACCTGCCGGGCGTCTACCTGTTCCTCGCTTCACCGGCGTCGGCGTACATCACCGGCACCACGATCACCGTTGACGGCGGCTACTCACTGCTTTGACGCTCGATCCGTGACGATCGAAGGAGATGGGTCATGTACAACCTCACCCGGTCGCTGGACCGGAACGCGGACCGGACGCCGCATGAGGACGCGGTTATCTTCCGCGACACGCGGCTGACGCACCTGCAGCTGCTCGACCGGGTGAACGCGCTCGCCGCGGCCTTCCGCGAGGCCGGCGTCGGCAAGGGTGACATCGTGGCGCTGCTCATGGGCAACCGCCCCGAGTTCCTGGAGAGCGCGCTGGCGGTCAACCGCGTCGGCGCGGCGTTCCTGCCGCTCAACGTGCGGCTGGCCGAGCCCGAGCTGGAGTACATCATCCGGCACGCGGGCGCGGTGGCGATCGTGACCGAGCCCGGCTTCGCCGCCCCGGTCGCCGCCATCGGCGCCCGGCTGGCCACCCGGTGGACGGTGGTCATGGCCGGCGGGGACGCGAGCGCCCCCGCCGGTGCCGCCGGATACGAGTCGTTCCTCGGGTCGCGTTTGGGCGCCTACGTTCCTCCTGCTGATGTCGGCGAGGCGGACCTGCACCGGCTCATGTACAGCTCGGGGACGACCGCGCACCCCAAGGGGGTGCCGATCACGTACGGCAACTTCTACTGGAAGACGATCGGGCACGTCGCCGAGTTCGGCATCAGCGCGGCGGACCGCACGGCGATGGCCGGGCCGATGTACCACGTCGGGGCGTTCGACCTGCCGGGCCTCGGCACCTGGTGGGTCGGCGGCAGCCTGGTGATCCTGCCGCGCTTCGACGTGCCCGACCTGCTCGCCGCGATCGAGCGCGACCGGCCGACCAACGTGTGGCTGGCGCCCGCCATGGTCAACGCGGTGCTGAACGCGGTAGCGCAGTCGCCCGAACTTGGCGACCGCGACACGTCGAGCGTCCGCTTCATCACCGGGGGCGGGGAGAAGACGCCGGTAACGCTCATCGAGCGGTTGCTCGCGGCGTTCCCGAGCGCGCGGTTCGCCGACGCGTACGGGCTGACCGAGACCGTGTCCGGCGACACGTTCAACGACCAGGCGCACATCGTGTCCAAGATCGGCTCGGTCGGCAAGCCGGTGGTCAACCTGGACGTGAAGATCGTCGGCCCCGACGACGCCCCGGTCGAACCGGGCGGGGCCGGCGAGATACTGCTGCGCGGGCCGAAGGTGGTGTCGGGCTACTGGAAGAACCCGGAGGCGACGGAGGCCGCGTTCACCCCGGACGGCTGGTTCCGTACCGGGGACATCGGCCACCTCGACAAGGACGGCTACCTCTATATCGACGACCGCAAGAAGGACATGATCGTGTCCGGCGGCGAGAACGTCGCGTCGTCCGAGGTCGAGCGGGTGCTCTACGAGCATGAGGCGGTCCTCGAGGCGGCGGTGGTCGCCATGCCGGACGCCCGGTGGGGCGAGGTGCCGCGCGCGTTCGTCGTGCGCAAGCCCGGCCATGACGGCCTCACGACGGAGGCACTGATCGCGCACTGCCGGGCGCGGCTGGCCGGCTTCAAGACGCCGAAGGAGATCGTCTTCCTCGGCGCGCTGCCGCGAACCGCGTCGGGCAAGG
Source organism: uncultured Streptosporangiaceae bacterium (assembly GCA_964581815.1). Taxonomy (GTDB): domain Bacteria; phylum Actinomycetota; class Actinomycetes; order Streptosporangiales; family Streptosporangiaceae; genus Trebonia. The sequence goes on along the minus strand of CAZORE010000002.1, from coordinate 71,485 downwards.
TGCTCAAGCGCCAGCTTCGCGAGGTCCACGACGATGCGGGAAGGTAAGGAATTGCGGTCACCCATAGCGGCGGAGGAAACCCGCGAGCTCCCGACGGACGACCTGCTCGAAGCCTTCGGGCGGATGACCATGATCCGCGTGTTCGAGGAACGGGTGTCCGACCTCTACCGCGACAGTGAGGTCCCCGGCTTCGTTCACCTGTCCATCGGCCAGGAGGCGTCCGCGGTCGGCGCCTGCTGGCCGCTGGCCGCCACCGACGTGATCACGTCCAACCACCGCGGCCACGGCCACTGCCTGGCCAAGGGGCTCGCCCCCGAGCCCATGCTGGCCGAGCTGCTCGCCCGGGTCACCGGAACCAACAAGGGCCTGGGCGGCTCCATGCACATCGCCGACCCCGACCTGGGCATTTTCGGCGCCAACGGGATCGTCGGGGCGGGGGTGCCGATCGCCGCGGGCGCGGCGCTCGCCGCACAGCTGCGCGGGCAGAACGGCGTGGTGGTCTCGTTCTTCGGTGACGGCGCGGTCGCGCAGGGCGCGTTCCACGAGGCGGCGAACCTGGCGGCGCTGTGGAAGCTGCCGATGGTCTTCTTCTGCGAGAACAACGGCTACGCGGAGTTCTCGCCGAGCGCCGACCAGCACCCGGTGCCGCTAGCCAACCGGGCCGCCGCGTACGGGCTCGAGTACGTCGCCGTCGACGGCAACGACGTGGAAGCCGTCGCCACCGCCATGACCGACGTGGTGCGGCGCATCCGCGACGGCGCCGGGCCCGCGTTCGTGGAGGCCGTCACCTACCGCTGGCACGGCCACTATGAGGGCGACCCGGAAAGATACCGCGGCAAGGACGAGCTGGCGGAGTGGCAGGAGCGCGATCCCCTGGTCATCACCCGGGCGCGGCTGCTTGGGCGCGGGGTGCCCGCCGACACGCTCGACCAGGCCGAGGCCCAGGTGCGGGCCCGGATCGACGCCGCGGTCGACGCCGCCAGGCAGGCACCGCGGCCGGACATGACCGTGCTCCGCTCGTCGGTGTACGCCCCGCGCCCGCCGGTCGCGGAGCCCGCCTGGCGGCCCGACGCCGACGGCGAGATCTTCCGCACGATGGACGCGGTGCGGCTCGCGCTCGAAGGCGAGCTCGCGGCGAATCCCGAGATGTTCGTGGCCGGCGTCGACGCCGGCAAGGGCGGCAACGTGTTCGCCCTCACCCGCGGCCTGTACGCGAAGTGGCCGGACCGGCTGCTTGACACGCCGATCTCGGAGACCGCGGTGATGGGGCTCGCGGTCGGCGGCGCGATGGCGGGCATGACCCCGGTCGTCGAGCTGATGTACCTCGACTTCCTCGGCGTCTGCTTCGATCAGATACTCAACCAGGCCGCCAAGCTGCGGTTCATGACCGGCGGCAAGGCGCGCATGGGCCTGGTGATCAGGACGCAGTTCGGCGGCGGGCGGTCCTCGGGCAGCCAGCACTCCCAGTCGCTTGAGGCGCTGCTCGCCCACGTCCCCGGGCTGACGGTCGTCATGCCGTCCACCCCGGCGGACACCTACGGGCTGCTGCGCTCCGCGATCCGCGACCCGAACCCGGTGGTGTTCATCGAGAACCGCCAGATGTACGGGATGAAGGGGCCCAAGCCGCCGGCCGACTACCTGGTCCCCCTCGGTAAGGCGAAGGTGGTGCGGGAGGGCACCGACCTGACCATCGTGAGCGTCTCGCGGATGGTGCACGAGGCGCTGGCCGCCGCCGAGGCGCTCGCGCCGCGCGGGATCAGCGCCGAGGTGATCGACCTGCGGACCGTGGCCCCCCTTGACAAGGAGACGATCCTCGCGTCGGTGGCCAAGACGAGCCGGCTGCTGATCGCGCACGAGGGGGTCAGCGACTTCGGCATCGGCGCGGAGATCGCGGCGCTCGCCGCCTACGAGGGATTCTGGACGCTTGACGCGCCGGTGATGCGGGTGGCCCCGCCGCCCACGCCGTCGCCCTACGCGCCCAACCTGGAGGAGCAGTGGCTGCCCGACCGGCGGGCCATCGAGCGCGCCGCGGCGGCGCTGGCCCGGGTCTGATTTCACCCGGGTCAGGCAACTAGTTCGCCATGACTACGACATAGGTTTGGAAATTCACCAAACTACCTAATTACACTGTTCGCTCGGTGTTATGGTCGCGCTACCCAGTTCGTTGACGGCTGCCCGTCTCCTGCGAGGATCAATGACGACCTACCAACGTCGCGTCCATTCACGATCACTGCGGACGTTCCTGATCGCGATGATCGCGGTGCCCCTGGTGTCCCTGCTAGCACTGTGGGGCTTCGCGGCGAGCATCACGGTCAGCGCCGCCATCAAGGACCAGGCGTACACCGCGAGCAGCAAGTCGACCAACGCCGGGGTTTACGGGCTGGTGAGCGAACTGCCCCAGGAGCGGGCGCAGACCTACCTCTGGCTGCTGAGCGGCCGGCGAGCCCCGCAGGCGCCCCTGATCGCCGCGCGGAAGCTGGTGGATGCGGCCGTGCCCCCGGCCAGGGCCGCGCTCGTCGCGATCGAGGGAACCGCCAACCCGGTGCTCGGCACGCTGATCACCGACATGGGACAGATCCCGGCGATCCGCAAGGCCGTCGACGCCGGCACCATGAGCCCGTCGGCCGCGTTCGCGGCGTACAGCAACATCGTCGACGAGGAATTCCGCTACTTCAACTCGACGGTCAACGAACGGAGCGGCCCCTCGCTTGGCGGCATCTCGGTCGGCGCCGTCGACGGGGCGTACGCGCTGGAGATGGCGAGCAGGGAGGCCACGCTCATCGACGGCGCGCTGAGCGGCGGCGGCCAGCTGACCCCCGCCATCAGGGAGCTGTTCGCGGGTGCCGCGGCACAGCGGCACGACCTACTCGGCGAGACCCAGGCGCTGGTCACCCCGGCGATGTACCCGAGCTACGTCGACGACTCGCCGGCCTACCGTCAGTTCCAGGCGATGGAGACCCAGATACTGAACAGCTCCGGAGACGTGGTCCCGGTGAACGGTAAGACCTGGGAGTCGGCGACCACGGCGTACCTCAAGGCGACGTACAAGACCCAGGGCCAAGACGCCGCGACCCTGCAGGCCATGAGCGCGGCGGAGAGCGACCGGCTGCTCACCGAGGCCATCGCCGCCGGCGGCCTGGGCCTCGTCGCGGTCGTGGCCTCGGTGTTCTTCCTGGTCTGGTTCGGCCGTAGGGTCACCAGGGACCTCGGCCGGCTGAACACCGACGTCCGCACCATGGCGGAGGAACGGCTGCCCCGGGTCGTCGACCGGCTCCGTCGGGGCGAGGACGTTGACGTCCTCGCGGAATCCCCGCCGCCCGGCGCGAGCTCCATCAGGGAAGTCGCCACCATCGCCGACTCCTTCGCCACGGTGCAGGGCGCGGCGGTCGCGGCGGCGGTCGACCAGGCGCGGCTGCGCAACGGCGTCAGCCAGGTCTTCCTGAACATCTCCATGCGCAATCAGTCGCTGCTGCACCGGCAGCTGAAGATGCTGGACTCGATGGAGCGCCGCACCAGCGACCCGACCGCGCTGGCCGAGCTGTTCCGCCTCGACCACCTGACCACCCGCATGCGCAGGCACGCGGAGGGCCTCATCATCCTGTCCGGGTCCACGCCTGGCCGGGGGTGGCGAGACCCAGTGCCCGTCGTCGACGTGCTGCGCGCGGCCGTCGCCGAGGTCGAGGATTACGTCAGGGTCGACGTCACCAGCGAATCGCGCGACCTGGTGACCGGGAACGCGGTCAACGACACCATCCACCTCTTCGCCGAGCTGGTGGAGAACGCGACGGTCTTCTCACCGCCCAACACCCGGATCGAGGTCAGGGCGGACCGGGTCGGCACGGGCCTGGTGGCGGAGATCGACGACCGCGGCCTTGGCCTGAACGCATCCGAACGCGACGCCATCAACCAGCGCCTGGCCAACCCGCCGGATTTCGACCCCGCGAGCAGCGACCAGCTCGGGCTGTTCATCGTCAGCCGGCTGGCCGCCAGGCACCGCATCTCGGTCTCGCTCCGCGAGTCCGCTTACGGCGGCACGACGGCGATTGTCCGGCTGCCGTTCGGCGTGATCATCAGGGACGAAGATGAGACGCCGGTCGCCGATGACGACTGGGTGATCCCCCAGGACATGGGAGCCGGATCGCCGGAACCGGGCGGAACCGGGCGGCACCGCCTGCGGACGGCCGCGACGGGCCGGGTGGCCGAGGCCGGCAATCTCGGCGAAACGGCGAACTTCCCTGCCCCAAGATCCGTCCCCCGGGCGCCCTGGGAGATGGTTCCCCCCATGCCGGTGCCTGAGCCGCTGATGCCAGGCGCGGGGCCGCCCGCACGTAACGCTGGGCGGCTGACGCCTAACGGCGGGCCGCTGACGCCTAACGGCCGGCGGCCGGCGCCTAACACGGGGTCGCTCACGCCTAACACGGATCCGCGGGCATTGCCGTCGGCGGCAATGCCGCCTGGGCCGGCCGCGCAAGGGGTCCATCTCGGGATGCCGATCAGGGTTCCCCAGGCCAGCATGGCCCCGCAGCTGCGCGACCGTCACCAGGCGGGATGGGGCCAGGAGGCACGCGAGGAGGCCAGCGTCGACGACCGGGCACCGGAGGCGGTTCGCGACATGATGACGCACATGCAGCAAGGCTGGAAGCGCGGACGAGCGGACGACCTCGACGGCTCCACCGGCGCAGGTTACGGAACTGACTGGTAGGGAGAAAACCGGTAATGGCACAAACCGACGCGACCGGGCAGCTCAGCTGGCTGCTTGACAACCTTGTCGAGCAGGTGGAGCACATCGAGCAGGCGCTCATCTTGTCTCGGGACGGCCTGGTGGTTGCCGCGTCACGCGGCTTGGCGCGCGAGGACAGCGAGCACCTGTCGGCCCTGGCCGCGGGGGTGCAGAGCCTCGCGAGGGGAACCGGGGAGCATTTCCGCGGCGGCCGGGTCCGGCAGACCATCATCGAGATGGAGAACGCGTTCCTCTTCGTTATCGCGGCCGGGCGGGGAACGTGCCTGGCGGTGCTGACGTCAGCCGACCCAAACGTCGGGGTCATTGCCTACGAGATGGCGATGCTCGTTCGGCGGATGGGGAAGTACCTCGCGGCGGAGCCGCGGTTCCACGTCAACGAGATGAGCCTGGAGTGACCGCGCGCGCGAGACGGGCACGGGTCTTGACATCCTCCCCCGCCTGAAGCGGGGGATTCCAACTACACCGGTAGGAGCGCATGTTGAGGTTCGCGGTTCACGGGCCCGGCAACCCGGAAGCCTCCCCGCGCAGTCACGGCGTGCCCCGCCGCGATGTTCCTGGCCGCGTTCACGTCAGCGTTCAGCGCGAAACCGCAGGCGGTGCACTTGAAGCGCGCTTGGCTCTCGCGCGACCTCGCGTCCACGTGCCCGCACGCCGAGCACCGCTGGCTCGTGTACGCGGGTGGTATCTTCTCGACTCTGCCGGGGGCCTTATCCTCAAGGCGCCGCAGCAGCAGGCCCCAGCCGGACCTGCCGATCTCGCGGTTCAGCGCGGCCTTGGCCGCGACGTTCCGGCCCGGCTTTTCGGCAGTTCCCCTGGCCGAGCGCGTCATGCCCGCGATCTTCAGGTCCTCGACGCGGATCACGTCGAAGCGGCGCGCCAGAGCGGTGGACACCTTCTCAACCCAGTCTTTGCGCCGGTCGGCTTCACGGGTCTTCAGCCGGGCGGCGGCCGTCTTGGCCTTGCCGCGCCTGCCAGATCCCCGCTTGGCTCTGGCGAGCTTCCGTTCCAGCCGCCTCAGCCGCCGCCGCTCGCCGACGCTCAGTCCCGGGCAGTGCAGCAGTTCGCCCGTCGACACGGCGGCGGACACCGCGACACCCCGGTCGACCCCGACGGCCTTGCCGTTGCCCGGCGCGGGGACCGGCTCGGGCGCGACCGCGAACGCGATATGCCATCGTCCGGCCCGATCGCGGGTCACCCGGTAGGACTTCACCTGATCCGGTGCCGGACGGGACCAGCGGAAGCGCACGAATCCGATTTTGGGGATGCGGACCTCCCCGGAGTTCCGGTTCAGCCGCCGCACGTCGTCACGGGCGACCGCCACGACCCGGAATCCCTCGTCACGCCCGGCCTTGCGCCACCGCGGCTTGCGGTGGGTGCCGCGCAAGAAGTTCCGCATCGCCTGGTCGAAGTCCCGCAGGGCCTGCTGCTGAACCATCTGCGAACCCTGCCGCAGCCACGGGTTATCCGCGCGCGCCGCAGTCAGCTGACGGCACTGCTCCAGGTAACCCGGCCCGGGCTTGCGCCCCGGACGCCACCACAACTGCTGCTCGACCGCCAGGTTCCACACGTACCGGGCGTCGGCGCAGTGCCTGAGCAGGACTGCCTCCTGCTCAGGCTCGGGATCGAGACGGTACCGGGACACAGCCAGAGCATCCCACCCGCATGCGACATTCCGGCGCGCCCCGCGCGCCGCCGATTTCACCCCCGCCCCGAAAGACGGGGTTTCCATCGGAGGTATCGATGACCGGCGCGGGTCGTGGCGAGCACGGGGAGCGCTGGCTCGACGAGGAGGCAGGCCCGATCGTCCGGCCCTATGCGGTGACGAAGGGCCGGACGACGTCGGGCAGCGGGACGCAGTTCGGTCTGATCGACGTCGTGGCGGCGACCGGGGAATGGCCGCAACCGCATTTCCGGCCCGGACCCGAGCACCGCAGGATCATGGAACTCTGCCGTTGGCCCAAGCCCGTCATCGACCTTGCCTCGGAGACCGATCTTCCCGTCGGAGTGGTGCGCGTGCTGCTCGGCGACCTGATCGACGAGGGACTGCTGCGCGTGCTGCCCGCCCAGCGCAAACCCCAGACCGACCAGCACTTGTTGAGGATGGTACTCGATGGACTTCAATCGCTCTAATGGCGGCGACGGAAGCGCGCCGGCCACCGCCAAGTTCCTCATCGCTGGAGGCTTCGGCGTGGGCAAGACCACCTTTGTCGGCGCGATCAGCGAGATCAGGCCGCTGCGGACCGAGGAGCCGCTGAGCGACCGCAGCGTGGGCATCGACGATACCCGCGCGGTGAGCGGCAAGACCACCACAACGGTGGCCATGGACTTCGGCCGGATCAGCGTCCACCCAGGACTTGTGCTTTACCTGTTCGGCACGCCCGGGCAGGAGCGCTTCTGGTTCATGTGGGACGAGCTGGCGTTCGGCGCGCTTGGTGCGGTGATACTCGCCGACACGCGACGAGTCGCCGACTGCTTCGCCTCCATCGACTACTTCGAGCGGAACGGCACGCCCTTCGTCATCGCTGTCAACTGCTTCGACGGTGCTCCGCGGTTCCAGCCGGAGGACATCAGGATCGCGCTGAGCCTGGGGCCCGAGGTTCCCATCCTGCTGTGCGACGCGCGCCAGCGGGAGTCCGTTAAGCAGGTGCTCGTCAACCTGGTCAAGCACGTCATGACCGTGACCGACCCGGCGCTGAGCGGCGGGGCCCGCTAACGCCGCCGGTGGAGGATGTCTTCGGGGGCACCCGGCTGGGAGCCGGGCTGCGCACGGGTCAGGCGGACAGCAGCGGGAGCGGGGCGGGCGGGACGTGATCCTGCCAGAGGAGGCGGGAGGCTTCCTCCGGGTAGGGGGTGACCGACGGCGGCAGGTCGAAGACGCGGGTGAGGCGCTGCCGCGGGTCGTAGGCGGGCCAGCCGGGGTCGCCGGAGGTGGCGAACCGGGTCCAGGCGGTGCGGAACTGGGCGGAGATCTCTTCGGCGGCCGGGAACGGAGGCGGGCCGATCAGCCGGGCGGCCAGGCCGTCCTCCAGGTTGCCGAAGACGAGCGGCCCGTCGAGGCCGTGGCAGGCGCCGAGGATGCCGCCGTTGGCGGGAGCGGGCCAGGCCAGCTCGTACAGGTAGGCCACTCCCCCGCCGGCCGCGTGCGCCTCGGCCAGCTGCTGGGTCGGCATCCAGAACATCCGGCCGTTCTGGACCAGCTCGTACAGCCGCTCGGCGGACGCGCCGGGGAACGCGGCGCGGTAGGCCTGCTCGCCGTCGGTGCCGGGGCCGAGCGCGCGCAGGAACCGGGCGGCCTTTTCGTCGCTGATCTGGCCCAGCTGCCCGCTCATGGCCAGGAACAGCCGGGACTCGTCGCGGGTGTGGCCCGCGATCAGCGGCACGTCGCGGGCGGCGCCCGCCGCCAGTGCCTGCCATGGGGTGGCGGGAAGCACCTCGCCGTCGACGACCGGCGCGAACGGGGTGTCGGTCAGCGCCACCAGGCCCCACCGGTCCTGGTACTGGCTCTGCTTGCGGTTCACCGTGTCCCCGGCGTCGACTAGTCGCACCGGGTCCACCCCGGACAGGTCGGCGGCGGTCGGTCGCAGGCCGAGCTCGGCCGCGATGGCCGCGGCGATGTCGGCCGCCAGCGGGGCTGAGTAGTACAGGCCGGGCACGCTCTGCGCGATCGCCCGGTGGAACAGGCCGGCTGCCAGCGGGGCGGCGAGCAGCGAGGCGACCGACCCGGCCCCGGCCGACTGGCCGAACACCGTCACCAGGTCCGGGTCGCCGCCGAAGGCGGCGATGTTGTCGCGGACCCACGCCAGCGCGGCCACCTGGTCGAGCAGCCCCCGGTTGGCGGGTGCCCCCTCGATCTGGGCGAAGCCCTCCACGCCGGTCCGGTAGTTGAAGGTGACCACCACCAGGTCGCCCTCGCGGGCCAGGCGCCTGGCGTCGTAGGCGGGGATCTCGGCCGAGCCGACCTTGTAGGCGCCGCCGTAGATCCACACCATGACCGGCCGCCGGGCGCCCGGGTCGGCGGCCGGGGTCCACACGTTCAGCGTCAGCCAGTTGTCGTCGGCCGGCGCCGGAGCGGGACCGTAGGTGCTTGACTGCGGGGGCGGCGAGCCGAACGCGGACGCGTCCCGCACGCCGTCCCACGGGGTCACCGGCTGCGGGGCGGCGAACCGGGCCAGGCCGGTGGGCGGCTGCGCGAACGGGATGCCGCGGAAGACCGCCAGGCCGCCCTCGTGACGGCCGCGGACCCGGCCGGCGCCCGTGCGCGCCTCGGGGCCCGCCTGCTCATACGGTGCGGCGCTGGTCATAGCGAGGGCCTCTTCCAGTGCGTGTCGGCGAAGCGGCGGACCTCGCGCAGGATCTCCTGGTCTTCCGGCGCCATGCCCATGAACCCGCCGTGCCCGGCGGCCTCGGTGACGTGCAGTTCGGCGGGGACGCCGGCCCGGCGCAGGGCCCGGTGCAGCAGCACGGTGTCGGATAGCAGCATGTCACGGGTGCCGGTGGTGAGGATGGCGGGCGGGAAGCCCTTGGCGAAGTCGCCGTTGAGCGGCGACAGGTACGGGTGGCTGAGATCCCGGCCGCCGGAGTAGAGGAGGAACGCCGGCCGGCCGCTGCCGGGGATGAGCGGGTCGAGGCCCAGGTTGACTTGGTGGGAGTCGCCTGTCTCGTTGAGGTCGGCCCCCGGCGTCATCAGCACCACCGCGGCCGGCCGCGGCAGGCCCTCGTCGCGGGCGCGCAGGATGAGCGCGGCGGCCAGGTTGCCGCCCGCCGAGGCGCCGCCGACGATGATCCGGTCCGGCGGCCGCTCGTCGAGCAGCGCCCGGTAGGCGGCGAGGCAGTCGTCGAGCGCGGCGGGGAAGGGATGATCGGGCGGCATCCGGTAGTCGACCGCCCACACCCGGGCGGCCATGCGGATCGCGGTGCCCGTGGCCATCGTCGCGCAGAGCTCGCCGCCGCCCCAGATGAACCCGCCGCCGTGGATGTCGAGGTAGACCCGGTCATCGCCCTCGCCGACGCCGTCCGGGATGATCTCGTAGACCCGGCAGCTGGCCAGGTCCCGGTTTCGCACCGTGACCGGCGCGGCGGCCCGGCCCGCCATCATCGCCGCGATCGCGCCGTCATGGGCGGCGATCATCGCCCGCCACGCCTCCGGGTCGTCCAGGGCCGGGTACTCGGTCCGCTGCGCGGACGTGTTCGCGATCACCGCCTGGGCTTCCTTGCTCACCGAGGCGGGCACGGGGATGCTCCGTGCGGGCAGGCGGATGGTGCCCCGCGGTTCGCTCATGTCAGCTGGCGGTGACCGGGCCGCTGGCCTCGCGCACCCGCTCGGGAGGAGGCGCGACGTGCTCGCCGCCGAGGTAAGCCGAGCTGATCATGTCGCCCACGACGCCGGGGGCGCCGTGGTAGGTGATCCGGCCGTTGATGAGCAGCGCCCCGGAGTCGGCCACCTTCAGCACCTCGGCCGCGAACTGCTCCACCACCAAGATGGTCAGGCCCTGCCTGGCGATGCCGGCCAGCACCTCGTAGAGTTCCTCGACGATCTTGGGCGCGAGGCCCATCGACAGCTCGTCGACCAGCAGGATGGACGGGTTCACGGACAGCGCGCGGGCCATCGACAGCATCTGCTGCTCGCCGCCGGAGAGCTTGCCCGCCAGCTGGGTACGACGCTCGGCGAGGCGCGGGAAGAACTGGAAGGACCTCTCCAGGATGTCCGCGTGGCTGGTTCCGGCGAAGGTGCCCATCTTGAGGTTCTCGGTGACGGTGAGGTTCGGGAAAACTCCCCGCCCCTCAGGGATCACGCACAGCCCGCCGCGGACCAGTCGCTCGGTCGGGACGCCCGCGATCGAGCGCCCGTTGATCGACGCCGTGCCCTTGGTCGGCGCCAGCTGGCCGGACAAGACCTTGAGCGCGGTCGACTTGCCCGCGCCGTTCGGCCCGAGCACCGCGCAGACCTGCCCGGCGCGGACGGTGAGGCTGATGTCCTCAAGCACGTCGATGCCGCCGTAACCCGCGGACACGCCATCGAGCTGTAGTGCGACCGGCCGGTCGGCTTCCGGGCCCGGCTGTGCTGACCGCGACTGGGCCGGCCCGGCCGGCTCGGTGACCCGGGCGACCGGGCGGATGCCG
>CAZORE010000002.1:32043-60524 GCA_964581815.1 uncultured Streptosporangiaceae bacterium | reverse complement strand
CCGCGACTGGGCCGGCCCGGCCGGCTCGGTGACCCGGGCGACCGGGCGGATGCCGCTCGGTTCGGCCGCCTCGCCGGTACCGAGATAGGCCTCGAGGACCTTCGGATCGGTCTGGACCTCGGCCGGGGTGCCGGACGCGATCACCTGGCCCGCGTCGAGCACCACGATGTGGTGGCAGAGGTTCATGATGAACCCCATGTCGTGCTCGACCACCAGGATCGCGATGCCGGTGGAGGCGAGCCCGCGCAACAGCTGCGCGAAGGTGTCGGTCTCCGCCGCCGACAGGCCCGAGGATGGTTCGTCGAGCAGCAGCACCCGCGGCTGGGTAGCCAGCGCGCGGGCCACCTCAACCAGCCGGGCGGTGCCGGTCGGCAGCAGCTCCGCCCGGGTGTCCGCCACCTCCTGCAGGCCCAGGTGCTCGATGATCGTGTCGGTGATGACGTCGGGGCTGCCGGCCCCGGTGCGGGCCCACCGCCTGCGGTGCAGGTCCGCCGCGACGCGGATGTTGTCGCGCACGGACAGCGAGCCGAACACCTCAAGGCGCTGGAAGGTGCGGGCGAGGCCGAGCCGGGCGAACTGGTGCGGCCGGGCGCCGGTCACGTCCTTGCCGTCAACGACGATCCGGCCCGCGTTGGGCTCCTGCATGCCGGTGGCGACATTGAACAGCGTCGTCTTGCCCGCGCCGTTCGGGCCGATGAGGCCGATGATCTGCCCGTCCTGCAGGTCGAGGCTGACGTTGTTGACGGCGAGCAGGCCGCCGAAGCGGACGCTGACGTCCCGGAGCTCCACCGCGGGCCGGTCGGTGTTGACGCGCGCCGCCGGCGAGGGCAGCCGGGTCTGCTCGCGGACCGCGGACAGGCCGGTCGCCTCCGCGGCGGGGTCCGCCGCGGGCGTGCCGCGCGTGGGCCCCAGCCACCTGCGCAGCTTGGCGATGTTCTGGACCTCGTGCTCCCAGAGGCCCTCCGGATTGCGGCCGACGCCGATGCCGATCAGGCCGGGTCCGAGGTTGGCGAACCAGGTGAGGAAGGTGTTGTCGGGGAACGCCTGGTTCAGCCAGGAGAACTGGACAAGGAAGATCGCGCCGACCACCGCGCCGCCGACCACCGATACGCCGCCCACCACCAGCAAGAGCAGGTACGGCAGGCCCGCGATGAGCTGGAAGTCGGTGGTGCCGACCGAGGTGTAGTAGAAGGCGAACAGGCCGCCGGCCAGGCCGGCGATCGCCGCGGAGAACATGAACACGCCTAGCTTGGTCAGCGTGAGGCTCATGCCGAGCATCGAGGCGGCGTCGGGACTGTCCCGCAGCGCGACCAGCCGCCGCCCGAAGCTGCGCCGCTGCACCGCGATGACGATCAGGCCGACGACGCTGAACAGGATCGCCGTGAAGATCAGGAACCCGGCGCCCTGCGCGAACGAGATCCCGAGGAAGCTGAACGGGTTCTCCACTTGCAGGCCGAACACCGACAGGGGAGGGACCTGCCGGTTGCCGTTGCCGAATACGTGCGGCTGGTCGAAGAACAGGAACTCGGCCAGGCGGGCGAACGCCATCGTCGCCAGGGCCAGGTAGATGCCCTGCAGCCGGATCGCGGGCCCGGCCATGATCATGCCGACGGGCACCGTGAGCGCGGCCGCGATGAGCAGGCCGAGCACATTGCCGTTGAAGCCCCACTCCACCACCGCGAACGCGCCGAAGCCGACCAGGGTGATCTGCGCCAGGCTGATCTGGTTGGCCCAGCCGGTGAGCGGCACCAGGGACAGCATCACGAACGCGGTCAGGACGATGAGGGTGACCATCCGCATGTTGGTCCGGTCGAGGGTGGCGGCGCAGACGGCCGCGATCACGATGAGGGCGGCGAAGCCGAGCAGCGCGTTGCGGGTAGACGGGATGCGGTCGGTGGTCTTCCGCGGCTTGGACCGGCCCTTGATCCGCGCGTCCTTGACGAACAGCACCGCGATGAAGAGCAGGGCGGCCGGGATGGCCGACGCGGCTGACGTCCACCGCCCGGTCCAGCTCAGGAAGTTCTCCTGGAACGAGAGCGTCAGGCCGATGATCAGGCCGCCGACATAGGCCATGGGCAGGCTGCGCAGCCGGGCGATGATGGCCGCCGCGAACGCGTCGACGATGAACAGCGTCAGTGTCCCCGGGTCGAGCGTGCTCAGCTCCTCGGCCAGGAAGATGCCGGCCAGCGCGGCCATGGACGAGCCGAGCGCCCACGCGGTCATGGTGGCCGAGGCCGGGCGGGCACCGTTGAGTACGGTCAGGTCGCGGTTGTCGACGACGGCGCGCATGGTGACGCCAAGCCGGGTGTGGTACAGCAGGAACCGGAGCAGCAGGCCGATGGCGATTCCGGTGAGGATAGTGACGAGCCGGTAGTACGGCAGGAACGTGCTGCCGATGTTGAACCCGCTGCTGCCGAAGAACGTCGGGATGACGTGCTGGGTGTTGGGGTTCCAGACCGACGCGGCCAGTCCCATGAGGCCGAGCATCAGGCCGATCGTCACCACCAGCTGGGCGACGATCGGGGAGTCGGTGAGGTACCGCATGATTCCGCGCTCGATGAGCACCCCCATGACCGGCGCCGCGACGAGTACCGTCAACAGGATCCCGACGATGGTGGGCAGCCCGATGTCGACCCGGAACTCCCAGTACACGTAGGCCAGGAACATGCCGATGGCGCCCTGCGCGAAGTTGAAGACCCCCGAGGTCGCGTAGGTCACCACCAGGCCCTGCGCGGCGACGCCGTAGATGGAGCCGAGCGCGACCCCCGTGAGCAGGAACCCGAGGATCACGCTGCCCGTGACGGGCAGCCCGCTCCACGACTCCGCGATGATGACGGCAACGATGGCCGCGACCACGACCGCGCCCGCGAGGTTGCGGGTGCGCCCGCGGGAAAGCGCCTGCCGGATATCAGTCACCCTTAACCCAACTCCTCAGCTGGCCGGTACGAAGGCTGCACGCGTCATCGCTGCCGTCCTTGTCATCTGTCTCTGTACCGACCGGTTGGTAATTAGGATGGGCCCTCGCGGCGTTTGAGTCAACAGCCTGGATCGGCCGGGTTGACCCAGTGACGTTGACATATGCCCACTCACATATAAGACTGACCGTTCAGAACAAAAACCCTAGGTTGGAGGTTCCGGCGAGCATGCCTAGCGTCCAGTCAGGCGGCGCGTCCGCCGCCTCGCCGGGTGCCGACGGCGTGCTCATCGTGGGCGGCGGCCAGGCCGCGGTGCACCTGGCCAGCTCGCTGCGCGATTTCGGCTGGCAGGCGGCGGTCACCATCGTGAGCGAGGAGGCCTACGCTCCCTACCAGCGGCCGCCGCTGTCCAAGGCATTCTTGTCCGGAACCGTCGAGCCGACAACGCTAGAGTTCCGCTCAGCCGAACACTACGAGCGCGACCGGATCACCGTGCTGACCGGGCACAAGGTCACCGACGTGCAGGCCGCCACGGCACCCGGCCGTCCGGGTGTCGCGGTGACCGCGGGCGGTGACCGCCTCGAGTTCGGCCATCTCGCGCTGACCACGGGGGCACGGCCGCGGCGCCTCATGGTGCCCGGGGCCGACCTGGCCGGGATCTGTTACCTGCGCGAGGTCGGGCACGCGCTCGCGCTGCGGGAGCGGCTGGCCGCGGCGCGGCGGGTCCTCGTCGTCGGCGGCGGCTTCATCGGGCTTGAGGCGGCCGCCGCCGCCACCGCTCAGGGCAAGACGGTGACGGTGGTGGAGGCGGCGGACCGGCTCATCGGGCGCGTGGTCGCCCCGGTCATCTCCGACTTCTACGCCGCGGCCCACCGCCGCCGCGGCGTGCACGTCCTGCTCGGCACGGCCGTGTCGCGGTTCGACGGCACGGGGCCAGCCGACACGGGGCCAGCCGACACGGGGCCAGCCGACACGGGGCCAGCCGACACGAGCGGCACCGTGACCGGGGCGCACCTGTCGGACGGCAGCTTCGTCCCGGCCGACCTGGTGATCATCGGCATCGGCGCCGAGCCGCGTACCGAGCTCGCCGAGCGGCTCGGGCTCGCCTGCGCGGGCGGCATCGTGGTCGACGCCTTCGCGCGGACAAGCGACCCGGCGATCGTCGCGGCGGGCGACTGCGCGGTCACCCCGCATCCCGCGGCCGCCGGCGACTCCCTGGTCCGCTTCGAGTCCTACGGGCACGCGATCGACCACGCCAAGGTCGCCGCGGCCACCCTGGCCGGGGTGCCTGCCCGCTACGACGCGGTGCCGTGGTTCTGGTCCGACCAGGGCAAGCTCAAGCTGCAGATCGCGGGGCTGTCCGGCGGGTTCGACCAGACGGTGCTGCGCGGCGACCCCGGCGAGGAGCGGTTCTCCGTGCTCTACTACCGCGGCGGCCGGCTGCTCGCGGTGCACGCGGTCAACTGCCCGCGCGACTACCTGGCGGTCCGCCGCGCGCTCGCGGCCGGGCAGCAGATACCACCGGACCGTGCGGCCGACCAGGATCAACCGCTGACGCCGGCTGGCGCCTGAGGCGGGAGGGGCGGGGACGGGGTCCGCCGCCCCCGTTCCTCTTACTCTTGCTCGTCCTCGACGAGGGAGAGCGCCCGGGTCGGGCAGCCGTCGACGGCCGCCCTGATCTGCTCCTCCGGGTCGCCGCGGGAGTCGATCACGATCGCGACGGTCTCGTCGTCCTGGTCGAACGTGTTCGGGGCGTACCAGCAGCACTGCCCCGAGCCCATGCACAGGGTCCGGTCGACGCGTATCTCACGGTGCGCGGTAGCGGCCATGGCATTCAGTCTTTCACGGTGAAGTCGAGGTGCAGGGTGGCGATGCCGTGGAACATGTGCGTCGGCAGGTAGTGGTACCGGCGGCTGCCCGCGGGGCCGTGCGCCTCTTCGTTGATGCGGATGTCGGTCGTCCGCTCAAGCAGCCGCTCGATCGTGATCCGCGTCTCCGACCGGGCCAGCGGCGCGCCCGGGCACGTGTGGATGCCGTGGCCGAATGCGATGTGGCGGCGGACGTTCTCCCGCGTCGCCCGGAACTCGGCTGGGCACTCGAACTGCCGCGGGTCGCGGTTGGCGGCCCCGTTGGACAGGAAGACCTGGGTGCCAGCGGGGATCGGGACCCCGCCAAGCTCGGTCGTCTTGAGCGCCAGCCGGTACTCGCCGAGGATGGGGCCCTCGGTCCGCAGCACCTCCTCGACGAACCGGGGAACCAGGTCGCGGCTGGCCCGCAGCTGCGCCTGGGTCTGCGGCTCCTCGGCGATGCGCCGCAGCGCGGTGGCGATCAGCCGCACGGTGGTCTCCTGCCCGGCGGCGAACAGGTTGGACGCGATCCGGGCGACCTCGATCGGCTCGGGGACGCTCCCGTCGGGGAACAGGGCCTGGGCCATGCCAGTCAGCACGTCATTGAGCGGCTGCTCCCGCCGCTCCGCGATCTTCTCTGAGAAGTAGTCGTAGAAGATCTCCAGCGTGTTGTGCCCGCTGGTGGCCGGGGCCGGCTTGTGCTCGGAGACGACGCCGGGCCTGGTGCCCGGCATCTGGGCCATGCCGCGGCGGGCCAGCAGCATCGCGTGGTCTTCCTCTGGCACCCCGAGCAGGTCGGCGATGATCAGCAGCGTGTACGGCTGCGCGTAGTCGGCCATCAGCTCGGCGGTGCCGAGTGGCAGCAGGTAGTCAAGCTGGCGGTCGGTGAGCCGCCAGATGAACTCCTCGTTCTCCTTCAGCCGCTTGGGCGTGATCAGCCCCATCAGCAGCGCCCGCTGCGCGGTGTGGACGGGCGGGTCGGCGGTGACGATCTGGTCGTTTTGCGGCAGGTACTCACGATGGGAGTTGACGAACTCCGTGATGTCGTCGCCCTCAGGCCGCTCCGGGAGCAGCGCCCACGGGTCCGGGCCGGCGATGAGGGTGGCCGAGGAGAACAGGTCAGGGCTCTTCAGCACCGTGATCGCTTCCTCGTGCCCGGTCACCATGACCACCCCGTGGCGCGGCTCCCGGTAGACCGGACAGTGCGCGGCCAGGTGGTCGAGATGGCGGTAGGGGTCGGGCGCCAGCGACGGGTCGGTGTAGTCGATGCCGTCGATGTCCAGGTCCACGTCGTGCTCCTGCTCGTTTCTTGATGGGTGGGGGGCGGGTACCGGGGTCAGAGCACCCGGGCGTCGACTGACGGCCGGATCACCAGCTGTGAGATGTTCACCCGGGGTGGCAGGCTGACCGCGAAGACGATGGCGGCGGCGACGTCCTCCGGCTGCATCGCGCCGTCCTTCTCCACGTGCTGCCTGGTGAACTCGCGCACCTTCTCGTCCTTGATGTGCTCGTGGACCTCGGTGGCGGTCGCGCCCGGCTCGATGATGCATACCCGGATGCCGGCCAGGGTCACCTCCGCGCGCAGCGACTCGTTGAACGCGGTCAGCGCGAACTTGCTCGCGGCGTAAGGGCCGAAGGTGGCGCCGACCGCCCGTCGGCCTGCGGTGGAGGAGATGTTGACGATGTCGCCGCCACCGGCCTTGAGCGCCGGGATCGCCGCCCGCGACGTGTAGAGGCTGGCCCAGAAGTTGAGCTCCATCACGTAGCGCCAGTCGCCGAGGTCGCCGTTCTCCACCTTGCCGACCTGGGTCATGCCGGCCGCGTTGACGAGGATGTCGAGGCCGCCGAAGTGATCGACCGTGTCCTCCACCGCGTGGGCGGCTTCCCGCTCGTCGGTCACGTCGGCCGGCCGGGCGAGCGCCTTTCCGCCGGCGGCCTCGATCTGGGCCGCCAGGTCGAGCAGCCGGTCGGCCCGGCGGGCGACCAGCGCCACCTGCGCCCCCGCCGCGGCGAGGGCGACGGCGGCGCCCCGGCCGATCCCCGACGAGGCGCCGGTGACCAGGGCCGTCTTCCCGGACAAGATGCCAGTCATGGTGCCTACCCCCGCAGGTGGGACATGTAGTGGCCCACACAGTCCATCAGGTTGGCGGGCACGTAGTAACCGGCCTCGTCGTTGATCGCCGCCCAGTTCGCCGCCACGTCGTCGATCGTGGCGCCGGTCAGGCCGGGTTGCAGGTAGCCATCGGTGACCCCGACGAACAGGCGGGCGAACCGGCCGCCGCCGGCCAGGTAGGTCTCGCCGCTGACCTGGCATGACTCGTGGGCCAGGTAGGCGACCATGGGGGCGACGTTGACCGGGTCCATCGGGGGAACCGCCTGCGCCGCCTGCAGCGCCTGCTCCTGCTCTTCGTCGGTGCGGCCGGATATCCGGGTCATCGCGTTGGGCGCGATGCAGTTGACGTTGATGTTGGCGTCTTTCCTGCCCACGGTGAGGCTCTTGGCCATGCCGATCATGGACGCCTTGGCGATCGCGTAGCCGATGTTGTCCATCAGGCCGAACATGCCGATGGAGGTGGTGAGGATGGCGCGGCCGTAGTTCTTCTCCAGGAAGTACGGCCAGGCGGCGTGCAGGGTGTTGAACGACCCTTGGACGTGCACCTTGTAGTGGGCGTCGATGGTCTCGATCGTCGCCTCGGGCAGCGAACCCCACACCATGTTCCCGGCGTTGTTCACCACGATGTCGATGCCGCCGAAGTGCTCGACCGCGGTGTCGATGACGGACTTGCCGCCCTCGACGCTGGACACGTCGGCGTAGTTGGCGACCGCCGCTCCCCCGGCTTCCTCGATCTGCTTAACCACCTCGTCGGCCGGGCCGGCGTCGCCGCCGGTGCCGAGGGTGGATCCGCCGAGGTCGTTCACCACGACCTTGGCGCCCAGCTGGCCGAGCAGCAGCGCGTAGGCGCGGCCGATCCCCCGGCCGGCGCCGGTGACCGCCGCGACGCGCCCGTCAAGCCGCAGTCCGCTCATCACTTTTCTCCTTCGAAGAAGCCCTGGTAGCCGCCGTCGACCGCCTTGGCCATGAACTCGTCGAGCTTCGGCCTGCCGCCCGGGTTGAGCAGGTATACCCGCGGCTTGCCCGGGGTGTTGGCGCCGTAGTACTGACCCCGCTTCTGGAACGGCGAGTAGGCCTCGAGCTGCGCGATCATGTCCATCCAGGCCTGCTCGTCCGCCTTCGGCACCTCGATCCGCTGCTGGCCGTGCGCGCGCGCGTGGTCGATGAGGCCCTGGACGAAGAGGATCTGGAGCTCTCCGTAGCGCGGGTTGTTGCCCGCGGCGCCGTGCGGGCCGCCGGGGAAGAAGAAATTCGGGAACCCGTGGGTCATGATGCCGAGGTAGGTGAGCGGCCCGTCGGCCCAGTAGTCGGCCAGCCGCCGCCCGTCCGCGCCCACGATGCCCATCCGCAGCATGGCGCCGCTACCGAAGTCGAAGCCGGTCGCCCAGATGATGATGTCGAACTCGCGCAGCCCGTCCGACGTCTCGATGCCGGTCTCGGTGACCTTGACGATCGGCGTCTCGCGGAGCGAGACGAGCTCCACGTTGGGCTTGTTGTACATCTCGTAATAGCCGGTGACGTACGGCGGGCGCAGGCCGACGTAGAGGTGGTCGGTGGGGATCAGCTTCTCCGCGACCGCCGGGTCCTTGACGATCTCGCGGATCTTGCCGGCCATGAAGGCGCACCAGTCGGCATTGGCTTCCGGGTTGAAAATGAGGTCGTCGTAGTTGGTGCTGATCTTCGCGAACCCGGGGCTGTTCCAGACCGCCTCGAAGAACTCCTGCCGCTGCTCCGGCGTGTCCTCGGTCCACTTCTTCCCGGCCGGCTTGTGCAGGAAGCCGCCGACCGAGGCGTCGAGCGCGTCCTTGATCGGCGCGAAGTTGGCCTTGAGGTACGCCTGCTGCTCGGCCGAGATCGGGTGGTTGTTCAGCGGCGTGGCCCAGGTGGCGGAGCGCTGGTACATCACCAGCGACTCGACCTCGTCCGCGATCGCCGGGCCGATCTGGACGCCGGTCGAGCCGGTGCCGATGACGGCCACGCGCTTGCCGCGGAAGTCCACCGGCTCCTTCGGCCAGCGCACCGGGTGGTAGGCCTGCCCGCGGAAGTCCTCACGGCCGGGCACATCGGGGTACTGCGGTACCGACAGCACGCCGGTGGCGGCGATCAGGTAGCGGGAGCGCACCTGGAACCCGTCCTCGGTGCCGGTCGTCCACTCCCTGGCTTCCTCGTCCCAGACGGACGAGTTGACCTTGCTGTTCGTCCGGATGTGGCGGCGCAGGTCGAACTTGTCCACCACGTGATTCAGGTACCGCTCGGTCTCCGGCTGCGGCGCGAACTCCTCCGACCAGTCCCACTCCCGCCACAGTTCCTCGGAGAACAGGTACCCGTAGGTATAGCTCTCGGAGTCGAACCGGCAGCCCGGGTAGCGGTTCCAGTACCAGGTGCCGCCGACGCCCTCGGCCTGTTCGAGCAGCACCACCGAGTACCCTGCCTGGACGGCCCGGTACAGCTGGTTGATGCCCAGGATCCCGGCGCCGACGATGACCACGTCGGCCTGCTGGTCGAGACGCCGCGATGGCACTGCCAATGTAGTCCCCTATGACAACTTGATTGACCGGTCGGTCCACTATCTCGCGGCCAGCGGTCACGGCGCAAGAGCCCGCGCCGGACCAGGCGCATCGTCTCTAATAGTATAATTATATACCAATTATATGGCAAGGGCGGTACCATCCCGGGATGGCGGTGCTCGAGCCCTTCCTTGTCGACGTCCCCGCGGACGTCCTCACCGACCTGGCCGAACGGCTGCGGCGGACGCGGTTTCCCAACGAGGTCGCGGGCATCGGCTGGCAGCAGGGCCTGCCCCTTGACTACCTCCGCGAGATCGTCCGCTACTGGCTGGACCGCTACGACTGGCGGGTCCACGAAGCCCGGCTGAACCGCTACCAGCAGTTCATCACCACGGTCGACGGCCAGCGGATTCACTTCCTGCACGTCCGGTCGCGCCATGACGGCGCGATCCCGTTGTTCCTGACCCACGGCTGGCCCGGCTCTGTCGTCGAGTTCCTCGACGTGATCGACCCGCTTACCGACCCGGATGACCCCGCCGACGCGTTTCACCTGGTGGTGCCGTCCCTGCCCGGCTACGGGTTCTCCGGACCGACGACGGAGACCGGCTGGAACCCGCGGCGGATCGCCGCCGCCTTCGGCCAGCTCGCCGACCGGCTCGGGTACCAGCGCTACGGCGTCCAGGGCGGGGACTGGGGCGCGATCGTCTCCTACCACATGGCCGAGCTGCGCCCCGCGCACGTCATCGGCCTGCACGTCAACCTGATGAACGTGCCGCCGCCCGCCGGCGAGGCCGCCGCGCCGCCGACCGCGTGGGCGCGGCGGGCGGGCGCGGCGGGCGGCGGCTACGAGGCGATCCAGGGGACGCGGCCGCAGACCATCGGCTACCTGCTTGATGACTCCCCGGCCGGGCTCGCGGCCTGGCTCATCGAGAAGTTTCACGAGTGGACCGTTCCCCCCGGCGGCCGGCTCACCCTCACCGAGGACCAGTTGCTGACCAACGTGATGGCCTACTGGGTGAACCGCACCGGCGCGTCGTCGGCCCGGCTGTACTGGGAGCGCCGCCAGGCCCCGGAGACGATGGTGCCCCAGCGGCGGGTCACCGTGCCGACCGGGGTGGCCAACTACCCCGGCGAACTGGTCAGGTCACTGCGGCCGCACGCCGAGCGCTATTTCAATGTCGTGCACTGGACCGAACTCCCGAGCGGCGGGCACTTCCCGGCGATGGAAGTGCCCGGCCTCTTCGCGACGGACGTGCGGGCCTTCTTCCGGCAGCTGCGCTAGTGTCGCCCGGGCGGCTCGCCATTGTCCTCGGGCGGGAATCCGGTCATGCCGGGATCGAGCTCAAGGCCGAAGGTCCTGAAGGCCATCGCCAGCAGGTCGTAGCACCCGGCGGTGAACACCAGGTCCATCAGCTGCTTGCGGTCGAGGTGCTCGGACAGCTGCTTCCAGGTCTCGTCGCTGACGTAGCGGTCGGCCGCGATCTCGTCCACCGCCCGGAGCAGGGCCGCGTCACGCGGTCCCCACACCGCAGAGTCGGGGCCCGCCATGATCGCGTCGATTTCCTCCTCCGGCAGGCCGATTCTCCTGGCCATGCGGACGTGCTGGACCCATTCGTACTCGGCGCGCCGCAGCCAGGTAATCCGTATCGTCGCCAGCTCCCGGTCACGCTCGGACAGGGTGCCGCGGAACACGTGGTTGTTGAATGCGTAGAACGCGCTGGCCAGGTCCGGATGCCAGGCGAAGATGCCCATGATGTGGGAGGCCGGGCGCTCCTTCATCGGCTCCCCCGGCTTGCGGGTGCTTCGCGGATGCCGCAGGCTCGCTGCCGCGGCGTCCGCCTCCGCGTCCCAGTCAGCGGTCGGCCTCGGCGGAATCCGTGGCTCGCTCAATGGCGTCCCTTCCTCGCGGCGGCGGCCAGGGTAAATTTTTACTGACCGGTTGGCACAAAAAGTATTGACCGCGGCTAACGATCGAGTCAAGGTGTGAGTGCGATTTGAACGCTAACCAGGATACGGAGGGTCATGGGAAAGCTTGAGGGCAAGGTCGCCGTCGTCACCGGCGCGGGGTCGGGCATGGGCCGGGCCTCGGCGCTGCTGTTCGCGGAGGAAGGCGCCAAGGTCGTCTGCGCCGACTTCAGCGGGCATGAGGAGTCCGCGGCGGATGAGATCGGCAAGGCCGCGATCGCGGTGCACGCCGACGTCTCGCAGGCTGCTGACGTGCAGGCGATGTTCGCCGCGGCGACGGAGACATTCGGCCGCCTTGACGTGGTGTTCAACAACGCCGGGTTCAACGCGCCGCACCACCCGCTCGACGAGACCGACGACGACCTGTTCGACCGTCTGGTGGCGGTGAACCTGCGCGGGGTGTTCCTCGGCATCAAGTACGCGATTCCGGCCCTGCGGGCCGCGGGCGGCGGTTCGATCATCAACACCGCGTCGGCCACCGGACTGGTCGGCCGCAAGGGCATCGCCGCCTACGGCGGCACCAAGGGCGGGGTGGTCTCGCTGACCATGGGGGCGGCGCTCGACTTCGCCGCCGACAACATCCGGGTGAACTGCATCTGCCCCGGGATGATCTACACCGGGCGGGGAGGCGCGCCGGCGGACAACTCGGCGCCGGTGCCGACCAGGACCATGCCCGTCCCGATGGCCCGCTACGGTACCCCGCGCGAGATCGCCACCGCTGCCGTGTTCCTGGCCAGCGACGACTCCTCGTACATGACCGGAGTGGCGCTCCCGGTCGACGGCGGCTACGTCGCGGAGTAGCGCGCGCTCATGGTGACGGCCGCCGGCCCGTCTCTGCGGTGGGCGGCGGCCGGTTCTGGCGTTCCGCTGGCGGAGCGGGCTCGTTAGGGGGCGGCGTACCCGCCGTCGACCACGATCGCCGACCCGGTGGTCCACCGCGAGGCGTCACTGGCCAGGTAGGAATAGGCGCCGACCAGGTCGCCGGCTGTGCCGAGGCCGAGCGGGTGCTTGGCCGCGATGGCGTCGACCGCCGCGGCGGGCAGGTCGGCGTGCATCCCGGACAGGAAAGTGCCCGGGCACACGCAGTTGACGCGGATTCCGTCGCGGGCGTACTCCACCGCGGCCACCTTGGCCAGCTGGATGACCCCGGCCTTGGTGACGCAGTAGGGCGAGGAGTGGCTCCACGCCGTCATCCCGGCCACCGAGGCGGTGAGGATGATCGACCCGGACCGCTGGGCCCGCATCACCGGGACGGCCGCCCGGATGCCGTTGACCGGGCCGAGCACGTTGATGCGGTAGGACCGCTCCCAGTCCGCGGTGGTGAGGTTGTGGATCCGGCCGTTGGGCGCGAGCACCCCGGCGTTGCTGATCAGCACGTCGAGGCGGCCGAAGCGGTCGGTCGCGTGCTTGACGACATTCTCGACCGCGGCGAAGTCGCTGATGTCCGCCTGCACGGACGCCACTTCCCCGGCGCACCCGGCGGGGTCGTCTTGCGCCTGCCGCAGCGCGTCCTCGCTCAGGTCGCTGAGCACCAGGTCGGTGTCCGGCTCGGACGCCAGTTGCCGGGTCAGGGCGGTGCCGAGCGTCCCGCCGGCCCCGAGAATCACGATGACCCGCCTCGATGTTGACAGTGCCACTGACGACCTCCAGACTAAGATTTGACCGATCGGTCAGTATAAGTTACCGGATGCTCGCCTCGCGGTCGATGGGGTCCGAACTGCTGCCGCAACAGTGATCAGTAGTAGGCGGTGCCGCCTCATACTGGTCACGGGGTGCGACGCCACCGTGGAGCACGGGAAGTGCTCTTTGTCCGGGCTGGCGGGCTGGCCTTTGCGGCGGTGGAATGTCGTGCCCGCGCGGAATGATGGCGGCATGGGTGTGGCCGGGTGCAGGTGCGGTGCCCGCGTTCGGATGCCAGCCGGGCGCGCGAGGCCAGGCGGTGCCGTGTCCGGGGGCGCTGGTGGCTAGGTTCATGGTCCCGGACGGGTGGACGGTGCAGGCGTTCACGTTCGCGCTGGACTGCACCCCGGGGCAGGCTGCCTGCCTGCGCCGTCAGTTCGGCGGCCGCAGGTACGCCCGGAACTGGGCCGTGCGGACCCTGAAGGACGACCTCGACCGGTACCGGGAGACCGGCCAAGAAACGGAGAAACCGTCCCTGGCCTCCATGCGCAAGCGGTGGAACCAGGCCAAGGACACCCAGTGCACCAACCGGGAGACCGGTGAGCCGTGGTGGCCGGAGATCAGCAAGGAGGCGTTCGCCGACGGCATCAAGGCCGCGGTGGATGGCTACTGGAACTGGCAGGCCTCCCGCGCTGGGAAACGCCGGGGCAGGCGGGCCGGGTTCCCTAGGTTCGCCAAGAAGGGACGGGACCGGGACCGGGTCACCTTCACCACCGGCGCGATCCGGGTCGAGCCGGACCGCCGGCACGTCACCATCCCCCGGGTCGGCACCGTGCGGGCCCATGAGAACACCCGGCGGCTGCAGCGGCTGCTGGCCAAGGGCCGGGCGCGGGTCCTGGCGGTCACAGTGTCGCGGCAGGGCACCCGGCTGATCGCGGCGTTCCGGGTCCTGGTCCAGCGTCCCCAGCAGCCGGGTGTGGCCAGCCCGGGCTCCCGGGTGGGAGTCGATGTCGGGGTGCGGGTGCTGGCCACCGTCGCCGCCGCTGACGGGACGGTCCTGGAGCGGGTGGCGAACCCCCGTCCGCTGGAGGCCGCCCTCAAGGAGCTGCGGCGCCTGTGCCGCGAGCGGTCGCGCCGGACCCCGGGCTCGCGCCGCTACGCCCAGGTGCAGCAGAACATCACCCGGCTGCAGCGCCGGGTGGCCGGCATCCGCGGCCATCACGTCCATAACCTGACCACGAGGCTCGCCAAGACCCACGGCGAGATCGTGGTCGAGGGACTGGACGCGGCCGGGATGCTGGCGCAGAAGGGCCTCCCGGGCGCCCGTGCCCGCCGGCGCGGCCTGGCCGACTCCGCCCTCGGCGAGACCCGCCGCCAGCTGGCCTACAAAACCGCCTGGTACGGGTCTCGCCTAGTCATCGCCGACCGGTTCTTCCCGTCGTCGAGGACCTGCCACGTCTGCGGGCACGTGCAGGACATCGGGTGGTCCGGGCACTGGACCTGCGGGCAGTGCGGGGCCAGGCACCAGCGCGACGACAACGCCGCGGTCAACCTCGCGCGCTACGAGCCGCCCCCCGCGGGCGATAGCGCCGTCGGCCCAGTCGGGGCCGCCGTCAAGCGCCGAGCCGGCCGTAAGACCGGGCCCCGCCCGGCCGGCGGCGATGAAGCGCGGAAGAGAGGTAGCCGCACGGCTGCCGAACAACCCCGAGACGGGGTGCCGGCTGGATGAGCAACACCGCTCACCCACCGGCAACGGAGTCTAGGCCGGCCTCGAACGGCTCCCAGCCTTCGGGGTTCTCGATGTCGTCCCAGGAACGGCGCACCTTCATCAGCAGCCCGATAAGCAGGTGCGCCTCGCGGTCGGTAAGGCCGAGGTCGCGGAAGAACTCCGAGTTCAGCAGGTTGATCGCCTTGCCGGTCAGTACCCGCCCGGCCGGCGTCATCTCGGCGATGGTGCTGCGCCGGTCGGTGGGGTGCGGCGTGCGCTTGATCAGTCCCTGCTTCTCCAGCCGGTCCACCAGGCTGGTGATGCTGGTCTGGTGGATCTGCAGCGCCTTGCCGAGGTGAGTGAGCGGCAGCGACCCCTCGCGGAAGTACAGCCGGACCAGCAGCTCGTAGCGGGCGAAGGTGAGGTCGAGCGGCGCCAGGACCTGGTCGGCCCGCCTGGTCATCATCTGGTGCACGCGCATCAGCGAGGTCACAGCGGTGCAGCCGGCGGCGCAATCCTCCCAGCCGTTGTCGTTCCAGAGGTGGTAT
This sequence comes from uncultured Streptosporangiaceae bacterium, assembly GCA_964581815.1. Taxonomy (GTDB): domain Bacteria; phylum Actinomycetota; class Actinomycetes; order Streptosporangiales; family Streptosporangiaceae; genus Trebonia. The sequence continues at coordinate 45,301 of CAZORE010000002.1, read as the reverse complement.
GCCTCGAGGATCGGGTCCCGCTCGACGTTCTGAGCCACGCCGGGCCTTTCCATGGAAAGCTGACTATCGGATACGAGATCACTGTACAGCGACTCCCCCGCCGGCCCCGCTGCCGCGAACTTGCCCGCGGCAGCGGCATGGAAGTGCCGTTGGTGCTGCTATAGCGACACCTACGGCACTTCCATGCACCTAAGGAGCGCGGCGCGGCCAAGGAGTGCGGCGCGGGCGGGGGTCAGACCGTGGCGATCGGGTTCAGCGGGCCGCCCGCGGTGCCGGGCAGCCGCAGGGGCGGCGCGGTCAGCAGGAAGCTGCTGCGGCCGTTGGCTCGCAGCCAGGTGGCCAACTCCTGGGTGTACCACATCTCCCCGAGCGGGATGCCCAGCTTGAACAGGCAGAGGTTGTGCACTGGGATCAGCGTGTGCGGCTCGGGGCTCGGCACCGGCCAGCCTTCGACCGCGTAGTTGTCCGCGATCAGGGCCGACATCTGGGAGCCGGCGATCCACTCGAGCACCTCGGGGTCCTCGCCGTCGAGGTACGGGTACATGGCCTGGATGCGTGACGCGTCGGGCTGGTAGTCCCATTCGAGGATCTTGTTGGCGAACCCGGTGTGGATGATGACCATGTCGCCGGGCCGGACCTCGACCTTGTCGGCCGCCATGATCTCCCGGATGGTCTTCATCGGGACCGCGACCCAGTCCTCGGTGTTGTTCAGGTGGTGCGCCACGTCGATGAGCACCGCGCGGCCCTGCACGCCGTGCGCCGCCATGTGCTCGAGCCCGAGGTGGCGGGCGAACGCGGTGCTGCCGCTGCCGTCGCCCTTGGCGTCGTCGCGCGGCCCGATGATGTCCACGTGCGGCTTGAAGCCGTTGTAGTACAGCGGCTCGTCGACCCCGTCGCCGTCGGCGTCAAACAGCGCGCCCTGGTGCACAAGCGCGTCCCACTGGGTCGAGTACTGCATCCACAGGGTCACCAGGTCATCGGACCAGACGTCGATGTACTCGGGGGAGATCGAGTCCTTGGCGACCACGTTGTAGAAGGTGTCCGGCTTGTGCGCCAGGTCCTCGGTCGGCCGGATGATCGGCGGGTACCGGCGCTGGTTCAGCGAGGAGCCGCCGGGAAGGTCGAGCGGCAGGCTCAGGCAGAAGCTCTTGCCGGCCTGCACCTCCCGGACGCCTTCGAGCACCTTCTCGGACGTGATGAGGTTGATCCGGCCTAGTTCGTCGTCCTCGCCCCAGTCCCCCCAGGTCGAGCCTTCCGGCCGTCGTGCCCACCGCTTCGCCACTGGTGACCTCCTTACCACTTTGTACTGTCCGGTCGGAACAAAGCTAACAGTCGCGCGCGGCGCCGCGCCACCCCCACCTGGGAGCCTGCTGAATTTGGCAGTGGACTGTCACCGAACGGAGGCAGGTGCTTGCGGAGCGCCAGCAACCTCAGGACAGCGGGAAGGTGGACCGCGAGGTGGTGATCACGAACGGGAGCTCGCCCACGAGGAAGTTCGCCTCGTCGGCCCGGGTTCTGGCGTAGGCCTCGGTGGCGGCGCCCGCCCGCATCGCCGCGACGTCGTCGAACCAGGTGATGGCGAGGCCGTCGTAGGGCGCGGTGCCCGCCTCGCGGGTGCCGGGCGACAGGTGGGCCTGCACGTAGCGCCTGATCGTCGGGATCGTCGCCGCCAGCGGCCCGTGCACCTGGGCCCAGTAGCGGTCGAACTCCGCCCGGTCCATGTCCGGCCGCTTGGTCACCAGCTCGTAGTTCTTCACGAACGAGGCGGGCACCGGTCCCGGCTTGGCCACGTGCTCCTCCGTGACCAGGCAGGCGACCGAGGCCGCGTCGAGCAGCGGGCTCGCCCAGGCGCGGCGGAAGTCGGGATCGGCCAGGCAGCGCGCGACGCATCTCTCGTCGTCGAATACCAGCTCATCGATCACGTCAACGGCGGGCTCGCCGTGCCGGTAGGCGCCGGGCAGGGTCAGCGCCTGGGTCGCGCCGCGCAGCCCGTACCGGGCGGCGGCTGACCAGTCGCTGGCGCGGCCGGCCTGGTTACGGAAGTCGTCGATGTCGCGGCTGGGTGCTCGCTTCGCCAGCCTGACCAGCGTGGTCATGCGTCCTCCGTCTCCGTGCTGGCCAGCCCCGTGTTGGCCATCCCGGCCGCCGCCGCGAACGCGGCCAGCTCACGGGGGATGTCCGGGCCCATCGGCTGGTAGGCGACCTCGGTGATCCCGGCCTCGGTCAGCGCCCGCAGCCGGGCCCCGATATCGGCCGGGGTCCCGGTCATAGTCCATTTGGCAAGCAGCGGCGCCGCCCGGGCGAGCAGCGCCTCGTCGTGCTCGCCGAGCGTGATCAGGTGACCGTCGTGGACCGCGAGGTGGCGCCGGGGCGCCTCGACCGCCTCGACCGCTTCCCGCCATTCGCGGCCGCCCGGCAGCTTGTCCACCCCGTCGGCGCCCCTGGCCTCGTAGATGGCGTGGTAGGCGGCGGCCAGGGCGGGTCCCGCGGCGGCGACCGCCCGCGGGCCGGCCGCGACCTCACCGTCGTCGAGAACGGTGCCGAAGGTCAGCAGCACCTGCGGCTGTTCTTGCCCGCCCAGCCCGCCCCGGCCGGCCGGCTCGCGCGGCAACCGGCTGGTGAGCACGCCGTCACCGAGCCCGGCGGCGACCGCCCGGCCCCGAGGGCCGTCCGCGGCGATGAGCACGGCGACGTCGGCCGGCCGCCCGGCCGTGAAGCCAGGCGGCTGCGTCAGCCGAACCAGGCTCCCGTTCCAGCTCGCCTCCTCGCCGCGCAGCAGCGCCCGCACGCATCCGACGTAGCCCTGCACGTCGGCCCACCGCATCGGCCGCTCGCCGAGCAGCATGCGGCCGGTCAGGCCGGTGCCGAAGGCCGTGCTCACCCGGCCAGGCGCCAGCCCGGCCAGCGTCGCCAGGGCCGCGGCGGTGACCACCGGGTGGCGCAGGCTTGGCACCAGCGAGGCCGGCCCGAGGCCGATCGTCCGCGTGCGCGCGGCCGCGAGGGCCAGGACCATCCACGGGTCGGCGCACAGGGCGGGCGAGTCGTAGCACCACGCCCGCCGGTACCCGAGCCTCTCCGCCAGCTCGATGTGCGCCGGGGTGTCAAGCGACGGCGCGAACACGCAGGAGATCACGGGCATCTCGGCGGTACTCATGGCACGAAGATAGACCAACTGGTCGGTACAGACAATCGGGCAAGTTATTTGTTAAGGTCGAACTAAATAACAGATGGCGGGGAGGGCCTAGGCGTGAGCGGTGCTGGCCGCGACGGCAGCTACAAGTGTTCCCGCGGGCTGAGCAAGGCGGCGCGGGTCGGCTCACCCGGTGCGGGGCCATGATCCTTAAGGAAGACGCGTGACCGCCACCGACCCGGCCCTGCCCCGCACGCGGCCGGCCGACGGCAGCCAGGGCGCCGACGCGCGGCGCGCCGGCCCGGAGACGGCCGACACCGAGCCGGCCGAGGCGAAGGCGACCGTCACCCTCGTGCTGGTCGCCGCCGCGGGCCTCATGGTGTCCTTGTCCCTGTCACTGCTTGTCCCCGTGCTGCCGCGGCTCGCGGTCGAACTGCACACCTCCGCGACGTCCACCGAGTGGCTGCTCACCGCGACGCTGCTCACCGGCGCGATCTCCGTGCCGGTCCTCGGGCGGCTCGGCGACCTGTACGGCAAGAAGCGGATGCTCGTCGTCTCGCTCGCGACCTTCCTCGCTGGCTCGCTGATCTGCGCCTTCACCAGCAACATCGGCGTACTTATCGCCGGCCGGGCCGTCGCCGGGCTCTCCGTGGCGGCGATACCTCTCGGCATCAGCCTGGTCGGGACGGTGCTGCCCGACCGGCGGGCCGGCAGCGGCATCGCGCTCATCAGCGCGATGCTCGGCGTCGGCAGCGCGCTCGGCCTGCCGCTGGCCGGGGTGATCGCCGAGCATGCCGACTACCACGTGCTGTTCTGGATCTGCGTGGGGGGCGGCGCGGCCACCCTGGCCGGCACCGTCGCCCTGGTGCCCGAGCCGCCGGTCAGCGGGCACGGCCGGTTCGACCTGCCCGGCGCCCTGCTGCTCGCGGTCGCGCTCGCCGCGCTGCTGCTCCCGCTCTCCCAGGCCGGCGTCTGGGGCTGGGCCAGCGTCAAGACGACCGGACTGCTCGCGGCCGCAGCGGTGCTGCTCGTGGTGTTCGTCCTGGTGGAACGAAGGCTCGCCTCGCCCCTGGTCGACATGGTGGTCAACGCGCGGCCGGCGCTGCTGCTCACCAACATCGCGTCCGTGGCGGTCGGCTTCGCGCTGTTCGCCGTGCTCATCGGCACCGCCAACTTCGTGGAGGCGCCTCAGGCCGCCGGGTACGGGTTCGGCTCATCCATCCTGGTGGGCGGCTTCTGCCTGCTGCCGTCCGGGCTGTTCATGCTCGTGCTTTCCCCGGTCTCGGCGCGAATATCCGCGCTGTTCGGCCCCAAGGTCGCGCTGGCCCTCGGCGCGGCCGTCGTCGCGGCCGGATTCCTTGGCCGCATCCTCCTGGTCGCCCACCTGTGGGAGATCGTGGCCGGCACGGCGATCACCGGAGCAGGGACCGGCATCGCCTACGCGGCCATGCCGAGCCTCGTCTTGCGGTCCGCGCCGCGGGACGAGCTGGCCGCCGCCAACGGGCTGAACTCCCTCGCCCGCACGGCCGGCTCCTCGCTCGCGAGTGCGCTCGGCGCCACCGTGCTGGCCTCGCAGACGATCACGCTGGCGGGCTACGCGTACCCGTCGCTCGCCGCCTACCGGACGCTGTTCGCGATCTGCGCCGCCGCCGCGCTCGCCGGAGCGGCGATCGCCCTGGTGATCCCGGTGGCGTCCGCCCCGGAGGCCGACGCGGGCGCGGCGAGCGCAGGGAGCACCGGGACTAACGAGGCATATCAGGCGCCCTCGTGCGCAGCGCACCCGCCCGCGGTGTCATGATCAGGCAGAGTCGTGGTTCTGGGGGTGCGGTGCTGTGGGCGTGATCCTGCTGGTCCGGCACGGGCAGGCGTCGTTCGGGAGTGCGGACTATGACGTGCTTTCCCCGCTCGGCGAGCGGCAGGCGCGCTGCCTTGGCGCCGCGCTGGCGAAGCGGGGCGTCCGGCCCGCTTCGGTCGTGTCCGGCTCCATTCGGCGGCAGCTTGCGTCGGCCGCGGCGCTGGCCGCGGCGGCCGGCTGGCCGCTGGAGCCGTCGGCCGACGCGGGGTGGAACGAGTTCGAGCACCGCGGGCTGGCGGCGGACCCGGGCGCCGGGCCCGAGCCGCCGGGCGGGGCGGCTTTCCAGGACGCGCTTGAGGCGGGGATGCGCCGCTGGGCGGGAGTCGCCGGCTCGCCCGTGGCGGACGGGGTAGCCGGGGAGAGCTTCGCGGACTTCACCGCGCGCACCGAGGCGGCGCTGGGCGCTGTCATCGCCGGGCAGCCGCGAGGCACGACGACGGTGGTCGTCACCAGCGCGGGCGTCATCGGCTGGATCGCGGCGGCGCTGCTCGGCGCGGGCGCCGAGCAGTGGATCCGGCTCAACCGGGTCTGCGTGAACACGGGGGTCACGTTGCTGGTGACCGGGCGGCAGGGCATCTCGCTCGTGTCGTTCAACGACCACAGCCACCTGGACCCGCAGGAGATCACCTACCGCTGAGCCCCCGCGCTGGCGCCGGGGGTTTCCTGGGTGCCGGCGCGGTCGCGCCTGCCGCGGCGCAAGCGCACGATGACCGCGACTGCCGCGGCTGCCACGAGGATCCCCGCGATGACATAAGTCGGGCCGTGGAAGCCATTGGCGACGCTCTGCCAGTTGGCGCCGAGTGCGTAGCCCGCAACGCCCAGGGCCGCCGTCCAGGGGATGCAGCCGAGCGTGGTGTACACGCCGAACCGGACGGGTGGCACGGCGGCGAAGCCCGCCGGGAGCGAGATGAAAGTGCGGACCACCGGGATGACGCGGCCGACCAGCACCGCGGTGGTGCCGTGCCGCTGGAACCAGGCGGTAGCCCGGTCGATCTCGCGCTCGCGGATGCCGACAACGCGTCCCCAGCGGCGCACGGCCGCCTGGCCGGCGTACCGGCCGACCGCCCACGCGACGTAGCTGCCAGCGACGTTGCCGAGGACACCGGCGATGATGATGCCGACGAGCGACGGGTGCGCCCCGGCCACCGCGCCAGCGGCGAGCGCACCGCCGAACAGCATGATGACCTCCGACGGAACCGGGATGCACGCCGACTCGGCAAGCATCAGCACGAACACCGCCAGGTACCCGTACTGGGTGATGAAGTGCTGCACAGGCAGTTCCTCCTTGATAAGGAGCGCGCTGCCCGCTCCGGCCACTCCCACCGCTACCCCAGAATTTCTACATTATTGTAGAAATTAATCACTTCCGGCGAGCACGCTACGGCGGGCGGGCGGGCGCGGCCAGGCACGGCGTGCAACCGGCGGCACACGGCTAGGGGGAGGAGGGTGCCTTTGCTCTACACTCCCCGCATATGTCCATGTTCGGGGATGCGCGACTTACCCGGCCGCTTTGGCCGCATCAGGCACGTGCCCTCGCCAAGGTCGATGCCACGCGTGAAACCGCCTACCTCGTGGTACCGCCTGGCGGCGGGAAGACGCTGATCGGGCTGGAGGCCGCTCGCCGCATCGGCCGCCGCACCCTCGTCCTGTGCCCGAATACCGCAATCCAGGCGCAGTGGATGGGTCAGTGGCGGGCGGGCTTCGCCGCGGACGGGGTGGAAGCCACGGCCAGCCGCGATTTCCCCACCCCGCTGACCGTCCTCACCTACCAGGCCGTCTGCACCGATTCCGCCATCCATGAAGACGGAGCGTGGCTGCTGTCCAGGCTCGCCGAGTCCAGCCCGGTGACCTTGGTTCTCGATGAGTGCCACCATCTGCTGGAAGTCTGGGGCCGGTCTCTGCGCGAGGTCATCGCCCGCCTCGGCCGGCCGCACCTGATCGGCTTGACGGCGACCCCGCCGCACATGATGACCGCCGACCAGGCGCAGTTGCACCATGAACTGTTCGGCGCGATCGATATCGAGATCTCCGTCCCGTCCCTGGTCCGCGACGGCCGGCTCGCGCCCTACCAGGAGCTCGCCTACTTCACCGGGCCGACGTCGGCCGAGGCGGACTATATCCGGGAGGAAGGCTTGCGTTTCGCGGAACTGCGGACGGACTTGCTTGATCCCGGGTTCGCGAGCACGCCGTTCCTTGAATGGCTGGATGCCCGGGTGGTGGAACGCCGGTCTGGGGGCGCCCAGGTGTCGTGGCAGCGCTTCGAGAAGGACGAGCCGCCGCTGGCTGGCGCGGCATTGCGGCTGCACGCCGCCGGGCTGCTCGCGCTGCCGGACGGCGCCCGGCTGCGCGAGGAGCACCGGCGTCCGCCGGACGCGGCGGACTGGGTCGCGCTGATCGGCGACTACGTGCGGCATTGCCTGGCCCCCAGCAGCGACGCTGGTGACCGGGCGGCGCGCGAGGCGATCCGGCGGGCGCTGCCTTCGATCGGGTACGTGCTCACCAAGACCGGGATACGGGCGGCGGAATCACCGATCGACCGGGTGCTCGCCCGTTCGGAGAGCAAGGTCCGGGCCGTCACCGAGATCGTCCAGACGGAGGCCGCTGAGCTGGGACCGGGCCTGCGCGCGCTGGTGCTGTGCGAGTTCGAGGCGGCCGGCGGGATGATACCGGCTCGGCTGGCCGGCGTCATCGACGCTGGGGCCGGCGGCGCCCTGCTCGCCCTGACGGCCCTGCTTGAGTCCGCGCCCGGACTCGATCCCATGCTCCTGACCGGCCAGCGCGTCGCCTGCGGCCCGCAGACCGCCGAGAATCTCCTGCGCTGGCTCCGCCAAGCCGACCCTGGGCTGGTCCCGCGCGTGACGGCGTCCGGGCCGGTCGTGGAGGTCAGTGCGGAAACTGGCTGGGAGCCGCGTCGCTACGTCCCGCTCATCACCCGGTTCTTCACCAGCGGCGGCACCCGCTGCCTGGTCGGCACGCGCGCGCTGCTCGGCGAGGGCTGGGACGCCCCCGCCGTCAACGTGGTGGTCGACTTGACGACGGCCACCACGCCGACTTCCGTCGTCCAGGCCCGCGGACGCGCGCTGCGGCTCGACCCCGCCTGGCCAGGCAAGGTGGCCAACAACTGGGCCGTGGTCTGCATCACCGATCAGCATCCCAAGGGAGCAGCGGACTACAGCCGTTTCGTCCGCAAGCACGAGCGGTACTTCGCGCTATCCCGGGCCGGCGACATCATCTCCGGTGTCGCCCACGTCGACCCGGCCCTGTCGCCCTGGCAGCCGCCCGCCCAGGCGACCTTCGACTCGCTGAACGCCGCCATGGTGATCCAGGCCCAGGACCGCATGGCCAGCCGCGAACGATGGGCCATCGGCGAGCCCTACGCCGATCAGCCCGTAGCGACCATCACCGTGGTAACGCGCCGGTCCATGGCCGAGCCGCCCCCGACCGCCGCGCGGGCGAAGGCGCCGCTCGGCCGCACCGGCCGCTGGCCCTCCGCCAGCCTGGACGACATCGCCATGGCGACGGCCGACGCGCTGTGCACCGCCGGGCTGACCGCCCGCGGCGCCGGCAGCGTGCACGTCGAAGTGCTACCGGACGGCGGTTACCGCGCACGGCTGGCTGACGTCACCAATGAGGAATCCGCGGTCTTCGCGAGCGCACTCGATGAGGTGCTCGCGCCGCTCGCTCAGCCCAGGTATATCGTTCCCCGGTACATCGTCTGCCCGTCCGGCGCCTTCGACGCCTTCCTGCTCAGCGTCCGGCGCCTGGTCACCCGGCATGTTCCCGCCACGGTCGTCTACCACGCCGTGCCGGCCGTCCTTGGCGCGAACAAGAAATCAGCCGCGATCTTCGCCCGGTCATGGAATGCCCGGGTAAGCCCAGGCGACCTGCTCTACAGCGGCTCACCAGAAGGTACCGGCATCCTCGCCGTCTCCCGCGGCGACGACCCCTTCGCCGTCACGACCCAGATCCGCACCCTCTGGCGCTAGGCCGGATGGAATCCCGGGGTCATCACCCGCTACATCCAGCCCAGGTCGAGCTCGATCACCACCGGGGGCTGCGGGCGGGCCGGCGCGGGCGTCGCCTTCTCCTCACTGACCGGCAGCGAGTGGAACTTGCGGCGGAAGTAGACGAACGGCATCTCCTCGGCCTGGCTGACCTCGTCCACCCGGCCGATGAGCACCAGGTGGTCGCCGCCGTCCACCTTGGAGTAGGTCGTGCAGCGTAGCCCGATGCTTACGTTCGAAAGGAACGGCAGGCCGTCGGCGTCGGGCTGGAAGCCGGCCCCGTCGAACTTGGCCGCACCGCGGGTGGCGAAGCGCATCGCCAGGTCGGCGTGGCGGTGCTGCAGCACGTGGATGTTCCACCGGGGCGCCTCGGCGAACGCCGGGAAGCACTGGGCGGTGTTGGCGAGGCAGGTGAGCACCAGCGGGGGGTCCATCGACACCGAGCAGAACGAGCTCGCCGTGAAGCCCCACCAGCGGCCGTCGGAGTCGCTGGTGGTGACGATCGTCGCCCCGCTCGGGAACGACGACATGGCCTCACGGAAGGCGCTAGAAGAGGCTTCCACCGGCATACCACCGCTCGAAACGCTCCTTGGACCCGTGCAATCCGGACTCGGGCTCGAACAGGACCCCGCCCGGCGAGCGGACGTAGGTGAAGCCGCCGTACCCCTCCTCGGGTGACGCGCCCGCCAGCTCGACGGTGTAACCCTGGGCGACCAGGTCCTGGTTGACCTTCGTTACGTCGTCCACCCAGACGCCGACGTGGTGCAGCCCGGCACCGCCGTCGCGCACGTCGTAGTAGCTGCCAGGCGACCCGTAGAGCAGCTCGATGTGCACCGGGCCCTCGACGCTGAACGAGATCGTCAGGTCGTAGGTGCCGTAGCCCGTGCCGGGGGCCCAGGCTTTCATGGGGATCGTGGCCGGCTTGGTCCAGCTCACCCCGATCGCATCGGTCAGCTCCTGCTGCGCCGCCGCCAGGTCCGCCACGCGGATCCCCATGTGGAACACCTCACCCCACTCAAGGGCGGGAATCCCGAGACCGCTCAGGTCCGTCATCGAAGCCTCCGGTGCTACTTGGCGGGCGGGGTCGGCGCGCCGGGCGGCGGGAAGAACTTATGGCCCCAGTGCTGCCCGGCCGTGATCTTGTAGACCGGCTGCTGGCCGTCCACCCGCAGGCCGCCGTAGCCGAACTCGATCGCGTAGCGCTCGGGCGAGTAGACGTAGAAGGAGATCATCTCGTCGTTGGTGTGCTTGCCGAGGGTGTTCATGAACGGGATGCCGTACTTCTCGCGGCGGTCGAGCGCCAGCCCCACGTCGTCGAAGGACTCCGTCTCCACCATCAGGTGGATCAGCCGGCCGCGCCCGGGCGCCGAGGTGACGCCCAGGGTGTGGTGGCGGTCGTTGGAGCTCATGAACCAGACGGTGCGCTCGCGGGGGCCCATCGTGTTGCGCTCGTAGAAGCCGAGCACCTCGGTGTAGAACTCCTTCAGCGCCCGGCCGTCCTCGCCGGTGACGATGACGTGGCCCATGCCCATGTCGCCGGTCACGAACTTGCTCACCAGGTGGGGTGTCCGGACTGGCTTGTGGTCAAGGACGGGCCCGTAGAACAGCTCGATCGGGTTGCCGCCCGGGTCGTCGAACCGGACGAAGCCGGTGACCCGCCGCTCGTCGGCCTCATCGTCCGAGCCTTCGGTCACCTTGATGCCCGCGTCCTCGACCGCGGCGGCCACCTGCCGCATGTCCCGCTCGTTCAGCACCTCGAAGCCGATGGCGGTGGCCCTGGCCTCGGCGCCGGGCGACACCACCAGGCGGGCCGGGTAGTGGTCCATCCGGTAGCGAAGCGACTCGTCGCCCTCTTCGTGAACCGGCATCAGCCCGAGGAAGTCCCCGGCGAACGTCTTCCACGCGTCGAGGTCGGTCGCGTCAAGACGGAGGTAGCCGAGCGAAAGTACTGGCACTGTGAGATTCTCCTCGCGACTGGCGGGACTAGGGCTGGGGGAACTTCTTCGACCCGGACTCGCGGCGCTTCCAGTGGCCGTCATCGTGCCAGGTGGTCTCGATGAGGCCGAGCGGCTGCAGGTCCCAGCATTCGAGGTAGGTCACGCCCTCGGGCCCGGAGGTGATGGTGAACGGCACCTTGGCGTCGCCGGTCCAGAACTCGCCCGGACCGAGTTGCCTGGTCTCCTCGCCGCCCGCGCCGTACTCGACGGTCAGCTGCCCGCCCACGACGATCATCAGCTGCGGGTGGTTCACGTGCCGCTTGGGCACAGTGAAGTCCGGGCGGATGCGCCGCCCCTGCCACCGGAAGGCGGGCTCGACGTTGGTCGACCGCCACATCGCGCCGTCCAGGGTGGCGGCGATGTCAACCGGGGCATTCGCGATGAATCCGCCATCGTTCCAGTAGAACGTCGGGTCGCCCTGAAAGAACTCGAGCGGCTCCCAGCCCTCGTCGGCGAGGAGATCGAAAAAGGAGATAGGCACCCGCCCATGCTTGTCCAGGCGGCGGCGCTGGTCAACCAGGACGTCCCGCTGGATGGGACGTGTCTTGACCTGCGCTTTCTGCGTCCCGAATAACAGAACGGCGATGGTGACAGCGAAGGACGCGGCTCCTATATTGACCCCATGCCATTCTCTGTAGACAGCCTGCTAACCGACACCGACTGGATCCCCATGTCGCTGAAGGGCCAGCAGGAAAGCCCGACCTACTTCTGGGAGGACGGCGGCCTGCTGAAGGACGCGCCGGTTGACTTCGACGCGACGTTCGCGGAGAACATGTGGGTCAGCACCAAGCCGATCCAGTTCATGACGTTCTACCGCAACCCGCTGAAGGTGGTGCCGAACTTCGTCGTCCCGCGCCACCTGCACAACATCGACGAGACGATCATCGTCTTCAAGGGCGAGTACAAGATCGAGTTCGGCGACCCGGCCGAGGACCAGCACGTGATCGTGAAGCCGGGCTGCTTCTTCACCAGCCGGGCGGGCACCCCGTACACGATGACCGCCGGCCCCGAGGGCGTCACCTACATCGAGACCTGGGGCACTCCGGTGACCAGCCTGAAGACCGTCTGGTACGACTTCGGCTGGGTGCGCAAGCCAGGCCGCTGACCAAGCGGTCATCCCCCGATGGTTGTGGCAGCGAGCCGGTGGTAGGCGGCGCGCTGCCCCAACCATCGGAAACTTCGGGGGTCAGGCCGCGGCCGGGAGAGCGGTGAGGGGCAGGCGCGGCCGGGCGATCCCCGCCTGGTAGGCGTTTCTCATCGCGGCGATCACGGATGCCGGGTCGGCCCGGAGCTGGTGCGGGGTGAAGTGCAGTGTCACGATGGCGTGCGCACCGAACCTGGAGTGCCGGTCCATGGTGCGCTCCCAGTCGTCCGGGCTCAGATGCCAGCGCTTGGAGTCGACCTCCAAAGCCAAGCCCGCCTCCGCCCACCACACGTCGGGGCTGCCGAGGAAGGTACCGTCGGGCAGGTAGAGCCGCGGGTTGAACAGCGGCTGAGGCAGCGCTGCCCGCTTGATGAGTTCCCGCAGCTCAGCCTCTGGCGCGGACCTGACGCCCGCGCCGACCTCAGCGAGCACGGCTCGCAGCAGCGCGGAGTCGCGGACAGGCCCCGCGTTCAGTTCCTCTGTGAGCTGGCCGACTGTGCACGCTCCGTTCTGTACCGCGCCAGCGATCACTGCCCGAGCCTCCCGCATGCTGGTCAGCCAGCGCGCGGTATCAGCCGCCGCCCGGTGGGGCAGCGCGTATCGCCGGCTCGGCAGCACATCCACCAGCTCAGGCAGCCGCGCGGTCCGGTGCAGCCGGACGTCGGCGGTGCCCTGCCGACGTGCCTGCAGCGGGACGAGGACGTCGATGTGATCGGATCGCGGGGCTGGCAGGCGGTAATGACGCAGCGCTGAGCCGCCCGTGATCACGGATCGAGGACCGGCGTACAGCAGTGCCGCGATCTCCCGCTGAACCGGTGTCGGGGTTCCCGTGGAGGCCTGGTAGACGCCGGGCAGGAGGAGACGCCACGGTCCGCCCGGGCGCAGCCGGTGGGCGACCGCGTGGGGGCTCATTCCGCCGCGCAGCGCCTGCGCTCGGGAAACCACCTGTCTCTGCGCTTCGATCAGCGCGAGCAGCCGCCGCGCTTCTTGGTCTTGCATGTGAGCAGCGTGTCACCAGACTGTGACATTTCGTCCTCGTGATCGCCCCGAAGCGGGTCGCCGCACCGATGGTTGCCGCAACGATACGGCTATAGGCGTATCGCTGGCGCAACCATACGCCGGGGTTGA
>CAZORE010000002.1:0-31943 GCA_964581815.1 uncultured Streptosporangiaceae bacterium | reverse complement strand
GGGGTCCCCGCCGGGGTTGAGGGGTCCCCGCCGGGGTTGAGGGGTCCCCGCCGGGGTTGAGGGGTCCCCGCCGGGACCGAGGGTTCCCGCGGGGCTGAAGGGTCCCGCGGGTTGAGGGCCACACGGCTGAGGGTTCCCAGTGCGGTCCCGGACGCGGCCGCGGGGCGAGGGATTAGGCCTTGCGGTCGCGGGCCAGGAACGCGAGCACGGTGCTCTCGAACTCGTCCTTGCGCTCGATCATCGCCCAGTGCCCGCAGTCGTAGAGCACGTGCAGCTCGCACTGGCGGATGAGCCGCATGGCGGCCAGCGCGCCCTCCATCGGCGTCACCCGGTCGTCCCGGCCGACGATCACCAGCGTGGGCGCCTGGATCTTGGTCAGCGTCGAGACCGCGTCGACGGCGCCGAACGCGCGGCCCTTGCGCATCCCCTCAAGCATCGGCCGGTTGTAGAGCTTCTTGATGTCACCTGAGGCTGCCGGGTTAGTTGCCGACTGCCACCGCATCTCGACGAACTCGTCGGTGAGGATGGCGGTGTCGTAGACCATCGACTCCATCCACTGCACCAGCCGCTCGCGGGTCGGGTTCTCGACGAACTCCACCAGCAGCTTGATGCCCTCCGGGGGGGACGGGCTGAGCAGCGACAGGCCGACGCCGCCGATGCAGACCAGCCGGGTGATCAGGTCCGGGTGATCGGCCGCGATCCGGGCGGCGACGTTGCCGCCCATCGAGTTGCCAATGACCGGCAGCGGGCCGAGGCCCATCCCGTCGAGGAAGTCGAGCACCCCGGCCGGGCCGACCGCCAGCGGGTTGGCGTCGGGCGAGTAGCTCTTGCCGAACCCGGGGAAGTCGAGCACGTAGGTGGTGTACTTCTCGGCCAGCACGGGCAGGTTGCCGCGGAAGTTGGCCCAGCCGCTGACACCGGGACCCGAGCCGTGCAGCAGCAGCAGCGGCGGGCCGTCGCCGGCCACGTGGTAGTGGAGCTTCCCCTTGGGGGTGTCCAGGTACCGGCTGGTCTCTTCGAACGACAGCAGTTCGGTCACTGGCCCTTCACCGTCCCGATGTCGCGCGAGGGCTTGCTCGCCAGGTGACGGCCCGCGATGTAGCCGAACGTGACGCTTGGGCCGATGCAACTGCCGCCGCCGCCGTAGATCGCGCCGAGCACCGAGGCGGCGGTGTTGCCCGCCGCGTAGAGCCCGTCGATGACCGGCGTCCGGTAGCCGAGCACCCGCGCGTGCTTGTCGATGCGGAGGCCGCCGTTGGTGCCGAGGGTGCCCGGCCACTGCTGGATGGCGCCGAAGGCCGGGCCGGTGATCGGCTTGCGGTTCACCGTATCTGGCCCGGTGAGCACGTGCGTCTGGCCGGGATCGCCCCAGTCCGGGTCCTCGCCCTTCTCGGCGTAGGTGTTGTACCGCTCGACGGTCGCCTCGAGCGCGTCCGGGTCGATGCCGGTCTGCTCCGCCAGCTCGCGGACCGAGCCCGCCATCTTGAGCCAGTCGGGCGCTTCCTCGCCGTCGGGGCCGGTCAAGCTCATCGCGATGCCCGGCTTGGACCCGATGATGCCCGAGTCGATGATGTCCTGGCCGAAGATGATCCAACCGGGGGGCTGGTTGGTGAACCCCGGGTTGCGCTGGTCGAAGAAGCCGAACGGGTGGGCGAAGTCGTTGTAGGTGTAGCCGCCGTGCATGAAGCGGTTGCCGTGCTGGTTGACGATGATCGACCCCGCCCCGAGGCCCATCATCATCTGCGGCACCGGCTTGCCGTCCCGGCCCTTGTCCCACGGCTCGTAGACGACGCCGTAGCCGAAGAAGGTGTTCATCGAGCCGAGCTTGGCCCCGACCGCCATCGCCATCTGGTGCCCGTCACCGGTATTCGGCGCCGGCGTCACCGGCTTGACCTCGTACCCGATGAACGTCCTGATCATCTCGGGGTTGTGGTCGAAGCCGCCGCAAGCCAGCACGACGCCGCGACGGGCACCGATCCGGCGGGTCCTGGGTCGACCAGCACTGGCCGGGCCCTCGACGACCAGGCCCACGACCGCGCCAGCGGCGTCGGTGACCAGTTCGACCGCCGGGGTGGACGCGCGCAGCTCGCCGCCGGCGTCGATCACGCCCTTCATCAGCGGGGCGATCAGCCCGCCGCCCTTGGCCCGCCAGACCTCCCGCCGCCGCTTGGCCAGTTCCTCGGCGCCGACCTGGCCGCGCCGCTGCTCGGGAAAGCTGACCTCCTGCGGCGGGATCCACGGGCCCGAGGCGATCTTCCGCGCGAGCTCCTCGCCGAGCTCGGCCCCGGCCGGGTACGGCTTGACCGCGCAGGTCCGCGGGAAGTGCCGGACGCCGGGGATGCGGTCGCCGATCACCGAGTAGTAGTCGTCGAGCTGAATGTGCGGCTCGGAGTCGTACCCGGTCGTCTCGATCAGGTACTCGAGCATCTCCGGGGCGGTGTCGACGTAGACTTCCTGCAGCTGCGGGTCGCAGGCGCGGCCGTCAGAGAGGCGCCGGATGTACGCGAGCGCGTCTTCCCGCGAGTCCCGGTCCTTGACGAAGCGGTTGTTCGGAATCCACATGTCGCCGCCGGACACCGCGGTCGTGCCGCCGAAGAAGTCGTCCTTCTCCACGACCAGGGTGCTCGCGCCGCCGCGGGCGGCGAGCAGGGCCGCGGTGAGCGCTCCCCCGCCGCTGCCGACCACCACCACGTCGAAGATCTCGTCCCACTGGTGATCAGAGCTTCCGGGTGCGGGACTCCCGGACACGGAGCTCACCGACACAGGGCTTTCCGGCACTGGACGCCTCCACGCAGGTAGTAAGTTCCGACAGCCTAACGAGGGCTTGCGAACAGGCAAAGAGCCGCGTTCCAATGACCGGGACGTCCCACTCAGCGGGAACGAAGTATCCCCTTCCCCGGCTCCGTCGGGCTACATTAAGGCCGCCCGACACCCCGACCATGAGACGGACACCGATGCTCGACGACGCCCTGCGCACGACCGCGGCCGACCTGCTCTGGGCGGCCGAGCGGGACCTGGTGCCTATTGACCCGCTGACCGAGACGTTCCCTGGCATC
The DNA here is from genome assembly GCA_964581815.1 of uncultured Streptosporangiaceae bacterium. GTDB lineage: Bacteria > Actinomycetota > Actinomycetes > Streptosporangiales > Streptosporangiaceae > Trebonia. The sequence goes on along the minus strand of CAZORE010000002.1, from coordinate 28,887 downwards.
GACACGGTGGACGCCTACGAGATCCAGCTGATCAACATCCGGCGGAAGATCGCCGCGGGCGCCCGGGTGCGCGGTCACAAGGTCGGCCTTTCCTCTCCGGTCATGCAGCAGATGATGGGGGTCGACGAGCCGGACTACGGGCACCTGCTCGACTCGATGGTCCTCAGCACGGGGGCACCGATCCCGGCGGGAGCGTACTGCTACCCGCGGATCGAGGTAGAGATCGGCTACATCCTCGGCTCCGCCCTTCCGGGTGCCGACTGCACGGAGGAAGACGTCCTGGCCGCCACCGAGTACATCGTGCCGAGCCTGGAGCTGATCGACAGCCGCATCACCAACTGGCAGATCAAGCTGCCCGACACCATCGCCGACAACGCGTCCTCGGCGGGCGTCATCCTCGGCGAGGCCCGCCGCACCCCCGCCGAGCTGGCGCAGCGGGGAGTGGACATCGCGAATATCGACGCGGTGCTGTACTCCGGCGACCAGGAGGTCGCCCGCGGCAACACCAGTGCCGTCCTCGGCAACCCAACCTGGTGCGTTGCCTGGCTGGCGCGCACGGTGGCCAGCTTCGGGGTCAAGCTCGAGGCCGGGCACCTCATCATCCCGGGCTCCTGCACCCGGGCGATCGACGCCAAGCCGGGCACCACGTTCCGCGCTGAGTTCGCCGGGCTCGGCACCGTGACCGCCGCGTTCAACTAGCCGGCTTCGAGCAACAGGGAAGACACCGTGACCAAGGCCACCGCCGCGATCGTCGGGTCGGGCAACATCGGCACCGACCTCATGTACAAGCTGCTCCGCTCCGACGTCATCGAGCCGCGCTGGATGATCGGCGTCGACCCGGAAAGCCCCGGGCTGAAGCGGGCGGCCGACCACGGCCTGACCGCCAGTCACGAGGGCGTGGACTGGCTGCTCGGCAACGAGCGCCCCGACCTGGTCTTCGAGGCCACCTCTGCCTACGTGCACCGGGAGAACGCGCCCAAGTACAAGGAGCTCGGCATCCAGGCGATCGACCTCACCCCGGCCGCGCTCGGGCCGGCCGTGGTGCCCGCGGTCAACCTCGGCCAGCACGTCGACGCGCCCAACGTCAGCCTGATCACCTGCGGCGGCCAGGCGACCATCCCGATGGTCTACGCGGTCTCCCGGGTCGTCCCGGTCGAGTACGCGGAGATCGTCGCCAGCGTCGCGTCGCCGTCGGCCGGGCCAGGTACCCGGGCCAACATCGACGAGTTCACCAAGACCACCGCCCGCGGGGTGGAGACGATCGGCGGCGCGCAGCGCGGCAAGGCGATCATCATCCTGAACCCGGCCGAGCCGCCGATGCTGATGCAGGACACGATCTTCTGCGCGATCCCGCAGGACGCGGACCGGGACGCCATCGCGGCCTCCATCAAGGAGATCGCCGCCGACGTCGCCGCCTACGTGCCCGGCTACCGGCTGCGGACCGAGCCGCAGTTCGACGACCCCACCCCGATGAGCGGCGGGCGGGCCCGCGTCGCCGTGTTCGTCGAGGTTGAGGGCGCGGGCGACTTCCTGCCGCCGTACTCGGGCAACCTCGACATCATGACCGCCGCCGCGACCCGGGTCGGTGAGGGGTTCGCCACGCGCATCCTCGCCGCGCGCGCCTGAAAGGGAAACGTCTCATGTCCTACAGCGCCGACCTCGACGTCCGCGTCACCGACTCCTCGCTGCGCGACGGCTCGCACGCGATCAGGCACCAGTTCACCATCGAGAACGTGCGGAACATCGTCGCCGCCCTCGACGGAGCCGGCGTGCCGGTCATCGAGGTAACGCACGGCGACGGCCTCGGCGGCTCGTCGTTCAACTACGGCTTCAGCGCCGTGCCCGACCAGGACCTGATCTCCACCGCGGTGGCCACCGCGAAGCAGGCCAAGATCGCCTTCCTCATGCTGCCCGGCCTTGGCATCACGGAAGACATCCGCCAGGCGGCCGGCAACGGCGCCTCGGTCTGCCGGATCGCGACCCACTGCACCGAGGCGGACATCTCCATCCAGCACTTCAAGGTGGCCCGCAGCATCGGCCTCGAGACGGTCGGCTTCCTGATGATGGCGCACAGCCAGCCGCCCGAGGTCCTGGCGAAGCAGGCGCGGATCATGGCCGACGCGGGCGCGCAGTGCGTCTACGTGGTCGACTCGGCCGGCTCGCTGATCATGGACGGGGTCAGCGACCGCATCGCCGCGCTGGTGGCTGAGCTCGGCGACGACGCGCAGGTCGGCTTCCACGGCCACGAGAACCTCGGCCTCGGCGTCGCCAACTCGGTCCTTGCCGCCCGGGCGGGCGCCAAGCAGATCGACGGCTCCACCCGCCGCTTCGGCGCCGGCGCGGGCAACACGCCGGTCGAGGCGTTCGCCGCCGTCACCGAGCGGCTCGGGATCAGGACCGGCATCGACACCGTGAAGATCATCGACGCCGCCGAGGAGACCGTCGCGCCGGTGCTCGAGAGCAACCCGCCCGCGCTCAACCGGCTCTCGCTCACCATGGGCTACGCGGGCGTGTACTCAAGCTTCCTCAAGCACGCGGAGATCCAGGCGAACAAGTACGGCGTGTCCGGCGCCGAGATCCTCATCGAGGCCGGCCGCCGCAAGCTCGTCGGCGGGCAGGAAGACCAGCTCATCGAGATCGCGGTGGGCCTCGCCAACCGCAAGTAACCGCAGGCAGAGCGGTCCGAACGGACGCGCGGCGGCTAGCGGGCGGTGGCCAGCGGGCGGGGCAGCGGGACCGCGTCGCCGTTCCAGATCGCGACGGCGGTGTTGCGCACCTCGTGGACGAGGGAGTGCGCCCGGATCCTGGCGATGGGGCCGGTCACCGAGACCGCCCCGATGACCCGGCCGCCGCTGCGGATGGGGGACGCGACGCAGCCCAGGCCCGGGTAGGCCTCCTCGCGGTCGTAGGCGACGCCGGTCTGCCTGGCGCGGTCGAGCGCGGACTGGATCGCCCGCGGCTCGATGACGGTGGACTCGGTCCGCCGCCGCATGCCCGTCAGCGCCGCCGCCTGGCTGGCCGGGTCGGCGAAGGCCAGCATGACCTTGCCCAGTGCGGTGCAGTAGGCGGGCTGCCGGCCGCCCACCCGGGTGGGCAGCGAGACCCGGGCGGTGGTCACCCGGTCGAGGTAGACCACCTCGCCGTGGTCGAGGATGCCGAGGTGCACCACCAGGCCGGTGCGCAGGGCGAGCGAGTGCAGGTGCTTGTAGGCGACCTCGCGCAGCCCGGTCCGCTGCAGGGCGACGCTGCCGAGCTCGAGGAGCTTGAGCCCGACCCGGTAGCCGCCGCTGTTCCGCTCCAGCCAGCCCACCGCGCACAGCTGGTTGGCCAGCCGGTGCACGGTGGATTTGGGCAGGCCGACCCGGTGGCTGATCTCGCTCAGGCCCAGGGCGTGGTCGCACCCGTCGAACGACGCGAGGATGGCCTCGAGCCGGCCGACCACTGTGCTCGCCTGGCTGTCGTCGCGGTCCGCGTCCGCGTCGGTTCCACCGATCGGTCGGACGCGGCCGCCCGAGACGTTGCCGCCCCGGGCGCTGCCGCCCCTGACGGGGGACGCGGCAACGCGGTGCTGAAGCGCAGCCACTACAGGCTCACCTCCGGTCTTCACTGACTGGTCGGTACATAATATGAACAGTGGCATCGCGTCCGCAATGCACTGACGTGGTCAAAAGCTTGACCAGTCCGACAGGCAGCGCCACCGACCAGCCAGTTTTCGACCGTCCCGCCCAGCAGAACGTGGCTCGTGACACGAGCGGGCAGCCACGGTAGCTTCGCGCATGGTGGAGGTTTCACCGTGGTCTGACGATGAGGGAAGCCATTGACTACTCCCCGCCTTAAAGGACGGGGATTCCGGCCCTCACGAGCCGGGGTTCCTGTTTCACGGCCGATCGCACCCGGAAGGCCCCGGGGTGTCTGACATCGGCTCCGCAGGCAGTAACGGCAAGACCTGCCGCCAGGATGTTCTTCGCGGCGTTGACGTCCCGGTCGTGCCGGGTGCCGCAGGACGGGCACTGCCACGCCCGGGTGCTCAGCGGGAGCTCCGCGAGCAGGTGCCCACAGGCGGAGCAGGTCTTGCTGCTCGGGTAGAACCTGTTGATCACGATCAGGTGCCGCCCTGCCCTGGCAGTCTTGTACTGCAGCTGGCGGCGGAACTCACCCCAGCCGCAGTCCGCTATGGCCTTGGCGAGCGAGTGGTTGCGGACCATGTTCTGCACGGCCAGGTCCTCGATCACGATCACGTCATGGTCGCGGACCAGCTGGGCCGAGGTGCGGTGCAGGAAGTCGGCCCGCGACGCGCGGACCTTGCGGTGCGCGCGGGCGACCTTGGCCCTGGCCTTGTGGCGGTTCGCCGAGTTCTTCTGGCAGCGGGCCAGGCGCCGCTGGTAGCGGGCCAGGCTGCGCTCCCGCCGGGCCAGGCTCCGCGGGTTGCTGATCTTCTGTCCGTCGGACGTGACGGCGAAGTCCTTGATGCCCAGGTCGACGCCGACCATTGCACCGGCGGCGGGAAGCTGCGCGGACTCGGGCACCTCCACCGCGAAGGAGACGTACCAGCGCCCGCACGGGTCGCGGGAGACCGTCACCGTGCTCGGGTCGAGCGACGCCGGGTCGACGTCGGGCCACGACCAGGCGAACGCCAGCGGCGTGCCCGTCTTGGCGAGGAACAGCCGCCCGTCACGGTACCGGAACCCCGACCGGGTGTACTCGGCGCACTGCCGCCCGGTGCGGGACTTGTACCGGGGGTAGCGGGCGCGCCCGGCGAGGAAGCTGGCGAACGCGGCCTGCTGGTGGCGGATCGCCTGCTGCAGCGGGACGCTGGACACCTCGTTAAGCCAGCCCAGGTCCTCGGTGGCCTTCATGGCGGTCAGGTAGGCGCTCGCCTGGGCGTAACTCGTGCTGGCCTGCTCGGCGCGGTAGCGGGCCTGCCGCCAGGCCAGGGTGCGGTTCCACACGACGCGGACGCAGCCGAACGTGCGGTTCAGCACGCTCACCTGTTCGGTATCCTGGTAGGCCCGGCACTTGTATGCCGTACGCATGTTCGAATTCTATCGGAAGGAGTCCATGATGGATAAGCCGACACGCGAGAGGGGGGAGCGGCGTTCCCTCCCCGGCCTGAAGACCGGGGTCTCCACGCCGCAAATTCGATGAGCGAAACCGCGGCAGGGCCGCAGCAGGCAACCGTGCTTGACAACGTGCGGGCGCTGCTGCCTGAGATCAAGGCGCGCGCCGAGGAGATCGAGCAGGCGCGGGCGGTGCCGCGCGACCTCGCGGAGAAGCTGCGGTCGGCGGGCGTCTTCCGCCGGTACGTGCCGCGCTCCCATGGCGGTGACGAGATGTGGCCGGACGAGGGCCTGACCGTCATCGAGGAGCTGGCGCGGGCCGACGCCTCGGTCGCGTGGGTGGCGGCGGTCGGCTCTGAGGGGCCGAGCTTCTACGCCTACCTGCCGTCGGACACCTACGACAAGATCTTCTCCGGCGGCCCCGACGTCATCCACAGCGGCGTGATCAACCCGACCGGCAAGGCGGTGCGGGACAAGGGCGGCTACCGGTTCAGCGGCCGGTGGTCGTTCGGCAGCGGCTCCAACAACGCCGACTACATCTGCATCCACGGCGTGCTCGACGACGGGTCAGGCACCCGGATGGGCGTGGTCCCCGCCAGCCAGGTGCAGATCGACGACGTCTGGCACGTGAGCGGGCTCAAGGGCACCTCGAGCAACGACATCGTGCTCAACGACCTGTTCATCCCGGAGGAGTGGACCGGCAACTTCGCCGAACTGCCGAAGATCGCCCGGCACCCGCTCGACCAGCGGCAGCTGGGGGCGCGGTTCGGCTCGGAGTTCGCGGCCGTCGCCATCGGGATCGCCCAGGCGGCCCTGGACGACATCACCGACATCGCCCGCAACAAGATCCCGGCCACGTCGCGGAGCAAGCTGGCGCAAGATCCCGTCGCCCAGTACATGACCGGGCAGCTGGCCACCGACCTGTACATGGCGCGGACCCTGCTGCACCAGGTCGCCCGCGACGACCAGGCGAGCGTTCCCCTCGGCCCGCCGGACGACACCGCGACGATCATCAGGCGCGCCCGCCTGTCGCGGGCGGCGTCGGTGGCGGCGACCGTCGTCGAGGGCGCGTACGGCATCTCCGGCACCACCGGGCTGTTCGAGTCCTGCCCCCTGCAGCGGCGGCTGCGCGACGTGCGCGCCGTCACCCAGCACTACATGCTCTCCGCCCGCAGCGCGTACGGGCCGGTCGGCTTGGCCATCCTGAGCGAGGATTCCGCGGGCTGATGCCGGCCAGCGGTTTGAGCATGGTCGCCGTGGAGGCCATGCGGCTGCAGAACGCGTATGCCCTGGCGATCGACGCCCGCGACTGGGAACTCTTCCGTACCGTGTTCACCACCGACGTGCGGGCCGACTACCCGCACGCGGTGTTCGACGGCATGGACGCGTGGCTGGGCAACTTCATCCCGTTCCACGACACCTGCGCGTGGACCGTGCACGAGATCACCAACCACGTCGTCGGCGAGGACAGCCAGGGGATCTGGGGCACCTGCTACGGGTGGGTCCGCTGGACGATGAAGGACAAGCCCGGCTACATCAACCGGGCGGAGGTGCTGTTCCGTGACCGGCTCCGCGAGGACGGCGGGACCTGGCGGATCGCCCGGCGCAAGCTGCGGATGCTGTCGTCCCGCCCGCAGGCGCCGCTCCCGGCCCGGTACACCCTGCTGCAGTCCGTCCTCGACCTGGCCGACTGGACGTAGCGGTCAGGCGAAGAGCTCGACCACCGGCTTGTCCCGCAGGTCGTCCTTGAGCAGGTAGGCCGCGGCCGAGTCCATGTGGCTGCGCCACAGGCGCTCGGCGCCGTCCGCGTCGCCCGCCTCGATCAGCGCGAGCAGCCTCTTGTAGGCCTGCACCGCTTGCCGGAAGCGCTCCGGCGACCCGGGCTCGCCGAAGCTGCGCGACGCCCGCAGCGCGGTATGGGTGGCGACGATGTCCTGCAGCAGCGCGCCCTGCAGGGCGACCGTCTTGTTCCCCGACCGCTGCATGATCAGCTCATGGAAGCGGTAGCTGAGTCGCACCCACTGGGCCGGGTCAGGCTGGCCGCCCCTGGCCTCGACCACAGACTCGACCTCGGCCACCACGGCGGCCAGGTCCGCGATGTCCTGCTCGGTCCGGCGCCGGGCGAGCATGGCCGCGCAGACCGGTTCGGCTATCTTGCGCGCCTCGTAGACGTCGTCGATGGTCGCGCCGCGCAACTGGAGCAGCAGGCCGACGTGGCGGGCCGCCGCCGTCTGGTCGGGGGCCACGACCTGCGCGCCGCCGCGGCTGCCGGGCCGGACCACGATCAGCCCTTCGGCTTCCAGGATGCGGAAGGCCTCCCGGATCGTCGGCCGGGAAACGCCGAAGTGCGTCATCAGCTGGGTTTCCGGCGGCAGCTTCTCCCCCGCTCGCACCGCGCCGCGGACGATCTGGCGGCGCAGCTGGGCCGCGATCAGCTCGGACGTCTTGGGAGCCCGGACCGGCTGGCCAATCTGCCCCAGCTGGCCGTTGGGTACCCGAACGTAACTCACGGCAGTCACCCCGACCGGCCCCGCGCTCTTCAGCCACCATCAATATACGATAGAAGAGTTATCTAAGTTATACAAGTAGCGCCTCGGCGAAAGGCTGCGCTGTCTCCGGGCGCGCCCGTTCCTGGCTCCGGACCCGCGGCCCGCTAGACGGCAGTTATTTTTGTTTAGTAATCTGATTGTACCTTATAAGCTCATGACGTTCGGTAGCCGCAAGATGACATCACAACACGGCCAGCTGCCTGGAGGACGGGACGGATGATCGACCACACCCATCGGGGGGCCGACTCGTTGCTTTCACGGCGGATCCGCCAGATGACGAGACTGGATCCGAGCAGGCCTGCGCTGTTCTTTGCGGGCTTGACGTTCAACTGGGCGTTCTATTCGGATGCGGTGGCCGACCTAGAAACCCTGCTTGCCGGGCACCCTGACGCCCGGCGGATCGGGATCGTGCTGCGGAACCGGCCGGGACCGCTCGCGGCCCTGATCGCCACCCTCGGTACCGGGCGCGAGGTGGTGACGCTGAGCCCGCACCTGGGCGACATCGGCCTTGAGCAGGACATCGTCGACCTGGCCCCCGACGTGATCGTGGCCGAGGACGCCGACTGGGCCCGCGCCGCGGTCCTGGCCTCGGCTAAGGCGGTTGGCGCGATCGCGCTGCGGGCCGGGGCCGACCGGGGCCTGGCGGCCCAGCCCGTCGCGTGGTCGCCGGCCCCGTCGCTGCAGGATCCGGGCGATGTCGCGGTGCTGATGATGACCAGCGGCACGACCGGGCGGCCGAAGCGGGTTGAGCTGACCTACGACCGGATGACGGCGGCGTTCCGCGCGGCCGGGCTGGTCCTCGACGAGGCCCACGAGCCGCACCTGCGCGGCCGGACCGACATCCTGTGGGCGTCGCTCGCGCACATCAGCGGCCTGTACTTCGCCGTCGCCCTGGTGATCGAGGGCCGCAGCGTCGCCCTGCTTGAGAAGTTCGAGGTCGACCCCTGGATGGACTTGGTCAGGCAGCACCGTCCCGGCTACGTGCGGCTGCCGCCGACCGCGCTGCGGATGGTGCTGCAGGCCGGGGTCCCGGCCGAGACGTTCGACAGCGTCCGCGCGGTCGGCTGCGGCACCGCGCCGCTGCCGCCTGAGCTCTGCGAGGAGTTCGAGGAGCGGTTCCGGATCCCCGTCCTCACCTCCTACGGCGCGACCGAGTTCGCGGGGGCGATCGCCGGGTGGACGCTGAAGGACAAGAAGCTGTGGGGGCCGCGCAAGCGCGGCAGCGCCGGGCGCGCGCACCACGGCATCGAGCTGCGCGTCGTCGACCCGGACACCGGCTCGGTGCTGCCGGCCGGCGAGAGCGGCCTGCTCGAGGCGCGCGGCAGGCAGCTGCCGGGAGCGGAGGGCGCGTGGCTGCGCACCACCGACCTCGCCGCCGTCGACGATGACGGGTTCCTGTTCATCCACGGCCGGGCGGACGAGGCGATCAACCGGGGCGGGTTCAAGATCCCGCCCAGCGTGATCGAGGACGCGCTCGCGTCGCACCCCGCGGTCAACGAGGCGTCGGCGGTGGCGCTGCCCGACGCCCGGCTCGGCCAGGTCCCGGCGGCGGCGGTGACGCTCCTGCGCCCGGCGACCGAACAGGAGCTCATGGAGTACCTCACCGCCCGGCTGGCCCGCTACCAGCGGCCGGTCGCCATCAAGGTGGTCGACCAGCTGCCGCGGACCCCCTCGCTCAAGATCAGCCGGGCGCTGGTCCGCGAGCACTACTTCGACGGTTTCACCTCCCACGAGGCCAGCGAGGTGCCCGGCCCTTCACCGTTGAACACAGGGACGACAGGAGAGCCCGCATGAGCGCCGAACGTCCCGGGTACGGAGTCCTCACCGATGAGTCGTTCGAGCGCTCGCGCCGCCGGATCGGCATACCGCTCCGCATCAACCCGGCCCACATCACCGAGGTGACCGCCGATGCCACCAGGCACTTCGCCTACGGCTACGGCGACGACAACCCGCTCTACTGCGACCCCGAGTACGGCAAGAACACCCGCTGGGGCGGTCTGATCGCGCCGCCCAACTTCACCTACTGCATGGGCGAGAACGCGGCGCCGCCGCTGACCGCGGAGCAGAAGGAACAGCTCAAGGGAGACCCGTTCGCCGGCCTTGGCTCGTACCAGGCGGCGATGGAGTTCGAGTACTACCGGCCGCTGACGGCCGGCGACCGTTGCACAGTGATCCGTGCCCAGGTTGGCGTGGCCGACAAGCCGAGCCGGTTCGGTGGCCGGACCGCGCACGTGACCCACGACTTCCTGTACGCCAACGGCAACGGCCAGGTCGTCACCATCCAGCGCGGCACCTGGATCAACGCGGAACGGCACACCTCGCGGTCACGCTCGCAGGGGGCGAGCGGACCGGGTGGGACGAGCGGACCGGGCGGGGCGAGCGGGCCGGATGGGGCGGGCGGGTCGGGAGATAAGCAGCCGGTCACCTTCGACCCCTACACCGACGAGCAGCTCGCCGAGATCGACGCCATTTACGACGCCGAGACCCGCCGCGGCCCGCAGACCAGGTACTTCGAGGACGTCGAGATCGGCGAGGAGATCCAGCCGCGGGTGAAGGGCCCGCTGGTCGTCACCGACCTGGTGGTCTGGCACCTGGGCTGGGGCATGCAGCTGACGCCGCCGGGGGCGTTCGGCATCGCCCGCAAGATCCGCCGCAAGGCACCCGGCCTGTACCCTCCGAACGCGCGCAACATCCCCGACACCGTACAGCGGCTGCACTGGGACCCGGCCCGCGCGCAGGAGCTCGGCATCCCGATGAGCTACGACTACGGCGCGATGCGGGAGACCTGGCTGACCCATGCGCTGACCGAGTGGATGGGCGATGACGGCTGGCTGGCCCGGCTGCGCTGCGAGCACCGCAAGTTCAACTACATCGGCGACACCACCTGGGTCCGCGGCAAGGTCGTGGACAAGGTCCAGGTGGACGGCCGCAACGAGGTCCACCTGGAGGTGGGATGCTGGAACCAGCGCGGCGAGCAGACCAGCCCCGGCAGCGCGGTGGTGCTGCTGCCGACGCGGGACCGCGCGGTCGACCTGCCCGCCCCGCCCGCCGACTCCCTGGAGGAGCTGCTGGCGGCCGAGATCGCGCGCCACGCCTGAACGCGCCGCACCTGAACACGGGGACCGACAAGATCATGGAGCCCAGGTGGACTTCGAGCTGACGGAGGAACAGGCCGCGCTGCGCGAGGTGTCGCGCAGCATGCTCGCGGTGAGCTGCCCGCCGCAGCTGGTGCGGTCGCTGGCCGCCGCTGGCACGGACGTGGACGACAAGCTGTGGCAGCGCGGCACCGAGCTGGGCTGGACCGGGCTTGCGGTGCCCGAGGAGCACGACGGCGCGGGCCAGGGACTGGTCGAGCTGTGCCTGGTGGCCGAGGAACTCGGCCGGGCGGCCGCCCCCGGGCCGTTCGCGGACAGCGCCCTGGCCGGGCTCGCCCTCGCCCGGCTCGGCGGCTCCCGGCCGGAGTTGCTTGCCGCCCTCGCCGCGGGCGACCTCAAGGCCAGCCTGGCCTGCCATGGCCCGGTGGCCGGCCGCTACGACGGTGACGATCTGGTGCTCAGCGGCCGCGCGAGCGCGGTCCAGTCGGCCGGCGCGGCCGACTGGTTCCTGGTGCTGGTGTCTGGCGACGCAGGCCACCGTTTGGTGCTCGTCGACCGGGCAAGCGCCGCGGTCGAGCCCCGGCGGACCCTGGATGAGACCCGCCGCTGGTACGACGTGGTACTTGACGGCGTCCGGGTCCGTGAAGCGGACGTGGTGTCCGCCGATGACACGGAGATCCAGTGGCTGACCGACGCGGCGGCGGTGCTGAGCGCGGCCGACTCGCTCGGCGCGGGCGAGCGGCTGCTTGAGATGACCGTCGGCTACGTCAAGGTGCGCGAGCAGTTCGGCCGGCCGCTTGGCAGCTTCCAGTCGGTCAAGCACAAGGTGGCCGACATGCTGACCACGCTCAAGGGCGCCCGGGCCGCGACCTACTACGCGGCCATGGCCCTGGACGCCGGCGTCGCCGACGCGACGGTAGCGGCCAGCGTCGCCAAGGCATTCACCGCCGAGGGCGTCGCGGTGCTGGCCGGGGAGGCGCTGCAGACCCACGGGGGCATCGGCTTCACCTGGGAGCACGACCTGCACCTGTACCTGCGGCGGGTCAAGGTCAACGAGATGCTGTACGGCGCGCCCGCGGAGCACTACGAGCGGATCGTCGCGCTGCTTGAGTAGGGGCCGCCGCCCAGTTCGCCGGTGAACAGTGCGGCGCGGTCTGGTCAGGTGACGACGCGACCGCCGTTGACCCCGATCAGCTGTCCGGTCACGTAGCTCGATGCCTCGCTGCACAGGAACGCGCAGGCATTGGCGATGTCCTCGGGGCGGCCGACGCGCCGCACCGGCAGCGTCGCCGCGAGCCGTTCCGCGCTGGCCTCGCTGATGTTCGCATCGGCCATGATCGTGCCCTGGATCGAGCCCGGCGGGATGGTGTTGACCGTGATGCCGTCCGGGCCGAGCTCCTGGGCCAGCGTGCGGGTCAGGCTGATGACCGCGCCCTTGGACGAGGAATAGACCGCCATCTTCCTCGAGCCGGTCTGCGCGCTTGAGGAGGAGATGTTCACGATCCGGCCCCAGCGCGCCGCCCGCATGTCGGCCAGGGTCTCCTGCGTCACGATGATCGGGCCTAGGACGTTGACCTTGTACACGTAGCTGAACAGCTCCTCGGTGATCTCCTCGAACGGCGTGAAGTCGGTGACGCCGGCGTTGTTCACGACGATGGTGACCGGGCCGAAGGCGTCCCGCAGCCTGGCCACCGCGGCCTTCACCTGGCCGCGATCGGACACGTCGGCACCAAGCGCGACGGCCTGGCCGCCGTCCGCCTCGATCGCCGCGACCGTGCCGGCGCAGCGCTCCTCGTCGAGGTCGAGCACGCCCACGGCGATGCCTTCCTGGGCGAGCCGCCTGGAACAGGCCGCTCCGATGCCCGCCGCTGCGCCGGTAACGAGGGCCACTTTGATGGTTGTCATTCGACCTTCCCTGTGCAGGGGACCGCCCGTGCGGGCCGGTCCCGGCTGACCGCGTGCGTACGTGCTAGCGGTAGCTGCGGATGGACTTGTCCTTGATGCGCCACCCGGCCGGCGTGCGCACCAGGACATCGCGGTAGGCGATGTCGGCGATCCCGCCCTCGTGCAGCGGGATCAGCGCCTTGGTTCGCGTAACCACCTCGTCGCCGGACACGCTGTCGATGATGTGACTGACCAGCATGTGCTGAACCGGATGCGGCAGGATCCGCATCGCCTGGTCGATCTCGGCCAGCCCGGCGTACGGCCCCGCCCCGCTGGGACGGTAGTCAACGACCGCGTCCTCGGTGAACACCTCCCCCAGGCGGTCGTACTCGCGGTCGTCGATGAGAAAACCGTACTTCATGATCACGTACTGGATGGCGAGCACGTCTTCGCTGCTCAGGCCGTGCAGATCAGCGGGAACGGCCACGGTGAGATCACCTGCTTTTCATCGGAACGAGGTCGAGGTAAGGCACACGGCTCGTCGGGCTCCCCGTGCGCGATCAGGCCGGGCACCAGGCGGCGCAGCAGCTTGCCGGTTTCGGTCCGCGGCAGCGCGTCGAGCAGCCAGACGCGGTCTGGGGTCTTGCTTGACCGGAGCGCTTGCCGGGTGAAGTCGCGCAGCTCGGCCGGGTCGAGGCGCGCCTCGGAGCGGGCGACCACGGCGGCCTCGATGCGCTGGCCCCACTCGGGGTCGGGCACGCCGAACACCACCGCGTCGAGCACCGCCGGGTGCCGCAGCAGGACGTCCTCGATCTCGGCCGGGGCGATGTTCTCGCCCCCGCGGATGATCGTGTCGTCGGCGCGCCCGCTGACGAACAGGTACCCGCCGGCGTCGAGGTAGCCGTCGTCCCTGGTGTCGAAGAAGCCGCGGTCGTCGACGGCCTGGCCCAGGCCCGCGTACTCGGCCGACACCTGGCCGCCGCGCACGCAGATCCGGCCGGCCTGGCCGGCGCCGAGGACCTCGCCACCGGGGCCGCGGATCTCCAGCTCGATCCCGGGCAGCGGCTGGCCGACCGAGGACAGCCGCGCCCGGACCGCCGGGTCATCCGACGCGATCGCGGCCCGGTGGTCCTCGGGGCCGAGCAGGGCGACGGTCGAACTGGTCTCGGTCAGCCCGTACGCGTTGACGAAACCGACTCCGGTCCACTCCCGCAGCGCCCGCTCGATGAGCGCGGCCGGCATCGGGGCACCGCCGTAGGACAGCGACCGCAGTGACGGCACCGAGCGGTCCTCCGCGGCGTCGATGATCCGCGCCAGCATCGTGGGCACCACCATGGCGCTGCTGACCTCTTCCTCGCGGACCGTGCGGAGCCACTCGCCCGGGGTGAAGGCCTCGAGCACGAGCGTGCGGCGGCCCGCGTAGAGGTTGGTGATCACGTTGGCGACGGCGGCGATGTGGTACGGGGGAACGCTGACCAGCGCCGCCTCGGTCTCGGCGGCGGCCGCGAACTCGACCGAGCCAAGCACGTAGGAGACGAGGTTGGCGTGGCGCAGCAGCACCCCCTTGGGCTCGGAGGTGGTACCGCTTGTGTAGATGACGACGGCGACCGGGTTCTCGTCGCCGGGCGCCTCGCTGACCTCGCCGCGGTCGGCGCGGGTCTGCTCCAGCCACGCGCCGGCGGTCATCGCGTCGAGGCCCGCGCGCTCGAAGTGCGTCAGCGTGCCGGGGCCGGCGATACCTACCGCCTTCGGGTGCCTGGCGAGCAGCGCGTCGAGCTGGTGCTCCCCCAGCCGGTAGTTGACAGGGACAAGCGGCACCCCCGCCCGCGCGGCCGCGAACAGCGCGACCGGGAAGGCCGGGCCGTTGACGTCCAGGTAGACGAGCGCGTCGGCCCCGCGCTCGCGGAGCAGCGCGGCGCCGGAATGCGACCGCCGGGCGAGCTCGGCGGCGGTGATCCCGCCAGACCGGTGCCCGACGAGAACGCGGTTGCCGAACCCGTCGGCGGCCATGTCGAGGAGCAGCGTCAGGCGCACTCGCGGTACCGCGCTCAGTCCGAGGCCGGCAGCGGCTTGGCCGCCTGGAGCACTAGCGGCTTCCCGTCGAGCGCCAGCGTGCCGTTGCCCGCCTTAGTGCACAGCACCTGGATGGTGTCCGCCTCGTCGACGTAGCGCTTGCCGATCTTGGTGCCGCCCATGAGCGACGGATCGGGTTCCGCCGCCGTGACCGGCTGGTCGGGGGCCGCCATGGCCACGCCGCCGCAGGTCAGCGTGCACTCGACCTCGGGCGCCCGGATGACGATCACCGCGGTGCTGTCGACCGCGCTGACCAGCTGCTGCCCGGCACGAAACTTCACAGCCATTCGCTGTACTCCCTGACCTGATGAACCTGCCCGCCAGATGGGCCGACCGCGACCGCCCGGCCTGCCTGCCGGACGATGTCCATTGATAATATCAGTTTACTGATTTGAATTAAATACCACGCCAGACCGGGGCCCGCTTCTCCGCGAAGGCGGCGGCGCCCTCGCGGGCATCGGCCGAGCCGAACACCGGCTTGTACAGCTCTTCTTGCCGCTGCCAGCCCTCGGCAACCGTCCAGTCGGCCTGCGCCCGGGCGATCTGCTTCGTGACGGCTACCGCCAGTGGGCCGTTGGCCGCGATCACCCCGGCCAGCGCGAGCGCGCCGTCAAGGGCCGTGCCGTCCGGGACCACCCGGTTGACCAGCCCAAGCTCCGCCGCCCTGGCCGCGGTGACCTGGTCACCGGTCAGGAGCAGTTCCATCGCCACCGCGAAGGGGATGCGCCGGGGCAGCAGCAGGGCGGCGCCGCCGCCGGCCACCAGGGCGCGCTTGACCTCGGGGACGCCGAACTTGCTGCTCTCGGCCGCCACCACCAGGTCGCACGCCAGCATCAGCTCGAACCCGCCGGCCAGCGCGTAGCCTTCCACCGCGGCGATGAGCGGCTTGCGCGGCGGGGTGATGGTGATGCCGCCGAAGCCGCGGCCCGGGATCATCGGCTTGTCACCACGCATCCAGGCCTTGAGGTCCATCCCAGCGCAGAACGTGCCGCCCGCGCCGGTGAGTACCCCCACCCGCAGGTCGTCGTCGGCGTCGAGCTCGTCGGCCGCCGCCGCCATGGCCCGGGCGGCGGCGCCGTCGAGCGCGTTCCTCGCCTCGGGGCGGCTGATGGTGATGACCTGGACGTGGCCGCGCCGTTCGGCGGTTACCGGCTCTGCCATGGGTGTCCTCCTGTTGCCGTGTCCTGTATCAAGCCGTCACACGGTCGCCATCAGGGCGTAAGCCGGATAACGACCTTACCCGTGGGGAGCCGGTCGGCGACCCGGCGGAACGCGGTGCCGACGTCGGCGAGGTCATGCACCTCGGACACGGCAGGCCGCATGCCCTCGGCGACCAGCTCAGTCAGCGCCTGCAGGGCGCGCGCCGTCTCCTCGGTCAGCCGCTCGGTCCACGTCCGCAGCTCGACCCCGCGCACGGTGATGTTCTTGAGCAGGACGATGTTGAGCGGGATGCGGGGAATGTCACCTCCGGCGTAGCCGACGGTGACGAACCGACCGCCCCAGCGGATCGCCCGCAGCGCGGGCTCCGCCCAGCGGTCACCCACCGGGTCGACCACCAGGTCCGCGCCGTCGCCGGTGATCTCCCTGATCCGCTGCTTGAGGTCCTCGCGCACGTAGTCGATGCCCGCCTCGGCCCCAAGCTCCGCGCAGACCTTGAGCCGCTCGGGCGAGGATGCGGCCGCGATCACCCGGGCACCCAGCCGGACCGCCACGTCCACCGTGGCCGTGCCGACGCCGCCGGCCGCGCCGAGGACCACCACCCACTGCCCGGGACGCAGCTCCCCGGCGGTGACCAGCGAGTGGTAGGCGGTCAGGTAGGTCACCCGGAACGCGGCCGCCTCGGTCAGCGACAGGCCCGGCGGGACCGGCGCGACCACGCGGGCCGGGACGAGCACCTGCTCGGCCATCGCGCCGCTGAAGACCGACCCGTAGACCAGGTCGCCGGCCGACACCCCGGTCACCCCGTCGCCCACCGCCGCCACCCGGCCGGAGAACTCGTTGCCCGGGGTGAACGGGAGCGGAGCCGAGACCTGGTACTTGTTGGCGATGAGGAGCAGGTCCGGGTAGTTCACCGCCGCCGCCGCCACGTCAACGAGCACGTGACCGGGGGTGACCTCCGGGTGAGGAATGTCGCGGATGACGACGTTTTCCGGACCGCCGTACTCTTCGCAGCGCGCTGCCCTCATGCGTCCTCCCGGTTTCAGCTTGCCGACAATTATATCACTAAATATATAATCATACCCATTAGCGGACGGCTGGGGAGGTCATGGCGGCGGGCTGAGCCGACCGAAGCTGCGCTGCGCTAGGGTCTCGGAACATGGACGACGCGTGGGGCACCATCGAGAAGATCGTCAGGTGGCTCGATGACAGCAGCACGCTGCCACCGGAAACCGAGAAACTGCTGCGCATCATGAAGCTCACCGAGGAAGCCGGCGAAGTCTCCCAGGCCGTCATCGGGACGCTCGGCCAGAACCCCCGCAAGGGCGTCACCCACACCTGGGACGACGTCCAAGCCGAACTGTGCGACGTCATCCTCACCGCCATGGTCGTGCTCACCACGCTCACCCCCGACGCCCGTGAGACTTTCAACGGCCATCTCGATCGCGTCGCCAGCCGCTCGCTCGGCACTTTGCATAGCTCGTGACCACGATCAGCCGCCCTTGCATAACGGGCGCCCATGATCACATTCGATTTGTACTGAATGTCCAGCCGCCGGCTATGCAAAGATGAGGATCCGTGGTCCTGGGCTATGCAAAGCTAGCTCATCCCGGGAGACGGTGACCTGACGCCCGCGTTCCCGGGCGGCCGAGCGCGCGATCACGTTCCGGCGGGCTGAGCGGCCCTGACCGCGGCGGCCACCGACGCCGCGTCGGTGATGGTGGCCAGCAGCCGCAGGTGCTGGGTGACCTGCATGTGGTGAGTCTCCGGGGTGGCGCCGGCCGTGCAGTCCTCGGCCAGCACCACGTTGTAGCCGAGCCCGACCGCCTCGGTCGCCGCCCCCGGCAGCGCGATGTTCGTCGAAACACCGCTGAGCACTACCGTGTCGATGCCGTAGCCGCGCAAGGTGGCGTCCAGGTTGGTGCCGGTGAACGGGGCCATGCCATGCGAGCGGTGGCAGACGAGGTCGGACGGCTCGACGGTCAGGTCATCGTGGATGGCAGCGGTGGCGGTCCCGGCCACCAGGTGCCCCTTGCGGCGGATGCCGGCCGCGAGCACGCAGTTGACACGGAAGCCCTCGAAGTCGGCCCGGTGGGCAGCGATCGTACAGAAGATCACCGGCGCGTCGGCGGCACGGAACGCCGCCGTCAGGCCGTTGATCCGGGCGACGATGCCGCGCGCGGCGACCTGGCCTGTCAGCGGCGTGTCAATGTAGGCCCGGTTGGCGATGGCGTTCTGCATCTCGTTGACGACCAGCGCCGCCCGGTTCCCTGGTTCTAGCCCGCGGACCGGTGCCATGACCCTCCCTTCGCCGTTCCAGCCCCGTTCCAGAGCGGATGGTTGTGACAGTGAGCCGGTCATAGCCGGCCCGTTGCCACAACCATCCGGCTAAGGAACGGTCAGAGCCGCTCGATGATCGTGGCGTTGGCCATCCCGCCGCCCTCGCACATGGTCTGCAGGCCGTAGCGGCCGCCGGTGGCCTCCAGGTAGTTCAGCAGCGTGGCCATCAGCTTGGTGCCGGAGCCGCCGAGCGGGTGGCCGAGGGCGATCGCGCCGCCGCGCGGGTTGAGCTTGTCCTGGTCGGCGCCGAACTCCTGCGCCCAGCACAGCGGGACCGGCGCGAACGCCTCGTTGACCTCGTAAGCGTCGATGGCGTCGATGGTCAGGCCGCTGCGTCGCAGTACCTTCTCGGTGGCCGGGATGACGCCGGTCAGCATCAGCAGCGGGTCGCTGCCGGACACGGCGAAGGCGTGGAACCTGGCCCGGGGCCGCAGGCCGAGTTCGGCCGCCTTCTCCTCGCTCATGATCAGCGCCGCCGAGGCGCCGTCGGTGAGCGGCGAGGAGCTTCCGGCGGTGACGAGCCAGTTGATCTCGGGGAAGCGCTCGGCGTAGGCCTCGGTGTAGTAGGCGGGCTTCAGGCCGGCCAGCCCCTCGGCGGTCGTGCCTGGCCGCACCGTCTCATCGACGGTGTGCGTGCTGCCGTCGGGCAGCTTGACGCCGACGATCTCGTTGTCGAACCCGCCGCTGGCGGCGGTCGCGGCGGCGCGCGCGTGGGACCGGGCCGCGTAGGCGTCGAGCGCCTCGCGGTCGAGCTTCCACCGCGCGGCGATCAGCTCGGCGCCGATCCCCTGGTTGGCCAGGCCCTCGGGGTAGCGCCCGGCCAGCGGCTCGACCGGGTTGCGGCCCGCCCGGGAGCTCCCCATCGGTACCCGGCTCATCGACTCCACCCCGCAGGCGATGACGATGTCGTAGGCGCCGGCGATCACCCCCTGGGCGGCGAAGTGGGCGGCCTGCTGACTGGACCCGCACTGCCGGTCGACGCTGGTGCCGGGCACGCTCTCCGGGAAGCCGGCCGCGAGCAGGGCGGTGCGTGCGATGTTCAGCGACTGCTCACCGACCTGCCCGACACAGCCCGCGATCACGTCGTCGACCAGTGCGGTGTCCAGGCCGTTGCGCTCGACCAGGGCGGTTAGCGTCTGCGCGAGCAGGGCCGCCGGGTGCACGCCGGACAGGGCGCCGCCGGGCTTGCCCTTGCCCGAGGGGGTGCGGATGATGTCGACGATGACGGCTGTGGTCATGGCTCCTCGCGATTTCTTCGCTTTACACAGATATAAGTAATCTAATTTATCTAGTACGGGATTGCCAGGTCAGGCGCGGGCGTCGCGGCGCAGCGCCTCCGGCACCCAGTTCGGTGACCGCTTCTCGATGAAGGCGGCGAAGCCCTCCCGCGACTCCGGGCGCTGCAGGCTGTCAAAGAACGCGATCCGGTCGTGCAGCCCGACGTACTGGTCGAGGACCCGCTTGACGTCCCGGCGGGCCTCGGGCGCGGTTTGCGCGATCTGGATCAGCTCTTCCGTGGCGGACTTGAGCAGCTCCTCGTGCGGGACGACCCGGCTCACCAGGCCCCAGTCGAGGGCCTCGGCGGCGGTGAGGCGCCGGCCGGTGAACATCAGGTCGCGCGTGCGAACCGGGCCGATCAGGCGGACGAGCAGCTGCGCGTAGTAGGTATCGGAGATGCCGCGGAGGAGTTCTGGCACCCGGAAGGTGGCGCGCTCGCTCACCACCGCCAGGTCAGAGCACATCGCGATGAGCAGGCCGCCGCCCTGGCAGATCCCGTTGACGGCGGAGACGACCGGCTTGACGCTCTGCCGCAGCACGTCGAACGGCAGCACGTCGAACGTGCCCGGCGCCGCGTTGAAGTCGGCCCACTTGTCGACGGCCTGCTGGCCGAGGTCGCCGCCGGGAATGAACACGTCGCCGGTGCCGGTGATCAGCAGGCCGGCCAGCTCCGGGTCGGCGTCCACCCGGCGGACCGCGTAGCGGATGCCGAAGTACATGGCCTGGGTCAGCGCGTTCCTGGCCTCCGGCCGGTCCACCGTGACGCGGGCGAACGGGGGATGCCGCCCGAACTTCAGGTAGGGCGTCCCCAGCCAGTCGCCCTCGGGCGGGCGCGGCGCCGCCCCGGAGTGAGCGGACCCGTTAGCGGCACCGGACATGAGACCTCCAGCCGTCTACGTGCCTGCGGCACGGTGAACTTGCTTGAATAAAATCATATAACTAAATAATCTACTATGGCCGCAGGCGGTGTCGGACGGCCGGGCCAGGACGGCAGGATGGTCAGTGCACCGGGGCTGCCGGGCACCGGGCGACAGGAGGCAGTGGTGGGTTCTATGCGGGTCGGGTTCGTCGGAGCGGGGCGGATGGGCTTTCCGATGGTCGAGCGGCTGGCCGCCACCGGGCACGACCTGGTGGTGTACGCGCGCCGGGCGGAGGCCAGGGACGCCCTGACCGGGCTTGGCGTCCGGCACACCAGCGAGCTGACGGAGGCCGCCGCCGACGTCGACGTGCTGCTGCTGTGCGTGTTCAGCGACCAGCAGCTGACCGAGATCGCCGCGCCGCTGGCCGCCGCCCTGCCGGACGACGCGGTGTTCGCCTCGCACGTGACCGGCCGCGAGTCGACCCTGCGGGCGGTGGCCGACCGCTTCCCCGCCATCCACGTGGTGGACGCGCCGGTCAGCGGCGGCCCAGGCGAGATCAGCGCGGGGCGGCTGACCGTCCTGCTCGGCGGCGACCCCGCCGCCAGGGAGCGGGCGGCCGACGCCGTACGCCCGTACGCCGACCCCATCATCGAGACCGGCGAGCTCGGCACCGCGCTGGCGGTCAAGCTGGTCAACAACTTCCTCTTCGCCGCCAACACGCAGCTGGCGGCGGAGGCGGTCCGGCTCGGCGAGGCCCTCGGGGTGTCTCCCGGTCAGCTGCTTGGCGCGCTCGAGCACATGAGCGGCGGCAGCTCGGCGAGCCACCGCGCCGCCGAGGGTAAAGGTGACATGGCGGCGTTCGCCACCCGGATCGGCCCGTTCATGAAGAAGGACGTCGCCGCCTGCCTGGAGCAGGCCGCCGAGCGGGCGGTCGACCCCGGGCTGCTGATCGATGTCGTCCGGCGGGGCCCGCTGCCGCTCATCTAGCGGCGCCCAGCCGGCTCCGGGGCATCGCGACTCGGCTCACGCCGGTGCTTCGACGGGAAGTCCGAGTGCGTGGGCCGAGTCGCGCAGCCGCTTGTCGTAGCAGACGAACGCGGTTAGTTCGGTGCGCAGTTCGTGCGCGGTTGCCAGGTGGATAGCGTCGAGGCTGCGGAGCATCGGATCCCCGATGACCTCAGCGGTCGGCGCGACGTCGTCCATGCTGACCAACGCAACGGATGACAGGACCACATTGGCACGACTCAACCGCTGCGGCGCGGTCCTAGCCACGCTGCGCAGCATCTCGATCCGCAGCAGCCGGGAGGAGACCCTAGGTATCCCCGCGCGCTCGGCGATCCACCGCTCAAGCCCCGGCGTCTCTGCCTCGGGCATGACGAGCTTGAGCGCGGCCGAGGTGTCGAGGTAGATCATCAGTACCGCTCGTTGTCGCGCATCTCGGCGAGAGTGGCGCTGAGCGAGACGCCCTCCTCGGGATCCTCGCGCAGCGGCGTGGGTGGGATCGGCCCGTCGTTGACCGCCGGGATCGCCCTGCCCTGCGCTATGAGGCGGTCGAGCAAGGGTGCTCCCGTCGTTGGCACAGCTGGGAGCAGGCGAGCGACGGGTCGGCCGTACTCGCTGATCTCAAGTGATTCGCCAGCTTTGATCCGGTCGAGCACCTTTGCGGTCTGCCGGTTCAGTTCGCTGACCGTTACCGAATCCATGAGGACATGGTACTACAAAGTACTAACTTAGGCTGCATCCCGCCTCGCCGCGCGGTTCCCGCTATACGGAGACTGGGCTGGCGCCCGGTCATGCCCCCGCTTCCGACAGCAGCTTGTCCAGCCAGTTCGCGGCCTGGGCGGCGGCCGCGTGGTGGCCGATGGCGTCGATCGCGGGCCCGTTGAGCTCGCAGTCGAAGACGCCCGGGTAGCCGGCGTCGAGCAGCCACCGGACGACCGCCGCGAGCGGCACGTCCCCCGCGCCGGGGACGGCCCGGCACGGCAGTGACCGCGCGCCCCGGGTCATGTCGCTGAACTGCACGTGGGCGATCAGGCTGACGTGCTCGCCGATCTCCTCGCGCAGCCTGGCCTCGGTCCAGACGTGGAACGCGTCCAGGCAGATCCCCATCCCGGCCCGGGGGGCGACGAGCAGCGCGTCGTGGAACGCGTGGATGAACGTCAGGTCGGCGTACAGCCAGCTGGTCGGCTCGATGGCGAGGGTCACCCCGCGGCCGGCCGCGTAGCCGGCGATGTCGCCGGCCGCGTTCACGTAGGAGTCCGCGCAGGCGTCCCAGCGGTCGGCGGTGCGCGGGCCCGTAAGCCCGTACATCACCGCCGCGCCGACCGCCGCGGCCAGGTCGATGTCCTGTTCCGCGCGCTGCCGCGATGCCGCCGCCACCGACGACGAGGAGAGGTCGAAGGCGAGTGCCCCGGTCGTCGCCGCGATCTTGACCCCGTGACGGCGGCAGGCCGCGACGACGGGGCCGGCCCCGGCCGCGCGGGCCTTGGTCCCCGTGACCGAGGTTCGGGCGGCGCCGAGGCCGGCCACGGCCTCGATCGCGTCGGGGGCCGCGAGCCCGGGAAAGCAGAGCCCGCTGACGCTAACTCTCGGATGCACCCGGGTCTCTCCTTTGCGTGCCTGGTTCGGCCGCCCTCGTTCTGGACAATGCGTGCCTTCGCCCGCGGTGACGGTCAGCCGCTCACCATGCGGATGGCCTCCTGCACCAGCCGGGGCAGCTCCGGCTGCATCCGCGCCATCGGTCCCTTCACCGGCCGGCCGAGCTTCACCGCGCGCTTGAGCAGCAGGCCGGTGGTGGCGGCCTCCTTGTAGCGGGTGAGCGCGTCGAACCAGCCGAGGTCGGGCACGGGCCGGCCGGTCGCGTCCTCGTAGGCCCGGACGACCTCGCGGCCCGCCGGGGTGCCCGCGCCCGTCCCCGGCGCGACGGCGGGGTGCCCGGCACCGTCGGTGAAGTAGGTAAGCCAGGACAGGTCGACGCGCGGGTCGCCTACCGACCAGATCTCCCAGTCGATGACCGCGTTGACCCGGTCGCCCTCGCACAGGGTGTTCCCGAGCCGGAAGTCGCCGTGGGTGACCGCGGGCGGCAGTGGCGCGGGCATGGTCGCCCGCAGCGCCTTCGCGGCCCGCTCGTAGTCGCCCGCCATCTCCGGCGGCAGGGTCGCGAACGCGCGGGTCCAGCGGTCGACCTCGTCGGCGAGGCCGACGGCCGGCTCGTCGGCCAGCCCCACCTCGGCCGGGACGATCCCGTGCAACTGCGCGAGCACCCGCACGGCGTCGAAGAACCGGGCCCGCACCACCCCGGGCGCGGGCCGGTAGGCCGCTTCGCTCAGCACCGGCTCCACGCACTCACCCGCGACCAGGTTCATCGCCAGGAACGGCGGGACGTCGGGCGGGTCGCCCGGGTCGGTGAAGAGCACGTCCGGTGCCAGCGGGCGCCGGGTCCCCTGGACCGCCCGCTGCAGCCGCGCCTGGCGCAGCACGTCGCGGTTGCGCAGCGGCGCGAGCCCGGGCGGCGCGACCTTGAGCACCACCGGGCTCTCCCCCGCGGCCACGCCAGCCAGCTCCACCAGGAAGGTCAGGCTGGAGGCACCGCCGGTCAGGGGAGTCAGACCGCTGACCCGCGCCCCGGGGCGCCAGCCGGTCACCCGCTGCCCGACCCGGTCCCGCAGCTGAGCCAGCAGCGTCTCGTCGGCCTGGCTGGCGGCCATCACGTCCTCCCCCTAGATCCTCGAATCAACTATCTTCTAGTATTTAGTAATACGATTCTCGTCTGAGGACCGACGATACCCGGCCACCGCGGATCCCGCCAGGCCGGGGGCGACACGGCAGGAGCGGTACATGTGGGATTTCGGCACCGAACCCGAGTTCCAGGAGAAGCTGGACTGGATGGCCGCGTTCGTGCGCGACGAGTGCGAGCCGCTTGACCTGCTCTTCCCGCGCCCGGGCGACCCCTATGACGTAAACCACAAGGCGTCGCGGGCGATCCTGGCCCCGCTGCGGGAGAAGGTGAAGGAGCAGGGCCTGTGGGCCTGCCACCTCGGCCCGGAGCTCGGCGGCCAGGGATTCGGGCAGCTCAAGCTGGCGCTGATGAACGAGATCCTCGGCCGCTCGGGCTGGGCGCCGACGGTCTTCGGCACCGCCGCGCCGGACACCGGCAACGCCGAGATCCTCGCGCTGTACGGCACGCAGGAGCAGAAGGCCCGCTACCTCCAGCCGCTGCTCGAGGGCAATATCGTGTCCACCTTCTCGATGACCGAGCCGCAGGGGGGCTCCGACCCCAAGGAGTTCGTGTGCAAGGCCATACGGGACGGTGACGAGTGGGTGATCGAGGGCGAGAAGTGGTTCTCCTCCCACGCGCGCTACGCCTCGTTCTTCATCGTCATGGTGGTCACCGACCCCGACGCGAGGCCGCACGAGCGGATGTCGATGCTGATCGTGCCGGCCGAGACACCGGGGATCGAGATCATCCGCAACGTCGCGACCATGAATGAGCGCGACGACCTGGACGAGGGCACCGAGGGCTACCTCCGCTACAACAAGGTCCGGGTGCCGCTCGACGCCATGCTGGGCGCGCCGGGCGAGGGGTTCAAGGTTGCCCAGTCCCGGCTGGGCGGCGGCCGGGTGCACCACGCCATGCGGGTGGTTGGCAAGTGCCAGCGGGCCTTCGACATGATGTGCGAGCGCGCGCTGTCGCGCCGGACCCAGGGCAAGCTGCTGGCCGAGCACCAGTTCGTCCAGGGCTTCATCGCCGACTCGGCCATCCAGCTGCAGCAGTTCCGGCTGCTGGTGCTGCAGACGGCGTGGATCATCGACAACCAGCCGCACGGGGCCGCCCGCACCCACATCGCGATGTGCAAGGTGGCGCTGGCCGCGGTGCTGCACGACGTCCTGCAGCGGGCGGTGCAGCTGCACGGGTCGCTCGGCACCACCCAGGAGACGCCGCTCGGCCCCTGGTGGGCCTATGCGCCGCAGCTGGCGCTGGCCGACGGGCCGACCGAGGTGCACAAGGCGGCCGTCGCCAAGGGCATGCTGCGCGGCTACTCGCCGGCCCCCGGGCTCTTCCCGACCGAGCACATCCCCACCCGGCGGGCCGCGGCTCGGATGAGGTACGCGGCGCTCCTTGAGGAGCACGGGCTGTGACCTCCGCCGCTGACCCCGCGGCGCTCTTCGACCTGGCCGGAAAGGTCGCCCTGGTCACCGGCGGCAGCCGCGGCCTTGGCCGGGAGATGGTGCTCGCCTTCGCCGCCGCGGGCGCCGACGTGGTCATCGCCAGCCGCAAGCTGGACAACTGCGAGGCGCTGGCCAAGGAGGTGGAGGCGAACGGGCGGCGGGCGCTGCCGGTCGCCTGCCACGTGGGTCACTGGGGCGAATGCGACGAGCTCGCGGAGCGCGCCTACGAGCACTTCGGCCAGGTCGACGTCCTGGTCAACAACGCGGGCATGTCTCCGCTGGCGCCGTCGTCGGAGCAGACGTCAGAGGAACTGTTCGACAAGGTGATCGGGGTCAACTTCAAGGGACCCTTCCGGCTGAGCGCGCTGATCGGGCAGCGGATGTACGAAGGAGACGGCGGCTCGATCATCAACATCTCGTCAAGCGGCGCCCTGTTCCCGGCCCCCCGGTACGGGCCTTACGCAGGCGCGAAGGCGGCGCTCAACGCGCTCACCACGGTCTTCGCCCGCGAGTTCGCGCCCAAGGTGCGGGTGAACACCATCTCGGCCGGGCCCTTCCTCACCGACATCGCCAAGCACTGGCCGGAGGAGAGCAAGCGGACCTGGCGCAACGCGGCCGGCCGCGCGGGCGATCCCGCGGAAGTCGTGACCACCGCGCTGTACCTGGCGTCGGCCGCCTCGAGCTTCACCACCGGCTCGCTGATCCGGGTCGACGGCGGCCTGTACTGAACTGTTTTGGCTAACCCCTCGAAAGGAATCTCAGGCCATGACCGGACTTCGCGTCGTGCAATGGGCGACCGGCAACATCGGCAGCCGCTCGCTCCGCCAGGTCATCGAGCACCCCGCGCTCACCTTGGCGGGGGTGTACGTCACCTCGCCCGCCAAGGCCGGCCGGGACGCCGGCGACCTGTGCGGCCTGCCGCCGACCGGGGTCACCGCCACCAGTGACGTCGGGGAGATCCTCGCGCTCGGCGCGGACTGCGTGCTGTACATGCCTGCCGTTTGCGACCTCGACCAGGTGTGCGCCATCCTGGCCGGCGGCACGAACATCGTGACCACGCGGGGAGAGTTCCACCACCCCGCCAGCATGCCGCCCGCGATGAGGGAACGCGTCGAGCGGGCGTGCGCCGAGGGCGGCACCTCCATCCACGCCACCGGCTCGAGCCCGGGCTTCATCAGCGAGGCCGTCCCGCTGGTCCTGGCGTCGATCCAGCGCCGGCTCGACCACGTGGCGATCAACGAGTACGCCGACCTGGCCAGCCGGAACTCGCCGGAGATGCTGTTCGACCTGATGGGCTTCGGCCACCCGGTGGGGGAATTCCCGCCGGAGCGGTTCTCCTTCGGCGCCTACTCGTTCGGCCCGTCGATGCGCCTGGTCGCCGAGGCGGTCGGGCTGCCGCTCGACTCGGTCACCGCGACCGGGGAGGTGGCGGTCACGCCGGAGAAGCTCACCATCGCGGCCGGCACCCTGGAGGCGGGCACGGTGGCCGGCCAGCGGACCATCGTCACCGGGACCCACGCCGGACGGCCCCTGGTCACCTTCACGGCGACCTGGTACTGCACGGAGCACCTGGAGCCGGCCTGGACGGTGCCCGGCTGGGACGGCTGGAAGGTCCACGTCGACGGCGACGCCCCGGTCGACGTCGACATCCGCTTCGCGATCCCCGAGGGTCGGATGGGCGAGATGACCCCTGGCTACACGGCGAACCGCCCGGTGAACGCGATCCCCTACGTGTGCGCCGCCGCGCCGGGCATCCGCACCACGGTCGACCTGCCGCAGATCATCCCGGCGCTTGGCCACGGCTGAGCGGGCCTACCGCGCTGACCGGCCAGAGCATGGCCCTCACTGTTCGCACGACCTAAGAATCGAGAGACAGACATGACCGGAAGAGTCCAGGGCAAGGTCGCCCTCATCACCGGCGGCGGCCGCGGGCAGGGCCGCAGCCACGCGCTCAAGCTCGCGGCGGAAGGCGCCGACATCGTGGCCTTCGACCTCTGTCACGACCTGAAGTCGGTCGCCTACGACCTCGCCACCCCGGATGACCTTAAGCAGACCGTGGCCGAGGTGGAGGCGCTCGACCGGCGGGCCCTCGGCATCCAGGGCGACGTGCGCGACCTGAGCGCGCTCACCGACGCGGTCAAAGCGACCATCGACACGTTCGGCAAGCTGGACATCGTCTGCGCCAACGCCGGCATCGCCAGCTTCGTGCCTGGCCTCGGGATGGAAGGCTGGGCCGAGGTCGCCGGCACCAACCTGGTCGGCGTGATGAACACCCTGCACGCCACGCTGCCGGCGATGAGCGCGGGCGGCTCGGCCGTCGTCACCGGCTCATTCGCCGCGATGATCAAGGGCGGCATCGGCGGCGAGCCGGGCGGGCTGGCCTACAGCTACGCCAAGCGGCAGCTCATCGACTACGTCAAGTGGGTCGCGGCCGCGGCGGCGCTGCAGGGCATCCGGGTCAACGGGATTCACCCGACCAACGTCAACACCCGCCTGCTGCACAACGACGGCGTTTATGCCCGGTTCCGGCCCGACCTGGAGAACCCGACCCGCGAGGATGTCCTGCCGGCGTTCGCCACCTTGCAGCTGATGCCCGGCGTGCCGTACATCGAGCCGGAGGACATCAGCAACGCCGTCGTGTTCCTCGCCTCGGACGAGGCCCGCTACATCACCGGGGAGTTCATCAGCGTGGACGCCGGCGCCCACCTGAAGCTCCTGGAGTAGCAGACGCTCCGCTGCCTCGTCCTCATCCCAGCCCGAAGGAGTGCATTAGTGACTACTACCGCGGCCGATGGCGGAACCGGCGTGCTGGCCGGCGAGCAGCGGATGCTCATCGACGGCGACCTGACCGGCGCCGCCGGCGGGGTGACGTTCGACGTGATCAACCCGGCCACCGAGGAGGTGGCCGGGTTCGCCGCGGACGGGCGGCCGGCCGACTTCGACCGGGCGGTCGCGGCCGCGCGCCGCGCGTTCGACGCCAACGCCGGGCGCTGGCGGGATGACGTGGAGTTCCGCGCGCGCTGCGTCACCCAGCTGCGCGACGGGCTGGTTCGCGCGCAGGAGCGGCTGCGGCGCATCCTGGTCACCGAGATCGGCACGCCGATCGCGATGACCTACGGCATCCAGCTCGCCTTCCCCATCGAGGAGGCCGGCTTCTGGCCGGATCAGGCGCGCCGCTTCGCGTTCCTGCGCGACGCGGGAACGCATTCCGGGCTTGGCCGGACCTTCCGGCAGAAACTGCAGTACATCCCGGTTGGCGTGGTCGCCGCCATCACCCCGTGGAACGCGCCGCTCTACCTGAACGTCACCGAGAGCGTTCCCGCGCTGCTCGCGGGCAACGCGGTGATACTGAAGCCGGCCCAGCTCACCCCGTGGGCGGGGCTCGAGCTCGGCCGGATCGCGGCCGAGGAGACCGACATACCGC
>CAZORE010000001.1:155631-157345 GCA_964581815.1 uncultured Streptosporangiaceae bacterium | reverse complement strand
CAGGCCGCCTGCTCGGCCAGCGGGCTGAGCCCGGATGACTGGTACCCGGTCAGCGCGCCGGCCGACGCCGCCAGGCGGGAGGCGGCCAGGGTCATCGCGGTGTGCGCCTCCTGCCCGGTACGCGAGGAGTGCCTGGAGCTGTCGCTGCGCAACTGGACGGTCGGCCAGCACGGCGTCTGGGGCGGTACCGTCCCGGCCGAGCGGGCGGAACTGCGCGCCGGGCGGATCGCGCAGCTCGCCCGGGTGCTGGCCCGCAACCGCCAGGCCGAACAGGCGGCATCCTGACCGCCGCCGCCACCGGGGCCGCCGACGGCGGCGCGGGCGCCTGGCTCGGCTCCGGGCCCCGCACCGGGCTCGGCGAGTTGCTTTTCCCCGCCAATGAGCCCGGCAGCTCGATCATGCCCGGCAAAATCAACCCGACCCAGGCGGAGGCGATGCTGATGGTCGCCATCCAGGTCATCGCGTCCGACGTGGCGGTGACCATGGGCGGGAACGAGGGCAACTTCGAGTTGAACGCCTTCCGCCCGATCCTGATCAGCAACTACCTGCACTCCGCGCTGATCATGGCCGACATGTGCGACCACTTCCGCGAGTTCATGATCGAGGGCACCCAGCTGAACCAGGGCAAGCTGAAAGAGAACATCGACCGGTCAGTGATGATGGTCACCGCGCTGTCCCCGGTGATCGGCTACGACAAGGCCGCGGCGATCTCCGACTACGCCATCGACCGAGATCTCACCCTCAAGGAGGCCGCGCTGGCCAAGGGCGTGCCCGAGGAACTTTACGACCGGGTGGTCATCCCCCTCGCCCTCACCCGCCCCGGCACCGCCGACGTTATCTCGGCCTCGCCAGGCTCCTGAGATGCCGGCCCTGGAGGGTGAGCAAGGCACCGGCCGTGCCCGGGCGGTCGGCAAGGAGGCCCTGATCGCATCGGTCGGCGGCGCCCGGGGCTACGCCGACTGGACCAACCCCGGTCACCGCCTGCGGCGACTGCTTTCCGAGTTCATCGGGATGGCCGGGCTGACCTTCGTGCTGTCCGGCGGTGCGGCCATCCTCGTCAGGTACGGCGGCCGCGCGCTGCAACCCTGGCAGACGGTGCTGGTGCTGTCGCTGGTCTCGGCGCTGTGGCTGATCGTCGCGGTCTATTTCCTCGGCGACATCTCGGCGCACTTCAACCCGGCTACCACCTTGGCCTTTGCCCTGCGCAAGGACATGGGCTGGGTGATGGCGGGCGCTTACTTGATCGTCCAGTTCACCGCCGCCGTCTGCGGTTCCCTGCTGGCCCGGGCATTCTTCGGGCCGGCCGGGAACCTGGCTGCCACGATGCCTAAGCCCGGCCAGTCCGGGCAGGCGGCCGGCTTCGAGGCCGTCATTACCTTCGGCCTGGTGCTGATGGTGCTCAGCCTGGCCAACGGGCCCAAGCTCAACGGGCCGTTTATCCCGCTGGCCGTGGGGGCCTACATCATGGCCTGGGGCACCATGGGCGGCCCGTATGACGGGGCGTCCATGAACCCGGCCCGCAGTTTCGGACCCGATGTGGCCATCGGCAACCTGTCCACCTGGTGGGTGTACCTGATCGGGCCGATGGCCGGCGCGGTCATCGCGGTGGGCGCCGCGTACGTGTTGCGCGGGCCCGCCAAGGCCGAGGAGGCCAACGCCGCGCAGGGAACCCCACTCGAGCGAGCCGCGGCTGACGAGGAAGGACATTAGGCGA
>CAZORE010000001.1:146536-155531 GCA_964581815.1 uncultured Streptosporangiaceae bacterium | reverse complement strand
GCGCAGGGAACCCCACTCGAGCGAGCCGCGGCTGACGAGGAAGGACATTAGGCGACTCGCGGCGACGTCCTTAGCGGACGCGGTCTTCAGAACCAGTCCGCCACCATCCGCGAGAAGCCGGAGCTCGCGTGCTCCATCGTCCGTGATCCCGGTCTACGGCGCGGTCGCGCGGAAGTCGTGGCCGCCCCATAGCCGCTCGCGGTCCGGTCCTTAGCGGACGGGCGCGGGGCCCGTGCCCGGCCGGCCCGCGGTAGCGCCCAAGATCATTTCAAACAAGTCCTTGTCGTTTCCGGGGTTATAACCCCGGAAACGACAAGGACTTCGAATAAATGATCTTTAGACGCGATTCGTGGCGGTCGCCCCGCCTTCGGCAGCCGGCGACCTGCCGCGCGCATGCTGGACTACCTAGTACAGTCCGGGGCTAGCATGGGCGCATGCCAGGTGAGCCGATGACCAGGCGCGGGCGCGCCAGCCGGGAGCGGATCGTGGAGCGGGCCGCGGAGCTGTTCGCCGAGCGCGGGATCGCGGCCGTCAGCGTGGATGAGGTGCTGGCGGCGGCCGGCGCGGGCAAGGGCCAGTTCTACCACTACTTCCGTGGCCGGGACGAGCTGGCGGCGGCGGCGGTCGGGTTCCGCTGCGGGCAGGTGGTGGCCGCGCTGACCGAGTCCCTCGGCGGGGTCTCCTCGCTGGACGGGCTCGAGGAGGCACTGGCCGGGTTCATGACCGGGTTCGAGCAAGCCGGGCTGCCCGGGTGCCCGATCGGGACGCTGGCCACCGAGGTCGCCGGCCGCAACGAGGAGGCGCGCCTCCAGGCGGTCGCCGGGTTCGATGCCTGGGAGCGGCTGCTGGCCGACGCGCTGGAGCGGATGCGCCAGCGCGGGGAGCTGCGGGCGGACGCCGAGCCTGCCGTGCTGGCCACGGGGCTGCTGGCCAGCATCGAGGGCGGGATGGTGCTCAGCCAGGCCCGCAGGGACATGGCATCGCTGCGGGTCGCGGTAGAAGCGGGGCTCGGGCAGGTGCGAGCCAACCTCGCCTGACTCTGTACTAAATCGTCCACTTGCTGCTAGCCTCGGACTGTACTAATTCGTCCAGTCTTGGAGGCTGACCCCGTGACCGACCCACCCGCTTCGCTGCTGGCCTCCCGCCGCGGCAAGCTGCTCCTGCTCCTGCTGTGCGCGGTGCAGTTCCTCGACGTCGTCGATTCGTCGATCATGAACGTGGCCCTGCCGTCGATCCGCCGCGACCTGCACTTCTCGGCCCAGGACCTGCAGTGGGTGCTGTCGGGCTACCTGGTCACCTACGGCGGGCTGCTGCTGCTCGGCGGCCGGGCCGGGGACCTGTTCGGGCGACGGCGGCTGCTGGTGGCGGGCACCGCGCTGTTCGCGGCCTGCTCGCTGGCCGGGGGCCTGGCCGTGGACGCGGGCATGCTGGTCGGCACCCGGCTCGCCCAGGGGGCGGGGGCGGCGCTGATGGCGCCGGCCGGGCTGTCGATCCTGACCACGACCTTCAATTCCGGCACCGACCGCGGCAAGGCGCTCGGCGTGTGGGGCGCGATCTCCGGCCTGGCCGCGGCGGCCGGGGTGTTCCTCGGCGGCGTGCTGTCGCAGGGACCGGGCTGGCGGTGGGTGCTGTTCGTCAACCTGCCGGTCTGCGCGCTGATCCTCGTGGGCGCCTTCCGGCTGGTGCCCGGCGGGCGGCCCGCGATGAGGGCCGCGGGCTTCGACGTCCCTGGCGCGGTGCTGGCCACCGGCGGCATGCTGCTGCTGGTCTACTCCCTGGTCCGGGCACCGGAGCAAGGCTGGGGCAGCGCCCGCACGCTCGGGGAGCTGTCCACGGCGGGCGTCCTGCTCGCCGTCTTCACCGTCATCGAGCTGCGCCGCGGTAACCCGCTGTTCCCGTTCTCCATCTTCCGGGTCAAGGGCCTGGCCGCCTCCGACGCCGTGCAGATGATCGCGTTCGCGGCGTTCGTGTCGGTGTTTTACTTCCTCACCCTGTACATGCAGAACGTCCTGGGCTTCAGCCCCATCCGCAGCGGCTCGGCCTACCTGCCGGTCACCGCTGGCATCATCGTCGCCGCCGGGATCTCCTCCCAGCTGTTCGCGCGCATCGGCACCCGCCCGGTGATCGTCGCTGGCACGCTGATCGCGGCCGCGGGAGTCTGGTATCTGTCCCGCATCCCGGTCCACGGCACCTACCCGAGGACGTTGCTCCCCGGCCTGCTGATCATGGCGGCCGGGATTGGTGCCGTGCTGGTCGCGGTGACCACCGCCGCTAACGCCGGCGTCGCCGAGGACAAGGCCGGGCTAGCCGCGGGCCTGTTGAGCGCCTCCCAGCAGCTGGGCACCGCACTCGGGCTAGCGATCTTCTCCGCCATCGCCACCGCGCGCACCAATTCGCTGCTCGCCGTGCATACCCCGCAAGCTGCCGCGCTCACGCAGGGCTTCCACAGCGCCCTGCTGGCCTGCGCGTTCTTCCTGCTCGCCGCCACTGTCATCGCGCTGCGCGCCACCAATAGCCGCGGCGAGCCCGCGGCCGCTGCCGCAGGCGTCCGTGCCGCACCGGTGCAAGTTCCTGCGCCGGAACCGGCCGACTGACCCGCACACCTGCCACGGACAGGAGAACACAGCTATGAACATCACCGTCTTCGGGGCCTCCGGCGGCATCGGCGGCCAGGTCATCGCCCTCGCCGCGCAACGCGGCCACCACGTTCGCGCCGTCTACCGGGCAGCTCCGGACACCCCGCCTCCGGGCAACGCCGAGGTCCTCATCGCCCCGGACATTTTTGACCCCGCCTTCGCCGCCGGCGCGATCCGCGGCGCCGACACGGTAGCCGCCGCGCTCGGCCCGAACTTCGTGACCCGCCACAACCCGCGCAGCGCCATGACCTCGCCATCGGACCTGCACCAGAGGCTGGGCCGCACCCTGGTCACCGCGATGCGCGAGTCCGCCCCGCACGCCCGGCTGATCTGCGTCAGCACCGCCAGCATGGGACCCGCGGACAATGTCATGGGGCCGGGGCCACGGCTGCTGTTCTGCTTCTTCCGGACCGTAGCAGTGCCCAATCTCGGCCGTGTCGGCAAGGACCTGCGCGCCATGGAAAGCATGCTCGGCGCCAGCGGGCTCGACTGGTACGCGGTGCGGCCCGTCAAGCTCACCGACGGCCCGCTCACCGGCAATGTCTGTGCCAGCGACAGGGTCCGGCTGAAGAGCATCTCCCGCGCCGATGTCGCCTGGCACGTCCTCAGCCTTGCCGAAGACCCTGCCCCGGGCCCAGGGCGCACCCCGGTCATCACCACCGGCACCTCACCCGGGTAACCCGCACGGCCGCACCCGGGAGGCCGGACCTCCCGGCAGGCACCTGCCGTAAGTTGGCCAGGCCGCGGACCGGCCGCGAGCGCGCGTCGTAAGTCAGCGTCCGCACGAAAGGCGAAGACATGAGGCAACAAGCCACGTTAGGAGATCTGATGAAGTTCCTGCTCCAGGTCCGCTTCAACGGCGCCGATAAGGTGATCGGCGCGCTCCCGGCCGCGGACCAGCAGAAGGTGACCGACGAGTTCATCGCGGTTCGCCAGTCACCGGGTGTCCTGGACGGCAACCAGCTCCAGGCCGCCAGCGAGGCGGCGACGGTCCGCGTGGACGGCCGCGGCCAGACGCAGGTCACCGCGGGACCCGCCGTCGAGGCGGGAAGCGCGCTTGACGGGTATTACGTCTACGACGCGCCGGGCCTCGACGCGGCGATCGCGTTCGCGGCCCGGATCCCGGTCGCCCGGCTCGGCGGGACCGTCGAGGTCCGCCCGATGCTGGAGCGCTAGCGATGGCCGGGTTCCCGGGCACCCGTCGAGGGAATCGTCCTCACGCACTTCATCGCGGGGCTGAGTTCCCGGCCGCATGGGCGCGGTGGGACCCCGGTGAGGGTGTCAGCCGCCGGCGAAACCCCGGGCTTCGGCGAGCAGTGCCCGCCATTCGGCTGGGTCGGCGACCGGGAACGCGGCCCACTCGCGGAAGGTGCGGCCGTTGGGCGCGAACGGCAGCGCCTGTCCGCTGGCGGTCAGCTCGCTGACCCGGTGGGCGGGAAGCTTGACGATCAGGTGCCCGGTGGTCCGTTCGACGCAGGCGAAGAAGGCGCTGTCCGAACGAAGGCAGGGGTACCCCATCATGGTGCCCTGGGTGACGCCGGGCTCGGTGAGGAGCTGTTGCGCGAGCTCCCAGAACAGGGTCTCGCGGGCGCGGACGTCGGTGCTGCTGCGTTCAGGCATGGCCGGGCTCCGGGTGGTAGGCGAGCAGGTAACCGGTCGCGGCCAGCCAGGTGTCCCAGTTGCGGGCGGGGCCGTCGAGGGTGACCTCGCCGGTGGCGCGGCCGTCGTCCCAGCTGGCGGCGCCGGCCGCCCAGCGGTCCATGAACGCGCTTGAGGTGCGCACGGTCAGGACCGGGTCGGCTGGTTCTCCCGCGACCTGGTCGAGGTGGCCGCGGGAGAACCGCAGCGTCGTGGGCTGGCCGTCGACGACAAGCCCGAACTCGGCGTCACCGAGGGCGTCGATGCCCTCGACGTAGTGCACGTCGAACTCATGCCGGGCGCCGCCGTCAGCAGCCGGGTCCGTCAGGTAGCTGACCCCCCAGCGGCGCAGCGCCTCCAGCGCGTCGCTCAGCTCCCTGCCCCGGTCGGTGAGCGCGTAGGTCACGCCCTCACCGACCGGGCCGGGGACCCGCTCGGCAACGCCGGCGGCCTCGAGCTTGCGCAGCCGGTCCGCGAGCACGTTAGTCCCGATGCCCGGCAGGCGGCGGGCAAGCTCCCGGTAGCGGCTCGGCCTCTTCAGCAGTTCTTGGACAATGACCAGCGTCCACCGCTCGCCCACCACGTCCAGCGCGCGGGCCAGCGGGCAGAAGCGGCCGTAGCCGGTCCAGGCGCTAGGGGGCATGGCGTCCGGCCTAGCCCGCCGGCATCAGCGCGGTCATCGCCGCCGTGTCGAACAGCAGCCGCGACGACACCAGCTTCCCGTCACGGATCACCGACCACTCGGCCATCGGGATAGCGCCGACGCCCGCCGGGGTCTGGATCTCGAAGTCATACACCGAGCACACGTCATCGCCGTCCACCCACTGGTGACGGATGGTGCAGCCGCGCGCCATCGCCGCGGCGGCCGTCGACCCGGCCAGGAACTCGGCCTTGTCCTTCGCCTGCAGGATGGGCCCGTCGAAGGCGAACCCGTCGGCGAGGAACTCAGCGGCGCCCGCGACGTCGCCCCCGGTGAAACGCTCGAGGTAGGCGCGGAAGATATCGGCGTTGGACACGGTCGCTCCAGGTGATTCTATAACGATAGTGTGATCTCATAATAATAGTGACTATCCCGCTTGTCCAGAACGCAGGCTGGCGCGCCTGAAGGTGTGGAACGTGGCCGCTCGCGGTCCGGGTCCTCAGCGGACGGGCGTGGGGCCCGTGCCCGGCGGCAGGTCGCTCGGCTTGGTCCGGCTGGTGCGCAGCCGCAGGGCGAGTGCGGCGGCGGACAGCAGGAACAAGCCGCCGGTTACGCCCAGCCAGTGCCACAGGTACGGGTCCAGCGGCAACGTCGTGGTGGCCGGGAACCTGGCGGGCAAACGGAAGATCAGCGGGAACCAGATCAGCAGCAGCATTCCGGACAGTGCGGCGGGGACGCGCAGGTAGTTGATCCAGGCTACGTCGGGCAGCGCTGGCTTGCGGTGCCGGAAGACCGCCAGGGCGGACCGGTCGGCGAGGGTGTACAGCGGCATCAGCAGCAGGTCGTGGCCGATGACCGCGCCGATGAGCCACACGGGGATCCCGATGAGGTTGTTCGGCAGCAGTTCGACGGCCGCGTACCCGGCCAGCGCGAAGCACCCGGCCATGGTGAGCAGGTGCAGCGGGCCGGCGCCGTACCAGGACAGGAACGCGCGAAGCATCCTCACCGGGTGGGGGCGGCGGGCGGCGACCCAGGACAGGAACGCGCGAAGCATGCTCGCCGGGTGCGGGTGCGGGTGCGGGTACCGGTGCGGGCGGCGGGCGGCGGGCCAGCGCGGGAAACGGCTCATGTTCAGCTCCGGAAGGTCAGGCTGGCGACCCACTTGGTGCAGTGCACGCCGGGACTGGCCGGCACGATCACCCGCGCCGGGTACCCGTGGTCGGGGGTGAGGTCCGCGCCGTTGACGCGCAGCGCGAGCAGTGACTCCGGGTCCATGATCTGGCCCGCCGACAAGACGACCTGGCTGAATGCCCCGCCGCGTTCCAGGGACCGCACCAGGACGCTGGACGGCCGGGTGACGCCCGCCATGGTGGCGAGGTCAAGCAGCCGGACGCCTTCCCACGCCTGGTCATCGGTGGACCAGCCCTCGACGCAGGCGATCGGGAGGCTGGCGGTGTGCTGCTTCATGGCGAGCAGGTCGGCCCGGCGCAGCGCGACGGGCGCCTGTCCTTCACGGCTAAGGGACAGGCGCCAGGCCGCCCCCGCCGCCGAGGTGGTGATCCCGGCGCTGGCCGCGGTCTGGTTGACCTGGAAGTCGTCAGGCGGGCCTGGCTCTTGGCCGCGCGGGGCGAGCAGCGCGGTCCACCGCAGCGGGCCGCCGAGCGACTGCCCCGCGGCCAGCAGCGCGATGAGGGCGGAACCCGCGCCGGCGAAGGCGATCACGCCGCGCCGGGAGATCGTCGGCTGGTCCGGCCGCGTGGCCACCAGGTAGCCGGCGGTCTCCGGCTCCGGACGCGTCCCGGCGAGGTTCGTGCGCATCTCCCTGATCAGGCTCCGGCTGCGCAGCGCCCGGATCATGACCGGCAGCTTGAGCACCGTGTGGACGACGAAGCCAGCGATGAACACCCAGGCGCCGTAGAAGTGCAGGGGATAGAACGAGCCGGGGAACTTGTACCACGTCTGGATGTTCATGATCCCGGTCGCGAACTCGAACACGGCCCCGCCGACGAGCAGGAACAGCGATATCCGCTCCAGCGCGTGCGCAGGCGAGCGAAGCGGCGGCCACTCGAACAGCTTGGGTAGCACCGACCACAGCTTGAACAGCAAGACGGGAACGAGGACGAGACCGAGAGTGACATGGATGCCCTGGTTGAGCCGGTAGAGCCAGGTGGGATGGGTCGGCCAGGAGAACAAGTAGAAGCCGAGCACCCCCTTGCCCGGTGTCTGGTCGTTGACCGGGCTGAGGTCCGGGTTGTAGGCGGCGTAGGACAGCAGGCCGGTGGCGAACATCACCGGGATGGACACGAGCAGCAGCAGGCCGAACACCGAGGTCAGCCACGGGCCGCGGATCGGGCTGCGCCAGAACGACCGCCGGAACGGCCCGGGAGGAGGCTCGCGGGGGATCAGCGACCGCAGGGCGGGCTTCACGAGCCACCTGCATGGCCGGCCCCGTCGAGGGCTTCGACCGCGGCCGCGCATGACCCGCTGCCCCGGGGCAGCCAGACGCGGCTGGGGCGGAGGCCAGGTCCTGCGACTGGGACGAACGCACCGCCAGGAACCCCGGCGAGCAGCGGCTGCGGGCACAGCCGGTAGTAGCGGCCGAGCGCCGGCGGGTTACCGAACGGAGGCTTGGCGTCACCCGTGATGATCGCGCTGAACCGGCGGGCGGCGAGTGCGGACTCGGCGCTGCCCCGGAAGCTCGCGATCGCGGCCTGGTCGGTGCCCCGCAGCACGTCGTACGTCGCGTCCTGGTGCGCGGTGGGCGTCACCCCCGCCAGCAGGCTCAGCCCCGGGTCGTCCGGGACGGCGACCGTCCCGCCGAATGCCCGGATGCCCGCGGCCAGTTGCCCGCCGACCGCGCGGTCGGCCGGGGTGGGAATGGCCGTGGACGGGTGCAAGCCGGTGAGCAGCAGGGCCGTCTGGGCCGTGACGAGCAGTCCCGCCGCGACCGGGCGCCAGGCGGGCCTGCTGCCGACCGCCAGGCCGGCGAGCAGCGCCACGGCGAGGTAGGCGGGCAGCAGGTCGTTGACGCCGCCGCCGCTGTGCACCAGGGCGGCGTACCCCTCGGCCGCCAGCGCGGCGCAGCCGGCCAGGAGCACGCGCGGCACCCGGCGCGCGCCGATCAGCGCCGCCGCGGCGGCCAGGCCGAGCGCGGTCGCCAGGGACGTCCAGAACCCGCCGAAGCTGCTGGCCGTCAGCGGATGCTCGCCCATCAGCTGGAAGACGTAATAGAGGTACCAGCCCCCGGTGGTCAGCGCGAGCACGAGCGTGCTGACGCCAAGCACCGTGAGCTGTGTGAGTGCGGCGATGCAGCCGAGGCGGCGGCGGGAGCCGGCCAGCAGCGTGACGGCCACCGCGACTCCTTCGACGAGCCCGGTCTGCTTGGTGAGCGCGGCGGCCGCGAGCAGGGCCCCGGCGGCGACGGCGCCCGGCGCGCCGCGCATCCAGCGGGCGGCGTACAGTCCGCCGATGCTGAGCGCGAGGAACAGCGAGTCGACCCGGCCGACGTCGAACCACGTGTCGGTGGCGGAGTAGGTCGCGGCGAACACGCCCGCGGCGGCCAGGCCGGCGGCGGCACTTCCCGTCTCGCGCTGGACCAGACGGGCGAGCAGCGCGAAGCAAGCTATCGAGGAGGCCAGGGAGACCAGGCGCAGGGTCAGGTACGACACGCCGGCGACCCGGGCCGCGACGGCCGACACGGCGAAGTACAGCGGCGGGTACCCGTCTGGCACGTACCCGGCGGCCGGGGCCGGGTACAGCGGCTGGCCAGCCAGGACGCGGTGGACCTCGACCAGCGAGTTGCCCTCCAGCCACTCGAGGGCAAACGGGTAGCCAGCCCGGTTCGCGGCGACGACCAGGTACGCGGTAATCGCGGCAAGTCCCGCAAGCGCCGCCGCCCAGCGAGCGGCACCAGGCGCCCGGCGGCGCCAGGACCGGCTCGCGATGGCCGGCCGGCGGGCGTCTGGCGGACGCGGCCGTACCTCCGCACTGCTACTAAGGGTCACGCTCTGTATTACAGTCAGCCGCCCCGTTGCGGGGCAAGGATTCGTGTCCTTACAAAGTGAGGAGAACGCGCGGTTCC
>CAZORE010000001.1:91491-146436 GCA_964581815.1 uncultured Streptosporangiaceae bacterium | reverse complement strand
CCTGTTCAGCGGCAGGCGGGCAGCCGCATCTCGAAGCGGCAGCCATCTCCGGCGTTCAGGACGCGCACGCTGCCCTGGTGAGCTTCGGCGATGCCGCGCACGATCGCGAGCCCGAGCCCCGCGCCGCTGTCGGGCGCCGGGCTGCGCGCGTCAGTGCCCCGCCAGGCCACGTCGAACACGCGCGGCAGGTCCGCTTCCGGTATGCCGCCGCACCCGTCAGCGACCGTCAGCAGCGCGTCGGCGTGCTCCTGCCTCACCTCGACGTGCACGCGGCCACCTGGCGGCGTATGCCGGATCGCGTTGGTCAGCAGGTTAGCGAGCGCCCGGGACAGCTCCCGGGGATCGGCGAGCACCGCCAGCTGACCCGCCGCCTGGCCGTCGAGCAGGACGCCGTGCTCGTGCGCCAGTACCTCAGTACTGGCGAGCACGTCGCTGACGAGGTCGCCAAGCGAGATCTGGTCGGGAGACAGTTGCATGGTGCCCGAGTGGATGCGGGACAGCTCGAACAGGTCATCAACCATGGCGGCCAGCCGTTCCGACTCGGCGCGGATCTGCTTGTGATAGCGCGGCGGGTCGGCGGCTACGCCGTCCTCAAGGGCCTCGGCCATCGCCCGCAGCCCCGCCAGCGGAGTGCGCAGGTCATGGGAGACCCAGGCCACCAGCTGCCTGCGGGACTGCTCAAGCGCACGCTCCCGCGCACGCGACCGGTCCAGCTTCTCGCTGGTATCCGCGAGCTCGCGGGACAGCGTGGCGAATTCGGCGGCCAGCGGCTGCGCCGGCGGGCGGAACTGGCCGCCATCGTCCCCCAGTGACCGCGTGGCCTGCCGCAGGGCCGTACTTCCCGATTCCACCTGACGTCCGAGCAGCCAGCTAAAGGCAGATGCCACGACGCCGGCGACGATGCAGACCATCACGACGACCCCGAGATCGTGCTGGGACAGGAACATCGCCTCGGCGCTGGCAAGCGTGCCGGCCACGATCGCGAGCACCGGCACGGCGCTGCTCGCCTGGATGGAACGGCGCAGCGGGGCGCGGCGCAGCAGCCGGATGACCCCGGTGCCCGCGAGGCCCACCGCACCGGTGGAACCCGCCGCGATCAGCACGATCTGGACCTGGTCATTCACTGCTGGCTCGCCTC
The DNA here is from genome assembly GCA_964581815.1 of uncultured Streptosporangiaceae bacterium. Taxonomy (GTDB): domain Bacteria; phylum Actinomycetota; class Actinomycetes; order Streptosporangiales; family Streptosporangiaceae; genus Trebonia. The sequence continues at coordinate 145,298 of CAZORE010000001.1, read as the reverse complement.
CCAGCGGTAGCCGATTCCCCACACCGTCTGCAGCTGGACCGGGGCAGTGGGGTCGCGCTCGACTTTCTCACGTAGCCGGCGGACGTACACGGTGATGGTCGACAGGTCGCCGACGGACCAGCCCCACACGTGCTCAAGCAGCTCGGCGCGGGTGAAGGCCCGGCCGGGATGGCCGACGAAGAAGGCGAGCAGGTCGAATTCGCGCACTGTCAGCTCCAGCTCGCCGCCGTCGAGGAGGGCACGCCGCGCCGCCACGTCAACCTCGACCCGGCCTGAGCGCACCGGCGGCGGGGTTGCCGCCGTCCCGCTCCCCGCGCGGGCCCGGCGCAGCACGGCCTGCACCCGCAGGATAAGCTCCCGCGGGCTGAACGGCTTGGTCACGTAGTCGTCGGCGCCGCTCTCCAGCCCCAGGACGCGATCGCTCTCCTCGCTGAGCGCCGTCAGCATGATCACCGGCAGCGGCGCCAGCGGATCCTGGGCCTCGCGCAGGCGGCGGCAGACCTCCAGCCCTCCGGCCCCCGGCAGCATCAGGTCGAGCACCACCAGGTCGGGCTGCCACGTCGCGGCCACCTCCAGGGCGGTCTGCCCGTCCATCGCGTGCCTCGGCTCAAGGCCGGCGTGGCGCAGGTAATCCAGCACGACCTCCGCCACCGTAAGGTCGTCTTCAACGACGAGAATCCGTGCGTCCACGATTCGAGTGTAAAGAAACTCCGCGGTCACCGGGCCGGGGCAGGCGGCAGATCAGCCCAGCGCGCTGCTTTTTCCTTAGATTGTCATAAGTCTCGAATAGCGTGATGGGATCCGGCTGGCCTGAGCTCGGTTTCGCTGCTTTGTAAGGCCTTGCCGGCGCCGTCGGCCCGGCATTCGTAATAGCGTCGCAGCCGTGATCATTGACGTGATCTTGCCGTGCCTTAACGAGGCGCCCGCATTGCCGTGGGTGCTCGAGAAAATGCCTGCCGATTCCGCCCGATCGTTGTCGACAATCGCTCTACCGACGGGTCCGGCGAGCTGGCCCGGTCGCTCGGCGCAGCCATAGTCACCGAGACGGCCAGAACCACCGACGGCCGTTCGCTGCCGCTCGAGATCACCCGGTGGTGCGGTCGCCCCGATGACGCCGACGAGGAACTACTCGCGCACTGCAGCGGGCCTGTCCTGGACGTAGGGTGCGGGCCCGGCCGGCTGACCGTCGCGCTGACCGAGCGCGGGATTCCGGCGCTCGGCGTGGACATCTCACGGGCCGTGATAGCACGGGCGCGTCAGGCCGGGGCACCCGCGCTGCACCGCTCGGTGTTCGAGCCACTGCCCGGGGAGGGCCGGTGGGCTACCGTTCTGCTAGCGGACGGAAACATCGGTATCGGCGGCCATCCCGCGCGGCTGCTCCTGCGCTGCGCCCAGCTGCTTGCGCCTGACGGCCAGCTCCTGATCGAGGCCGACCCTGGTGACGTGGACGAGCGGATGACCGCTTGCCTCGAACATCCCGACGGCCGGCGCGGCCCGCTCTTCCCCTGGGCCCGCGTGGGCAATACCGCCTTGCTCCGCGCGGTGGCCGACGCCGGCTTGTCCGTCACGAAGCAGTGGCGGTACGCCGACCGCGCGTTCGCCTGCGCGGTGAAGTGCGACCGTAGCAGCCGGGCAGAGCCGGCGGTCAGTCATGCCCGGCGTGGTCGTCCCGGTGCAGCACGCAGGCCTGGTTGACGAACTTCAGCGCCCACCTGCCCTCTCGCGGCGACCAGGTGCACAACCCGCAGCCGGGCGCGTCGGCGACCACGTGCGAACTGAACGCTACCGCGGTGGACGCTGACCCGCCGCGAGCCCGCTGCGGCTTGACCGGTTCCTCGACCGGCATCAGCTCGCCCTCGGCGGTGCTGGTGACCCGGACGTAGCTGCCGTCGGAGAGCTGCAGGAACTCCCGCGGCCGATCGTCGGTCACAATGAGGTCACCTCGTTATCGCCCAGGAACCCGGGTACCTTCGCCAGCTGCTCCGGGGGCGGCTTCGGCGGCTCTGGCCGGAGGTCCGGCCCGCGGGCATCTCGCCCGCCGCGCCAGTCAATACGACACCCTCCGTCACTGGGTTATTCCGGGACGGCACGCTGGCCAGGACAACCAGGCTCAGCCGGACCGCTGGCTTTCTCGCCTGAGGGCTGCGGGTGTTGCGCTTCCTGCAGGGACATTACGCTGGCATTAGCAGCACTGCTAGCACTGCAGTCAGGGAGATCTTGTCTCCTCCTGCTGAGGTGCCTGAGCCGACGGGTGCAGGAGCGGGCGGTAGCCCGCCCGCATCGCCGCCACGGTGGCGCGGGGCGTCAGCACCGCGGCCGGGCCGTCGAGCCGGTCAGTCCGGCCGGTGTACCCGGCCGGGGTCCAGCGGGACAGGCCGCCGGCGTGGACCAGCCACGGCTCGCCGTCACGGGCGATGAAGACGCCGTCGGGCAGCTCGCGCAGCGGCGCTATGTAGGTGACGCGGGCCCCGCCCGCCAGGCGGCGCTCGTGGTGGAGTACCCGGTCGATATCGTCCGCCGCAGGTTTCCCGGGCAGGGCAAGGCCGGCCGCCCAGGCCGTACGGAACGACTGGTAGGCAGCGTGGCGGCATTCCGCGCAGGGCCGGTGCCCGGCGGCCAGCGCGACCGCCTCGTCCAGGAAGAACAGCTCGGTGTAGCGGCCAGGCCGCATAAGGGGCCGCCGGCGGCCGCGGAACTCCAGCACGCACACCAGCCAGCGCCGGACCTGGTAACGCCGCACCAGCACGAGGTCGTCGTCGTGGAGCACGCCGCGGTTGCCGTACATGGTCCCGCGGCAGGTCGTGGCGATCAGCTCGCCCGACGGCGTCACCCGGTTCCGCAGCGGACGATCCAGGCCCGCGAGCCGGCCGCCGCGAGCTGCCTGCGGGGGGTCGTCGGTCATGGCTTCAGTGCACCACCGTGCGGCCGGGCCGTCTGGCGGTTCCCGGACGGGATCACGTCTATCGCGGGTTTCACGGCCGGAAGGTGGCCAGGCCGACGGTGAATGCCGCTGGTGCCGCCGGCAGGGCCTGGTGGGCAGGGAGCACGGGGCCGCAGGCGGCTGATCCGATGCCGTGGTGCGCGTGGTCGAGGTTGAGATGGATGCGGCCGTCAGGTCGCAGGTCCGTCGGGTGGCGTGCGGCTTCCAGCGCCGCAGTGCTCCATGGCCTGACGGTGAGGTCCAGCACCGGAGCACCGCGGATGAACAGGCCGCTGCCGTCGAGGCCGGTGACGCGGGCCCGGCGGACGTGACGGCGGTTGCCGTTTTCCTGCGGGAAGACGTACGGGGTCTGCATGTCGGCGACCGACATGCGATGCCGTCCGACGCGGACGGCATTGGCGGTGTCGCGGTAGGCCTCGCCGGGGCCGAGGCCGTACCAGTCAACCTGCACGGACGGGTCACCGGTCATGCTCAGCGCGACGCCGAGCCGCGGCAGCGGAGTCCGCCAGTGGCCGGTCGGAATCGTGGTGAGTGTTAGCCACAGCAGGTCCGAGTCGGCCGTCCATTGATAGACGGCGTCCATGGCGACGTCGGTCCCGGCGGGGGCGACGCGGGTGCGGACGGTGAGTCCGGATCCGCCTGGTTCGACGGCGAGCACGCGGTGATGCAGCCGGTTCAGTCCAGCCTTGTACCACGCGGCGGCCACCGGTGCGCCGTGCAGGGCGCGCAGGTCGTTGTCGATCGGCGCCCGCCACAGGTCCAGCCGCGGGCCGTCCAACTCCAGGTCGCCGAGGCGGCGCAGCCGTCCCGTGCGCCGGTCAAATGCCGCCGCTCCCAGCTCGATGTCGTCACCGCCCGGCCGCAGCAACGCAGGGGCGTATCTACGGGGGGCGGCCGATGGGCTTGCGGCCTCGACGAGGCACTGGGTCCAGGCGATCTCATGCCCGGCATCGGCCCACGGCTCGGCGGCGGCCAGGGCGGCGGTGACGGTCAGATGGCGTTCACCGCGAGGAGGCGCCGAAAGCAGGATGCCGGCTTCCCGCGGCCAGCTGACGGTGGCATGATGGCCGGCCGGGACGGCCGGGACGGTCAGCTCGCCGCCCCCCAGGACTTCGCCGTCGTCTTCCAGGCTCCAGCTCCAGTGCAGGTACCCGGTATCGCGGGTGTGGTGCAGGTTCCGGATGGCGATCGGGCCGGCGGCGGGGTCGACGGTGATGCGAACCGGTTCGACGACCTTCTTGTAGTCCAGGAGCCCCGGTGATGGGGTGCGATCGGGGAACAGCAGGCCGTCGGCGACGAAGTTGCCGTCGTGGACTTCTTCGCCGAAGTCGCCGCCGTAGGCGTGGAAGGCGCGGCCGTCGGGGGTGGTCTGGGCGATGCCGTGGTCGATCCATTCCCAGATGAATCCGCCGGCCAGCCGGGTGAACGATTCGTACAGGTCCTGGTATTCGCGCAGGCCGCCGGGGCCGTTACCCATGGCGTGGCCGTATTCGCAGGCGACGAACGGCAGGGCGCGGCGGTGGGCGTCATGCTCGGCGTCGGCCGTGGCCGCCTCCGCGCGGCGGCCGACAGCCTCGAGCTCGGCGTAGCCGATGTACATCCTTGAGTACATGTCGACGTAGGTACAGGCTTCGTAGTCGCCTTCGTAGTGGATGAGGCGGCTGGGGTCCTGGCTGCGGATGTGCGCGGCCATGGCGGCGAGGTTCTGGCCAGTGCCGGATTCGTTGCCCAGGGACCAGGCGATGACGCTGGGGTGGTTCTTGTCGCGGGCGACCATGCGCTCGGCGCGGTCGAGGTAGGCGGGAAGCCAGGCGGGGTCGTCGCTGGGATTGTTGCGCCATCCGGCGAGCGCGAAGCCGTGGGTTTCCAGGTCGCACTCATCGATGACCCACAGGCCGTAGGTGTCGCACAGGTCGAGGAAGCGGGTGTCCGGTGGGTAGTGACTGGTCCGCACGGCGTTGATGTTGTGCCGTTTCATCAGCAGGACGTCGGCGAGCATCGTCTCCGGCGTGAGGGTCCTGCCGGTCTCGGGGTGCCACTCGTGCCGGTTGACGCCGCGCAGCAAGATCGGTGCGCCGTTGATCACGATCTGCCCGTTGGCGACCGTGACGGTCCGGAATCCGATCCGGAGCGGGATCCGCTCGTCCCCGGCCGCCAGTTCGCCCGGGTACAGGTGCGGCTGCTCGTCGGACCAGGGGATAACCAGGGCGAGGTGGTGCGGGCCGGCCGGATCGACGTCGTAGAGGCCAAGCTCGGGCACGGTAAGGGTGGCCGGGGCCGATGTGCCGACCGACAGCGCGCCTGCTCCGGTGGCGTGGTCGTAGTCCGCGCGGACGCAGTAGTCCTCCAGCCCACGGGCCATGATCCGCACCGGGCGGAAGATCCCGGACAGCCACCACATGTCCTGGTCTTCCAGGTAGCTGCCGGACGACCACTGGTGGACGCGTACGGCCAGCAGGTTCGTCCCCGGCCGCAGCGCGCCTGATGCGTCGAACTCGGTCGGCAGGCGGCTGCCTTTACCGTCGCCGAGCAGGGTTCCGTTCAGCCAGACAGCGAAGCACGAGTCGACCCCGTCGAAGCGCAGCACCGCGCGCCCGATGGGGAAGGCGTCGTCGACGTTGAAGGTGCGCCGGTACTCGCCGGCCGGGTTGGCGTCGGGCACGTGCGGGGGGTCGATCGGGAACGGGTAGACGATATTGGTGTACGCGGGCTTGCCGTACCCGTTCATCTGCCACATCGACGGCACCGCCAGGTCGTCCCAGCGCGTGTCGTCGAACCCTGCCGTCTCGAAGCCTTCCGTCACATCCCACCGGCCCGCGGCAAGCCGGAAGCGCCACACGCCATCCAGTTCTATGGCGGGGACGTCGGTGTCGAAGGCAGCGCGGGGCGCCAGCCGCCCACGTCCAGGGCCGGGGTCAGTGACGTAGTGATGTTCCATGAAAGCGCTCCTTTGCCCATACTCTGCCACGCTGTTCGCGGCGGGTTCCGCGATTGGCTAGGGTGATCACGCCAGCAGGAAGGAAGCCGATGACAGGCAGCAATCCCCGTGTCGCACCGGATCTTGTCCGTGAGCACGCCGCGAAGCTCGCCGACCTCACCGACGACGTGCTGTTCGCCGACGTATGGCAGCGGCCCGATCTGTCGCCCCGCGACCGGAGCCTGATCACCGTGGCCGCCCTGGTCGCCCTGGGCCGCGATGCCCAGCTGGCCGGGCACCTGCGCCGGGCCATGGACAACGGGCTTACCCGCGACGAGCTCGCCGAGGCGATCACGCACCTGGCGTTCTACGCGGGATGGCCGGCCGCGATGAGCGCCGTCAGCGTGCTCGCCGCCGTCACCGGCCAGGACGGGAAGTGACCGGGAGACGGTAGCCGCGGGGCATGGACAGCCGTCAGAACTTGATCCAGGACTTGCCCGGGACGTCGACCGCCGAGCTGAGGGCGGCCTGCGCGTCGGTGAAGCCGAAGGTGCGCCTGATGATTGACGACGGGGCCAGGGAGTGGTCGGCGATGAAGGCGAGGGTGTCCCGGAAATCGCGCGGGTGATCGTAGATGATCGAGCCCATAACCGTGGCATGACCGCGGACGATTGAGGCGGTGGAGAGCGGCACGTCGTCGTGCGGGATGCCGATCAGGACCAGCGTGCCGCCCACGCCGAGCTTGCCGAGCGCCTGCTGGGTGCCGCCAACGGACCCCGACGTCTCGAAGACCAGCTCGTAGGAGCCGTCCTGCATCGGCTTGGCGCCGAGGCTCCTGGCGATCGCGAGGCGGCCGTCGTGCGGCTCGACCACCGCGACCTCCGCGCCTAGCGCGCGCAGCACCATCAGCAGCAGCAGGCCCTGTGAGCCCGCGCCGACGATCAGGCAATTGGTCCCCGCGGCGGCATTGCCGAGCCGGGCGGCGTGCAACGCGACCGTCATCGGCTCGACGCACACCAGGTCCTGGTCGGCGAGGCCGTCGGGGGCCGTCCACGCGTACTGGGCAGGGACGGCGGCCCGCTCGCGGAGCAGGCCGGGGATGTTGATGCCGACGGACAGGCGGCGTGCGCACATCGCAGTCCGGCCGCGCAGGCAGCCGTCACAGCCGCCGCACGGGTAGTTCGGCTCGATGACCACGCGGTCGCCGACCCGCTGGCTGCTCACGTCATCCCCCACCGCGACGATCATGCCGGTGCCCTCGTGGCCGACGATCCAGGGAAAGTCCACCTCCCGCCCGCCCGACCAGACCGCGAGGTCGGAACCGCAGAGCCCGACGCCGGTGAGCGCGACGACCACCTCGCCGCGGCCCGGCTCCGGTTCCGGCCAGTCCGCCTCGATAGCGATCTCGCCAACGCGGGTGAGGACCGCAGCCTTCATCTCTCCGCCTTCCCGTTGCCCACGGCCAGTCATTCCCCGCGGATCTTCGTCACCTGGTTGCCTGGGCGGCCATGCGGACGAGCGCGTTCCCCGCCCCGTAGCCTGTGTAACCGGGCTCGCGGTCGACGATCTCGAACAGCACGCCTCCCTGGCCAGAGGTGACGTAGCAGTGACGCATTGCCCGGCCGGCGGAATCCTCGTCGTACAGGATGTTGCCGCGGCGGCAGGTCTCGAGCGACGCAGCGTCGAGCCCGAGCCTGGCGGCGAGGTCCTCGTAATAGTTGCCGGGGACGGGCAGCACGGACAGTCCCTGGGCGGAGACCGCGCGGGCCGTCTCCACGATGTCGGCCGACCGTATCGCTACGTGCTGCGCCGGGCGTGCCAAGGCGCGCCCGCCGCCGAGCACCGGCACATTGAGCACGAACCTGACCGTCTCGCCCGCGGCCTCGCCAGTCAACGCCTGGCTCCTGATCAGGCCGTTCGGCGACGCCAGTTCCTGGCTCTCCAGCGGTACGAGCCCCAGCAGGCTCCGGTAGAACAGCACGCTCTCGTGGAACAGGGTCAGCGGCTGCCCGAGTGCGACGTGGTCGATGCCGGTGAGCCGCGCCTTGGCGCCGAACGGGTGCTCGCCGGGGCACGGGTCGAAGTCCCCGCGCCAGCCGCTGCCTTCCGCGCAGAGGAAGATCTCCACGCCGTCCGGCGCCTCAATGGCCACCAGGTCTGCCTCGTCCCAGTTCCGGTGCCGCGGGACAAGCGGCGCGCGCAGCGCCGTGGCCCGCTGGGCGACGGGTTCGGCGGCCGCGACGTCAAGTCCGACGGCGGCGACGGCGAACTGCCCGGGGGCGGGCACCGCGCGGCGGCCGCTGTTCACCAGGATCCGCGCCTCGCCCGCCTCCCACAGCTCGACGGGCTTGCTCCGGTGCAGCCCGGTCCTGCGCAAGCCGAGGCCGGTCAGCAGCCGGCCCACGCCGCCCGTGGTCTCCGGCGGTGCGTTGAGCTCGACGAACGCGAAGCCGCGCAGGTCACCCCCGGCAAGCGGCGCCGGCGTCCTGGCGTCCGTACTTGGCGTCTGTCCGCCGACGCGCTCCTGAAGCCACAGCAGCGACCGCCGGCCGTCGACCGCCGTGCGGAACGGGTCCGCCTGCCGGAAGATGTCGTTGAAGATCTCCAGGGACAGCGGCCCGGCGTAGCCGGCGGCGAGCACCCGGGCCAGGAACGTCTCCAGGTCGAAGGCGCCCTGCCCGGGGAAGCAGCGGTAGTGCCGGCTCCACTGCAACTCGTCCATCCGCAGGCGCGGCGCGTCGGCGAGCTGGAGCATGAACAGCTTGCCGGCCGGGATCGCGGCGATACCGTCCAGGCTGGTGCCGCGGGCCAGGATGTGAAAGCTGTCCAGGCAGACCCCGAGGGCCGGGTGGCCGGCGCGCTCGACGATCCGCCAGGCGTGGTCGTACTCGCTGACGTAGGTGCCCCAGGCGAGCGCCTCGTAGGCGACGGTCAGGCCACGGGACCGCGCCTCGTCCGCGACCGCGGACAGCTGCTCGGCGGCCAGGTCGTCATCGTCGACCGCATCGGGCGACACGTTCGTGCACAGCAGCGCCATCCGCGCGCCGAGCCGGCGCATGAGGTCGAACTTGGCCCGCACCAGGTCCAGTCTCCGCCGGAACCGCTCGGGCGGCAGCGCGTCGATGTCGCGCAGCGGCTGGTACAGCTCGAGCACCAGCCCCAGGTCGGCGAGCCGCCGCCGGACCTCCTCCGGCGCGAGCGGGGCGGCGATCAGGTCCGGCTCGAACAACTCGACGCCGTGGAAGCCCGCAGCGGACGCCGCCGCGAGCTTCTCCCCCAGCGTCCCGCCGAGCGCGACCGTCGCGATGCTGTGGCGATGAGGCACCCGGCCCGCCAGGTCGCCGGCAACGTCCACCTGCTCGTCCTCTCGCCCGGTCAGAGCAATGTACGAACTAGTACGTTACTTTATAAATCGGCGACTTTAGGCATGTCAAGATGCATGCCTGCGGACGCTGGCCGTCGCGCAGGCCGGCGCGGCCGGTTGAGGTGCCGCGACTACGGTGCGCTGAGGTAGCTGACGACCATGTCCCCGACCATCTGGCGGTACTGGTCGCGGCGGGCCGGGTCCAGCATGTCGACGCCGAACAGGGCGCCGAAGGTGTGCCGGTTGGACACCCGGAAGAAGCAGAACGCGCTGATCATCATGTGCACGTCGATGGCCTCGACCTGGCGGAGGAAGACCCCCGTCGCGCGGCCGCGGTCAAGGATGCGCGCGATCACCGCGACCGCGGGCGTGCTGAGTTCGGCGAGCGCGGGCGACCTGGCGATGAACTCGGCCCGGTGAATGTTCTCGATCGCGACCAGGCTGATGAAGTCCTGGTGTGACTCGTGATGGTCGAAGGTCAGCTCGGCCAGCGTGCGGATGGCCGACACCGGGTCCAGGTAATCGACGTCAAGCTGCCGCTCCGCGTCCCGCGCGGTGGAGTAGGCCCGCTCGAGCACCGCGATGTACAGCTGTTCCTTGCTCGTGAAGTAGTAGTAGAGCATCCGCTTTGTGGTGCGGGTGCGCGCGGCGATCTCGTCCACCCGCGCGCCGGCGTACCCGTTCCTGGCGAACTCGGCGAGCGCGACGTCCAGGATTTCCTCGCGGGTGCGCTCCGGGTCACGCTGCCGCTGCGAGCCCGCTGAGGTCGTGGGACGCGTCACGCCGCCGATTCTACAGTGACCGAACCGGATGGTTCATTGCCTGCTAGCCGGGTCTTTACAAGGAGGCGTCGCCGCGCTGAAATAATGAACTATCAGGTTAGTTCATCAAATGCAGTGCTCTTCGGTGCCCCTGGTTCGTCTTCGATCTGCCTTAACCCCTACCGATCCTGACACGGAGGCAAAGTCATGCCAGGAAGACAGAAATACCGCATTTTCTCCTCGATGGCCGTCGCCACGCTCGCAATCGGTGCGGCGGCGTGCAGCGCGCCGGGCTCAAGCAGCCCGCCGGCCAACGGCGGCACCGGCACCGCGTCGGGCAGCAGATCCAGCGCCACCGCCAGCCCGATCAAGATCGCGGTGGTGGACGCGCAGAGCGGATCGTTGAGCGACCTCGGCCAGTTCGAGTGGCGCGGCGTGAGCCTTGCCGTCAACCAGGCCAACGCGGCGGGAGGCGTGAACGGGCGCAAAATCCAGCTCACGCTGTACGACGACCAGGGCGACCCGACGGTCGGCACCGAACTCGCCCGCAAGATCGCCAGCGAGGGCGACATCGCGATGCTCGGCACCGCAGAAAGCGCCGTGACGATCGCCATGGCGCCCATACTCAAGTCGGAGCAGATACCCAACATCACCTCCGGCCAGTCGGTCGGCCTGATCGCCTTGCACAGCCCCTACCTGTTCCTGAATAGTCCGACGGGCCTCACCTACGACACGACGCTCGCCAAGTACCTGGTCACCACCAAGGGCTACAAGAAGATCGCGATGCTCACCAACAACGACTCCTACGGCACGGGCGAGGAGTCCTCGTTCACGAACGCGCTCAAGGCCCTGGGCGTCACCCCCGTCGCGGCGAAGGTGGTGCCGTCGGACCAGACCAACATGACCCCCGCGCTGACATCGATCCGGGCCTCGGACCCGCAGGTGCTGTTCATCGGCGCCGAGGAAGCCCAGTCCGGGCTCATCGTGAAACAGGCCCGCGCGCTCGGCATGACCACTGTGGTCGCGGAGGGCGCCCCGGCGGGCACGCCGCTTTTCCTCTCCACGGCCGGTGCCGCCAACGCCAACGGCACGATCGTGAGTTCCCCTTACCTGGGCAACGACGCGAGCGCGGCCGCGCAGAAATTCGCCGCCGCGTACACCGCCGCCTACGGCTCCGCGCCGGAACTGCACGGCGCCAAGGCATACGACGGGGCGCAGGTGATGATCGCCGCACTCAAGGCCTGCGGCGCGTGCACCGGCCTGGCGCTCGCCAACGCCATCCGCGCCGTGCACTACTCCGGGCTGCTTGGCAACTTCGCCTACGACAGCACGGGCGTCGGCATCTTCGCCACTGCCATCGGCATCATCTCCGATGGAAAGATCGAGCCCGTTAGCTAGCCTGCCCTCAGGAGACGACGAAGCAGTGCAGTCCTTCTTCCAGACGCTCGTCAGCGGCCTGAGCTTCGGGGCGGTCTACGCCCTCGTCGCGCTTGGCTTCTCGCTGGTCTACCGCACCATGGGCCTGGTCAACTTCGCCCATGGCGCGGTACTGACGATCGGCGCGTACGTAGCGTCCACCTTTTACCTGTCGGCACGGCTGCCGTTCGCGGTGGCCGTGCCGGCCGCCATGGCGGTCACCGCTGCCATCGGCCTGGTCATCGAGCGGGTGCTGCGCCCGCTCGAGAACAAGGACTTCGACCTGATGCTCATCGGAACCATCGGGGCAGGCACCGTGCTCGAGGCGGCCGCCATCCTGATCTGGTCCTCCTCAGGCCGCGGGGTGAGCTCCCCGGTGCAGACGACGCCGTTCGACGTCGGCGGCGTCCGCATCCCCGCCTACAACGTCGTGGTCATCGCGGTCACCGCGGTGGCCATGGCCGCGCTGACGCTGTTCCTGCAGCGCACCAAGCGGGGGGCGGCCATGCAGGCGGTCGCCATGGACCACGAGGCGGCGACCGCGGTCGGCATCCACGTAGGACGGAGCAACGCGATCTCCTTCGCCATCGGCGCGGCGCTCGCGGCGCTGGCCGGCGCCCTCGTCGGCCCGATGCTCTACGTGTCGCCGACGATGGGCGACTCACTGGGCATCGACGGGTTCGCCGCGGCGATCCTCGGCGGCTTCGGCAGCATCCCCGGCGCTATCGTCGGCGGCCTTGGCATCGGGGTGATCGGCGCGTTCGCCGCGCAGTCCTTCCAGGGCTACTCCGACCTGGTCACGTTCGTGGTGTTCACCGTGCTTGTGATGATCCGGCCGACCGGGATCTTCGGCGAGAGGACGGTGAACCGGGCGTGAGCCGGTCCCCCTCGCTCCCCGCCGCACTCCGGGCACCGCAGGCGGCACGGGCGGGCGGGCTTGTCCTGCTCGCCGTCGCCGCGTGGCTGCTGCCGTACCAGCTGAACGTGTACTGGATCAGCGTGGCGGACATCGCGATCCTGTTCGCGCTGCTCGCGGTTGGCATGGGCCTCGTGATGGGCGTCGCCGGGCAGGTCAACCTGGCGCAGATCGCGTTCTTCGGCGTCGGCGCGTACACCACCGCGATCCTCACTACCCGCGATGGCTACGGCTTCTGGACCGCTGCCGTGCTTGCCATGATCGCCACGGCCCTGGCCGGGGTCGTCGTTGGCACCCCCGCGCTGCGCGTCCAGTCGCACTACCTGGGCATCGTGACGCTGGGGCTCGCCGTCGCGTTCATCGACTGGATCACCAACGCGCCGGTCACCAACGGTGACTCGGGCATCTCAGGGATCCCCGCGCCGCCGCTGCTCGGCATCAACCTGTCGAGCCAATACCTCTATTACTACCTGGAACTCATCGTGCTCGCCGGCGGGCTGGCATTCGGGCTCTTCATCGTGCACACGCCGCTCGGCCGCCGGATGCGGGCGATGCGGGATGACCCGCTGGCCGCGAGCGCCGCCGCCACCGAGATCCGGCCGCTGCGAATGATCGCTTTCGTCCTGGCCAGCGTGTACGGGGGCGCCGCGGGCGTGCTGTACGCCGGGATGATCGGCTACATCGCCCCGGAGACGTTCAGCATCGCGGACATGTTCCTGCTGCTCGCGATGGTCATCATCGGTGGTCGCCGGTCGCTTGCGGGCTGCGTCATCGGCGCGGTCGTGCTCACGGTCGTCCAGCAGCAGCTGATCAACCTGGCCGCCTACGCGCAACTCGGTTACGGCCTGGTGGTTGTGGCGGTGGTAGTGTTCGCTCCGGCCGGCCTGGTTGGCATCCCCGGGCGGTTCCGCTCCCTCTACCGGCGGTGGCGCGGGTCCACCGGGACGAGCGCCGTGCTCGAGCCATTCCGGCCGCTGCCTGTCGCGCCGGCCGCCGCGGCAGGCGTTACGCCGGGCGAGCCGCTACTCGAGGTGTCTCATCTGGTGCGGAGGTTCCGCGGCGTTACGGCGCTCGATGACATATCGCTCACTGTCCGGGCCGGGGAGATCCTCGGCATCGTCGGGCCCAACGGCTCGGGCAAGACGACGTTGTTCAACGTGATCAGCGGCTTTTACCGGCCGCACGGCGGCGCCATCACGCTGAACGGGCGGCCGGTCTCCGGGATGCGGCCCAGCCAGGTCAGCCGCCTCGGCGTCGCGCGCACGTTCCAGCACCTGCGGCTGTTCGGCAACCTGACGGTGGCTGACAACATGCTGGTCTCACTCGACCGCACCCGCACCTGGTGGAGCTGGCGGTACCTGTGCTGGCCGTTCGGCATCTGGAGGTACGACCGGGCCTTGAAGCGGCGCGCCGCGGAACTGCTCGCCGACTTCGGCCTCGCGCAGTTCGCCGGGATGCTGCCGGGTACGCTGCCCTACGGCATCCAGCGGCGGCTCGAACTGGCCAGGGCCATCGCCGGCGCGCCGAGGCTGCTGCTGCTCGATGAGCCGGCCGCCGGACTGAACGGCGAGGAGCGGGCACAACTTGCCATGATCGTCAGGTCCATCAGGGACAGCGGGGTAACCGTGGTGCTCATCGAGCACAACATGGGCCTGGTGATGTCGCTGTGCGAGCGGATCGTCGTGCTCGACAGCGGGCTGGTGATCGCCGAGGGCCTTCCGGCTCAGGTGTCGAGTGACCCGGCCGTCCTCGAGGCCTACCTGGGCAAGTCCGCCGTACCATCCCCTCGGGCATCGGAGGCCCCTCAGGCATCGGAGGCTTCGCAATGAGAACCCGCGGGCTGACTCGCGACACCGGGCCTACGGGGAATCACGGGGGCGGTGACGGGCAACTGCTGAGCGTCAGCGAGCTGGCCGTCAGGTACGGCGGCGTGTCCGCGGTCAGGTCGGTCAGCTTCACGGTGGCGCCGGGCCAGGCGGTCGGCCTGATCGGTGCCAACGGCGCGGGCAAGACCTCGACCCTGCGGGCCTTGATGGGGCTCGTGCCGCGCGCCGCGGGCTCCGTGTGGTTCGGTGACCGCGACCTGGCGAAGGTGCCGGCGCGCGACATGGTGCGGCTCGGCATCGGCTACGTCCCCGAGGGCCGGCACGTGTTCCCCGGGCTAACCGTCGAGAAGAACCTGCTGCTCGGCGCCTACGCGCGCCGCTGGGACGGTGCGACCAGGGACACCCTCTCGACGGTCTACGAACTGTTTCCCGTGCTCGCCGAGATGCGTGGCCGGCTGGCTGGTGCGCTGTCCGGCGGGCAGCAGCAGATGCTGGCCATCGGGCGGGCGCTGATGGCCAGGCCGGTGCTCCTGCTGCTCGACGAGCCGTCGATGGGGCTGTCGCCGAGGCTCGTCGAAATCATCGGCGAGACGCTGCGCAGGCTGCGGGACGAGGGCCTGAGCCTGCTGCTCGTGGAGCAGAACGCGATGCTCACGTTCGAGACGACCACCGACTGCCTGGTCCTCGAGAACGGCGAGATCGCCCTGTCCGGCCCGGCCGCCGAGCTGAGCCGTAACTCTCGGGTCAGGTCGATCTACATCGGGGTGTAGCGGCTCAGCGCCTGCTTGCCTTTAGCTCAGGCGGATGAGCGCAGGGTGATCGTCATGATAGTCAAAGCAGGTTGGTAAAGCGCATTACTAATGTCGGGAGAGCGAGGCGCGCGGCGCAGCGCGACCACTCCAGGATGAGGACCCATGATCCGCGTGTCTTTCAACGACCGCTGGGAGTTCCGGCCCAGGGTCAGCCCGTTCGACGAGCTCGGCGGCGCCTCGGTCCCCTACCGGCCGGTGACGCTGCCGCACGACGCGATGATCGGGCAGCAGCGGGTCGCGCCGGGCGGCCAGGCCAGCAGGGACAGCGGGGCCAGCGCCTATTTTCCCGGCGGCGCCTTCGAGTACCGCAAGACCTTCTTCGTGCCGGAGGAGCACCGGGGCAGGCGGATCCTCGTCGAGTTCGAGGGCGTCTACCGGGACGCGATGGTCTACGTCAACGGGGACTTCGCCGGGCAGCGCCCCTACGGGTACTCCTTGTTCCGCGTGGACGCGGACCGTTTCCTGCGCTTCGGCGCGGACAACGAGATCCGCGTCGAGGCGCGGGGCCACCAGGACTCCCGCTGGTACACCGGCGCGGGAATCTACCGTGACACCTGGCTGCTGACCGGCGGCCTGGTCCGGATCGCGCCCGGCGGCGTCCGCGTCACCACGCCCGACACCGACACCGAACGGGCGGTCGTCGAGGTCGCGGCCATCGTGGAGAACGACTCCATCGCGATCAGGACGCCTCGGCTCGCCACCGAGATCCGTGACGCCGCGGGGAGCGTCGTCGCGGCCGATACCGGTCCGGTCTCGGTGCTGCCCGGCGAGCCGGCCACCGCGCGGCAGCGCCTGTACGTCCGCGCGCCGCGGCGGTGGAGCCCGGATTCGCCCGCCCTGTACACGGCCCAGGTCACCCTGACCGACGACGACGGCGAGGCGGACGCGGAGACCGTTACCTTCGGCATCCGCTCGCTGCGGCTCGACCCCGAACATGGACTGCGGATCAACGGCGACACCGTCAAGCTGCGCGGCGCCTGCATCCACCACGACAACGGGGTACTCGGCGCGGCGACCTTCGCCCGCGCCGAGGAACGCCGCGTCCGGCTACTCAAGGACGCCGGCTTCAACGCGATCCGGATGTCGCACCACCCGGCGAGCACGGCGCTGCTTGACGCCTGCGACCGCCTCGGCGTACTGGTCATGGACGAGGCGTTCGACATGTGGACCTCGGCCAAGAGCGACTTCGACTACAGCGTGAACTTCCCGCAGTGGTGGGAACGGGACATCGAGGCCATGGTCGCCAAGGACGTCAACCACCCCAGCGTCATCCTCTACTCGATCGGCAACGAGATCCCGGAGACCGGTTCGCCGTCCGGCGCGGCCTGGGGACGCAGGCTCGCCGAGAAGGTCCGCGCCCTTGACGGCACCCGCTACGTCACCAACGCGATCAACGGGATGGTCGCGGTGCTCGGCGAGGTGTCCGCGATGCGCTCGAGGGCCGGCGAGGGTGCCGGGGTCAACACCGTCATGGCCGACCCCGGCGACATGATGAACGCGGTCAGCTCCTCCGACCTGGTAACCCGGCGGACGGCCGAGTCGTTCAGCGTGCTCGACGTCGCCGGCATCAACTACGGCGAGGCGCGGTACGGCCTCGACCGTGGCCTGTTCCCGAACCGGATCATCGTCGGCAGCGAGACGTTCCCCACCCGCATCGACGGCAACTGGCGGCTGGTCAAGCAGTACGCGAACGTCATCGGGGACTTCGCCTGGACGGGCTGGGACTACCTGGGCGAGGCCGGCATCGGCCGCCCGCAGTACGCGGCGGGGGACGGCGCCCGGCCCAGCCTCACCGGACCGTACCCGTACCTGCTGGCCGGCTGCGGCGACATCGACATCACCGGGCACCGCCGGCCCGCCTCCTACTACCGGCAGATCGTCTTCGGCCTGCGCGCCGAGCCTTACCTGGCCGTCCGGCGGCCGGAGCACCACGGCCAGACGTTCACCGGGAGCCCGTGGGCGTGGAGTGACTCCATCGCCAGCTGGACCTGGCCCGGGTCGGAAGGCGCGCCGGTCACGGTCGAGGTCTACAGCGACGCCGACGAGGTGGAACTCTTCGTCAACGGCCGTTCCCTCGGCCGCAAGCCGGCCGGCGACAGTCACCGGTTCCGCGCCGAGTTCGAGGCGGTCTACCAGCCAGGCGAACTGCTGGCCATCGCCTATGCCGACGGGACAGAAACCGGCCGCCACCGGCTGCGGTCCGCCGACGGCCCGCTGCAGCTCCGCGCCGAGGCCGACCGGCCGGTCATCACCACCGACGGCGGGGACCTCGCCTACGTCACCCTCACCCTCACCGACCAGGCCGGCACCGGCCACGCCGGAGCCGACCGGCCGGTGCGGGTCGAGGTATCCGGCCCGGGCGTCCTGCTCGGCTTCGGCAGCGCCTGCCCCTCGACCGAGGAGCGATTCGACGCGACAGAGCGCCGCAGCTACGACGGACGGGCCCTCGCTGTCCTGCGCCCCACCGGCCCGGGCAAGATCCGCCTGACCGCCTCCGCACCGGAGTGCGAGCCGGCCGAGATCGTGATCACCGCCGGCCGTTCGGGATCGTTTTGAGCGCGCGCTCACGGCGAGGCGTTGCGCCGCGCGAGGCGACCCAGGGAGTCATGGCCTGCGCGGGGTGACGAGGCCGGTCTCGTAGGCGAAGACGACCAGCTGGGCGCGGTCGCGGGCGCCGACCTTCATCATGGCCCGGTTGACGTGGGTTTTGGCGGTGGCGGGGCTGATGAACAGCTGGCCGGCGATCTCCTCATTCGACAGGCCGATGCCGACCAGCGTGGTGATCTCGCGCTCGCGGGCGGTCAGTTCGGACAGGTCGGCGGCCAGCCGTCCCTGGGGCGGATCGGCCCGGGCCAGGAAGCGGCCGATCAGGGCCGTGGTCGCGGCCGGGGACAGCAGCGACTCCCCGGCGGCCACCGTCCGGATGGCATCGAGTAGAACTCCGGGCTCGGTCCCCTTGCCCAGGTAGCCGCTCGCGCCAGCACGCAGCGCGGCGACCACCAGGTCGTCGGTTTCGTAGGTGGTCAGGATGAGGATCTTGACCCCGGCGAGGGCCTCATCGGCGGTGATCTGCCTGGTGGCCTCGATCCCGTCCATATCCGGCATCCGGATGTCCATCAGCACCACGTCGGCCCTGGCCTCCCGCGCCCGCGCCGCGGCCTCGGCCCCGGTGCCGGCCTCGGCCACCACCTCCATGTCCGGCTCGGAGTCAAGCAGCAGCCGGAACGTGCCCCGTAGCAGGGCCTGGTCGTCGGCGAGCACCACGCGGATAGTCACGCGGAACCTTCCTTCCCGGGGATCGTCGCCTGGACGGTGAAGCCGCCGTCCGGGGCGGGCTCCGCCGTCAGCGTTCCCCCGCAGCTTGCGGCGCGCTCCCGCATGCCGATGATGCCGTGGCCGGAGCCCGCACCGCGGACGCCCGGGTCATCGCCGCGGCCCGGGCCGCTGGTGACCGCCAGGTCGAGCCCGCCGTCCTGCCAGCGCAGGGTCACGGCGGCGGCCGCGCCTGGTGCGTGCTTGGCCGCGTTAGTGAGCGATTCCTGCACGATGCGGTAGACGGCCAGGTCCCCGCCGGGCGGGAGTTCAGCGGGAACGCCGGCGACGGTGACCGACACGTCCGTGCCCGCTGACCGGAAGCCGGCGGCGAGCTCGTCGAGCTTGTCGATGCCCGGGGTGGAGTGCCCCGCGCCGGCGCCGTCCTGGCTGTCGTCGTCGCTGCGCAGCAGCCCGACCGTGGCGCGCAGCTCGTCAAGTGCCTGCCGTGAGTGGAGGCTGATGCCGCTCAGGGCGGCGGCGGCCTTGGGGTCGTTTCGCATCAGGTACTCGGCGACGCTGGCCTGGGCGTTGACCAGCGCGAGGTGGTGGGCGACCATATCGTGCAGGTCACGGGCGATGCGGAGCCGCTCACCGGTGACCTGCCGCCGGGTTTCCTCCCGGACCTCGCGGTCCCGGCGGGCGGTTCTGTCCCGCCGCAGGCTCACCAGCACGCCGGCCGCGGTGGCGATGATGACGAGGTCGAACATCACCATGTCGGTGGCGATCAGGAATCCCGGCTGGGCGATGACGCTGACGGCGAGCAGCGCGCCGGCGGCCAGGCCGCCCGCTGTCCAGCCGGCCGGCCAGCGGCGGCGGCTGGCTACCGTCCATGCCGCGACCATGGTCGCGACCGGCACCGGCTGGTAGGCACCCATCGCGACCGGCGCGGTGGTGTAGGCGCCGACGAACGGAAGGACGGCCAGGTGCAGGCACTCGATCGCGGTCGTGGCGACCAGCACGGGCACCGGCCACCGGGTGCGGCCGAGCAGCGGCAGCCAGGCGGCAACCGTGAAGACCAGCACGGCCGTTCCCTGGAAGGCCGGCCCGCCGCCCTGCCGGTAGGTCACCGCCGTGAGCATCACCACCAGGGTCACCGCGTTTACCACGGCCGCCGCCGCGGCGGGAGGCAGGCTGCCTCGGCGCCGGGCGGCGGTCCTGGCCGCCGGGGGCGGCTGCGGGCTGGCGGGCACCCTCACGATCCAATGATCGCCGACGGCTGGGCGATTTCGTGGTCAGGACCGGCCGGGGCTTCAATAGACAGCCGCGGGGTCTCGTGGTGAGGCTCGGACGGGGCCTCGACCGACAGCCGCGGGGTGAGCCGCTCCGCCCAGCGCGGGTAGGCCCAGTTCCACCGTCCGGCGAGCTGCATCAGGGCCGGCACCAGCGTCAGCCTGACCAGCAGGGCGTCGATGATGACGGCGCTGGCCATGCCGACTCCGATCGAGGCGACGATCCGCTGGCCGCTGAACCCGAACGAGCCGAACACGCACGCCATGATCGCCATCGCCATCACGATGACTTTCGCAGTCTCGGTGACGCCTTGCCGGACGGCCCCGGCGTTGTCCCCGGTGCGCTGCCACTCCTCGCGGATCCGGCTGAGGAGGAAAACCTGGTAGTCGGTGGACAGGCCGAACACCACGCCGACGATGCACACCGGGATGATGTAGGAAACCGGCGCGGCCGACCCGACTCCGAACAGGGCCGAGCCCCAGCCGAACTGGAAGATCGCGGTGATCGCGCCGAGCCCGGCCAGTATCGAGCCGAGGCTGGTGAGCGCGCCGGTGAGCGGGATGAGGACGCTGCGGAACGCCAGCGCTAGGAGCACGAACCCGAGCAGCCCGACAAGCACGAGGTACAGCGGCAGCTTGCTCATCAGCGCGTTGGACATGTCGATGGTCGACGCGGTGGTCCCGCCGACGTACACGTGCAGGTGCGTGCCCGCTTCGGCGGCCGGGATCACGTCGTGGCGCAAGCTGGTCACCAGATCGCTCGTCTGCGCGGCCTGCGCGCTGGTCCGCGGTACGACCGTGATCAGCTCGAGGCCCTTGCCGACGGCCGCGGGGGCGGTCGCCGAGGCGACGTCGCTGGCGGAAGGCAGTTCCGTCGCCAGCTTGGCCAGCGCCTGCTGCGACTCGGTGTCCGGGGCCTGGGCAACGAGCAGCAGCGGGGCGTCGAATCCCTTGCCGAAGCCGCCCGACATGACGTCGTAGTACGCGCGGGTCGACGATCCCGCTGGGTCGCTGCCGGCGTCGGCCGCACCGACCCGCATGCTCAGCACCGGAATGGCCAGCGCGACGATCGCGAGCAGGGACAGGGCAACGGCGCGCCGGGGCGCCCGCTGCACCAGCCCGGCCCACCGGGCGGCCAGGCCGTGCCCGGCCCGAGCGTGGGCGCCCGGCACCGGGGCTGCCTGCATCCGGTTCCAAGCTGCGGCCGGCCCCTCGGCCAGCGCCCGGCGCTGGCGGCGCGACAGCACCCTCCGGCCCAGGATGGCGAGCAGCGCGGGCAGCAGCGTCGTCGCCGCTGCCACCGTGAGCAGCACGGTCACCGCCGCGGCCTGCGCCATGCCGGTCAGCACGCTGAGGTTGACGACATACATGCCGAGCAGGGCGGCGATGACCGTCACCCCGGCGAACACCACGGCCCGGCCCGACGTGGTCAGCGCGGTCGCGATGGCGTCTGGTACGGACGACCCGGAGAGCAGCGCCTTGCGGTAGCGGTTGACGATGAACAGGGCGTAGTCGATCCCGACGCCCAGCCCGATGAGGGTGCCCATGGTCAGGCTGGTGCTCGACAGGCTGACCACATGGGAGCCGAGCAGGACGACCAGCGTCCCCATGCCCACCCCGGTGATGCCGGTGATGACCGGCAGGGCCGCCGCCCAGACGGAGCGGAAGACCAAGAGCAGTATCAGCAGCGCGGCGAGGATGCCGACCGCCTCGGTGCCCTCCGAGGCACCGACGGCCGGGGCGAACGCCGTGCCGCCGACCTGCACGTCGACGGCCGCGCTGCGCAGCTGCCCAGCGGCCAGCTCGACCGGCTTGACATCGGCGCTCTTAGCGAGGATCACGGTTGCGTAGGCGGCGTTACCCGACCGGCTGACCTGGGCCGCCCCTGCCGTGCTGTACGGGCTGACGACGCCTTCCACGCCGGGCAGGTGCGCGACCTTGCCGAGCATCGCGGCCGCGTCCTTCTCCACCCCCGGGCTGGTGACCGAGGCGCCGGTGACGTGCCAGGCGATGTTGCCGGTGACCGTGGAGTTCGATGAGACGAGGCCGCCGTGGCCGGCGTTGTCGAGCAGGCTGTAGGCGGTGGCGGACTCGCTGTTAGGTATCTGGGCGGAATCGGTGAACCCCGACCCGAGCTTGACCGTAAGCCCGGCCAGGAGCAGCAGCGCGATAACCCAGCCGCCAAGGACGATGAATCTCCTACGGGCGCACAATCGTGCAAGGCGCTCCACGGGATCCCCTTTCGGGTAGACAAAAGCTGACCCCTTTAGCCTCGCGATCGCGGCCCGGTGAATCGTCGGCCGAACGCGGTCATTCCGCGTACCGCGACCGCGGTAGGCCCGCCGAGCCCCGGGCGCTCAGGCGCCGGTCAGCCGATCTGCGCCAGGGCCACGGCCAGGGGCTCGAGCACCGCCGGGGTGAGCGGCGGCCGCAGGTACACGATGGCGAGGTCCAGCCCCGCCGCAGCGAGCGCGGCGGCCTCCTCGGCCACGGTGCGCAGTTCGGCCCGAGTTCGTCAGCCGGCCTCGGGTGGCTCAGCGGCGGCCAGATGCTCGTCGAAGAAGGCGCGGATCCGGCGCCAGGCGTCGCCGGCGCTGGCCGCCTCGTAACCCAGGCCGGCCACCCGCAGCACCGGCGCAAGAGGCCCGACCTTGAACTGCTCGAGGAAGCTATGGCCGGCCTGGGGATACTCCTTGACGTCGTGGAGGATGCCCCTTTCCGTCAGGGCCGCCGCCAACGTGGCGGCTGCGCCCTTGAGCATGTGGTCCCGGGCGCCGTAGCTGGCGACCACGGGACAGGCGCCGCTCAGCGCGCTGTCGAGGTCCTTCGGCAGCTGGCCGTAGTTGGGAGCAGAGACGTCGAAGCCCCGGTTGGCGGTCATGAGAGCGAACCCGCCGCCCATGCAGAAACCGATGATCCCGACCCGGCCCGAGCAGTCGTCGCGGGCGAGCAGCCAGCGGCGAGACCCTTCGATGTCGTCGTAGGCCTGCCCCTGCCCGCTGAAGAGGGAACGCATGGTGGCCTGCACGCACCTCAGCATCCCGCCGCGTGTGTAGAGGTCCGGGGCCACGGCCAGGTACCCGTACGACGCCAGACGGTCGACGTGCTCTCGGATGGCCCCGGTCAGGCCCAGCGCGTCCTGGATCACGACAACCCCAGGACGGGGGCCGGCCTCGGCCGGGACGGCGAGGTAGGCCTTGAGCGGGGTCCCGTCCGCGGCGGGGATGGTCGTATCGGGCATGCCCAATTCATAGCAGAAGACGGTGCGGCCTCACCGCTAACGCTTAGCAACGGCCCGTGCCGTTTACGGGGAAAGCAGGTCCGTCAGGGTGACCGCGCGCAGTCCCCGGCTGGCCAGGCCGCGCACGATCGCGGGCAGCGCGGTCACCGTGCCGGAATGCCCGAGATGCAGGCTGACAATCGAGCCCGGCCGCGTCGAGCCGAGCACGGTGGACACGATCGCGTCCGGCCCGGGATCGGTGTAGTCGAGCGAGTCCACGTCGTACGACACGCACGTCTGGTAACCCGCCTTACGGGCCTCCTGCTCGATCAGCGAGGTCGAGTACCGCGTTTGCGAGGGCCGGAACCAGCGGCCGGCCGATCCGGTCAGCGCGTGCAACCGCTGCGCGCACCCCTCGATCTCCGCGTAGGCGCCCGAGGCGTCCATGGCCGTGATGTCCAGGTGATGCATGGTGTGATTGCCCAGCTCATGCCCCCCGCGCAAGATCCGGTCCGCGACCTGCGGGTATTGGCCGAGCCAGGTCCCGACGGCGAGCACCGTGACCCACGCACCCGCCCGCTCCGCCTCGGCGAGCAGCGCGTCGGCCATGGATTCCGGTCCCTGGCCGTGGAAGGTGAGCGCCACCTGCGGCCGGTGCCGTGACCCGTGCATGACCTGCGGGCCCAGTGACGTGTCCGCGTCACCGGGCTGGGCCTGCGCCGGCGACGGCACGACAGCGGCCGGCCTGGAGCTATCGCCGGCTGACTGGTCGCCGGCCCGCCGCGGGCCCGTGCACCCGGCCAGCCCGGCTCCGGTGGCGGCCGCCCCAGCGAGCAGCAAGAATTCACGACGCTCGATAGACACAGCACAGCAGTACCCATCATCGGCCCGTCAAGCACACGCCGCTTCAGCCTTAGCTAGGCGCGTCAGGCCTGGGGGCGCGTTTCCCCAGGCAGGCTCCGCTCGTCCCGGAGAGACATCACTCGGCTGGGCAGTGCAGATGCTTGAGCTTGCTGGGCCTGAGCGGCGGGTGGCGCCAGACGACCTCGGCGGTGCGCCCGGGCAGTGAACAGGTGAGTTCTATCCGGTGCGGAGTTTCCAGGAAGATGACCTCTGCCCGCAGGGTCTGGTCATCGGCCCAGCCGCCGGAGGCGGCCACCGGGATGACGTTGCCGTGCCGGTCCGCGGGCTCACAGACGGTCCAGCTGCCAGTGCCGACGGGAAAGGTCAGCGCGTTGCCGGCCTCGATGAGGCCGATCCCCCAGCCGCCCGCCCGCTGCGCTACCTCGACCGACGTCACGAACGTCGCCGCGGGGAGGGCGAACGGCTGCCCCTCGGCGTCAGCCTCGCGCGAGGCGGCGACGGCGAACGCCCCGCCGGTCCACGGCCCCCAGTCGCGGGGAGCCCGCGCGCCATCGCGGCCGGGCAGCGAGAGGCCGGCCAGCCTGGCGCTGAGCTTGTCCTGAGCGGGGCTGGCCGCCGGCGAGGCCACACCGAGGCCGGGGAGCAGGCGGGTCCACATGGCGTCGAGCATGGCCTGCATCTCGAAGGTGTAGGCGGTGGTGACGATCACCGTGTCCTGCCCGGGCAAGATCACGCAGAACTGCCCGAAGGCCCCATCGCCGCGGTACCCGTGCCTGGACGTCCAGAACTGGAAGCCGTAGCCCTGCTGCCAGTCGGGCTGGGACTGCTGCTGCGCGTTGGCGACCTGCGCCGACGTCGCCTCGGCCACCCATTCCCGCGGGATGAGCTGTGCTCCCGCCCACCGGCCCTGCTGCAGGTACAGGAGCCCGAGCTTGGCGATGTCCTCGGTGCGGGCGTGCAGTCCGCTGAAGCCCTGCTGCCGGCCGGGCGGGAAGGTGTGCCAGCCGACGGGCCCGATGCCGAGCGGGTCGAACAGCCTGGGCCGCAGGTACCGGGTCAGGGACAGGCCCGCGTTGCGCTGGACGACGCTGGCGAGCGTGTACGTGCAGGGCTGGTTGTAGGCGAAGACGGTGCCTGGATCGCGGTCGGGCGGGGTCAGCAGGAACCCGCGGACCGGCTCGTCCCGGTCACGTGCGAGCGCCTCGGGCAGCGTCTCCCTGGTATGCCCGGACGCCATCGAGGCGACGTGCCGGATCTTCATGGAGCGGCTGCGCGGGTCGGTGATGTCCGCGGCGAACTCGGGGAAGTGCGAGATGACCGTGTCGTCCAGGTCGAGCAGGCCCTCGGCTTGCGCGAACGCGGCCGCGGTGGAAGTGAAGCTCTTGCTGAGCGAGTAGAGCAGCTGCGGCCGGCCCGCGCTGTACGGCGCCCACCACCCCTCGGCCACCACGTGCCCGTGGCGCACCACCATCAGGCTGTGCATCTCGATGTCGGAGCGCTCATCCAGGGCGTCGAGGAAGCTGAGGATCGCGGCCGGGTCGACCCCCTGGCCGGCCGGCGTGCTGCGCGGCAGTGAACTAGCCATGACCCGACCTTAGGACAAATGGAAGGAAGCCAGTTCCCGTGGTGGCTGGGAACTGGCTTCCTGTTCGGTAGGTTGCGTTACTGCCGCTTGATCGACGTGACCAGGGACAGCCACGCCTCAGCGGGCACCTGGAGTGTGAATCCCCGGCGGTCGGTCGTGTCCCTCACCAGGATCACGCCGTTGCCACTGGCTGTCTCTACACAGCTCCCGTTCTGACCGCTGAATGACGACTTGCGCCAGTCCATAGCTTGCCCGCCTTCCCGATCGTTGCCGCACTGTCGGAAGCGCGAAAGCACTCGCCACGAATCGTAGTGAAGATCAGTTCCAGGCGGGTAACCGTTTCGGGATCGGTGTAGACCCCACCCGCGGCCAGGTGCTCGGCGTACGCGGCGGTGTTGTCCGCGATGATCAGCTCAGACGCGGTAGCCGGGTGGGCAACGGCCGGGAGCACCTGGAGCGTGACGTTGGGCTGGCCGGCCAGGTCGAGCAGGTGGCGCATCTGCGCGGCCATGATCGCGGGTGAGCCGACCCCGCGGTAGAGCGCCACGTGATCGATGATGCACACCACGGCCGGGGGATCGTCGCGGTGGAGGACGCGCTGCTGCCTGGCCATGCGGGAGGCCAGGCGCGCTTCCACCACCTCGGCGGGCACGCTGGCGAGCGTGGACAGGAACACCCGGGCGTAGTCCTTAGTCTGAAACAGTCCATGGACGGTGCCGGGGCACCACACGCTCAGCCGTGCGGCCTTGTCTTCTATCTCTGTCCACGAGCGCAACCCGGGTGGCATCGCCGACTTGCTGTCCTCGTAAAACTCCCGGAACCACCCCCTGCGCTCCGGAAACACGTTATCCATGGCATCGGCTATCGCCTCGGTCGGCGGGCGCTTCCCGGCTTCAATGCGTGACAAGTGAGAGAAGTCGATACCCGTCCGGGCTGACAGTTCGCGCAGTGACCAGCCACGCGCTAGCCGCTCCTTCCCGACCTGCCGCCCGAAGTGCGTGGCCAGGTTGCCGTTGCTGTGGACAGCCATGCCGCTCATGTTGTCATAACCCTTTGCGCTGGGTAATCATCTCGCTACATTCTTGCTCACGGCACCACGGGGAGGCAGGGACGATGGAGTGCGCCGAGCAGCAGGACATCACCAGGCTTGACGATCCGGAGCTACTAGCCGAGCGACGGCGCGTACGCGACGAACTAGTAGCTCACCCCACCCCCGCACTGGCCGAACGGTATGAGCGGCTTGACGAAGAGTTCATACGACGCGCGGGAATCGCATGGAGCCGGGCGAAGCCATGACGCCCGATCCCGCCGGCCGACGAGAATCACTAACGCAGGCCGTCGCGGCCAGTTTCCGCGGCCGCCAGGCAGCGGCCACGGGGGCCAGTTAACCGCCGTGAAACGAAATGAGGAGATGATGGCCTCATGAATACGCGGCGACTGCTCATCGGGTGCGAGTTCACGTACGTCGCTGCGATCCCGACCCCGGTCGTCTTCCAGGTGCAGCCGGCCGCATCGGCGGACGTGACGGTCAGCGACGGCCGCTGGGTCGCTGAGCCGGCGGTGCCAGCGCGTCCTTACACCGACTTGTACGGCAACCCGTGCATGCGCACCGTCTTGCCCGCCGGGACGTCGAGCGTCCGGTACCGCGCGACCGCCGTGGTCCCGGACGCGACGGAGGAGTCTAACGAGGACGCACGGGAGTGCGCGCCCGACAAGCTCCCCGACGACACGCTGATCTACACCCTGCCGAGCCGGTACTGCCTGCCCGACGTGCTCGGCAACGAGGCGTGGTCGCGCTTCGGCGGGCTCGCCCCCGGCTACCGCCGGGTCCAGGCCGTCTGCGACTACGTCCACGGCCACCTGACCTTCCAGTACGGGAGCACGACGGCGCTGTCCAGCGCCGTCGACGTCAACACGGCCGGACGCGGGGTCTGCCGCGACTTCACCCACCTGGCGATCTCGTTCTGCCGGGCGCTCAACATACCGGCCAGGTACGTCTTCGGGTACCTGCCCGACATGGACGTGCCGCCCGACCCGGCGCCGATGGACTTCGCGGCCTGGATGGAGGTCTGGCTCGGTGACCAGTGGTGGACCTTCGACCCGCGCAACAACACGCGGCGCAAGGGCCGGGTGGTCATCGGCCGGGGACGGGACGCCTCCGACGTCGCGATGGCCACCACCTTCGGCGGCCCGCTGCTTGAGTCCATGACCGTGCAGGCCGAGGAGGCGGAGGCGTGACGCTGGATCCCGCGCTGCTCGGTGCCCCGGTGCTCGATCACCGGCGGCTGGACCTGCGCGCCGCCGAGCGGGTGCGGTACGTCCTTGAGCAAAGCTTCCGGTACGAGTACGACGCCCCCGTTCGGCAGCTGCGGCACCGGCTGGTCATCGTGCCGCCCGCCCGCCACGGCAGCCAGCGCCGGCTGGCCCACCGGCTCGAGGTCGCCGGCGCCGGGGCCAGCCGCCGGGTCCGCCACGACGCCGACGGCAACGTCGTCGCCTTCATGCAGGCCGAGAGCGTGCCGCACGTCATCGAGTTCAAGCTGGCGGCCCTGGTCGAGCGGGTCTGCGGCGACGGGCCCACGGTGCTTCCGGCCCGGGCCCTGCACAGCCCCCGACTGCTGCGGCCGACCCGGCTGACCGCGGCGAACGGCCACCTGCGCGCGCTGGCCGGCCAGATCGCCGCCGAGTCGGCCGGCGAAGCCCCCGAGGACGTCGCGCTCCAGGTCAGCGAAGCGGTCTCCCAGGCGATGGCCTACGCCCCCGGCGTCACCTCGGTGACCACCACGGCGGCCGAGGCACTGGCCGCCGGCCGGGGAGTCTGCCAGGACTACGCCCACGTCATGCTCGCGCTGTGCCGGGTCATGAGCCTTCCCGCGCGGTACGTCTCCGGCCATCTGCTCGGGCAGGGCGGCACCCATGCCTGGGTCGAGGTCATCGTGCCGCGCGGCGATCACGCCGAGGCGGTGGCGCTCGACCCGAGCAACCGCCGCCGCACCGACGGCGGCTACCTCACCATCGCCACCGGACGCGACTACCGCGACGTCGCCCCCACGTCGGGCTCCTACTACGGGGATTCCGCCGGCCGCCTCACGGCGGCCCGCCGGGTCGACGTACTCGACGCCGCCTGAGCAAGGAGGCAAAACCAGGCCGGGCCCGGCTACTGCCCGGGCCGTCAGGTCAGCCGGCGAGCCTGACTGCCAGGAGGCAGACGTCATCGGCGCGCGTGGTGCCGGGCGTAGATGCCGGGTGAAGTAGCCTGCCGGTAATGACTGATTCCGCGCGTGCCTGTCCAGGCATGAGGAGGTCCAATGAGTGAGTTCGGGTTGAAGCCAGGCCGGGTGAGTCTTCGTTCGGCCGGGCCGATCACGTTCGGGCCTGCGGGGATCTTGTTCCTGGCCGACAACGCGGCGGCGACGGTGTTCGCCGTCGATGTCGCCGACCCGGGCGCCGCGGGCGGGGTCGGGCCGTTCGACCTGGAGGACGTCGACGCGCGGGTTGGGTCGTTTCTTGGCTGCGAGCCGGGCGACATCACCATCAAGGACATGGCGGTCCACCCGCGGTCGCACAACGTGTACCTGTCAGTCCTGCGCGGTCACGGCGAGGCGGCCCAGCCGGTGCTGGTGCGGATCAGCGTCGCCGACGGCGCCATCGCCGATGTCCCGCTGGACGAGGTGCCCTTCGCCGCGGTGGCGATCGGCGACGCCCCCGCCGAGGACGACGAGCGGCTGGACACCACGTTGCCGCTCGGCGACGAGGGGGAAGAAATCCAGTTCGCCACGATCAAGATCCGCCTGGTGCGGCAGCCGATCCGTACCGCGACCGTCACGGACATGGCCTACGCGGGCGGGGCGCTGCTCGTCGCCGGGCTGTCGAACGAGGAGTTCTCCTCCAAGCTGCGGCGCATTCCGTTCCCCTTCAGCGCCGCGATGACCGGCAGCAGCCTGGAGATCTTCCATGTCTCGCACGGTAAGTGGGAGACCGCGGCCCCGATCCGCGCGTTCGTGCCTTATGACGACGGCGCGAGCGTCCTGGCCAGCTACACCTGCACGCCGGTCGTGCACTTCCGGCTCGCCGACCTCACGGACGGCGCCAAGGCCGTCGGCCGGACCGTCGCCGAGCTTGGCCCGGTCAACCAGCCCCTCGACATGGTGTCGTTCGTCCAGGACGGCGAGGAGTACCTGCTCGTCGCCAACAGCGCCCACGGGCTGGTGAAGATCGCCTGCCGCGACATCGACAGCCAGTCGCCGCTGACCGAGCCGCGGCAGCCGGTCGGCGTGCCCAGGGAGACCAAGGACCTGCAGGGTATCCGCCGCCTGGCCAACCTGGGCGGAAGCTACGTACTTGCCTTGCAGGCCGACGACGCGGGCCGTCAGCATCTGCGTTCTCTGAAGAGCGCGTCGTTGTAGCAGCACCAGTGACCGAGGCCACCTGGTCGCGCAGCGGCGGCGGCGACTGCATCCGGCTGGCGGGCCTGCCCGCCAGAGCGGACGTGCGAGTATTTCCGGGGACGGTCGTCGCGGCGGGCAGCCTGCCGCCGATGGCCGGGCAGCTGGAACGAGACGGGGCCGACCTGTGCTTCGTCCCGCGCTTCGCGTTCCTGGACGGTACGAGCTACACCGTCACGGTCGAGGGGACTCCTGCGGCCGTCTTGGTTCGCCCCCGGCCCGAGCGGCCGGCCGCGACCGAGGTGACCGGCATCCACCCGACGGCAGCCGAGGTGCCGGTCAACCTGCTCCGGTTTTACGTCTGGTTCTCGGCGCCGATGAGCGAGGGCTACGCCGCCGGGCACGTGCGCCTCGCCCGCGATGACGGCAGCATCATCGCGGGCGCCTTGCTGCCGGCTGAGCATGAACTGTGGGACGCTTCCCGCCGGCGGCTCACCGTCCTGCTGGATCCGGCCCGCATCAAGCGCGGCTTGCCCGGCCACCAGGAGGCCGGGTACCCGCTGCGCCCGGGCGAGCCGTTCCGGCTGGTCGTCGAGGACGGGTTCCGTGACGCGCAAGGACTCCCCCTGAGGGTCCCGGCGGAGCGGCGGTACGAGGTCGGCGGCGAAGAGCGCCGGCATGTCGATCCCGCCACCTGGGAGCTGGCGGTCCCGCCGGCCGGAACGTGCGAGCCGCTGCACGTCACCTTCGGCCGCCCGCTGGATCACGGCCTGCTCGCCCGGTGCCTGCAGGTGCGCGGGTCAGGCAGCAAGCTCGTCGACGGCACTACGCAGACCGGCCCCGGGGAGCAGTCGTGGCAGCTCGTGCCCAGCCGGGCCTGGGCCGCCGCGGTTCACCAGCTCATCGTCGAGCCCGTCCTGGAGGACCTGGCCGGCAACTCGGTCAGCCGGGTCTTCGACCGGGACTTGACCCGGCTCGAGGACCAACCACGCCCAGCCCAGCCGGTCACCGTGGTCTTTCGTCCAGGCTGATGGCGTGGCGGGTCCAGGCTGCTGCAGTACCGTCGTTAGTCAACTGCGCTAGCCCAGGCCTGACCACAGGTACCGGGCGCCGATGGCGATCACGACGACTCCGATCAGGCGGCGAATCAAGACATCGGGCAACCGGGACTGAACCCGGGCGCCCGTGTACGCCCCGGCCAGGCCGCCGACCCCCAGGGCGATGCCGGTCGGCCAGTCGGGGGCGACCGCGCCCTGATGGCCGAGCGACAAGATCAGGAACGTGATCACGCCAGCGACCGAGGTCACGAAGGTTGAGGCCAGCGCGGCGGGAGCGACCTCGGCCGGCTTGCCGCCCGAGCCGATCAAGACGGGGGCCAGGATCGAGCCGCCGCCGATTCCGTAGATTCCCCCGGCACACCCCACCGCGGCAGACAGCGCCACCAGCACCGGCCACGGGAGCAGGCGCTGGGGCGACGGCTCGGCCGGGCGCGGCGGCCTGGTCATCGCCAGCCAGATGCCGAGCGGAAGCAGCACGGAGGCGACCACCAGGTCGAAGACACGCGGCCCTGGCAGCAGCTCGACGCGGATGACCGATCCCGCGACCACCCCTGGCAAGGTCCCGGCGACGAGCAGGCCGGCCAGGCGCCCGCCCGTCTGCCCTTGACGCCAGTACCGGTACAGCGCACCGGGAGTCGAGACAACGTTGTACAGCAGGTTGGTCGGCGTCACCGCCGGACTTGGCGTACCGAGGACACTGACCTGGAACGGCAGCAGCAGGACCGCACCAGAGACGCCGGCCGGGGTGGCCAGGACGGCGACAACGTACGCCGCGACCAGAGCGACCGCCTCCGACCAGCCACTTCCTAGCACGAAACCACGCTACCGGCGTCACAACTGAGACATCTGGGCACGTATGACAAATTGCGCTACGCAAGCCCCAGGCGCTAGCCTGGTCGGCCATGGCCGCGCGGCGACCCCTCCGCGTCAGCCGAAACAGAGAAGTACCCCGCAGGCCAGGCCAACGTCAGCCAGTCACCTCGGCCGCGCGCACCTGCAGGTCACTCAAGGCCGCCGCGGCATGGAACAGGAACGGCTTGTCATTGTCCGGCTGTATCCAGCGCTCAACGGCGATGGCGAAGGCGAGCATCCCCACTTCCGCCCCCAGCCGGGCGGTCAGCTCGTCGGCGCCCCGCATCCGCAGGGCGGCGCTGACCGACCTGGCGATCCGGGCGTGCTTGAGCAGTCCCCGCTCCTGCAGTTCGCTGTTCGCCGCGACCACCAGCACGCGCTGGACCGCCTTAGCCCGCTGCCGCGGGGTCATCACGACCTCGGCGGCCGCGAACGCCGCCTGCAGGCACCCGGTGAGCGTCGCCTCCGGGGAGGCCGCCCGGATGGCGTCGGCGAACAGCCCGGCCAGCACGTCTTCACCGCCGAACAGGACCTCCCGCTTATCGGCGAAGTGCCGGAAGAACGTGGCTCGGTTCAAGCCGGCGCGATCCGCGATCTGCGCGACGGTGGTTTCCTCGTACCCGTTCTCCACGAACAGGTCCAGTGCGGCGGTCTCCAGGCGCTCACGCGCGTCCGGTGCCCATCTGCTCACCGCGACAGTCTAAGCGACGCGACCGGATCGCATCATCCGGGAAAGTAATGCGACTTTGTCGCATGATCAGGTTATGATTGATGCGACTGGATCGCATCAATGCACCAGCCGCGACCCGCGCGCCGAACATCCTTACCGGCGGCAGAACCAAGGAGAACTTCCAATGCGCATCTTCGTCACCGGCGCTTCCGGCTGGATCGGCTCGGCCGTCGTCCCCGAACTCATCAAGGCCGGCCACGGGGTCACCGGGCTAGCTCGCTCGGAGGCCTCCGCTCAAGCGGTGGCGGGCATGGGCGCCGATGTCCTGCGCGGCGACCTGAACGACGCCGACGTCCTGCGAGCCGGGGCCCTCGGCAGCGACGGCGTCATCCACCTGGCCTTCGTCGTGCCCAGCGTGAGCGAGGCGGCGACGCGAACCGACGCCCAGGCCATCGAGACGTTCGCCGCCAGCCTCGGCGGCTCTGGTAAGCCCATGGTGATCTCGGGCGGAACGATGGTCACGCCCGGACGGCCCTCGACCGAACGTGACGAGCTCATCGCCGCCGGGCCCATCGCCGCCCGCATCAGCAACATGCGGGCCGCCCTGGCGACCGCGGAGCGAGGCGTCCGCTCCTGCCTGGTCATGCTGCCGCGCTCGGTGCACGGCCAGGGAGAACGCCACGGCTTCATCCCCCAGCTCATCGCCACGGCACGGGCCAAGGGCGTCTCCGGCTACATCGGCGACGGGGCCAGCCGCTGGCCCGCCGTCCACGTGCAGGACGCCGCCAGCCTCTACCGGCTGGCCATCGAGCAGGCTCCCGCCGGCGCGGTGCTCAACGCCGTCGGCGACGAAGGCGTGCCCGTCCGCGAGATCGCCGAGGCCATCGGCCGGCACCTGAACCTGCCCGCCCGGTCCCTGCCCGCCGAAGAATACGGCGGCATGCTCGTGCCCCTGCTCAGCACCGACATGCCCGCCTCCAGCGCCATCACCCAGGAGCTCCTGGGCTGGAAGCCCACCCACCCCGGCCTCATCGAGGACATCGAAGAGGGCCACTACTTCAGCTGACCAGCTTCGGGATGACGCTCATGCGGACGCCGGCAAGGCCGATTCCCGCGCTTCAACGGCTGCGGCCGCGCCCCTGCGCTCCACTTGCTCCCACTGCTCGATGGAGCGGCTCAGTGACTCCATGTAGGCCCGCAGATGCGTACGGCATACGTCGCTGAACGTCCGCAGGTAGGCGATCTCGGCCTGGAGTTCCTGCCGCTCGGCGGCTGGAAGCGGCTCGCGCGCGGCGGGGACCATGCTGGCGGCGTGGCTCGCGGCCGTGTGCGCCTCCTCCAGAATCATGCTGGCGCGCACCTGCGCCTCGCGCAGGACCTCGTCGCGCCGCGTCTGGGCGTCTTGAGCGAGTTCCATGCTGTACTCCTGGGCGTCGGCCACGTAACGGTCGGCGGTCTGCTGCGCCCTCGACAGCACGTACACGGCCTGGACGTGAGCGTCCTCCGGCTGGGGTCCGGCCTTGTCCTTGCCGCTGATCAGCCGGTTACGTAGCCGCATGACCTCCTCCTGCAGGCCCGCGTTGTCGCCGAGCAGCCGTTCGAGCCCGCCGGAGACCCAGTCGCAGAAGGCCCGGACTTCCCCCTCGTCGACGCCGCGGCGTCCCAGCCTGGTCAGCGAGAATACCGCCGACCGTACGCGCTCTGGCGTCAATGCCTCACTGTCCGCGCGGATCATGATTCACTCCAGAGGTAATCCTCGACGTAGATCTGGTCCTGTGGCATGCCAAGGGACTGCATGCGGTTCACCGTCGCCGTGGTCATCGCCGCCGAGCCGCATATGTAGACGTCGTGGTCGGCCAGGCGCACTCGCCGGCCGACGACGTCCGCGACCGTTCCTTTCTCGCCGCGGTAGCCGGGCTCACCGGACACCGCGGGCGTCACCGTCAGCCATGGCCACTGCGCGGCCATCTTCTCGAGGTCGGCGAGGTCATAGAGCCCGGCGGCGGTCCGCGCGCCGAAGACGAGGTGCGCCTGCGGCGGATCGGGCAGGCCAGCGACCTGTTCGACGATCGCCTTGAGCGGCGCGAGGCCAGTGCTCCCCGCGGCGAGCAGCAGGTTCCGCGGCGAGTCCGTGTTCAGCAGCAGCGTGCCGACCGGAGCCCCGAGCCGCAGCCTCGTGCCGACGGAGACCCTGCGCGCGAGGGCGTAACTGACCGCGCCGCCGTCAATGACTCGCACGTGGAAGTCGATGGTTCCGTCGTGCCGCGGCGCGTTCGCCATCGAGTAGAAGCGCCATACCCGGGGCCTGGCATCGCACTCTACGGCGACGGACTGCCCAGGGAGATAGCGCAGCGGGACGTCTGGCGCGACCCGCAGCACCGCGACCTCCATCGTCCGCCGTTCGTGACCGACCACGGTCGCGCTCCACCACGCCGGGTTCTGGGTCTCGTCCTCGGCCGCGGCGTCGGTCATCACCTGCGCGATAACCCCGTACGCCTCCGTCCAGTCATGCGCCAGGTCCTCGGTCCACGACGAGCCACTGAAGTGCTTGAGCGTCGCGATCAGGCTGGCGCCGACCGCGGGATAGTGCTCGGCCACCGCCGCGAACTTACGGTGATCACGGCCAAGGCCGCGCAGGAACGGCAGCAGGGTGTCGTGGTTTGACACGTCCGACACGATCCGCCCGAGCGCGTTCACCAGCTTGTCCCGCTGGACGGCCATGGAAACCGGAAACATTTCCCGGGTTTCCGGATGGGTGAGAAAAAGGTGCGAATAGAAGAAGAGTGGCACCTCATCGCCATATTCCGCGACGCGCGCGAAGCTCTCTTTCAATCGCTGTTCATCCACGGCGCTGTCTCCGCTTTTGACTATTTGCGACATCGGTGGCCGCAGGGCGATTTCCATAGTGATTGAGATCAATATGGCCGCTTCTAATGATTTGTTACCGTATCGCGATACATGGACGATGTCCCTGGAAAGGTCACTTTGTGACGCAGGTCACACTTGCTCAAAAGGGATATATTTCCTGTAAGTGGGCATGTCATATTATGTGAGGCAAAATAATTCGACACTATTCGATGACTTGGATTGAGCCATGATGCAGCTCCCAAATGGATCATTGGAGATCGCATCACTGCCGCAAATCGGCTGATAGGGTGCCGAACTGATGATGTAGATAAACGAGAGGAATAAACCCTCATGACCGCTGCTGCTGAACCCAATGTCTACGAAGCGATAGGCGGCGAGCCGGCGCTCGCCGCGGTCGTGGACGACTTCTACGAACGAGTTCTCTCCGACGCGCAGCTGGCCGGCTTCTTCGCCGGGGCGAACATGCGGAAGCTCAAGGGCAGGCAAGTCGAATTCTTCGCGGCCGCACTCGGCGGCCCCAACCTCTACCAGGGCGCCAGCATGCGGCAGGTGCACGCTGGCCGCGGCATCAGCCAGGCGGATTTCGACCGGGTCGCCTTCCACCTGGCCGGCTCCCTGGCCGACGCGGGCGTCCCCAAGGAGATCGTCACCGAGATCACCGCGGCGATCATCCCACTCGCGGACGACATCGTCTCCCGCGGACTCTAGTCCTGCCTGCCACCTTGCGTACCAGGTGACCACGCCCGTCGGGGCTATGTGGCTAGCAGGCCTGGACGCGCAGGACCTGGGGGCCGCGGAACGAGATGTTGGGGTGGAACGTCAGCTGCTGGCCGGGGACCAGGCGCAGGCCGGGGTAGCGGCGGGCGAGTTCGGAAACGGCAACCTGAGTCTCCAGCCGGCCGAGGTTGGCGCCCAGGCAGTAGTGCAGGCCCTGGCCGAAGGCCAGGTGCCGGCTGGCGTCAGGGCGGTGCAGGTCGAAGGCGTCGGGCTCGGGGAAGGCGGCCGGGTCCCGGCCCGCGGCGGCCAGCCACAGGAACAGCCGGGCGCCCGCCGGGAGCTCGTGGCCGGCCAGGGTGACCGGGCGGGTGGTGACCCGGCGCCAGACCGGGACTGAGGGGTCGTAGCGCAGGGTCTCCTCCACCGCGGCCGGGATCAGGTCAGGGTGTCGCGTGATCTCGCTCCAGCGGCCAGGCTGCTCGAGGAGACGGCGGA
This sequence comes from uncultured Streptosporangiaceae bacterium, assembly GCA_964581815.1. Taxonomy (GTDB): domain Bacteria; phylum Actinomycetota; class Actinomycetes; order Streptosporangiales; family Streptosporangiaceae; genus Trebonia. The sequence continues at coordinate 109,087 of CAZORE010000001.1, read as the reverse complement.
CCGTGTTGCCGATGAGGCCGGTCGTGGTCTCGTGGCCGGCGAACGAGAGCGAGAACAGGATCGAGCCGATCTCGTCCAGCGTGAGCCGGTCCGGGGCCTCGTGGTGAATCGCGATCAGGTCGCTGGTCAGGTCGTCGCCGGGGGCGGCCGCCTTGCGCGTGACCAGGTCGCGGAGGTAGCCGCGGTAGGCGGCCATGCTGGTGGCGATCTCCACCTGGTCCCGCGGTGCGGGACGGCCCCAGCCGAGCGCGGCCCGGTAACCGCACCACTGCTTGAGCTGGCCGAAATCCGCCTCAGGCACGCCCATCAGGGAGAACACGATGTTGGCGGGCAACGGGAAGGCGAGCGCCGCGACTAGGTCGAACTCCGGCTGGCCCGCGACGGCGTCCAGGAGGCGGGCGGTGGTGGCCTCGATGGCCGGGATCAGCGCGGTGACCCGTTTCATGCTGAACGCGCGGGCGGCGGGCTTGCGCAGCCGGGCGTGCTCGGGCTCGTCCAGGCTGACCATGGACGGCTGGGGCTTGTGGCCGGCGCCGCGCAGTATCTGCTGTGCTTGCTCGGTAATCGGGCCGAGTGGGGCCTGCGCGATCGCAGCGGAGTAGCTGGCTGGGTCACGGAATACCGCCGCAATGTCATCGTACCTGGTCAGCACGTAGTAGCCGATGGCCGGGGCGAAGAAGACGGGCTGCTCACCGTGAGGCAGGCTGGCCAGCACGGCGTACGGGTCGGCCAGGTACCCGGGCGACAGCGGGTCGAAGGACTCATCGACCGGGCAGGTGATATCCGTCATGACGTCTCCCTGGTGACCAGCCTGGGGCTTTGGCGGGCACCTGGCAATCCTTACCCGCTGGCGGCTTAGGCGCAATGCGGGGTCCGCGGGGCACGTTTCGCGGCCGAGGAACTGCTGGCCGCAACCTGCCGACAGCAGCGTTAGCAGCAGGGGGACTGCTGGATGTCGGCGACGAGGGCCTGGCCGGCGGCGGGGGCGCAGCACGCCGAGCCGACGGGCTTGTCGAGGGTGCCGGCGTCGCCCTTGACGACGTAGACCTCCCACGGCTCGTTGCCGGGGCCGGTGACCCAGACCTTGTCCTGGACGGCGTAGCAGCAGGCGGTGTCTTCCTCGGTGGTGGTGGCGAGGCCCGCGGTGGACAGGCGCGCGGTCGCGGCGGTGACCTCGTCGACGGTCTCGACCTCGACGCCGAGGTGGTCCATGCGGGTCGGCTCGCCCGCGGCGCCCTCGATGAGGACGAGCTTGAGCGGGGGCTCGGTGATGGCGAAGTTGGCGTAGCCGGGCCGGAGCTTGGCGGGCTCGGTGCCGAACAGCTTGGAGTAGAAGGCGATCGAGCCTTCCAGGTCGGCGACGCGGAGCGCGAGCTGGACGCGGGACATGGCGGGTTCCCTCCGTGACGGCGACGGCCGGCGGCCGCGCTTGGTTAGAGACTTCTTTAATCAGCCTCGGGGCCAGTTTGCGTCCTTGACTGAAGATATGTCAAATTAAAGACATGTCTAAGCAGGATCTGGCGATCGGGGAGACCGAGGGCTCCGGCGGCTGCTGCGCGCCGGAACAGGGCGCGGGTGAATGCTGCGCGCCGCTGGCGCGCGAGCCGCTGCCGGAGGCCGGGGCGCAGGAACTCGCGCTGCTGTTCAAGGCGGTAGCCGATCCAATGCGGCTGCGGCTGCTTTCGCTGATCGCCTGTCACGAGGGCGGCGAGTCGTGCGTGTGCGACCTGACGGAGGCGTTCGACGTGACCCCGCCATCGGTCAGCTACCACCTGAAGATCTTGCGCGAGGCCGGGCTGATCAGCTCCGACCGGCGCGGCACCTGGATTTACTACCGAGTCAACCCCGACGTCATGGCCCGCATGTCGGCCGTGCTGGCTCCCGCGCCCGTGACACTGGCCGCCCGGTAACGTAGCCCGGGCCTTTGACGACGCCGAGCGTCCAGGCCTGGCCGACGATCATGCGCTCCCCGGCCGACCAAATCAGATCTGACATCCATATCAGCGTCAACTCGATTGACTTCAATATGGTAGTCATCTACCATGACTTCGATATCGGAGTCGGGAGGCGGGATGGCCTATACGGGGAAGGTAACCAGCGCCGAGTCGCTTGGACGCATACTGCAGCAGGCCCGGCTGTTGTCCGGACTGAGCCAGCGTGAGCTGGCCAGGCGGCTCGGGACCACGCAGAAGTATGTCTGGGAGCTTGAGGCGGGCAAGCCGTCGATCGTGATGGACCGCCTCTTCGCGGCGATGCGCGAGACGGGCATGGAACTGACGGCGACGATCACCCCGCAGGACCAGCATGGCTGACCTGGTCGTCGAGTTGTACGGGACGCGGGCCGGATCGCTCAGCGGGACATGGCGGACGTTTGACTTTCTGCCGGACGCGGCCGTGGTTGCCCGGTTCGGCCTCGACAGCCCGGTGCTGTCGCTGGCGATCCCGCTCACGGTGATGGCGGTGCGGTCACGCAGGGAGCGGCGGCAGAACTTCTTCAGGGAACTGCTCCCCGAGGGCCGGATGCTCACCCGCCTCGCGCAGCAGGCCGGCCTGGCCGAGCAGGACGTCATGGGGCTGCTGCGCGCCTACGGCCGGGATGTCGCCGGGGCTCTGCAGGTCTGGGATCCCGATCTCCCGGGCGAGCCGAGGCGGCCTGCGTTGGAGCCCCTGTCCAGCGCAGGGGTAGCGGGCCTGCTGGAGCACGTGCAGGACAACCCGCTCGGTAACAAGCCATCCGGCGGCAAGACCTCACTGGCCGGGGTCCAGGACAAGATCGTCCTCGCCCGCACCGGAGAGGGATGGAACCGGGTGATCGACGGCTGGCCGTCCACCCATATACTCAAGCCAGAGTCGCGGGACTACCCGACGTCGATCTACGACGAGGAATACGGGGCGCGCTTCGCCCGGGCCGCCGGACTCACCTCCTTCTCCTCCTGGATCGACGAGTTCGCGGGAGTGCCGGCCCTGGTGATCGAGCGCTACGACCGTTCACCTGATGCTCCCCAGGGACGCATCCACCAGGAAGACTTCAACCAGGTCCTCGGCGCGGCGGGTAACCAGAAGTACCAGAAGTACGGCGGCAAGGTCAGCCTTGAGCGCATCGCCCGGGTGTTCTCCGCCATCGGGGACCGCGAGTCGCTGGAGCGGCTGTTCAAGCATGTGGTGCTCTCCGCCGCCGTAGGCGACCTCGACATGCACGCGAAGAACCTCTCCCTACTCCACCCGCCCGACGGGCCTATGACGCTCAGCCCCGCATACGACGTCGTGCCGCAGGCACACCAGCACAACGACGGCGAGGTCGCCCTCGCGATCAGCGGCGAATACCGGCACGCCGCCATGACCATAAACCACCTCGTCACCGAGGGACGCTCGTGGGGGCTCGCCGGGGCCGCCGGCCTCGGCGAGGAAACAGTCGCCCTCGTCCGCCAGCTGGCGAACTCAGAGACTCCCCATCCACGGGCCAATGCCAGGCTCGCCCAGGACATCGCCGGGTTCGCCGACAACCTGCTGGCCGGACGCGCAATCGGGACAAGCCGCAACCAGCCATAAGCAAAGGCCGATCTCGACGGCGGGATTTCGAGGCAAAGCCGGCAGGCGTCCGCCTCCAGTTGCCGACCAGGTCAGAGCGGCCCGAGGAGTGCGTGCGGGTCCGCGGCCAAGCGGAGTTCCGCGAGGACGCCGAGCAGCTGGCGTTCCTCGTAGCGGAAGTGAGACTCCATGATCGCGCTGAGCCCGTCCAGGTGACGCGCCAGCTCGCCGGGCGTGGCCGCCGCCGTGACCGCGTGGCCGAACTGGGTGAGCAGCGCGGCGATCATCTCGTGGTCTTGCGCAAGCTTCGCGATCACGGGCCTCAGCCCCGGATGGCGCGCTGACAGCTCGGGGAACAGGGCCGCGTCCTCGCTGACGTGGTGCCCGCTGAGCGCGGCGCAGAATCCGTGGCAGTAGAGCAGGAGGTCGGCGCCCAGCGGCCCGGCATCCCCGGCGCCGGGTCCGGCGTCGAGCGCGTCCCTGGTGACGCGCAGCGCCTGGCGCAGCCGCTCATGAGCGGCTGTCAGTTCACGGTTCCAGGCAATGAGCCTGTCCTGCTCGCCCTCACTCACGCGCGAGGAACAGGGAAAGGGTCACGGCGACCGCCTAGGCACGCGGCGGCAGCGGGGGACGGCGCCTGGAGGGCCTGGTGCGCGTGTCTGGCGGGCGCACCGCGGGCCGCTGCTGCAGGGCTTCCAGCGCGAGGCTGACCGCCGTCTCCAGCTGGGTGTCGCGCCCGGCGGCCCAGTCGTCGGGCGACATGATGACCTCGACGTCAGGGTCGACGCCGTAGTTCTCCACGCCCCAGCCGTACTCCTCGAACCAGAAGCCCAGCCGCGGCACGGTCATCGACGTGCCGTCGACCAGCTCATGCTCGTCGTCGTAGCCGGTGACGCCGCCCCAGGTCCTGGCGCCGACCACCGGGCCGAGCCGCAGCAGGCGGACGGCGGCGGTGACGATGTCGCCGTCGGACCCCGAGCACTCGTCGGTGACCGTGACGACCGGCCCCCGCGGCGCGTCCTCCGGATAGGTGGCCGGCCGCATGCCGCCTGGCACGTTCCAGGCGATCACCTTACGGGCCAGCTTCTCCACGACGAGCGCCGACGTATGGCCGCCGGTGTTGCCGCGCACGTCCACGATCAGCGCGTCGCACAGCATCTCGGTGCGCAGGTCCCGGTGGAAGTCCGCCCAGCCCTGGCTCACCATGTCCGGCACGTGCAGGTAGCCGATCCGGCCGCCGCTCAGCCCCCGGACCTGGGCGCGCTTTCCGCTGACCCAGTCCAGGTACCGCAGCCTGGCCTCGCTGCGCAGCGGTACGACGGGCACGCTGCGCGGGCGGCTGCCGTCGGCGGGCGCGACCGTGAGCTCGACGGGCTTGCCCGCGGCGCCCGTCAGCAGCGGACCTGGCCCGTCAGGCCCGACCGGCCGGCCGTCCACGGCGAGCAGCACGTCGCCGGCGGCGATCCCGGCGCCGGGGGCCGCCAGCGGCGCGCGGGCGCGCGGGTCGGAGGTGTCACCGCGGATGACCCGGGTCACCCGCCAGGTGTCGCCGCTGCGCTCGATGTCCGCGCCGAGCAGGCCGGGCGCCCCAGTTGACATGCTGCTAGGCGCGTCGCCGCCGCCGCCCGCCGGGCGGGCGTAGGCGTGCGAGGTGCCGAGCTCGCCGAAAAGCTCCCACAGCACGTCGACGAACTCGGAGCTGGTGGTGATCCGGTCGAGCAGCGGGCGGTACTCGTCCTGCACGGCGTCCCAGTCCACGTCCGCCATGTCGGGCACCCAGAAGTCGTGCCGCATGATGCGGGCCGCCTCGGCGTAGGCCTGACGCCACATCGCGGGCGGATCGAGCAGGAACCTGGCCCGGCTCCGGTCGACCTCGACCTTGTCGTCGGGATTGTCGTCGTCGGCCTTGCGTTCCGCCGGGATCACCGTGAGCTTGCCGTGATCGCTGGTCACCAGCCTGGTGCCGTCTCCGCTTGCCTCGAACCAGTCCGCTTCGCCGGCGAGCACGCTCACCTCGCGCCTGGCGAAGTCGAACCGCTCGACGCTCGGGCGCGGCGCGTCGTCCTCGGGTCGCGCGCCGCCGATGCCGAGGTTGCCCGCGACCGGCTCGCGCAGCCAGGCCAGCCCGCCCTTCACCGCGCGCAGGCCGGCGTAGCGGCCCTCGGGGACCGGGATCGCCACGATACGTTCGGCTATCCCGGTGGGCTCGACCGGCACCGGCACGGCGGCCGGCTCGTCACCGTCGGCCTGGCCAGCCGCGGTACCGCCGGGCGCGTCCGCGGCAGTACCGCCCGCCGCGTCCGCAGCGGTATCGCCGGCCCCCGGGGACTCGCCGCCCGCCGCCGGGGCGCCCGCCTGCTTGTCCGCGGGCTCGCCGACGGGCCGCCCGCCGAGCTCGGGCGCGAACGGCGACGCGGTCGTCGCGTCGAGGGGCAGCAGGTAGGGCCGGGCACCGTACGGGAACGTGAGGTCGAAGAAGTGCGCGTCGTACACCGGGTCGAAGTCGCGCAGCGACAGGAACGCCAGGTACTTGCCGTCGAGGGTGAAGACCGGCTCGGTGTCGGCGAACCGTCCGTCGGTGGCGTCGAATACCTGGTCGTCGGCGACCCGCGCCATCCGCAGCCGGCGGAGCTGGCCGAGGTTCGAGTCGGCCGGGTGCCCGGTCGGCTGCGACCACGCCAGCCAGGCGGAATCCGGCGACCAGGCGAGACCGGTGATGAGGCCGTTGTCCGACGCGGCGACCTCCCGCACCTGGCCGGACTCGACGTCGACGACCCGCAGCCGCCCGTCCTGCGCGGCGACGGCGACCGCCGCGCCGTCGGGCGCGGCCGCCAGCCCGGTGACGCGGCCGACCTGGCCGGCCGCGATCCGCCGCGGAGCTTCGGCTACGGCGGGGCCGCTGGCCGGGTCGCCGGAGCCGATCTCCAGGGCGTCGATGCCATCGGCATCGGTCGCCCAGACGACCCGTCCCCCGGTTCCCAGTACCTGCGGGAAGCGGGCCCGGACGCCGGGCACGACCGACACGGCCCTGGCCGGCCCGTCCCGGTGGGTCAGCCAGTGCACGGTTCCGCGGACCTCGACCGAGCTGGCCCGCCCGCCGTGGTCAACCGAGAGGGAGCCGACGTGGTCCTCGGCCGTGACCAGGCGGGGTGCCCGGCCGCGGGCCGGCGAGCCGAGGGTGATGTCGAGCGGGAACGGCCCGGCGGCCTCAAGGCCGTCGAGTAGCCACAGCTCACCGCCGCGCGCGTAGACGATCCGCTGCCCGTCGGTGCTGGCCTGCCGCGCGTACCAGCCCTCGTGATCGGTGTGCCGTCGCAGGTCGCTGCCGTCAAGCGCGCAGGAGTAGACGTTGCCGGTGCCCTCATGGTCACTCAGGAACGCGAGCCGCCCGCCGACGATCATCGGACTGGCGAACTGCGTCGGCAGGTCCGCGAGCACGCGCAGGAACGGGCCCGGGGTGCCGTCGGCCGCACCCGGCCCGATCGCCGTCGCGGGGCCGGTCCACAGGCGCCCGGCCGTGCCGCCGCGGTAGCGCTTCCATTCGGCCGGGTCGGTGCCGAAGACGCCCCAGGTGCCGGTGAGCAGCCCGACGGTGTCGGCTGTGCTTACCCCTCCCGACCCGCCCATCCCGCCCGCCCCGCTCGCGCCAAGCGACAGGTCGGACACCGGGCCGAACGGGAGTACCCGCTCCGCGCCCGGGCGGCCCGACAGCGCGGTCGTCAGCGCGCGGGCCCTGACGTAGTGCCCGAACGGCTGCTGCGCCGCAGTGACGGCCAGCACCTCTCCGCCCGGGGTCCAGCCGCTGACCTGCGCCCACCGCGTGCCCCAGTAGGTGAGCCTGGTGATGGCCCCGTCGTCGAGGCCGGCCGTGTAGACCTCCGCGGTGCCGTCCCTGGAGCTGACCCAGGCCACGTGCGTGCCGTCCGGCGTCAGTCGCGGCGTCGAGGCCGGCGCCTCGTCCGCGGTGAACCGCCAGGCCCGGCCGCCGGCGACCGGCGCCAGCCAGACGTCGTCCGCGGCGACAAAGACCACGGTGTCATTGGTGACATGGGGGAATCTCAGGTATCCGCGTGACGCCACCTGGCCATCGTACGGTTGTCCCCGGGAGAGGGCTACGCGTTAAATCCCGGGCCGCGTAAGCGTGCGGGTAACCGCTGCGATCGCATAACATCTACACGTCTGTAGAAGTAAAGTGCTGCCGTAAGTCCGGGGATCAGCGGCCGGCCCGCCATCCCCTTTCCCCCGTCGCGTGCCAAGGAGCTGGGTTGACGTACTTTCAGGCGGTGGTGATCGCGCTGATCCAGGGCGTCACCGAGATGTTCCCGGTTTCCAGTCTCGGCCACTCGGTGCTGGTCCCGGCGTGGTTCGGCGGCTCCTGGCAGACGCTGGTTACCCAGTCCTCACAGGGGGACAGCGGGAGTTCGTTCTACCTGGCCTACATCGTGGCGCTGCACGTCGCGTCGGCGCTGGCGCTGCTGTGGTTCTTCCGCGCCGACTGGGTCCGGATCATCCGCGGGTTCCTGCGCAGCCTGCCGGCGAGCGTGCGGCTGAGCCTGCAGGCGCGGCGGCTGCGGCTGTCGGTGCTCGACAAGGACCAGCGGCTCGCGTGGATGATCATCTTCGCGACCATCCCGGTCGGGCTGGCCGGGATCCTGCTTGAGCACGCCTTCCGTGTCGTGTTCGCCAAGCCCGCCGCCGCGGCCGTCCTCCTGTTCGTCAACGGGCTGATCCTGCTCGGCGCCGAGGCACTGCGCCGGTCCGCCGCCCGCCGGAAGCAGGCGGAGGTCCCGGTCGCCGCCGGCCAGCCGGCCCCGGCCGGCGCGCCGCTCGGCGCGGCCTACCCTCCGGGGCCGGCGGCCCTGGCGGAGTCCGCCGCGCACCGCAGGCCGTCCGGTGCGCGGGACGCCTCCGACATCGCGGACGCGGAACGGTCCGACGAGCGGATCTCGCGGCTGCCCTACGTGGACGCCATCGTGATCGGGTCGGTCCAGATCCTCGCGCTGCTCGCGGGAATCAGCCGGTCCGGGGTCACCATGGCCGGCGGCCTGTGGCGGGGCCTGGACAACGAGGACGCCGTGCGCTTCGCCTTCCTGCTGGCCACCCCGGTCATCCTCGCGGCCGGAGCCCTCAAGGTCCCCTCGCTGGCCGGCGCGGCGGGCGCGCACATCCACGGCCAGGTCGCCGTCGGCTTCATCGTCTGCGGAATCGCGGCCTACCTCTCGGTCAGGTTCCTCGTCCGCTGGTTCCAGACCCGGACCCTGATCCCGTTCGCCATCTACTGCCTGGCGTTCGGCCTCCTCAGCATGGTGCGGTTCGGCTAAACCCGCACTAACGTCAGCCTTGACGGGCCGGGAAACCGAGCAGGATCGAGGAGCGCATGACCACAGCGATGCCGGCAGTTCCGCTGGGACGGAGCGGGATCCAGGTCAGCCGCCTGGCCCTTGGCTCCTGGCGGACCTTCGAGAGGATCGACCGCGACCGGGGCGTCAGCGTCATGACCGCGGCCCGCGACGCCGGCATCACCTTCCTCGACGACGCCAGGTACAACGACGAGACGGGCCGCGCGCCGATCCCGAGCGGGTACTCCGAGGTGGTCTTCGGCGAGTTGTTCCGCGCGGCCGGCTGGCGGCGCGCGGACACCGTGGTGGCGAACAAGCTGTGGTGGGAGTTCTGGCCGCACGAGACGCCCGCCCAGGAGCTGGCCGGGTCGCTCGGGCGGATGCGCCTCGACTACATCGACCTGATCTACTCGGACCGGCTTCCCGCGGGCGTGACCGTCGAGGACGCGGTGGGCATGATCGGCGGCCTGATCAAGGCCGGCAAGGCTCGGGCCTGGGGCGTGTTCAACTGGACGCCGGCGCAGATCGAGCAGGCCTTCCAGGTCGCGGAGCGCGCGGGACTGCCAGGGCCTTCGGCCACGCAGCCGGCCTACAGCCTGGTCAGCCGCACGGCAGTGGACGACCCGCTGATGCGGCGGCTGGCCGCGGAACGCGGCCTGTCCGTCGTCGCCTCGTACACGCTCGCGGGCGGCATCCTGACCGGCAAGTACGACAAGGACCCGGAGGCGGGCCGGGCCGCGGGCACGCTGGACAGCCCGCAGTGGGCGTCCGCGATCGCGGCGGGCCGGGAACTCGCGGCGTTCGCCAGCGCGACCGGACGCGACCCGGCGAACCTGGCCATGGCGTTCGCGCTGCTCAACCCGTCGGTGGCCGCCGTGCTCTTCGGCGCGACGCGGCCGGAGCAGGTAACCGCGAACCTCGGCGCCCTCACCGTGGCGATGAGCCTGTCGCCGGACGAGCGGCGGCGGCTGACGGCCATCGGAGCCACCGCCTGACGATCATGCGGCGCCGGCCGTCTCCCCAGGCCGCGGTCGCCGTCGTGTTCACGGCGGGCATGTTCATGTCGATCATGGACTCGCAGATCGTGAACGTCGCGGTCGCCAGCCTCGGCCGGGACTTCTCGGCCACCCCGGCGCAGGTCCAGTGGGTCATCACGGGGTACCTGCTGAGCATCGCCGCGTCGATCCCGTTGTCCGGCTGGCTGGGCGACCGGCTCGGGACCACCCGCGTTTACCTGGCGAGCCTCGCCGCGTTCGGTGGTTCGTCGGCGCTGTGCGCCGCGGCGCAGAACCTGCCGGAACTCATCGGCGCGCGGCTGCTGCAGGGCCTTGGCGCCGGGTTCATGATGCCGGTCGCGATGGCCATGCTCTACCGGGCCTACCCGCCCGCCCGGCGGGTGCACATCGCGCGGATGATCACCCGGGTCACCGTGCTCGCGCCCGCTACGGCGCCGGTCATCGGCGGCGCGCTCATCGCCGAGCTGTCGTGGCACTGGATCTTCCTGATCAACGTGCCGGTCGCCTGCGCCGCCCTGGTCTTCGGCTTCCTCTTCCTGCCCCGCACTCCCCCGGCCGACCCGCAGCCCTTCGACCTGCCCGGCTTCGCGCTCGCGGCGGCCGGCCTCACGGCCGCGCTCTACTGCGTGAGCACCGGGCCGACGGCCGGGTGGGCCGCCCCGGCCACCGTCGGCACCGGGGTCTTCGGCGCGCTGGCCCTGACCTGGTTTACCCGGCACTCGCTGCGCAGCCCGCGGCCGGTGCTGCGGCTGCGGCTGCTTGGCGACCGGCTCTTCCGCACGTGCTGCGTCTTGATCGGCTGCAGCACCACCGCGTTCTTCGGCTCGCTGGTGTTCACGGCGTTGTACGTGCAGGAGGGGCGCGGCGGGAGCGCCCTCGCCTCCGGGCTGACCACCTTCCCCGAGGCCGTCGCGATCGGCCTTTCCTCGCAGGTCGTCGCCCGGCTCTACCCGCGCGTCGGGCCCCGCCGGCTGATCGCGGCCGGCTTCCTCGGCCTGGTCGTCGTCAACGTCGCCCTGTCCACCGCCGGCGGGTCCACCAGCCTGTGGCTGGTCCGCGGGCTCATGTTCGCGATCGGGCTCGCCGTGTCCTACGTGATGCTGCCGGTCCAGGCCGCGGCCTACGCGCGGATCTCCTCCGTGGACACCGGCCACGCGACCGCCATCTTCACCGCCGGGCAACGGTCGGCCGGCGCCATGGGCGTGGCGCTGCTGTCGGCCGTGCTCGCCGCCGGCAGCGCCGACCGGGTTCGCGCGCCCGTCTCCGCGTTCCACGCCGTGTACCTGGCTGGCGCGGGCGTGGCGTTCCTCGGACTGCTCTTGGCCCTGACGGTCCGCGATGCCGATGCCGCGGGCACGATGGGCCCGCACCCCGAGCGCGGGACCGATGCCGGCCTGGCGGGCGCGGAATAGCCCGCCGCCGGCTTACCGCTGGCCCGCGAGCTGCGTCTCCAGTTCGCCGAGCACCCGGTAGCAGGGCAGGACGCTGGCGATGCTTGAGTTCGGCTCGCGGCCCTCGCGGATCGCCGCGACGAACTCCCGGTCCTGCAGCTCGATGCCGTTGGTCGAGACGTCGACGTGCGAGACGTCGATGGGCTCCTCGCGGCCGGTCACCAGGTCGTCGTAGCGGGCGATGTAGGTGCCGTTGTCGCAGATGTAGCGGAAGAAGGTGCCAAGCGGGCCGTCGTTGTTGAAGCTGAGCGACAGGGTGCAGATCTTGCCCGACGGGGTGCGCAGCTGGATGGACATGTCCATCGCGATGCCGAGGTCGGGGTGGATCGGGCCCTGCACGGCGTTGGCGATCGAGGCCTGCTCGCCGGTCTGGTACTGGAACAGGTCGACCGTGTGCGCGGCGTGGTGCCACAGCAGGTGGTCGGTCCAGCTGCGCGGCTGCCCGGCCGCGTTCATGTTGGTGCGGCGGAAGAAGTAGGTCTGCACGTCCATCTGCTGTATGGACAGTTCCCCCGCGGTGATGCGGTGGCGGACCCACTGGTGCGACGGGTTGAACCGGCGGGTGTGACCGACCATGCAGGTCTTGCCGGTCTCCTGCTGCACCCGCTGGACCGCTTGCGCGTCCGCCCAGCTGTCGGCGACCGGGATCTCCACCTGGACGTGCTTGCCTGCCCGCATCGCCGCGATGGACTGCTCCGCGTGGAGCTGGGTCGGCGTGCACAAGATGACCGCGTCCACGTCGTCCCTGGTCAGTACCTCGTCCAGGTCCGTGCCCGCGTGCCCGATGCCGTACTTGCGCGCGACCTCCTCGGCCTGCTCCAGGCGACGGCTGACCACGGAAGTGACGGTGACGCCGTCGATGTTCGCCAGGCCGTCGAGGTGCTTGATGCCGAACGCGCCGGTGCCGGCGAGGGCAATCTTCATGTCCAGTGTCTCCCTGATTACTTGGCTGCTTGGCTACGCGGGCGTGTCGACCGAGCGCAGCACCAGGTGCCCGACGGCGGTGTTGGAACCGGGGACGTGGTAAAAGCGGTACAGCTCCTCGGCCTCGGGGCCGAGCGCGCCGCGCATGATCAGCCACATGACCAGTTCGATGCCCTCGGCGCCGGCCTCGCGGACGAACTCCAGGTGCTTCGTCTGCGCGAGCTCGGCCGGGTCCTTAATCAGCCGGTCCATGAACGCGTGGTCCCACGGCTGGTTGATGAAGCCCGCCCGCGGGCCCTGCAGCTGGTGGCTCATGCCGCCGGTGCCCCAGATGTGCACGTTGAGGTCGTCGTCGAACTGCTCCACCGCCCGGCGGATCGCCTGGCCGAGCATGAAGCAGCGGCGGGCGGTGGGCGGCGGGTACTGCACCACGTTCACCGCTAGCGGGATCACCGTCACCGGCCACGCCTGCGGCTGGCCGTAGACCAGCGACAGCGGCACGGTGAGGCCGTGGTCGACCGGCAGGTCGTACATCAGGGTGAGGTCGAACTCGTCGAGAATGAGGCCCTCGGCCAGGTGGGCGGCCAGGTCGGGGCGCCCGGTGACGACCGGCACCGGGCGGGGCCCGTAGCCCTCGTCGGCCGGCGGGAACTCATCGGCGCAGCCGAGCGCGAAGGTCGGGACGAGCGCCGGGGTAAACGCCGACGCGTGATCGTTGTAGACGAGGATGATGACGTCGGGGACGTTCTCCTTCGCCCAGGCCTTCGTCCACTCATACCCGTCGAACAGCGGCTTCCAGTACGGCTCCTGCGTCCGGCCGTGGTCGATCGTGGCGCCGACGGCCGGGATGTGGCTCGTGGTAAGCCCGTGCGTGATGCGAGCCACGTCAGTTACCGTCCTTAATCGAGCGCCAGCCCTCCGGGTGGCGGCCGCCCGAGATCATCATCTGCTGGTACTCGTCGATGGGCATCCCGGTCATCGTGCTCACCGCCTGCAGGTAGCTCAGCCCGTCGGTGGCGAAGATCTTCGCGAGGAAGTAGATCTGGCCGCCGAGGTCGATCATCTTGTTGTAGTCGCGGTCGAGGACGGCCTGCTTCTGCTCTTCGGACATCTTGGTTGTCTCGTCGAGGTAAGCGCGCTCGTTCGCCTTGAACCGCTCGCGGTTGGCCTCTTTCATCAGGCTCATGCAGAACTGGTTCAGCGCGTAGCCCGACTTCGCGCGCTGGGCGGTGAACACCCTGGTGCCTGGGATGTCATCGAAGTCCGCGGTGTATGACGTCATGAGGCCCTACCTTTCTTCCTCGGGCCAGTACAGGCGCATCGGGTTGTCGACGAGCAGCTTGCGCTGCAGCTCCTCGGCGGGCGCGATCCGCGGCAGCAGGTCGACCAGGTCGCCCTCGTCGGGCATGTGGCTCTTCATGTTGGGGTGCGGCCAGTCCGTGCCCCAGATCACCCGGTCAGGGAACGCCTGCGCGATGTGCCTGGCGAACGGGATGAAGTCGTCGTAGCGGGGCGGGCCGGACTTGCTGAGGCGTTCCGCGCCGCTCAGCTTGGCCCACACGTTCTCGTGCTCCCGCATGAGCCGCTGGAACAGGGCGAAGCTCATCCCGTCGAGCGGCTGCGTCACGTCGGGCCGGCCCATGTGGTCAACGACGATGGTCGTGGGCAGGGAAGTGAACAGGTCCCAGCGCTCGGCCAGGTCCGCGGCCTCGAAGTAGATGACGATGTGCCAGCCGAACTCGGCGATGAGGTCAACCAGGCCACGGTAGTAGTCGTCCGGCTTGGGGTCGGCGAGGCGCCTGACGAAGTTGAAGCGGACACCCCGGACGCCGGCCTCGTGCATCTCGGCCAGATCGCCGCGGCTGACGCTCGGCCGGATCGTCGCCACGCCGCGGGCCTGGTCCCCGGCGGCGCGCAGCGCGTCCACCAGGGCGCGGTTGTCCGCGCCGTGGCAGGTGGCCTGCACGATGACCTGACGCTCGAAGCCGAGGAAGTCGCGCAGCGCGAACAGCTTCTCCTTAGGGGCGTCGACCGGGGTGTACTTCCGTTCCGGCGCGTAAGGGAAGACATCGCCCGGGCCGAAGACGTGGCAGTGCGCGTCAACCGCGCCCGGTGGCAGCACGTAGTACGGCTTGCGCGGGTTGGCCAGGTAGACAAGCCAGTCGGCGTCGGGCTCGAAGGTGACGTTCATCGGAAGTTGCGTTCTCCATCGGCATGGCCAGGCTCAGGATGCGGTGATTTCGATCATGGCAGACTTAATGCACTTGCAAACATGCAGGTAGTTCAAAGACAGCTCAGCGGGCTAATGCCGGTGATCCCGGCCTCTTTCCCGCATTCACTCACTCAACCGGAGCGTCGCCTTGCGGACAAGCGCGTGTTTTCACTGAGCGGAAAGCATTGTGGGCGGGAACACATATCGCGCGTCGCGACAGTGGTGACGGCTGAAGGGCAGGGAGGCTAACGGCTGCGGGCGACGAGGTCGTCGCGGAGGCGGTGCACGGCGGCGGCCCGCGCGCCCGTTAGCGAGGGGTCCTCTTTCACCCGCGGCTGGGCGATGCGGAGTCCGCGCGGGCGCGCGGACAGCGTCGCGGCAAGCTCGGCGGCGAACAGGGCGGCCGAGCCCCACGGCCCGCCGATGACCGCGAAGGCGGGGTCGGTGAAGGCGACGGCGGCGTCGAGAACGCCGCTGACCGCCTCGGCCAGCGCGCGCGCAAGCACCGTGCCGCCGCTGTCCCCGAGGGCGGCCAGCAGCCGGCCGACGTCGATCGCCGTGGACCCGGCGTGCCGCAGGCCGAGCCGGCCGAACACCTCGATCAGTGGCATGGCCTGCCCGCCCGGGCCGGGGACGTGAACGTGGGCGATCTCGCCGGCCAGGCCGCGGTGCCCGCGGCGGACCCGTCCGTCCGCGACGACCGCGCAGCCCAGGCCCTCACCGAGGTACAAGTAGACGAAGTCGCCGGCCGCGTCCGGGTGAGCCGCCCCGGTGCGAGCGGCCTGCTCGGCGCGGGCGGCCCAGTTCACGTCGTTGTCGACGACGACCGGCCCGTCGATGAGCGGCGCGAGCGTCGCCGCCGGCGACATGGCGCCAAGCAGGAACGGCGCATCGGGCAGGTGGACCAGTTCGCCCGTTGCCTTGTCGACGGGGTCGGCGGCGGACACCGCCGCCACGCGAGCCCGGCGGTCGCCGAGCGCGCCGCGCGCGGCCCGGGAGAGCACCCCGGCGATCGCGTCCGGTGTGGCCGGCCGGCGCACCGGCTCGACGGCCCGGCCGGTAACGCCGCCGGCCGCGTTAAGCACCTCGACCGCAACGCCCTGCGGCGCGATGCTCACCGCGAGCGCCAGCCCCGCGTCGGCGGCCAGCGCGTAGTAGGTGCCGACACCGCCCCGGCCCGTGGTGCGCTCGCCGGTGTCGCGCACCAGGTCCGCGGCTTCCAGCCGGCGAACCGCCTCGCCGACGGTCGGCTTGGACAGGCCGGTCAGCACGGCTAGCTCGGCCCGGGTCAGTCGCGGGCGGTCCATCAGCGCGCGCAGCACGGCCTCGTCGGACATCTCGCGCAGCAGCGCGAGCGACGGCTTGGTCGAGGTCACGCGGCCATCCTAATCCAACTGGTAAGGACTCTTGACTGAATCGACGCCGCATGCTTAAGTCATCCAGTAAGGAGATCTAACTGAAAGGAGCCACAGTGACCGCCACGACGACACCCGCCACGGCCTCGCTGCCCGCGCTGCCGCACTGGGAGACCACGCCGGCCGACCTGAAGGCCGCCGTCCGCGAGGTCAAGGCCGCGCTCCGGGCGCGGATCGCGGCCTCCGGCCGCACCGTGGAGGAGGTCTTCGCCGTCATCGAGGCGCGCGTGCGCGCGGGGGTCGAGGAGATCGCCGCCGCGAAGGCCCGCGGCGAGGCGATCTGGCCGGTCATCGACTACGCCGACATCGCGGCCGGCACCGTCCCGGCCGGCGAACTGGCCAAGCTGCGCCGGCGCGGCTGCCTCGTGGTCAGAGGGCACTTCCCGCGCGAGCAGGCGCTGGCGTGGGACGCCGGCATCATGGACTACGTCGAGTCCAACCGCTTCTTCGAGAACTACCGGGGTCCGGGCGACGACTTCTTCGGCAGCGTCGGCTCCAGGCCCGAGATCTACCCGGTCTACTGGTCGCCCGCCCAGATGCAGGCCCGGCAGAGCGACCGGATGGCGGCCGTCCAGGGCCTGCTCAACCACCTGTGGCGCTACGAGTCGGACGGGGTCCGCTGGTTCGACCCCGACCGTGACTCCCTCTACCCGGACCGCATCCGCCGCCGCCCGGAAGGCGCGGACTCCAGCGGCCTCGGCACCCACCTTGACCCGGGGACTCTCGACCTGTGGCTGACGCAGGCCTACCAGCGGGCGTTCCGGCACCTGTTCGACGGCACCGTCGAGTCCTACGACCCGTGGGACGCCGCCCACCGCACGGCGGGGCCGCAGTACCCGGGATCCACGATGTGCTCGGTGTTCCGCACGTTCCAGGGCTGGACCGCCCTGTCGGACATGGATCACGACCAGGGCGTGCTGCACACCGTCCCCGTCCCGGAGGCGATGGGCTACCTGATGCTGCGCCCGCTGCTGGCGGACGTGCCGGACGACGACATGTGCGGCGTCACCGTCAACCAGGCGTTCCCGGCCAGCGAGAAGTGGCACTCGCTGCTGCTGCAGGCGCTCTCCGGCATCCCGGACGTGCGGGCCGGCGATTCCGTCTGGTGGCACTGCGACATGATCCACTCCGTCGCCCCCGTGCGGGACCAGCGCGGCTGGGGCAACGTGATGTACATACCGGCGGCCCCCTGGTGCCCGCGCAACGAGGCCTACGCCGCCGTCGTCCGCGACGCCTTCGCCACCGGCTCAAGCCCCTCCGACTTCCCGGCCGAGCACTACGAGCGCGACTGGGCCGGCCGGTTCCGGTTCGCCGACCTCAACGCCGCCGGCCGCCGCGGCCTCGGCATCGACGCCTGACCAGCGCAACCCCCGCTGGACGCGGCGGAAGATGGCTGGTGGCGCCGCTCAGAGGTAGCTTCACTCTCTGCCGTCGTGAATTCTGCCCCGGCCCAGAGCGCCACGAGTTACGCGGATTTCTGGAGCCTCCGGCCCGACCTCAAGCAGTGCTCGCGCAGGCGAAGTGTCACGCCGGCGAGGTGCCGCGCTCTAGGCGCTCGGCGATCCAGACCTTGATGATCGACTGCCGGTTGACCCCAAGGCGCCGCGCCTCCCGGTCCAGGGACTCGATCATCCACGCGGGGAAGTCAACGTTCACCCGCCGCTGCTCCAGGCCGGGCCGCCGTGCGGCCGACATGTCCAGCTGAGATGTG
>CAZORE010000001.1:78547-91391 GCA_964581815.1 uncultured Streptosporangiaceae bacterium | reverse complement strand
CCGCCGCTGCTCCAGGCCGGGCCGCCGTGCGGCCGACATGTCCAGCTGAGATGTGACGTCCTCGCCGTCGTCAAAGGCCCGGTCGAACTCTTCAGACTTCATAGATCTCTATCTCCTCATCCCGTGCCCGGCGGACAGAGATGATCCTGATCCTGTCCCCCCGGTAAGTCACCACGGCCGACCAGTGCCGGCCACCCATCCAGCCGACCACGAGCCACCGCGGCTCGCCCACCGTGCGTGCCGGCACCTCGATGCGCATGGGGCCCTGCCAGAGGTTATGTCCCCGTCCACGTATGCCGATACCTCGCGGTCGTGCTCGGGGCTAAAGGCTCCAGGAAGTTCCACCTGGACCGACCGCGCGGCGGAAAGAGCGTCGTCCAGGCGAGCCCGCTGGCGGGCCAGCGTCTCGTAGGGCTCGTAGGCTTCGTGCGGGATGAGGATCGCCTCCGGCTATGGGGCCGTGGCCTGGACGAGCCAGACCGCCGCGGTCAGGTGGACTCCTTCGTCGTCGGTGTGCGGGGCGAGCGCGGCGCGCAGTGACGCGAGCGCACGGGCCGCGGTGCCTGGCCCGGCTCCGTTCAGTGCGGTCCGGCCGATTGAGGACGTGCGCAGGAACTCCACGGCCTCGTCGAGGCTTCCGCCGCCGCCGACCAGGACCGACCGCTGCTCCGCGGTGACCTTGACGTCCTGCCACCCGGCCCGGGCCAGGACCTGCCGGATCCGGCCCGGGTCGGCGAGCGCGAACATGCCCGGTCCGTCGCCGGGCCCGGGACCTCCGGCGGGCGGCACGTGCTCGGCCATGGCGGCCCTGGGGACCAGGAGCCACTGGTTGGCGGCGAGCGGCTGCCAGCACACGAAGACCAGGTGCCCGGCGGGCTGAGCCGCCGACCTGATGTTCGCGAAGGCGGCGACCGGGTCAGCGAAGAACATGACACCGAAGCGGGACAGGACGGTACCGAACCGGCCCGGCTCCATGGGGTGGACTTGCGCGTCACCCTGAAGGAATTCCGCGTTGCCGAGGCCGAAGGCGGCAGCGGCGGCCCGGGCCCGGGCCAGCATGGGGCCCGACAGGTCAAGGCCGACCGCCTGGCCCGGTGCGATGAGCCGCGCGGCCGCCAGCGTGGTCGTGCCGCAGCCGCAGCCCACGTCGAGGACGTCGGCGCCGGGGCGCAAGGCGGCCGCGTCGAGGATCATGTCCGCGAACGGCGCGTTCATCCGGTCGTAACGGTCCTGGTGGTTCACCCAGTGGGCGGCGTCGTCGCCCGTGTTCCACTGCTCGGCCTGGTCGGTGTTCACGATCTTCATTCCTGGCCTCCGGCCCGGTGAATCGTGCCCGCGGAATCCGTCACCGCGCCCACGCGGATGCCGTCGAGCGCGGACCTGAGCCGGGTGTCGCCGGTGGCCGCCGCCCGCTGCGCCAGCGCGGCGCCGAGCCGGTCCGCGAGCGTGCTGGCGACGCCCTGGAGCAGCAGCGGGCGCCCGCGCTGTAGCAGGCCGGGGAGTTCTCCCGCACTCGCGGCGGCGGACGGCGCGATGCGGTCGGCGAGCAGCCCGGCCAGCGTGCGCGCCAGCGCGCTGAGGTCTCCGGTCAGCGCCTGGATCACGTCGAGCACGTCGGTGAGCGGCACCCCGGTCCGCACCCAGTCGGCCGCCAGGCTGAGCAGGGCGGGGCTGCGCACGATGAAGTGGTCCGCGCCGTGCGACCGGACCAGCCCGGCCGTGGCCGCCCGGTCCAGGCTGCCCTCAAGCGCGGGGAGCCGCCGCAGCAGTTCCGTTCGGGTGAGCCGCAGCGGCGTCTCGTCAAGCACGGCCTGGCCCTGGTCGACGCCGAGCAAGGTGGTGAGGTCCGTACCGCTCTCCCAGGCGCCGAGCAGGTCACGGATTCCGGCGAGCGAGTAGCCGCGGCGCTGCAGGCGGGCGATGAGCTGGAGCCGCTGGACATGGCCCGGGCCGTACAGGCCCACCCGGCCGCGCCGTTCCGGCGGCGGCAGCAGCCGCATCGTGTGGTACTCGCGGAGCGTCCGGACCGGCAGCCCGGCCTTGCGGGCGAGGTCGTCGATCGTCAGCGGCTCATCCACGGTGCCCGCCTCGGCCTGGTCTCCTGGCGCTACTGAAGTCACGGCTAGACAATAGCAAAGATAACCGTTACGGTAAATACCGTGACGGTGAACAATGTTGCGGATGATCAGCTCATCAGGATGCTGAGGGTCGCCGCCGGACGGCCGGACCTGGAGTACGCACGACCCCCCGAGCCGCTGCGGGGCGGGTTCTGGGCCGAGCTGTTGTCGTTCTCTCTCGCGCGCCCGCCCGACGGCTGGCCGGCCGACCTGGTCGCCCGGCTGATGCCCGATCCCCGGCCGGCCAGGAAGGAGACGATCGTGCAGCGCGCGGTGGCCGCCGCCGGCTACCCGACCCCGCTGGTGCGCGCGTCCGGCGGCCCGGACGACGGCCTGGGCCGCGCGTTCCTTGTGATGGACCGGGCGCCGGGGCGCCCGGCGCTGTCGGGCCTCGACGGCGGGCTGACCCCGGCCGTCGCCCGGCAAGTGCTCCACGTCCCGCAGGTGCTCGCCACCGCGATGGCGCGGCTGCACGCGCTCGACCCGGACCGGGTGCGCGGCGAGCTCGAGCAGGTCCGCGAGGTCCCGGTGACGGTGCCCGCGCTGCTCGCGACGCTCGTGCGGCTGGCCGGCGAACACGGCCGCCCGGACCTGGCCGGCGCGGCCAGCTGGCTGGCGGATCACCCGCCAAGGCCAGCCCCGGATGTGATCTGCCACGGTGACCTGCACCCGTTCAACCTGCTCGCCGACGGCAGCCACGTGACCCTGCTCGACTGGAGCAACGCGCTGCTTGCGCCGCGAGCGTACGACGTCGGGTACACCACGCTGCTGCTGCGCGAGCCGCCAATGCAAGTGCCGGCCTGGCAGCGGCCGTTGCTGCGGGAGTTCGGCCGGGTGCTGGCCCGGCGTTTCGTCCGCGGGTACCAGCGCCAGGCGGCGACCACGGTCGAGCCCAGCGAACTGCGCTGGTACCAGGCCGTCGTCAGCCTGCGCGCGCTGACCGAGGTGGCCGGCTGGGTGCACGCGGGCACGGCAGGCGCACATCCCGGGCATCCGTGGCTGACGTCGGGGCCGGCCTTTGCCCGGCGGCTCACGGCCCTGACCGGAATTTCTGTCCGGCCGCGGTAAATACGGGTCAAACCGTCGCGGATGTCGCGCCGGGACAGCCATGCTGGTGGTGTCAGGTATGGCGGCGCCGGCTCGCCGCGCGCCGTCCCAGGGCAGGCACGCTGACCTAGGCGGGGGATGCTGGTGAGTGAGGCAGGGAGGCCTTCCGCCGCGGAGGGCGACGGCCGGTGGCGGCGCTGGGTGGTCTACCAGGTCTATCCGCGGAGCTTCGCCGATGCTGACGGAGACGGCGTCGGGGACCTGCGGGGCCTACTCGGACGCCTGGATTACCTGCGGCGCCTCGGCGTGGACGTGATCTGGCTGTCCCCGGTTTACCGCTCGCCGATGGATGACAACGGCTACGACATCAGCGACTACCAGGACATCGACCCGCTGTTCGGCACGCTGGCCGACCTGGACGAGGTGATCGCCGAGCTCCATGCCCGCGACATGCGGCTAGTCATGGACCTGGTCGTCAACCACACCTCCGACGAGCACCCGTGGTTCGCCGAGTCACGGTCAAGCCGCGACAACCCCAAGCGGGACTGGTACTGGTGGCGTGACCCGCGCCCGGGCACCGTACCCGGCACGCCGGGCGCGGAGCCGACCAACTGGGAGTCGCACTTCTCCGGGCCGACCTGGACCTGGGACGAGGCCACCGGCCAGTATTACCTGCATATCTTCTCCCGCAAGCAGCCCGACCTGAACTGGGAGAACCCCGAAGTCCGCCAGGCCGTCTACGCCATGATGCGGTGGTGGCTCGACCGCGGCGTGGACGGCTTCCGGATGGACGTGATCAACATGATCAGCAAGGACACGTCCCTGCCGGACACGCGGCCTCGGCCCGGCTTGCCCTACGGGCCAGGCGACCAGTACTTCACCTGCGGCCCACGCAACCACGAGTTCCTGCAGGAGATGTACCGCGAGGTATTCGCGGGGCGCCCGGCCCACGTGCTCACCGTGGGTGAGATGCCCGGGGTCACCGTTCCGCAGGCGGTCCTGTTCACCGCCCCGCAGCGGCACGAAGTTGACATGGTCTTCCAGTTCGAGCATGTTCAGCTGGATCAGGGCGCGAACAAGTTCGACCCGCGACCGCTGCCGCTCGCCGAACTGAAGCGGTCGATGTCCGCCTGGCAGGCCGGCCTGGCCGGGCAGGGCTGGAATTCGCTGTACTTCGGCAACCACGACCAGCCGCGCTCCCTGTCGCGGTTCGGCGACGACGGCGCGCACCGGGTGGCCTCGGCCAAGACCCTGGCTACCGTCCTGCACCTGCACCAGGGCACCCCGTACGTATACCAGGGCGACGAGCTTGGGATGGCCAACGCGCCCTTCACCGCGATCACGGATTTCCGTGACATCCAGACGCTCAGGTTCTACGCCGAGGCGGCCGCGCGCGGTGACAACCTCGCGGCGCTGCTGCTTGCCATGGCCCGCAGGAGCCGGGACCAGGGCCGCACCCCGGTGCAGTGGGACGACTCCCCCAACGCCGGGTTCACCAGCGGCATCCCGTGGATCGCCGTCAACCCCGATCACGCCGTGGTCAACGCGGCCGCGCAGGTCGGCCGCGACGGGTCGGTGTTCGAGCATTACCGGCAGCTCATCGCCCTGCGGCACGCCGATCCCGTGGTAACCGACGGGGAGTTCGAGCTGCTGCTCGCCGAGCACCCGGCGATCTGGGCCTTCACGCGCCGCGGCCGCGACGCCGCGTTGCTGGTCGCGGCCAACCTCTCCGCCGACCCGGTCAGTGCCGTCCTGCCGCTTGACGCCAGCTGGCGGGACGCGGCCGTGGTCCTGAGCAGCCACCCCGGCCGGGCGCCGCTTCGGCATCCGCCGGACCTGATGCTCGAGCCGTGGGAGTCGGTGATCTGGCGCCGGTTAAGGCTGCGTCAATGACCTTGCCCCAGGCTTCGCCGCTGAGAGATGATGCAGAAGTACACGCCCGGGAGGTAAACCGTGGCTCTGCGAGTACGAAACCTCAACCTTGCCCAGTTCGGATAGCGCGGAGCTGGGCGCAGCAGCGCGGCTGTCGTCCATCAACGCCGTCTTCGGCCTGTCGCTAGTACTCGCCCAGGCGTCCTCGCCCGCCCAGGCCGTACGCCTCGTGACGACCGCGGTCCCGTCGGTCGCGCCGGGGCACACGGCCATGGCCTGGCATCCCAGTGCCTCCGGTGACTACTACCAGCAGGCCCCGGCAGGCGCCCGTGACGTCCTGGCCCGGCTCGCCGGGGCCGCCCGGCTGGACGTCGAGGGGTTCGGCTCCTGCTGGGCGTTCCCGGTCACTCCCCCGCTCGGACGCGAGCCGCTCTTCCTGGTCACCGTGGGCCAGGAAGACCCGCTGGAGGAGGAGGCCTTCCTCTTGTCCGTGCTCGCGCAGATGTGCGGCACGGTCATCGCCAACCACGAGCTGCTCGCGGAAGCGGGGCTGCGCGCCGCGGCCGACCGGGAACGCGACCTCGCCCAGGCGCGCGCGGTGGGGCTCGCCACCAGCGAGGCCCGGCAGCGCGCCGTGCTTGAAGCCGCGCTCGACGCGGTGATCAGCATGGACGGCAGCGCCAGGATCACCTACGTGAACAGCTCGTTCGAGCGGACCTTCGGCTACCGCGCGGAGGAGGCGATCGGCCGGGAGCTGGCCGAGGTGATCGTGCCGCCGTCGCTGCGGGAGGCTCACCGGCAGGGGCTGGCGCGCTACCTCGCGACCATGGAGTCGCGCATCCTGGACCGGCGGATCGAGGTGGCGGCCATGCGCGCGGACGGAAGCGAGTTTCCCGCCGAGATAACCGTCACCCGCACCGGGCTGCCCGGGGAGCTCGCGTTCACCGGCTACGTGCGGGACATCACCGAGCGCCTGGACGCGCAGCGAGAGCTGATGGCCTCACGCGCGCGCCTGGTCACCGCGTCTGACGTCGCGCGCCAGCGGGTTACCCGTGACCTGCACGACGGCGCGCAGCAGCGGCTGGTGGCCACGCTCATCAACCTGCAGCTCGCCGAGCAGAAGTGGGACTCCGCGCCGCAGCGGGCGCGGGAACTGCTCGGCCTGGCGATCAGGGACGCCCGGGGCGCCGTCCAGGAGCTGCGCGAGATCGCCGCGGGCATTCTCCCCGCGACCCTCACCCAGCACGGCCTCGCCGCCGCGGTCCGGGCGCTCGCCGACCGGCTGCCCATCCCGGTCCAGGTTGACGTGCCCGCCCGGAGACTGCCGGGTCCGGTCGAGGTGAGCGTCTACTTCTTCTGCTCAGAAGCGCTCACCAACGTGGCCAAGCACGCCCGCGCGACGTCCGCCCGGGTGCGGGTCGAGCTGGACGCGGACCAGTGCACCGTCGAGATCCGCGACGACGGGGTTGGCGGTGCCGTGCCGCGGTCGGAGTCCAGCGGCCTCGTTGGCCTGCGGGACCGTATCGGGGCGCTGAACGGGACGATGGACCTGGTCAGCCCGGCGGCCGGCGGGACGGTGCTGCGGGCCGTGATCCCGCTCTCGTCATTCCCTAACCAACGTTCAGGACAACCGGAAGGAGGGCCGTGAGTACAGCGCGGCAGATTCGCGTCGTCGTCGGCGAGGACTCGCCCTTGGTCAGGGAAGGGATCCTGCGGGTCCTCGACGAGGGCGGATTCGAGGTGGTGGGAGCGGCGGGCGACGCGCGCACCCTGCTGCAGATGGCCGAGGCCTACCGCCCGGACGTCGTTGTCGCGGACATCCAGATGCCGCCCGATCACGGCGATGACGGGCTGCGGGCCGCGCTGGCCATCCGGGCCGCGCGGCCCGGCACGGGCGTGCTTGTCCTGTCCCAGTTCCTTGAGGACGCGTACGCCCTCGCCCTGGTCGCCGACGGCGCGCAAGGCGTCGGTTACCTGCTGAAAGAGAAGATCGGTGACCTGCGCGCCTTCGTCGACGCGGTCCGGCGCGTCGCGGACGGCGGGTCGGTGCTCGATCCCGACGTGGTGGCGCGCCTCGTTGGCCGCAAACGGGAAGCGGGACCGCTCGACAACCTGACGCCCCGGGAGCGCGAGGTGCTCGGGCTCATCGCGGAAGGGCGCTCCAACGGCGGCATCGCGAGCGAGCTCGTGGTCACGGTGGCCGCCGTCGAGCGGCACGTGACCAGCATCTTCGACAAGCTAGGACTGCGCCAGGCGCCTGAGGTGCACCGCCGGGTCCTCGCCGTACTCAAGTACCTTCAGGCCTGAAGAGCCGCTCGAGATCGGCATCGGCCAGTTCCTCCTTGGGCACGAACGCGACCGCCGCGCACTTCCTGAGGGCTTCCGGCGGCACGTGGGCGAAAGTCGCTGAGGTCAGCACGATCCTGGCCGCCGGGCACGCGGCGGCGAGCGACGCTGCCGCCGCGAAACCGTCCACGCCGGGAAGCCCGATGTCGACGAGGATCCCGTCGGGGCACGCGCCGGCCGCGACGTCGAGTGCCTGACTCGCGTCGGCGGCCGTGGTCAGCACATCGAAGCCGCGCTCGGCGAGCAGAGCGACGGCGGCCTCGCGGAACTCCGGGCTGTCGTCGACGATGAGGGCTGTGCGGACCACGGGCCAAGCTTGTCCGTTCGTCAGCGGCGAGGCAATCGGGTCAACCCCACAATCTCGGCGCCGCCGCCGGGGACCGTGGGGTTATCCCGAGCCCCGGGGCGGGACACCCATAGCCGCGGACTGAGGGGCGCTCGATTGGCCGGCCGGGCCTGCCCCGGCAGGCTCGTAGTCATGATCGCGAACAAGGAATACCCCGCAAGGCTGTACGGGCGGCAAGCCGAGTGCGGGCTCATCGCCGACCTGGTCGAGGGAGTGCGGCGCGGGCACGGCGCGGTCCTTGTCGTGCCCGGCGAGCCGGGCTCGGGTAAGACGGCCCTGCTTGACTATGCCGCCGGGCTGGCTACGGGACTGCGGGTGGTCAGGACCGCGGGGGCGGAATCCGAGACCGACCTGGCGTACGCCGGGTTGTGCCAGCTCCACGGCCCCCTGTCGGGACTGCTCGGCAAGCTGCCTGACCCGCAGCGGGCCGCGCTTGAGATCGCATTCGGACTCCGGACAGGGACGGCACCGGATCGCTTCATGCTCGGGCTCGGGCTGCACGGCCTGCTCGCCGAGGCGGCGGCCGAGGAGCCGCTCGTATGCGTGATCGATGACGCTCACTGGCTGGACCGGGTATCGCAGCAGGCGCTGGCGTTCGCCGCCCGACGGGTGTCGGCCGAGTCCGCCCTGATCATCGTGGCCACCCGCCAGCCATGGGCGGACCTGACCGGGCTGCCGCAGCTGGAACTCGGCGGGCTGCCGGACACCGATGCCAGGGACCTGCTGGCATCCGCCGCGCGCGGGCCGCTGGACGGGCGGGTACGGGACCAGATCGTGGCCGAGGCGCACGGGAACCCGCAGGCGCTGGCAGGCCTGCTCCGGGACCTGCCGCCGGTGCGGTTCGCCGGCGGCTTCGGGCTGCCGGACGCGCCGCCGGGCCAGATCCCTGGTCCTGTCGGCCGGCAGATAGCCGACCTGCCGCCGCAAACGCGCTTGCTGCTGCTGCTGGCGGCGGCTGACCCGACGGGCGACCCGGTGCTCGTACTGCGGGCAGCGGGGAAGCTGGGAATCCCGCCGGAGGCGGTTTACCCGGCGGCCGAGACTGACCTGCTCACGTTCGGCGGGCGGGTTGTCTTCCGGCAGCCGACGGTGCGCTGGGCCGCCTACCAGGCCGCCCCGCAGCGCGACCGGCGAGCCGCGCATGACGCGCTGGCGCGAGCCACCGTGCAGCCGGGCGATGAGGACCGCCGGGCCTGGCACCGGGGCAAGGCCACCCTCGGGCCCAACGAGGACGTGGCGGCCGAACTGGAGCGGACCGCGGTGCAGGCGCAGGCCCGCGGCGGCCTTCCCGCCCTCGCGGCGTTCCTTGAGAGTGCCGTGCTGCTAACGGCAGACGCTCACCAGCGGTCACGCCGGGCGCTGGCCGCCGCGGCGGCCATGCTGCACGCGGGCGAGCCCGACGGCGCGGTCAGGATGCTTGACCTGACGGACGGGGAAATGCCCGACGACCGCTGGCAGGCCCGGGCCAGTCTCATCCGGGCCCGGCTCGCCTTCACCCGGAGCCGGAACGGCGATGTACCGCGGCAACTGCTCGACGCGGCCCGGCGGCTGGACGGCTCCGATGCCCCTGCCCTCCGCGGGGCGTGCCTCGACGCGTTCCGCGCCGTGGCGTACGCCGGCGGGCTGGCGGCTCCCGGCGGAACCGTGGCGGACGTAGCGAGCGCCGCGGCGGCCGCCGCGGCCGCCGGCTCCGCCGGCCCGGCCAACCTCCTGCTTGACGGCCTGGCGGTCTACTTCACCGGGGAACGCGCGGCGGGAGCCGCGATCCTGCGGCAGGCACTGAACGGCGCTGGCCACGATATGGCCGCCGCGGAGGAGCTTCGCTGGCTGCCGCTTGCGCGCGCCGTCGCGCTGTACCTCTGGGATGACGCGGCATTCGACCGCCTGTCCAGCCGGAGCGCGTCGCTGGCCCGCGACACGGGCGCACTCGGCGACCTGCCGCTGGCCCTCGATGCGCTTGCCTGCCGCCACGTGCTAGGCGGCGAGCTTGGCCCGGCGCAGGCGCTGGCGGCGGAGGCACGGGTGGCCGCCGAGGCCACGGGAACCAGGCCGTCACTGCAGGGAGCCCTCGGCGTAGCGGCATTGCGGGGTGACCGGGACCTGGCGCTCGGGATGATCGACAGCGCGGCGCGGGACGCGGGGCTACGCGCGGAAGGGCTCGGGGTCGCCGCCGCGAAATGGGCAAGCGCGGTCCTGCACAACGGCCTGGGCCAGTACGAAACGGCACTCGCGGCGGCCGAGGACGCCGTTACGTACGCGGGCTCCGCACCGCTGGCCGGCTGGGCCGCGGCCGAACTGACCGAGGCGGCGGCCCGGTCAGGGCAGCCCGGCCGGGCCGCCGCGGCCATGCACGGCCTGTCCCTGTCCGCCACCGCCACGGGCACTGACTGGGCACTGGGCGTCCGGGCGCGGTCGCTCGCGCTGCTCAGTGACGGCCCCGCCGCCGAGGAGCGGTACCAGGCAGCCATCGGGCACCTGGGCCGGTCACGGGCCCGTGTCGACCTGGCCCGCGCGCACCTGCTGTACGGCGAGTGGCTGCGCCGCGAGAACCGCCGGGTCGACGCCCGCGAGCAGCTCCGCCGGGCCCACGAGATGCTCGGCGCGATCGGCGCGGACGCCTTCGCGGAGCGCGCGCGCCGCGAGCTGCTCGCCACCGGTGAGAGCGTGCGCAAGCGCACGCCGGCGGCCAGCCGGGACCTGACCGCGCAGGAGACGCAGATCGCGGTGCGCGCACGGGACGGCCAGACCAACACGCAGATCGGCGCCGAGCTCTTCCTCAGTCCCCGCACGGTCGAATGGCACCTGCGCAAGGTGTTCGCGAAGCTGGACATCACCTCGCGCAGGCAGCTCCACCACGCGCTGCGCGGTCTCGACGCGGTCCCGTGCGGCTGACCAGGGCCGCTCGCGGCCCCCGCGAGGTGCGGTCAGAGGTGGCCGGCGTCGATGACGGCCTGGGCGAAGCCGCGCGGGTCCTCCTGCGGCACGTTGTGGCCGACGTCGAGGACCCGGTGGTCGTACTTGCCGGTGAACTTAGCCCGGTAGGCCGACCCGTTCCCCGCCACCGTGAACGGGTCGTACTTCCCGTCGATGGTGATGGCGGGCACCGCGATGTCCGGGGCCCGCTGCAGGCGCTGCTCGATGGCCGCGTACTCGGGCTCCGCCGGGTCCAGGCCAAGGCGCCACCGGTAGTTGCCGATGACGATGGGGACATAGTCGGGGTTGTCGAACGCGGCCGCGGTCTGGCCATACGTCGCGGTCGTGAAGTTCCAGGTCGGTGAGTTGAACTTCCAGACGAACTCGCCGAACTCGTAGCGGTACTCGGTGAGGCCGAGCACGCCGCGCTCGGTGCAGAAGTAGTACTGGTACCACCAGTCGTTCTCCGCCGCCGGCGGCAGCGGCTTGGCGTTGGCGGCCAGGTTGGTGATGAGGTAGCCGCTGACCGACACCAGTGCCTTGCAGCGCTGCGGCCACAGGGCGGCGATGATGTCGCCGGTCCGCGATCCCCAGTCGTATCCGGCCAGGATCGCCTGGTGAATGCCGAGGGCATCCATCAGGGCGAGGATGTCGAGCGCGAACGCGGCCTGGTCGACGTTGCGGGGCGTGGCGGCCGACAGGAACCTCGTCGTGCCGTAGCCGCGGAAGTACGGGACGATCACCCGGTACCCTTCGGCCGCCAAGAGCGGTGCGACCTGGACGTAGCTGTGGATGTCATACGGGAATCCGTGCATGAGGATCACCGGCGGGCCGCTGGCCGGCCCGGCCTCGACGTAGCCGGTGCTCAGCACGCCTGCCGTGACCTGCCGCACCGGGCCGAATTGCGGGCTGGCCGGCGGCCCGGCCGCGCGGGCGGCGCGGGCGCTGCCGAGCAACGGCAGTGCGGTCGCGGCGGCGGCTCCCGCCGCCGCGACGCCGAGGAACCGGCGCCGGCCCTGGTTAACCTTGCCGTACGGATCGCTGGTGTGCACCGTGGAAGCTCCTTCGCAATAACGCGGCCGACGATAGCAGAGAGTAATTGTCCGAACACAAGATTTCTGGGATGGCGGTGAACGTGCTACCGGGCCGGGCCGGCTGACGGCGGCGGGCTGGCCGTGGCACCGAGGGCGATCTCGACCGAGAGGAGCGTCACCGTCACGGTCATGAGGCGGCGGGCGAGCTTGCGCACCCGTGCGAGCAGGTTCCGCATCCTGCCGCAGCGCAACTGCGCCTCGGCGAAGGCCGCGTAGGCCGCCCACGCGCGCTCGTCCCTGAGGATGCGGTTAGCCTGCTCCGCCACGTGCACGTGACGTTCGCTGCCGGTCACTCCGGCTCCCGCAGTACCAGGACGGGGCAGTGCGCGTGCAGCACGCAATGCAGGCTGACCGAGCCGATCAGCGCGGACGTGACCGCGCCGCGCCCCCGGTGGCCGAGGACGAGCAGGTCCGCGCCCTTCGCCGCGTCCAGCAGCACGTCGGCCGGATATCCCTCGGTCACCAGCGGGAACACAGGCACGCCCGGCTCCGCCGCGCTCACCGCGGTGAGTGCCTCGGCGAGAACCTGATGCGCGTCTCCCGCGAAGTCGTTGTCGATGCCCGCCGGCTCCCAGCCGTAGGCGGCCGGGTAGTGCCAGGCACTCCACCACCCAAAATCAAAGTCAAGATGCAATTCAAAACGCAGGGGAACCCTGCCCCCCCGGAAAAGCACCCCGAGCGCCCGGGTTTCCATGTTCCCCCCTACAACCCCCCTCCCGCCTTCCCCCAAGACCAGCAACACGCAGTCCCCGGGTCAGTGACCCGGGGACTGCCGCCCCGCGGGACTGCAACCCCGGAGCCTCCCGCGCGGCGGGCGATTGATTTACTTTCCCTCCTGAAAGGGATTTTCTGTAACACGATCAGAACATTCCGGCGTCAACGGCATCACCCTGTGCTCCAGTAGCGCGTACGCCACGTCAGTCATCTGGAGGCAACAGGTGCCTTTCGGTTGTTTGGGGGCAAGACGCATTGACGTACCCAGGGGATTACGGCCAGCCAGCTCGGCATTCGCGGCAAGACGAGCCGCGGCAGCCACAGCAGTACGACCCGTTCGCGCACCAGCAGCGCACCGGGCCCCAGCAGCAGGGGCCAGTCGGCCAGCAGCAGCC
>CAZORE010000001.1:50158-78447 GCA_964581815.1 uncultured Streptosporangiaceae bacterium | reverse complement strand
CTCGGCTCCGAGCACGGCCGCTGCCCCGGCTGGGCCGCCGATGACGACCGCGCAGCAGCAGGCCGTCGAGGCTGCGCAAGGCTACCTCAGCATGGGTTCGGGGTTCAGCTACGAGAGCCTGCTGAACCAGCTGACGTCAAGTGCTGGCAACGGGTTCGCGAAGTCTGACGCCGAGGTCGCGATCAAGTACCTCAACCCGAACTGGGACCAGCAGGCCGTTGATTCCGCCCAAAGCTACCTCAGCGACGGCACGGGCTTCAGCGAGCAGGGACTCCTCAAGCAGCTCACGTCCAGTGCGGGCAACGGGTTCACCGAGGCGCAGGCAGAATACGCCATCAACCAGGTCCACCCCGACTGGGACGCACAGGCCGTCGATGCCGCCAAGGGCTACATGCAGATAGGCGGGTTCAGCCGGGCCAGCCTGATCCAGCAGCTCACGTCGAGCTACGGCTCCGGGTTCACCGAGGCGCAAGCCGAATACGCCGCCAACCAGGTCGGCCTGTAAGACCCTCCGCCCGACGGTCGAAAACAAGCAGGCTCCGGGTCGGCGACCCGGAGCCTGCCGCCCCGGCAGGACCGCAACCCGCCGGGGCCATCCCGAGCGGCAACGATCGCAGAGAACCGCCCCGCACGAGGCCTCGTGCCGTCACGTTGCCCGCAGCCGCTCCCGCAGCAAGTACAGGCACGACTCCAGCACGTCGTCACCAAGTGCCTCGGGATCCGCGAGCAGGATCTCCACCGCCAGCATCCGCCCAGCCGACGCCGGCAGGCTTGAGATCGTCCCCGTCACCGCGTCCACTGCGCCGCCGCCCTCCGGGTGAACTCCGCGCTCAGCGCCTCGTACCGCTCGGTCAGCGCCTGCAGTTCGTCGCGCACGCGGCCCCGTTCGGCCAGCAGCGCGGGATCATCTAGCCGGGTGAAGTCGTCGTCAGTGGACATGGCCTTTCCTGCCTACTCAGGAACCGGGCGTGTCGCACCCGGCGGCGGACGGGCCCGCATCCTGATAGCGGACCGTATTTATCAGGCTGCCGTGAGTTCCCGCCCGTGTCCCTGTCATGGCAGACTTGGCAGTATGGCTGGCAGTCAGGCAAACAGCGCGGCAGGCTACTTCGGCCGGCAGATGAAGAAGGAACGGCTCGCGCGGGGCTGGTCGGTCCTGGAACTGGCCCGGCGGATGGGCGTGGACGCCGCGCACCTGGGCCGGGTGGAGAGCGGGAAGCGGCCGCCGACGGAGAACCTGGCCGCCCGCTGCGACGAGGCTTTCCCTGACCGGCGGGGCTGGTTCACCGAGTTCTACGGAGAGTCCCGGCACTGGCCCGAGGTCCCCGCCACGTTCAAGTCATGGCCAGAGTACGAGGACCGGTCTGCCAGCCTGCGCGACTGGTCGCCGTCGATCGTGACCGGCCTCCTGCAGACCGAGGACTACGCGCGCTCCCTGATCGCCGTGCAGCCGCACATCACCAGCGAGACCGCCGCCGCCCGGCTGGCCAGCCGCCTAGACCGGCAGCAGCGCGTCCTGGGCCGCGCCGACCCGCCAACCGCGTGGTTCCTGCTCGATGAGCTGTCCCTGTACCGGCAGGTCGGAACGCCCGCCGTGATGACCGACCAGCTCCGCCGCCTGCTCGAGATCGCCGCCATGCCCACCGTCACCATCCAGGTCCTGCCCGCCATCGCCCACCCCGTCAACGCTAGCGGCTTCCTCATGGCCGACGAAGCCGCCTGGGTCGAGCACGCAGCCAGCGGGTTCGTCTACACCGAGCGGGAAATCGTTGCGGGGCTTGCCCTGCGGTTCGATACCCTGCGGGGAGAGTGCTACCGGGTCTCAGAGTCCGCAGCGCTCCTGGAAAGGCTGGAAGGCACATGGAAGGCTGGCGCAAGTCCTCTTACTCAGACGGCAACGGCGGCAACTGCGTAGAGACAGCCACCCGCGACGGCAACGTCGCAGTCAGGGACACCACCGACCGCGACGGCACTACGCTGAGCATCCCCGCCGCCGCGTGGCAGCGGTTCACCGACGCGCTGAAGTAGCAGCCGTCCCCGCGACCAACACGGAAGCCACGGGCGATCCCGTGGCTTCGGTCATCTTTGCGCCGCCACCGTTAGGCACTTGGAGCGTACACCCATTACGCTATCAACCCTTCACAACACAACAACCCTTCCTGATCTGACTGGGGCATGTCGCGCTGCGGCGCTCTCTCCCGTCTCTGGCGACGCAGAGGAATCCCCTTTACCTTCCGGCCTAGCTGACCTTGCGGCTATGCGGTGAGCCCTTCGGCCTGGTAATGCGGGTTGCCGATCAGGATGCCATTGACGTAGACCCGCGGATGCGTCCGCAGCACGTGCATGACCGTGGCGCCGTCAAACAGGTCAAGGTCATAGAGGCAGAAAAAGAGCCGCGGGTAGTCGGGGACGATCCTGTTCAGTTCCGATTCCGCGGCGAACCATTCCGCGATGTCAACGCCGTTCCTGATTAGGAAGCTCTCGTCCCCGACGCCACGGAAGCCGTCATACCCTTGCGAGAACGCCTCGATGACCATGGCCTGCATATTGCCGATGAACGCGTCCTTAGAGAAATGGCCATCCGGCATGTACGCTTCGTCCTCGGTGAGGACATTCAGCATGCCGTCTTTCGCGATGAGCTGGGGAAGAACTTTGCTGCGGACCGCGGACGGCTGGTCGACCATGCAAAAGACCTTGTTCCCGGCCTCCAGGCCTTTCGTAATGTAATCGACGACGATATCGTCCAGCACATTCCGGCTGCCGCTGTAGAAGGCGCATACGTGATCGCCGGGGACGAATCCGAGGCTGGGGTCCTGCGACGCCGGGATTGTCATAGCCAGCCTCCCTGTCTCGTACGGCCAGCCTAACGCAGGGGCCAGGGGGCCGGCCAGGGTCTCTCCCTGGCGCAAAGGGGCGCGCGGTAACGCGACGGTGGGTGGCAGCAGCCACCGTCGATGCGCTGCGGACGAGCAGGCCGCCCTAGGAGGAACCCCATGTCCAGCGCTGTCAGCGCCCGCCCACCGGGCGGGCGGCACCGAGATCAGGAACAGGCCACGGCGAAGGACGAGCAGAACGTGGGCGTGCTCGGCCTGACGTCCGCCACCAGCCTTGTCATCGGCACGGTCATCGGGGCCGGGGTGTTCACCATGCCGGCCGTGCTCGCGGGCGCGGGCACCGTCTCCCTCGCCGTGCTCGCGGTGATCGCCGTGGGCGCGATGGTGCTCGCGGTCTTGTTCGGCCAGCTGACCAGGCGGGTACCGAACTCCGACGGCGGGCTGTACGCGTACGCGCGGCACGAGTTCGGCGACTTCGCCGGGTACCTGACCGGCTGGTGCTACTGGGTTCAGGCGTGGGCGGGCAACGCGGCCATCGTCGCGACCTGGGTGTTCTACGTGGATGCCTTGTTCGGCATCAACCCGTCGGGCCTGGGCAACTGGGGAATCGCCCTGATCGGCTTGTGGGTACCGGCGGCGGTGAACCTGGCGGGGATCAGGCAGACGGCCTGGCTGCAGAACCTCACCGTGGTGCTGAAGTACCTGCCGCTGCTGTTCATCGCCGTCGTGGGCTGGTTCTTCGTCAGCAAGGCGAACTTCGGCGCATTCAACGCCTCGGGCGGCAGCCTGTACTCCGCGATCGGTATCGCCGCCGGAGTCGCGCTGTTCTCGTTCATCGGCGTGGAAACGGCGGCCATCACCGCCAAGCGGGTGAAGGACCCGCGCCGCAACGTCGGCCGCGCCTCGCTGCTCGGCACCGGGGCGGCCGCGATCGTGTACCTGGCCGCGTCAGCCGCGGTCATGGGCCTGGTCAGCCAGCACGCGCTGCTGAACAACGGCGCGCCGTTCGTCAACGCCTTCGACGCGATCTTCCCGCACGGCACGTGGGCCGGGAAGCTGGTCGCCGCGCTCGCCGCGACCTCCGGGTTCGGCGCGCTCATCGGCTGGACCCTGGTCACGGCCGAGGTATCGCGCGCGCCGGCCGCCGACGGCCTGTTCCCGCGGCCGTTCGGCTGGACCGACCGCCGGGGCAACGCGTGGTTCGGCATCGTGGTCGCGGCGCTGCTGCCGTCGCTGCTGATGCTCTGGCGCTACACCACGAGCTCCGGGCTGACGGTGTTCACCGAACTGGTCGACCTGACCGTGGTCACCGTGGCCATCCCGTACCTGTTCTCGGCGTGCGCCCAGCTCACCTTCCTGGTGGCCCGGCGGCGGCCGGTGCAGGGCTGGCTGCTGGCCAGGGACCTGTCGGTCGCCGCCGCGGCCACGCTGTTCTCGCTGTGGGTCACGTTCGCCGCCGGCTACTCGGCGGTGTACCAGGCCATGGTCGTCGTGCTGGCCGGGATCATCCTCTACGCGTTCGTCCGGGCCCACCGCGAGCGCACCGGGCAGGTCCCGGCGCCCGCGGACCCGGCGCCCGCCACCGCAAGCACCGCCACGACCGCAACCGCCGTAGCCGCCGCGACGGCCGCGGCGGCCGGCCCCGAGGACCAGGAGAGACCGTCATGACCTTCAACGTGCAGTCAGAGGTCGGCCAGCTACGGCAGGCCATCATCCACCGGCCGGGCGTGGAGCTGTCCCGGCTCACCCCGCGGAACATCGGGGAGCTGCTGTTCGACGACGTGCTGTGGGCGAGCAAGGCCAAGGAAGAACACGACGCGTTCGCCGAGATCCTCCGCGACCGCGGGGTGCGGGTGCACTACTTCGGTCAGCTGCTGGCCGAGACCCTTGAGCTGAACGAAGGCCGGGAGTTCGTGCTCGACCGGGTGTGCACCCCCGAGCTCCTCGGCCCGACGCTGGCCGGCCCGCTCCGCGAGCTGTTCGCGGACCTCGACGGGCCGCGGCTCGCCGAGTACCTGGTCGGCGGCGTGCTCAAGGCCGACCTGCGGCCGCTGCGGGCCAAGAGCCTGAAGTGGGACATGCTGCGGGCCGACGACTTCGTGCTCCCCCCGCTGCCCAACCACCTGTTCGCCCGGGACAACTCCTGCTGGGTGTACGGCGGGGTGTCGATGAACCCGATGGCCAAGCCCGCCAGGCAGCGAGAGAGCCTGCACGTCCGCGCCGTGTACGACTACCACCCGATGTTCGCCGGCGCCGGCTTCCTCACCTACTACGGCGACGACGACACGAGCCACCTGCCGGCCAGCGTAGAGGGCGGCGACGTGCACGTGCTCGGGCACGGCGCCGTGCTGATCGGCATGGGCGAGCGGACCACGCCGATGGCGGCGGAAATCCTCGCCCGCGCCCTGTTCGACAGCGGCCAGGCCCATACCGTCATCGCGATCGAGCTGCCCAAGTCGCACGCGATGATGCACCTCGACACGGTCATGACGATGATCGACCGCACCACCTTCGTTCTGTACCCCTACATCGACCGGCACCCGCGGTCATGGACCATCACCAGCGCCGATACCGGGGCAGAGCGGCCCGGCGCCGAGCTGAAGGTCACGCACAACCACAGCCTCTGGGACGCCATAGCGGCGGCGATCGGCGTGGACGCGGTCACCGTCCTGGTCACCGACGAGGACATCCGCGCCGCCGAGCGCGAGCAGTGGGACGACGGGAACAACTACCTGGCCGTCGCCCCCGGCGTGATCCTCGGCTACGACCGCAACGTCGCCACCAACACCATGCTGCGCAAGCACGGCATCGAGGTGCTCGAGGTGCCCGGCAGCGAACTCGGCCGCGGCCGTGGCGGCCCCCGCTGCATGACCTGCCCGATCGAGCGCGATCCGGCCTAGGGAGGATCCCATGGACCTGCAAGGACGCAGCCTGCTGACGGTGACCGACCTCAACGACAAAGAGTTCCTCTTCCTGGTTGGCCAGGCCAGGTCGCTGCGGGCGGACAAGCGCCGCGGGGTGACCGGGCGGCGGCTGGCCGGCCGCAACGTCGCGCTGATCTTCGAGAAGACCTCCACCCGGACCCGGTCCGCGTTCGAGGTCGCCGCGTACGACGAGGGCGGCCACGTCACCTACCTCGGCCCGGGCGAATCCCAGCTTGGCCACAAGGAGTCGGTGAAGGACACCGCCCGCGTGCTCGGCCGCATGTTCGACGGCATCGAGTACCGCGGGTTCGCCCAGGAATCCGTCGACGTCCTCGGCGCGTTCGCCGGGGTTCCCGTGTGGAACGGGCTCTCCGACACCTGGCACCCGACCCAGATGCTGGCCGACATCCTGACCATCACCGACCACTGCGACAAGCCGCTGTCCGAGGTGTCCTTCTGCTACCTCGGGGACGGCCGCAACAACACCGCGAACTCGCTGCTCGTGACTGGGGCCACACTCGGCATGGACGCCCGGATCTGCGCCCCGGCGGCGCTGCAGCCGGCGGCGGCGGTGCGGGCCACCGCCGCGGCCCTGGCCGCCGGGTCGGGGGCCAGGCTCACCGTGACCGATGACGTCAGCGCGGGCGTGGCCGGCGTCGACTTCCTCTACACCGACGTCTGGCTGTCCCTTGGCGAGCCGGAGGACCAGTGGGGCGCCCGGATCGACCAGCTCCTGCCCTACCAGGTGAACGCCGCCGTGCTGAAGGCCACCGGCAACCCGGAAGTCAACTTCCTGCACTGCCTGCCCGCCCTGCACAACCGCGACACCGAGATCGGCCGGCGGATCTACGCCAGCCGCGGGCTTGACGCGCTCGAGGTCACCGACGAGGTCTTCGAGTCATCCGCCTCCGTGGTGTTCGACCAGGCGGAGAACCGGATGCACACGATCAAGGCGCTCATGATCGCCACGATCCCGGCCCAGGCGGCGACGGGCGGCCGACCGTGAGCGCGGGCCGGCGATGCGCGTCGTAGTGGCCCTCGGCGGAAACGCCCTGCTCGAGCGGGGCGAGCCGCCGGACGCCGTGATCCAGCGGCGGCACGTCCGGCAGGCCGCGGCCGCCCTCGCCCCGCTGACCGCCGGTCATCAGCTCGTGCTCTGCCACGGCAACGGGCCGCAGGTGGGGGTGCTCGCGCTGGAGAGCCAGTCCGACCTCAGCCTCAGCCGGCCGTACCCGCTCGACGTGCTTGTCGCCCAGACGCAGGGCATGATCGGGTACTGGCTGGTCCAGGAGCTGCATAACGCGGGCATCGACCAGCCGGCGGCCTGCGTCATGAGCCAGGCGGTCGTCGACCCGTCCGATCCCGCGTTCGGCCACCCGGCCAAGTTCATCGGGGCCGGCTACGGCGAGGATGAAGCGCGGGCACTGGCCGCGCGCCTGGGATGGACCATCGCGGCGGACGGGCCCCGCTGGCGGCGCGTGGTCGCCTCACCCAGGCCGCTGGGCCTGGTGGAGATCGAGACCATCCGCTCCCTGGCCGACGCCGGCGTGCTGGTGGTCTGCGGCGGGGGCGGCGGCGTGCCGGTGGCCCGGTCGGGGGCCGGTGCGCTGGCCGGCGTGGAAGCGGTGGTAGACAAGGACCTGACCGCGGCCGAGCTGGCGATCACGCTCAAGGCCGACCGCCTGCTCGTGCTCACCGACGTGCCGGCGGTCATCGACGGGTACGGCACGCCGGCCGCGCGGCAAATCCGGGCCATCGGCGCCGACGCGCTGTCGGCCATGACGTTCCCGGCCGGATCGATGGGGCCGAAGGTCGAAGCATGCCTCCGTTTCGTTAAGGCATCCGGCCAGCCGGCCGCGATCGGCGCGCTGACCGATGCCGCCGCCATCCTGGCCGGCCGGGCGGGCACCACCATCAGGAAGGGAGCGTCATGAGCGGTCTTTCCGGCAGCATCGTGGTCATCATCGGCGGGAGCTCGGGCATGGGGCTTGAGACGGCCCGGCAGGCGCACGCGGCCGGGGCGAAGCTCATCATCACCGGCCGTAACCAAGCAGGGCTCGACGCCGTGCGTGATGAGCTCGGCGCCTCGGTCGCGACGCTCGACCTGGACGATCCCGCCAGGCTCGAGCTCTTCTTCGCTGGCCTGCCCGCGCCGGTGGACCACGTGATGGTGACCGGCGGCGGCCCGGTCTACGCGCCGATCGCTACCCTGGACTTCGACCAGGCGCGCCGGGTGCTCGACCAGCACCTGCTCGGGTCCTTGCGCGTCGCGCGGGAGTGCGCCGGCCGGGTCCGCCCCGGCGGCTCGCTGACCTTCCTCACCAACACCGACTCCCGCCGCCCCGGCAGCGGCCAGGTCATCGCCGCCATCATGGCCGCCGCGCTGCCCGCCATCACGGCGAACGCCGCGCTCGAGCTCGCCCCGGTCCGGGTCAACACGATCGCCGCCGGGTTCGTGGACACCCCGCTGGCGGCTCGCGTGCTCGGCGATGAGCTTGAGCACCGCCGGGAAGAGCTGCGGGCGACGCTGCCGATCCGGCGGGTCGTCGGGCCGGCGGACATCGCCGCGTTCGCCGTCACGCTGATGACCCACACGGCGCTCACGGGCGCGACCTACGACGTCGACGGCGGCCAGCAGCTCATCGGCTGACCTTCGCGATCCGGCTGGGCGCTGCTCGGCCTCCGGGACGTGCTGATGAGCGCGGGCGAGCAGGCGGAAACCGTGACGGCGACCGGCGGGCGGATCGTGGTCGCGGAGGACCACCACCCAGAAGGCGGGCTCGGTTCGGCCGTCGCGGACGCGCTGCTCGGCGCCGGGCAGCAGCACCTGCGGCTCATCCGCCTCGCGGTCGACGGGATGCCGGGCTCGGGGACCGGCGCGGAACTGCTCGCGTGGGCCGGGATCGACGCGGACCACATCGCGGCGGCGGCCCGCAAGCTGGTGGGCGGCTAGCGTTTACCGGTTCCTCGCGGTGCCGGTGCGGCATCAGCCGGACGCCGGCCGGCAGCGGGTTACAGGCGGGAGGTGAGCTCGGCGACGATGTCCGCCGCCGGCTGCGGATTCCTGGCCAGCGCGACGCTCTGCCCGGCCCACAGCGAGAGCGCCTCGATGTCCCCGGTGGTCCCGGTCATCGGCGGCGCCGGCTCGTAGCGGACGATCGCCTCACCCGAGGCGAAGTGCGCGATCACGTCGCCCTGCCCCGGCCGCTGCGCGTCCGGCGGACGGCCCGCGGCCTCCCACGCCCTGGCGGTTGAGTTGCGGAGCGCGCG
Organism: uncultured Streptosporangiaceae bacterium; assembly: GCA_964581815.1. Classification (GTDB taxonomy): domain Bacteria; phylum Actinomycetota; class Actinomycetes; order Streptosporangiales; family Streptosporangiaceae; genus Trebonia. The sequence continues at coordinate 69,419 of CAZORE010000001.1, read as the reverse complement.
GTGCGGGGAATCGGGCCACCCGACGTCGTACAGGTTGGGGTACCAGACCGCGTCGGTCTCGGCCGCGGCGATCAGGCGGCGCCGGTAGTCCTCGTGCACCGGCATCTCCTGCGCCAGCAGGAACCGCGTGCCAAGCATCGCGGCCTGGGCGCCAAGCGCGAGCACCGCCGCGACGCCCCGCGCGTCGCCGATCCCGCCGGCCGCGATCACCGGCACGGGCGCCACCGCGTCGACCACGGCGGGCACCAGCGGCAGCGTCGCGACCTTGCCCCAAACGTGCCCGCCCGCCTCCCAGCCCTGCGCGACGATGACATCCACGCCGGATCCGACCGCCCGCCGGGCCTCCTCGGCGCTGCCGACGGTATGCATGACGATCCCCCCGGCGTCGTGCACCCGCTCGACGTAGCCGCCTGGATCGCCCCAGAAGAACAGCACGATCCGCAGCCCGGCCACCAGCGCCTGGTCAAGGCGCTCGTGCATGTCCCCGGTCAGGACCAGGTTGCCGGCGAACGGCCGCGCGGTCAGCGCGGCGGTCTCGCGAACCAGGCCCGCGACGTCGGCCGTCCACGTCAGCGCCACCGTGCCGAGCGCGCCGGCATTCGAGACCGCCGCGGTCAGCCCGGGCACGTCCGCTATCGGCGCCAGGACGACCGGCTGGTCGATCCCGAGCAACTCACACACCGGCGTCCGCATTGCCTGGCCCCTTCGTGATTTCGTGCTGACCGTCAGGTGGAGTCTCAGGTGTACGAGGTCGGGGCCGAGCCGGCCCGCTGGTCCCAGCCGTGGAAGTGCGAGTAGTCGCCCGCGTCCCAGGCTTCGCGCAGCCCCGGGGCGCTCAGGTCCCAGTCGGGACGGATCTCGCTGGTGACGGCGCGCAGGTCGCGCCACAGGTCGTAGAACGACGGACGGCCCCAGAACCAGTAGCCGTTATAAACGCTGTGCACGACAAGGCCCGGCTTGAGCACCAGCGTGTGCGGGATCATCGGGTTGTGCTCGGGGTCGGTGTACTCGGCGATGTCCAGGTCCTGCTGCACGGTCCGGCCGGGATCGGACAGGAACGTCCACTGGGCGCCCACCGACGCGCGGAACTCTTGCAGCGTGTGGTGGTCGTCGGTGGCGATGGTGGCGACCTGGGTGTAGCCCACCGCGATCTTCGGGTAGTTGGCCGCCAGCTCCAGGTGCTGCTGGTGCTCCTTGGGGCAGTAGTTGCCGCGCGCCAGGGTGAGGATCAGCGGATCGCGGCCCTGCAGCTCGCTGAGCTTGCGCACCGTGCCGGCATGGTCCGGGAGAGCGTAGTCGGGGAAGGTGCCGCCAGGCCTGATGTCAGGACGCATCGGAAGACCGCCTCTCTTCGTGTCGGGAAAACGATCGCACGCGAAGCGCGCCATTACCACCGTAGGACCCCCTGGCCCGTCCCCTGGTTGCACCAGTTCCCCGCTCAGCCGCGACCGAATCGCGGGCCGTGGCCGCTCACAGGTCGAGGACGAGGTCCTCGCCCGGCTGCGAGCAGCAGATGAGCGCGCTGCCGTCGGCGGGGTCGTCGACCGGGGCCGGGTCGTAGCCGACCTTTCCTGAGATGACCGCCGTCTCGCAGGTATGGCACACGCCGGTGCGGCATGACCAGCGCACCGGCACGTCGCAGGCCTCGGCGAACTCGAGCAGGCTGGCGTAGCCAGCGTCCCAGGGCGCGCTCAGGTCGCTGCGGGCGAACGTGACCAGGGGACCGGTCCCCGGCTGGCCAGCGGGCGGGTGCGGCCGGCGGGCGGGCGCGGGCGCGATGCCCGGGGTAATCGCGGGCCCGGCGCCGAAGACCTCGGTGCGGATGCGGGCGGCCTGGATGCCGTACGCGGCCAGGGCGGCGGATATGTCCGCCATGAAGGCGGGGGGCCCGCACAGGTAGGCATCGGCGTCGCTTGGCAGGTCAAGGGCGGCCAGGACCGGCGCCGACAGGCGCCCCGCGGTGTCGTAGTCGCGACCCAGGACGTCATCGGGGCCCGGGTCGCTGTAGCAGACGTGCCGGCGCGCGCCGGGCAGCGTGGCCAGCAGGGCGCGGGATTCGGCGGCGAACGGCTCGTCGGCGCGGCGGCGCGCGCCGTGCAGCCACCAGATGTCCCTGGCTGACCGGGCGGCGGCCAGCGCGTGCAGCATGGCGAGCACGGGGGTGGCGCCGACGCCCGCGCTGATCAGCAGCACGGGTCCCGCACCGGGGCGCAGGGTGAAGGTGCCGCGCGGGGCGGCCGCCTCGAGCAGGTCGCCCGCCCGCACCCGGGTGTGCAGGAACTGGCTGGCGGCTCCGTGCTCCTCTCGCTTGACGCTGACGCGGTAGTCGCGGGCACCCGGGGGTCCCGACAGCGAGTAGCTGCGCAGTAGCGGCCGCCCGGCGGGGTCGGGGTGCAGGCGCAGCGTCAGGAACTGCCCGGGCCGGGCGGCCGGCACGCTCCCGCCCCCGGGGTCGGCCAGGTGCAGCGAGATCACCGTCTCGCTCTCCTGGCCGACCCCGGTCACGGCCAGCGGCCGGAACCCGGGCCAGGCCGGGGGCGGGGCCGCTTCGGTGAGGCCGGCGTTGCCGTTGCCGCGGCCGGCCTCGTCGAGCATCTCCTTGAATGAGCCCTTCCACCCGGCGCTGAGCGCCGGGATGCGCAGCGCGCGCAGCAGTTGCTGCCGGGGATGCCCGGGCAGGTACAGCAGCGCGTCCGTCTCCGCGACCGTCATGCCCTCCGGGCCGTCGGCGATCTTGACGATCTCCTGGCCGGCCGCCACCGCGCCCTCGGTCAGCACGCGGAAGTAGAACCCGGGCCGGTGACGGGAAACCAGCAGCGCCGGCATCCGGGGATCGTTCATCCGGATGCCGACCCGGAAGCAGGTGACCCGCGGCTGGGTCACCTCGAAGACCGCGTCGCCGATCCGGTACCGGTCACCGATGCACACCTGGTCGTCGGCCAGGCCCTGCACGGTGAAGTTCTCACCGAACTGCCCGTACACGAAGTCATCCCGGCCAAGTTCTTGCCGCCAGTACCGGTAGGACTCGACCTGGTAGACGAACACCGCCCGCTGCTCGCCGCCGTGCCCGGCCAGGTCACCCTGCCCGTCGCCGTCGATATTGAGCCGCCGCGCCATCCGCGGCCCGGCGACCGGCTTCTTCCACACCGCCGTGTGCACCGTCTTGCCGTGCCAGGTCACGTCCTGCGGCAGCCCCACGTTGAGCGACAGCAGAGTCCCGGCCTGTTGCCCCGAAGTCACCACTCAACCCTCTCACGGGGCTGAGCCGCTCGCGCCCGTGACCACCCCTGGCCCTGGCCGCCCTGACTGAGGAGCACCGGGCGGGCGTTCACCATGCCCAGGACTGGCCAAGGGAGCCGCTGCCCGCGCCGGGGGTGATGTCGCGGGCGACGCTCGTGATGAACTCCCGTGCTGCCTCGATGAGTTCCAGCCTGACCTGATCGCAGCCGTCCGGGGTCGGGGCACCCGGCGGCACCTGGCAGGCCCCGGACAGGGTAAGCGCACTGCACCCCTGTTCGGTGGCCGGGGCCAGGACGATGCTGCCCGTCAACTGGACGGTGAACTCGCCGTCCGGCTCTACCGGTTCCCACCCGACCGGAAGGACAACGTGGTCTCCGGCGGGGGCGGTCATTTCCCCGAACGTCACCGCGATCAGCCCCGCTCTGCCGTCAGCGGCCATACCCGGCCGTCCCCGCCCGGCGGGATGCCCGTTCCATGCCGCCTGCCGTTGCGGCAGGCTCATTATCCAGCTGGCGCCGGCCAGGCTGGCCAGCCCGACGCACGCGGCATCCATCTCAGTGTGCAGGATGATTTTCGCGCCGGTCATCATGCCCCAAGTACACCTGGCCGCACAGCGGCGCGGCAGGAGCCTTGGTCCTCATCAGGCGGGTCTTTTGGATCCGCCGGCCGGCTAAGCGCGCACGTTCAGCGCGTCGATCAGGGCCTTCGTCACGTCTCGGGTGGAGGCGGTGCCGCCGAGGTCGCGGGTGAGGACGCCGGCGCCGGTGACCGCCTCGATCGCCGCGTGCAGCCGGGACGCCTCGGCGGGCAGGCCGAGGTGCTCGAGCATCAGGGCGGCGCTGCCGACGGCACCGACCGGGTTGGCCAGTCCTTGCCCGGCGATGTCCGGCGCGGAGCCGTGCACGGGCTCGAACATGCTGGGGAAGCGCCGCTGCGGGTTCAGGTTGGCGCTGGCCGCCAGGCCGAGGCTGCCGGCCAGCGCGCTGCCGAGGTCGGACAGGATGTCCGCGTGCAGGTTGGAGGCGACGACGACCGAGAGCTCCTCGGGCCGCAGGACGAACTTCGCGGCCATCGCGTCCACTAGCACGCTCTCCGTCTCCACGTCGGGGTAGTCCCGGGCGACGCGCCGGAAGGTGTCGTCCCACAAGACCATGCCGTACTGCTGGGCGTTGCTCTTGGTGACGCTGGAGACCTTGCGCCGGGCGCGGGTGCGGGCCAGGTCGAAGGCGAAGCGCATGATGCGCTCGCAGCCCACCTCGGTGAACAGCGCCGTCTGCACGGCGACCTCGCCGCCCGGGCCGCGTCCGGCGAAGTTGCGGCCGCCCGCCCCGGCGTACTCACCCTCGCTGTTCTCGCGGACGACGACCCAGCCGAGCTCGGTGTCGTCGGCCTTGCGCAGCGGGCTCCGCACGCCCGGCAGGAAGTGCACGGGACGGACGTTCGCCCACTGGTCGAGGTTCTGGCAGATGGCCAGGCGCAGGCCCCACAGGCTGACGTGATCTGGCACGCCGGGCCAGCCGACCGCGCCGAAGTAAATCGCGTCGAACTCCTTGAGTACCTCCAGGCCGTCTTCGGCCATCATCCGGCCGGTGCGCGCGTAGTACCCGCAGCCCCAGCCGAACTCCTGCCACTCGAATGCGAACGTCCCGGCGCGGCCCGCGGCCAGCGCGTCGAGCACCTCCCGCCCGGCGGCTACCACCTCCCGGCCGACGCCGTCCCCGGGAATCACCGCGATACGGAACGTACGTGACGCGCTCACCATGGGGTGTTCCTTCCTGTTTGCGGGAATATAATGCGCGGCAACCCAATCCTCGGTGCGGAGGGAGGTCATGGTGACCGAGCTCGGGCTAGCGGACACCAATGGCATCCTGGGCCTGCCCTGGATCGACCCCGTGCGGACAAGCGCCGGCCTGGGCTGGGAGCGGCTGTACGTGTCAACCCAGGCGGAACGGCCCTACCGGTCGAGCTTCTGCTCAGCCGGGACGCATCAGCTGATCCTGCACCTGGACGGGCCGGTCTCGGTGCGGCGCGGGCACGGCGGGCTCGGCATCCCGCGGCGCGTGCTGCCCGGCGGGCTGTTCCTGCACCCGGCGGCGCATGACCTGACCGTGGAGCTCGGCGGTGACCTGCGGACCACGCACGTCTACCTGACCGACGAGGCGGTGCAGGAGGCGGCGGACGGCACGGGCCGGGTGGAGCTCGCGGAGGAACTCGGGCGGTCCGATCCCCTCATCGAGCAGATCGTCCTCGGCCTCGACGGCGTGCTGCGGACCTGGGAGCCGACGGCCCGGACCTACGTCGATCACCTGTCCGTGCTGCTCGCGGCCCAGCTCGCGCGCTACCACTCGGTGCGGCCGGCCTGCGCCTGGCCGGACGACCGGCCGGGCCTGACCCCGCGCCAGCTCACGGCCGCGCGCGAGCTGATGGAGGCGCGCCTGGCCGAGCCCGTCCCGCTGGTGGACCTGGCCGCCGCCGTGTCGCTGTCGGTCAGCCAGTTCAGCCGGCAGTTCAAGGCGAGCACCGGGGAGACGCCGCACCGGTTCCTGATGCGGCTGCGGGCGGAGACCGCCTACCGGCTGCTGCGGTCAACCGCCATGCCGATACCCGAGGTGGCCGCCCGGTGCGGGTTCTCTCACCAGGAGCACCTGACCCGGGTGCTGCGGGCCCAGTCAGGCGTCACCCCGGCCGCGGTGCGCCGCGGCGGGTAGGCCACGGGTTGGGCACGGCGGGTTGACGGCACCGGGCTAGCTGACACAGGGCCGAGAGGCCGTGAGTTAGTGAGGGTTTTCCCGAACGGAGGCGGCTGGCTCCTTCGCCGGCTCGCTCCGCCGCGTTTCCTGGTTCGGCGTGGTCAGCTGGTAGCCGACGGGGAAGAGGCTGATCCGGGTGCGCGCGGTGACCAGGCCCCAGATGCCCTGCGGCAGGCGGATCGCCATGACGATGGCCAGCGCGCCGAGCGCCACCAGGTACCAGACGCCGTTGGCGGAGTAGTGGTACTGGATCTCGAAGAAGATCACCGCGCCGATGATCGGTCCCTCGATCGTGCCGAGGCCGCCAATGAGCACGCAGAAGATCATGTAGGCGGTCAGCGTGACGTCGAAGGCCGAGCCGGGTGCGATCGACAGCGTGTTGGCGAGGGTGAGCGCGCCGGCCGCGCCGCAGCCGAGCGCGGCGATCAGGAAGGCAACCCGCTTGGCGAACCCGACCCGCACGCCGAGGCTGCCGGCCGCGCTCTCGCTGTCCCTGATGGCGGTCAGGCCAAGCCCGAGGCGGCTGCGCAGCAGCGCGAAGACGCCGCCGATGGCGAGCACGACGATCGCCAGCGCCACCCAGTAGGTATCCGCCTGCCGCTGGGCCGGGTCGTAGCCCGACAGCGTGGTCAGCGAGGCGCCGGAGCCGCCGCCGAGGCCGCCGTCCTGGGAGACGATCAGGTAGATCGCCTGGGCGATCACCCAGGTGCCGATCGCGAAGTAGCCGCCGCGCAGCCGGAAGGCGAGGAAGGAGACCGGCACCGCGATCACGCCGGTGATCAGCGCGGCGAGCGGTATCCCTGTCCACACGTTGACGCCATGGTCGGTCAGGAACAGCAGCGTGTAGCCGCCAAGGCCGTAGAACGCCTGCAGCCCGATGGACATCATGCCGCCGTAGCCCGCCAGCAGGTTCCACATGCTGGCGAGCATGATCAGGACGAACATGCTGACGAGATTGAAGATGACGCCCGGGCCCGCGCCGTAGGGCAGCACGGCCAGGACCGCCACGACGGCCAGCAGGCCGACGCCGCCGGGCAGCGAGCCACGGCCACGGCGGCGGACCCGGACGACGGGGCCGTCATCCCCGGGGTGGGCCTGGAGGCGGGCGGCACTAGCGCGGCCGGCACTAGCCCGGGCGGATCGCGCGCCCGCGGACAGGCCGTGGGAGAAGCCGCCGAGAGTGCGCGGAATGCCGCGCACAGCGCGCAGCAGGCCGGACGCCGTTACGGCGCCGCCCCGGGAGAACAGGCCCTCGGGCCGGAGGACCAGCACCACCAGGAAGACGAGGTGCCCGGCCAGGACGCCGTCGGCCGGGTTGATCTGCGCGCCGATCGTCTGCGCCAGGCCGAGCACGATGCCGCCGGCCAGCGTGCCCCAGATCGAGCCGAGTCCGCCGATCACGACCGTCTCGAAGCCGAAGAGGAGGTAGTCGTTCCCGGAGGTCGGGGAGAACTGCGTGTGCATGCCGAAGAAGATCCCGGCGAGCGCGACGGTCGCGACCGCGATCGCGGTCGCGGTGGCGTACACCCGCTTGGTGTTCACGCCCATCAGCAGGGCGGTGCGCGGGTCATCGGAGCTGGCCCGCATCAGCCGTCCCGTCGTGGTGCGAGACATCATGAACTGCAGTCCGCTCAGGACCGCGACGGCGACGAGGAAGGTGACCACGTCGAACCAGCCGACGTAAAGGCTGCTGAACAGGTGGACCGACGCGGTACCGATCGAGCCTGCCTGCAGGCCCTGGGAGTTCGCGGAGAAGACCTGCAGCAGGACGTTCGAGATGATGACCGCGAGCCCGAACGTCACCAGGACCGACGTCACCTCGGCGCGCCCGACCGTGGCGTTCAGCAGCCAGCGCTGCAGGACGTAGCCGACGACCGCCGCGGCGGGGACCACGATGAGCAGCGTCAGCCAGGCGCTCATGCCGGTGGCGTTCACGAGCGCCACCGCGCAGAAGGCGGCGACCAGGGCGAGGCTGCCGTGCGCGAGGTTGACCAGGCGCATCACGCCGAACATCAGCGACAGGCCGGTCGCGAACAGCGCGAAGTAACCGCCGAGCAAGATGCCCTGCACGATCGTGTGCACCCAGGTCATCGCGTCGCTCCGAAATATGCGTAGGTGACCTGGTCCATGCTGAGCCCGGCCGCGGCGCCGTCAAGGACGGCGCGCCCTTCGAGCAGGCAGTAGACATGGTCGGCGACGGCGAGCGCCTGGCTGACGTCCTGCTCAACGAGCAGTACGGTCACGCCGCCCGCCTTGATGTCGGCGAGCGCGGCGTACAGGGCCTTGACGACAACGGGGGCGAGGCCGAGCGAGACCTCGTCGAGCAGCAGCAGTCGCGGGTTGCTCATCAGGGCCCGGCCGATCGCCACCGCCTGGGCCTCGCCGCCAGACAGGCTGCCGGACTTCCGGTCCTGGTGACGGGCGATGTTGGGGAACAGCTCGTAGACCGCGTCGAGATTCCATGGTCCCGGCCGGGCCTTGTAGCCGCCGATCTGCAGGTTCTCCCTGACAGTCAGGCTCGGGAACAGCTTCCTGCCCTCGGGCACCATGGCGATGCCGAGCGCGGGCCGCTCGTACGCGGGCACGCCGCGCAGGTCCGCGCCTTCGAAGACGACTCGTCCGTCGCTCGGGCTGACCAGGCCGGCGATCATGTTCAGCAGCGTCGACTTGCCGGCGCCGTTGGCGCCGATGACGGCCACCGTCTGTCCCTCGGGAACGCGCAGGTCGATGCCGAACAGCGCCTGGAACTTGCCGTAGTGCGCGCTCGCCTCCTCGACGGAAAGGATCATGGCGTGTCCTCGCCGGCACCGCCGCTGGCATTGCCCGGGCCGGGGGGCAGGTCGATGTTGCCGAGGTAGACCTGGCGCACCTGCGGGCTCGCCATGACCGCCACGGGGTCGCCGTCAGCGAGCACGCGGCCCGCGGCGATGCACAGCAGGCGGCCGACCACGGAGGTGAGCGCGTGCACGATGTGCTCGATCCAGATGATCGCCACGCCCTCGTTGTGTACCGCTCGCACGGTAGCGACCAGCTCGGCTACCTCGGGGTCGGTGAGCCCGCCCGCGACCTCGTCGAGCAGCAGCAGCCGCGGTTCCGTCGCCAGCGCGCGGGCCATCTCCAGCCGCTTGCGGTCGAGCAGGCCGAGGTTTCCCGCGGCGGTGTTGGCCCGGCCGGCCAGGCCGGTGAGCGCGAGTACCCGCTCGCAGGCGCCGTAGGCGGCGCGCTTGCGTCGCCCCGCGCCGTGCGCCGCGCCCACCAGGACGTTCTCGAAGACCGTCATGCCCGAGAACGGCAGCGGCATCTGATGCGTCCGTCCGATGCCGGCCCGGCACCGGGTGGACACGCGGGCCGCGGTGATGTCCCGGCCGTCGAAGGTGACCGTGCCGGCATCCGGAGCGAGCTCGCCGGAGATGAGGTTGAACAGGGTGGTCTTGCCGGCGCCGTTCGGCCCGACGATGCCGAGCACCTCCCCCTCGTGGAGTTCGGTGCTCAGCCCGTCGATGACCGTCACGCCGCCGAAGCGCTTGTGCAGCCCGTCAAGGGCGAGCAGGGCGGTCATGGTGTCTTCCAGGGTTGCTCTGGCGGTACCGGGGTCAGGTCAGGGCCTCTGGCGTACCGCCGGTCGGGATGTCGGGGTGACCGGGATTGACCACGATGGTGAGGTCGTACTGGTAGGGCCCGCCCGGCGTTTGCCGCCATTGTGCGCCGGTAAGGGGCGTCTTGGAAACGTTCGGCACCGGGCCGCTCGTCCAGTCGAGCGGGCCGGCGATCGTGCTGACCTTCAGCGTGGACAGGGCGGCGGCGATGTCCGCGGCCGTGAGGGACGTGCTCGCCTTCAGCGCGGCGTTCGCGACCTCGAACAGCGCGTGCGCGAAGCCGATCGGCTGGGTCCACTGCTGCTTGGTGCTGCTCTCGAACTGGTCGACGACCTGCTTGGTCGTCTGGCCGGTCAGTGAGCTTGTGAAGGGGTGGCTCGGCGACCACCAGCACTCGGTGGACAGGTTCTGCCCGAGGTCACCGAGCGCGTTGACCGAGGCGGGGAACAGCAGCGCCTTGGCGACGTTGGCGATCTTGGGCTTGTAGCCCTGCTGTGCGGCCTGCTTCCAGAACGTGGTGAAGTCCGGCGGGATGGGCACGCCCGCGAAGATCTGGCAGTCGTGCGACTTGAAGTCGGTGATCTGCGCGGAGAAGTCCGTGGTGCCGTCCGGGTAGCGCCCCGGGTCGACGACCGTGTAGCCCTTCGGGTCGACGGCGGCCGGAATGCCGGTCGCCTTGGCGGCGAACGCGTCGCCGTCGGAGTCGTTCGGCCACAGGCCGCCGATGACCTTGTTGGTGGGGATCGCGGCCCACTCGGCGAGGTAGACGGCCTCCAGGTCTTCCAGTCCCCAGAAGAAGTGGTACGTCCACTTGAAGCTGGATGAGGTGGCCCGGGTGGCGCCGGGCTTGCCGCCCCGGCCGATGAAGTACGACTGCCACGGGGCGACCGATGAGACGCACGGCACGCCGTTGGCCTCGCATGCGTCGGCCACCGGGTTGGTCGTGTCCGGGGTGCCGGCGACCAGGATGAGGTTCACCTTGTCGTTGAGTATCAGCTGGTTCGCGACCGCGGCGGCCTGGGCGTCCGTCGACTGGCTGTCCTTGCGGACGATATCCACGCCGTACTTCTTGCCCGCGACGGTGATGCCGTTCTTCGCGAAGTACGAGTTCATCGTGCCGATCACGAACGAGTCGGCCTGGCCGAACAGCGCCAGCGACCCGGTCTCGGGGGTGACGTAGCCGATCTTGATCGTGCCGCCGGCCGAGCTGCCGCCGCCGGACGATGAGCTGGCTCCCTGGACGCCGCCGCAGGCCGCGAGCAGCGGGGTCGCGGCCGCGGCGGCCCCGGTGAGCCCGGTGAGCTGAAGGAAGCGCCGCCGGCCAAGCGGCATGTGAGGAAGCGGAGAGGGAACTTCGGTGTCGCTCACTAGGGCCTCCAGATATTGATAACGGCCGCTCCGTTGCGGCTGTGGGGGGTTGTTACTCGGGATACGGGTGCCCTAGGGCACCACGCTGGTCAGGTCGAGTTCGGTGGCCGCGCGCTCCTGGTCGGGCTGGTTCTTGAGCAGCACGGGGAGGGTGCGGGTGATGACCGGGGAGTCGAGTTCGGTCACCCCGAGCATGACGAGGCTGCGGGCCCAGTCGACGGTCTCCGCGATGCTCGGCGGCTTGCGCAGGTCAAGGCCGCGCATCGCGTGCACGACGCGGGCGGCCTGCGCGGCGAGGGCCGGCCTGATGTCAGGCACGCGCAGCTCGATGATCTGCCGCTCCCGTTCGGCGTCGGGATAGTCCAGGTGCAGGTACAGGCAGCGGCGCTTGAGTGCCTCGGACAGCTCCCTGGTCGCGTTGGACGTGAGGATGACGAGCGGCACCTGGCGGGCGGTCACCGTGCCGAGCTCGGGGATGGACACCTGGAAGTCCGACAGCACCTCAAGCAGGAGGGCCTCGGTCTCCACCTCGACCCGGTCCACCTCGTCGATGAGCAGGACCACCGGGTCCGCGGACCGGATCGCGGCGAGCAGCGGCCGCTCGAGCAGGAAGTCCTCGGTGAAGATGTTCGCCTCGGTCTCGTCCCAGGAATGCCCGTCGTCCGCCTGTATCCGCAGGAGCTGCTTCTTGTAGTTCCATTCGTAAAGCGCCTTGGCCTCGTCCAGGCCCTCATAGCACTGCAGCCGCAGCAGCCGGGCTCCGGTCAGCGCCGCGGCGGCCTTCGCCAGCTCGGTCTTGCCGACCCCGGCCGGCCCTTCCACGAGCAGCGGCTTGTCCAGGCCGTCGGCGAGGAACAGCGCGTCGGCGGTCAGGTCGTCGGTGACGTACGCGGCTTCCCTTCGCAGTCGCTCGCCGAGCGTCGTGGTGTCACCGAAGCGCTTGCTCACCGGGCGTGGTCAGAACTCGACCGGCTGGGTGGGGAACTGGCCGCTGCTGATCAGCTTCGGGATCGTGCCGCTGGCGTTCTCCCAGACCAGGAGCATGGACCGCTTCGGCGAGTAGCCCTGGTGCCGGATGTCGGACGGCATCGCGGCCACGTCGCCGGCCTTCATGACGACCTTGGCGCGCTTGCGGCCGGTGTCCCGGTCCTCGACATCCCAGATGATCTCATCCGACAGCTGCACGAACCACTCGGCCCGGTCGTTGCCGTGGATGATCGGCAGGATGTACTCCTCGGTGGTCGGGCAGTACAGGGACTCCCGGCACACGCTCACCACGCTCGGGTTCCAGGTCACCGGGGACCTGGACAGGTAGGCGAACAGGTTGAACGAGCCGACCTCCGCCTCGAACCCCGGCTCGGCATGGACCTCGGGCTCCTCCTGGCTCACGTCCGCGAACATGCGGTTCACCGGGTGGCCGTTAGCGTCGTCGCGGAGCGGCTCATCGCCAGGCAGCGACACCATCCGCTGCGCGGTGACCCGGTGGCGGGTAATGGCGGCGTCGTTGTTCCCCTGCTTGAGCCCGAACGCGGAGCCGGTCTCCTGCGGGCTGGCGAACGGGTCGAATTCCGCGTTCGTCCAGTCGGAGAGCATGGCGGCGAACAGGTCCTTGATGACCGGCGTCTCGATGTTCTCCATGTGGTCAAGCTCGGCCCGGCGGTAGGCGTCGTTGTACCGGCCGGCGAACAGGTCGACGGTGCCGTAGTGGTTCATGGTGCCGACCACGCCGTCGAAGTTGACGATTCCGTAGAAGAACTCCCAGGCCACGTCCCGCTGCAGGGCGCGAAGGAAGGCGTCCACGCTCATCACGTGACGGCCGGTGGGCCAGTTAACGTAGGCGAAGTACTCGTCCCTGCTGAAGTGGAACTGGCCGAGGGTGAAGGTCCGGTAGCCGAATTCGTTCGGCTCGCCTGCCTGGCCGGTGACCGCGGCGTTCGTGACTGTCATTGGTATTCCTTCTGTTCGGACGGTCAGGCGGTCTGGCAGATTTCGGACCAGCGGAACTGCGTGTCCGGGCCCGCGACGGTCTGGATGAGCAGCACCGCCGGCCCCGGCGACGAGTAGCGGTAGGCGCGTCCGGCGGGGAGCAACGTGAGGTGCCCGCGCCGGGCCACGACCCGGCCCATCAGGGCCTGCGCCGCGTCGTCCGGCACGCCGCCAGAACCGCTTTCCGGCAGCGACTGGCCGTCGCGCAGGGTCTTGAGCGTGAACTCCACCTCGCCGTCGAGGACCAGCGCGCTCTGGTCGTGCGCGGCCGCCCGCCAGCCGGACGTTCCCTCCACGCGGACGGCCTCAAGGACGTATTCGAAGTTCTTTCCCACCGCGATCTGCTCGAACGGCTTGGCCAGCGACGCGACCTCGAAGATGTTGGAGAAGGCGTAGTTCTTCGGGTCGTCGTCGATGACTTCGACGCCGCCCTTCTCGTAGCTGTCGAGGGACCCGAGGCGAGTCTCGTAGGGCATGGCTAGCTCCTAGTCGGTGGTCCGCACGAGTGCGGGTGGTGGACTAGGTCGAGTGTGCGCGGCGTGAGATGGGAGAGTCCTGCACCAAAGCGGCGTCGTTCTGCACATTCCTGCGGTGCCGCGTTTCCGCACGCGGCGGGCCGCGCGGGTTGCGCACGTACCCGTTAGCGTTCACGGGGCCGGTGCGGGCTGGTCAAGCGGTGAGGCGGCGCCCGCCCCAGCCGTCCGGCGGCGGCGGCGGGGCCGAGGGCGGTTCGCCGGGCCGAAGCACGCCCGCCCCGATGGCGATGGACCGCAGTTGCGCGAGCACGTCGGGCAGGTCGCTGGCCAGCGGCAGGTAGCAGACCAGTTCCGTCGCGCCCGCCTGAGCGAGGGCCGCCGCGGCGGCCTGGCACTCCTCGAGCGTGCCGAACAGCCCCTGCTCCGCGGGATGGCCGGCGAGGGTGAACAGCTCGTCCGCGTCCGCGCGGGCCCGGGCCTCGGCGTCGGTCCGGCCGACGGACACGGTCACCTCCGCGAGCACGGGCCGTCCCCCCGCGGCCGAAGCGGCGGCGGAGACCTCGCCCGCCAGGTCCCGGCCGGGTGCGCAGGGGACGAAGACGGCGGCGGCCGGCCCGGCTTCGGCTCCGGCTCCCGCGGGCAGGGCGAGCCACGGGACATCCTGGCCTGGCCGCCGTCCGGTCAGGCCAGGCAACCGCGCGACCGCGGGCGGCGAGCCGGCCAGGGCGATCCGCGGGCCAGCCGGGCGCCCGCCAGCCAGGGATCCGGTGGCTGGGGAACCGGCCGCCGTAACGAGGCGGTCAAGCCAGTCACCGTCTGCGCCGGCCACGCCGGCGACGTCGGCGACGTCGGCGTCCACGACGAGTCCAAGCGGAACCTGCAGGCCGGAGGCCAGCGCGGTGAGGAGGGCGGCGACGTCGGGCTCGCTCATCCGGCCGCCGCTCAGCGGCCACCACGGGTACCGCAGCCAGATCCCGGCGAGGCCGAGCCGGTCGGTGAGAGTGGCCACCTGCCGTGCGCGCGCGACGTCTAGGCGCCCGTCGATGACCACGCTGAGCGTTACCGGCCGGGCCTGGCTCGCGGTGACCGGGGACTGTGCCGGACGTTCCGCCTCATTTAGGCTGCCACCCATGAGCAGTCATGCTAACGCCAGCCAGCTGCCTGGCCCAGTGAGCTCGCTCGCCGAGGTCGTTCCCGCGGCGGTCACCGAGTTCGCCCGCAGGCTCCGCTGGCTGGGCGTGGACGTGTCCGTGTCTGAGGTGGCCGACGCGCTGCGCGCGATCAGTGACGCTGACTTGCTTGACCGGGAACGGCTCCGCGGGCGGCTGCAGGTCACCCTCGTCAAGCGCTCCGCGGACATCGTTACCTTCCAGGCCGCCTTCGACCTGCTGTTCCCGGCGCTCGCCGCCACCGGGGACGACGGTCACGCGGCTGGGGAACCGGCCGGCGACGACGCGGCCGGTGAGATGGAAGACGGCGAGCCGGCGGCGCCTGACCTGCTCGCGCGGCTGGTCGCGCTGCTGCGCGGCGACTCGGCGGCCGGCGTGGGCGAGCTCGCCGCGGAGGTGATCGGCGCCTACGGCGGCCTGGGCACCGGGCAGGCCGCCGGCTCGCAGCGCTACTACGAGTACCGGATCTTGCGCCAGCTCGACCTGAGCACGCTGCTGCACCGGGCCATGCGGCTCGACGACGCCACGCCGCGCCCCGGCCTTGAGCGGCGGCTGGCCGGCCTCGAGCAGGAAACACGTATGCAGGAGCTGCGCGCGCAGATCGCCGCGCAGCTGCGTGACCGCCTCGCCGAATCTCAGGGAGTCGAGACGTCGCTGCGCCAGCTGCGGGAATCGGTGCTTGACGAGGAGTTCCTCCGGGCCGGCCCGGCGGAACTTGCCGCCATGCGCGCCGTCGTGCAGCCGCTCGCCCGGCGGCTGGCGGCGACGGCCCGCCGCAGGCGGCGACGGAACCAGGCAGGCAAGCTTGACGTGCGCCGGACCATGCGCCGGGCGATCGCCACCGGCGGGGTGCCCATCGACCCGGCCTGGCACCGGCGCCGCCGCCCGCGCCCCCGGCTGCTCGTGCTCTGCGACGTGTCGGGCTCGGTCGCCGAGTTCGCGAAGTTCACCCTGTCCCTGCTGCACGCGCTGCACGCGGAGCTGCCGCGGCTCCGCTCGTTCGTCTTCGCGGACGGCGTCGCCGAGGTCACCGACCTCGTCGAGTCGAGCCCGGGAGTGATCGACACCCGGCTGCTGCTCGCCCGCCCGGGGGTAGTGCGCGGCGACGGGCACAGCGACTACGGCGCCGTGCTGCGCCAGTTCACCGACGAGCAGGCGGGCGGCCTGTCCCGCGATTGCGTCCTGATCATCTGCGGCGACGCCCGGGGCAACTACCGCCCCGAGCGGGCCGACCTGCTGCGCGCGCTGCGCGGACGGGTGCGGGCCGTGCACTGGCTCAACCCCGAGCCGGCGGCGGACTGGGACACCACCGATTCCCTGGTGAGCGCGTACCGGCCCTACTGCGACTCCGTCACCGAGGTCCGCACCCTGCGCCAGCTCAGCACCTGGGTGGACAAGCTCATTTAGCTGGAAGCTCGCCGGGCACGAGTTCAACCGAGGCTGGCCGGCCCGGCGCCGCGATGCGCTCGATCAGGCGGGCACAGGCCCGCCTGCCGAGCAGGCGGCGCGGCTGGCCGTCATGACCGCTCCCGTCCGGAGCCCGCCCGATCATGACGACCGGCACTCTGGCGGCCAGCCGCTCAAGGAGCGGGGCGGGGATGCCTCCCTCGTCGGCCAAGATCCCGTCCACCCTGTCCGGCAGCGTGTCCACCTGGCAGATGTCCGGGTCAGCCACGTCCCAGTACGTGATAAGCAGCGACCAGCCGGCGTCGCGGACATGCGCGATCACGCCGTCCAGGGGATCGTCGCCGCCGAGGGGGCTCGCATCGTCATAAGACCTGCCCGGCCGCTTCACGCGGACAATACCGATCGTCTTCCCGTACCTGCCGGACAAGCCCTGCCCAGCGGTGTCCCGAGCGCGGCCGAGTTCCTCGAGGTTCATCCCGGACGGGTCACACTCCTAGCAACACGTCTGTGTCTCCCCCGGCCGTGGGCGGCGGTGCCCGCTACTGACCTACCGAGTAGTTGGTCGGTGTCGGTATTGTGAGTCAGCGCGCGCTATCTGGTCAAGGTACTCGGTCGTGGTCATTAAATGGTTTAGTGCGAGATCAGCGGGACGCCCGGGCCGCGATGAGGCGTGCGATAATTCGGGATACCTTCAAGGCAGGGATCACGGATGGCCTACGACGTCACCCGCAGCCGAGGCGAAGAGAGCAAGGCGGCAATTCTTACCGCCGCCAGGGAGCTATTCGCCACGCGGGGCTACCGTGGCACGTCGCTTGCCGCGATCGCCGAGGCGGCCGGGCTCAGCCAGCCCGGCCTGTTGCATCACTACCGTTCCAAGAACGCGCTGCTACTCGCGGTGCTCGCCAGTCGCGATTCTGCGGACTCGAGCATCTCCTCGCCCGGGCCTGACGCACCGCGCATCGGGATAATCGACGGCCTGGCCACGCTCGTCGCGCACAACGAATCCGACCGGCAGGTCGTGGCGCTGTTCTCTATGCTGCTCGGCGAGGCCGTAGCAGCCGATCACCCGGCGCACGAGTACTTCGTGCGCCGGTACGACGAGGTCCGAGCCTGCCTCACTCAGAATCTGCGCGACGCACAGGAGCAGCACGCTCTCGCTCCCGGCATCGATACGGAAGCACTGGCCAACGTGCTCATCGCCGTGCTTGACGGGCTGCAGTTCCAATGGCTCCTCGACGAGTCCGTGGATATGCGCGCGAGCTATGCGGCGCTCAGCGGGCTCATCCGCGCCGCCGGGTCATCCGCTCGCGCCGCCGCCCCCTGACTGGCTTCACGCGTTGGAGTCCCACGCGATCTCGAAGAGATGACCATCGGGATCGGCGAAGTACCCGGAGTAGACGCCGAACGGCCGCAGGTGAGCGGGCGCGGTCAAGGTGCCTCCCGCGGCTTCGACCTGCCGGAGCAGCCGGTCGACCTCCTCCTGTGATCCGGCGGGGACGCCCAGGCTGAACTCGGTGGAACTGGGCGGACCGGCTGGGAGGCCGGCGTCCTTGGCGAGGTTCGCCCGTTCGTACAAGCCGAGCAGCAGGCCGCCGTCGAGCTTGAAGAACGCGATGGTTCCGTCGGCGCCGGTGACCTCGTCGTGGAACTCCTGTCCGACGATGCCCTCGGTCGGCCAGCCCAGGCCGTCACGGTAGAAGGAGACTGACCGGTCGAGGTCGTCTACGGCCAGGGTGATGAAGAAAATCTTGGCTTGCACTGCGTCTCCTGTCGGTCGCGCCCCGGCTGGTCGTCGTCAGGCCCGCGCATGATTCACAGTCTGCCCGCAGGCACCGACGTTATGAACCGGGCCACGCGCGGGACAACTGGCCGGCCCTGTCCCCGGCGCCGGCCGGATTTACTGAGCAAGCGCTTAAGATGTCGGGGTTACGGGGCTGAGCTCACCGGTCGCTCCCCTTGAACTGATGCGAGGCAACGACGTGCTGGCCACTTTCGAATCAGGCCGCGGCGGAACGGCTGTCCCGCAAGGCTCAGGCGTAGAGACGCTGGCGATCACGCTGTAACTTTCATCCGCGCGCCAGCGAACGCGCTGCTTGGCCGCGGCCGCGCCGCGCCGCGCTGGGCAGGCCGTCGCGCCCGGCGTACCGTCCTTGGCCATGACGCGCCCCACAGTCAGCGCCATTCCCGCCTTCGTTTCTGTGCTAGCCATCGGCATCGCCGTGGGCGGCTGCGCAGCCGCGACCGCGACCGCCGGAGCCGCATCCGCTAGCTCCGCCGCTTCACCGGCGGCGTCCGCCGCCAGTGCGTCCTTCTACGGGCCGCCCGGTCCCGACCCGGCCTGCGCCGCCGCGCACAAGGCCGAGCAGACCTTGCAGGCACGGCAGGGCAAGGACCAGTCCAGCGAGTCCGCTATCGACCAGGACTTCACGAACTTCGCCCAGGCGCTCAACGCCGCGGCGCGGCAAGAGAAGCACCCAGCCGTGGCCAACGCGATGACCGCCCTGGCTGATGACTACACCGCCCTGGTCGAGTCGCAGAGCGGCGCGGCGCCGCTTCCGAGCATGAGCGCGATGCAGAACGACGGCGCTGCCTTCGACAAGGCTTGCCCTTAACGACACGGGTAATCCCGCCGGGGTCTGGACGACCCCGGCGGGCGGTTAACCGGCCCTGTTCCCCGGGCTGGGGGCCGACCCGGCCCGGGGAACAGGCTCCCGGTCAGGTGCAGGCAGTGCCGTTGATCGCGAACGACGTCGGGTTGGCGTGGTTGCTGGTCCACGTGCCCTGGAAGCCGTCGGTGATATTGCTGCCAGCCGCGATGGTCCCGTTGTAGCTGGCGTTGGTGAGGGTGGCGTTCGCGCCGGTCTGGGCGAAGCCACCGTTGAAGTTGGCGGTGATCTTCTCGTCGCCCGGCCAGGTGAAGGTCAGCGACCACGAGTTGATCGTGGTCGTTCCGGTGTTGGCGATGGTCACCTGAGAGGTGAAGCCGTTGGGTGACGCGGTCCACGCACTGTTCAGGGTGTAAGTGACGTGGCACGCGAGGCCGATGCTTACCGGGTTGATTACCCAGGTGAAGGTGGTCGTCCCCGCCGCGCCCGTGGTGTCGGTGACGGTCACGGTGACGCTGGAGGTCCCGGCCGTGGTCGGGGTGCCGGTGATCAGCCCGGTGGAGGAGCTGATCGCCAGGCCGGCCGGCAGGGTGGCGCTGTAGGTGAGGGTCTGCCCGGCGGCGGAGTCCGTCGCCTTGATCTGCAGGCCGGTGATGGCGGTGC
>CAZORE010000001.1:21990-50058 GCA_964581815.1 uncultured Streptosporangiaceae bacterium | reverse complement strand
AGGTGAGCGTCTGCCCGGCGGCGGAGTCCGTCGCCTTGATCTGCAGGCCGGTGATAGCGGTGCCGACGGTGCCGGCCTGGCTGGCCGGCTGGGTGACCGTGATGACGTTGCCGGTGCCCTTCGGGTTGATCGTCCAGCTGAGGTTGACCGAGGACGCCCCGCTGCCGTCGTTGGCGGTCAGGGTGGTGAGGTAAGTGCCCGCCATGGTGGGGGTGCCGGTGATCGCGCCGGTTGAGGCGCTGAGGGTTAGCCCGAACGGGAGGTCGGTGGCACTGTAGGTGAGGGTCTTGCCGGTGGCCGAGTCGGACGCCTGGACCTGCAGGGTCTCAGCGGTGCCGACGGTGCCGGTCTGGGTGCCTGGGTTGGTGACGGTGACCGTGGGGGTGGCGCTGGCCGGCGGGGACACGTTCGGGAACAGGAAGGCGAACGAGTCGAACGCCGTCGCGATGTCGGCCTCGGCCCAGAACCGGTGGTAGTTGAACACCGGGGCGGCCCCGCCGTTCAGGTAGTTCTGCACCTCGGGGTAGTTCGCCACGCTGGTGTACCACGGGCGGATGGACAGGAAGGTGTTGTCGGCGGAGGTCATCGGGGTGCTGCCGAGGCCGGGGTAGCTCCCGGTCCAGCCGGACGGTATGAACAGGCCCTCGAAGTTGGTGGTGTTGAAGGCCGTGGTGAAGTTGCTGTAGTCGGTCCTGGTCTCCGGCGCCGAGAAGCCGAGGCTGTCGCCGTAGAACTGGTGGATGACGTCGATGATGTTCTGCGCGGCGGTTTCCGCGGTGGTGTCGCCGGACTTGGCCGCGTAGTACATGTACGCCTTGGCCAGCGAGGCGGCCACGCCGATGTCGCCCGAGCATCCTCCGCTCACCGTGACGTGCAGGCCCGGGTTGGCCGGCGGCTGCGCCGTGCTTGAGGTGCCGGTGGTGAAGCTCGCGGCCGGCTGGCCGCTCCAGTTGAGCTGGCCGGGCTCGCAGATCGCCCCGGTGGTGGTGTTGACCGTGACGACCGACTCGGCCCACGACACCCACTTCTGCATGACCGCCTTGGCCTGGGCGTTGCCGGTCACGTAGTAGTACTCCGCGACCCGCTCCATGGGCCAGGCCTGGTAACCGAACCACTGGTTGGACGGCGGGTTGTGGTAGACGGGCTCGAAGTCGTAGTACATGCCGTCGAAGGTGGGGTCACCGGACGGCGGCTTGCCCGCGTCGCCGTAATTGCCACCCCAGTTGTTGGTGACGCCGCCCGCGATCGCGCCCTCGCTTGACTGCAGCCACTGCATCAGGTTGAGCTGCGTGGTCAGGCTGGTCCCCCAGTCGGTCTTGGCCGACGGGGACAGCGGGATCAGGCTGGTGGTGTTGCTCAGCGCGAACGCCGCCAGCGGGTTCTGGTATCCCTCGTGGATCTCGGTGCCGCTGATCCGCCAGGACCAGGCCCCGGTGGTCGAACCGCCGAAGGCGTAGTACCAGGACAGCAGGTAGGTCTCCTCGTTGGCCTTGGACGTGCCGGCCGGGCAGGCCACCGAGCCGACCTGGCTGCAGTTGGCGCTGATCTGCTTGAAGTACTTGTCATACATCGAGTAGCGCACGTAGTCGCCGAGCTTGGCCGCGCTGGCCAGGGTCGAGGCGAGCTGCGACTGGTTGCCCTGCGTGGTGGCGTACTGCAGGGCCCAGTACGCGGCCTGGACCATGCGCGCGTCGGCGTCCGGCGCGTCGGTGTACTTGTACTGGGCGGCGAAGCTGCCGCCGCCGTTGTTGAAGAGTGCGAGGTAGCCGGACCCGCTCTCGCCCTTCGACAGGGTGTCCCAGTCGGGCTGGTCGACCGTGTCCCAGACCGACTCCTCGGCGCCGCGCTGGAAGGTGTTGATGTAGCTCGGCGTGGAGGTGCCGTCTTCCTGCTGGCCGAAGC
The DNA here is from genome assembly GCA_964581815.1 of uncultured Streptosporangiaceae bacterium. Taxonomy (GTDB): domain Bacteria; phylum Actinomycetota; class Actinomycetes; order Streptosporangiales; family Streptosporangiaceae; genus Trebonia. The sequence goes on along the minus strand of CAZORE010000001.1, from coordinate 48,156 downwards.
CGTAGCGGTTGTCGGTGTCCATGATCCACATGGGCGTGTCCAGGTTGCAGTTGCCGTAGGCGGAGGTCAGCTCGGCGGACAGCGGGTCAGAGCCGACCGGGACCGAGGAGTTGAGTGCCACCGGGTAGCTGGCCGGGGACGCCGCTTCCGGCCCGTACGTCGCCGGGGAGGACGCGTTGTAGGCGCTGCACCCGGGCTGGTTGGCCGCGTTCGGGACGTCGTATTGCATCGTGACGGACCAGGCGTTGTTGAACGCGGTCCAGTCGCCGCTGACCCGGCCGAAGTCGGCCGTCAGCCACAGCCAGTAGCTGAAGGTCTCCGAGGTGGTCTCGTGACCGTAGTCCGGGGCCTCCACGATGAGCTGCTCGACCGAGTGATACGGGATGCCCTTCGGGCTGAAGTAACCGTTGGCCGAGTTCGTCATCTGGTTGTACAGGTTGAGGAACCACTGGTCATATCCGGTAGCGGCCGGCGCGGCGGTGACCGCCACCGAGGCGCTGCCTAGCCCGGCCGCTGACGCGGTGACGGTCGAGTGGCTGCCGGCCTTGGCCTGCGCCGCGGCCACGGTGACCGCCTGCGGCTGGTTCCAGTTCGACGGCGTGAAGGTGAGCGCCTGGCCCGTGGACACCGTGGTCCCGGTGCCGGCGTCACTCAGGTGCACCGTGACCGGGCTGGTCGGCGCCGTGGACAGCTTGACGGCGAACGACGCGCTGTGGCCCTTGGTGATCATGAGCGAGGACTGGGCGGTCAGCACGCTTGGCTTCACGACCTGGATGGCCACCGGGTCCGAGGTCGTGCTTCCCTGCTTGTTGTAGGTCACCGCGGTCACCGAGTAGTCCCCCGCTGGCACGTGGCTCCACGTCGCGGTCCAGGGCGCCGAGGTGGCCTCGCCCACCAGCACGTTGCTGGTCAGGCTGGTGCTCGCATAGAACTTGATGGCGGTCACCGGAGCGCTGCTCAGCCCGTCCTTGACGGCGTCGCTAACCAGGAGGGGAGCGGCCGACAGCGTGATGCTTGAACCGGGGGTGAACACCTGGCCCGGTGCCGGGCTGGTGACCGGCGCGGCGGCAGGCGGCCCGGCATTCGCCTGACTGGCTGACGCCCGCGCGGCCCCGGCCGGATGAGAAGGGGCGGCCGCTGCGGTGCCCGAGGCAAGCAGCGCGCCAACCAGCAGGCCGGATGCGGCCAAGGCGCTGGCCAGCGTCCGCGGACGAACTGGACGTTTGGTCATCTGATCTCCTCGAGGGATCGGTGGAGAAAGCGATGGCGGTGGTGCCCGCCATCAGCAGACCGGAAAGAGCCTTCACACCCTGGGGCGGAGCGTAAGCTCGGCGCCAGGCGGCAACAAGAAATAGGCACGCGATACAGCCATCGGCCCAGGAAGACGCATGAAAGTTCCATGTCGCGGATAGCGTTCCTGCCTCCGCCTTTGGCGCGTGGCGACATGCTCACTTGACCGCTTTAGTCGGCAGGCCTAGTGTCCGAGAAGCTCACGGAAGGCGCCTTCCCACCCTGGTCGCTGCCTTCAAAGCAGCGTCGCGCGAAGCCACGCGCTCGTTCTGGAGGCCGGCCGTTACCCGGTCGCGACAAGGAGGGATAGCCGACGGGCGACGGTTACAGCCCGATCGCCGACGCCGCGTTCTCTGCGCTGTGCCAGCGGCGCAGCTCAGCGCCCGGCGCCCACGTCGAGTGGGTGCCACTGGAGATGCGCTCGGGCAGGCGCAGCTGGCAGACCGGCCCGTCGGCGACCCGGGCCGCGTCGAAGACCAGGCAGTAGGAGGCGTCCTCATTCATGTCGGTGGTGAGCGTGACCAGGTAGCCGTCGTCCTCGTCGGCACTGCCGACCCGCGGCGCCATGGCGGTCTCGCTGCCGTACACGCCATCGGCGAACGTATAGCGTTCCTCGGTCCCGTCCTTCAGGTCATGGCGGACCAGGCCGTCGAACAGGAACCAGCCCGGCTTCCCCGTGGCGGCGTAGGCGTACCGGTAGCCCCGGCCGGCGTACCGGCCGTTCAGCATGCCGAACTCGGTGATGGAGTCGGTGAGCTGCTGCTCCTTCACCAGGCCGGTGCGCAGCGACAGGCGCCAGCGGTGCAGCCGGGTCTGGAGCCGGTCCAGGGCCAGGAAGCGGAAGGCCCGGTCCCACTTGTCGCCGCCCGGGACATCGCCGGGCTCGGGGTCGCCCTGGAAGAAGCCGTCGAGGATGATCTCATCGCCGTCTTCGTAGGCGTTGACGAAGTGCAGGGTGTAGGTCGGCTCGGCCTCGAACCAGCGGATCTGCCCGGTACCGCCGCGGCGCGGTATGACCGCGAAGCGGGACGGCAGGTCGCGGTGGAACTTGGGCGCGTGGATGTTCTTCGCGAGCAGCGCCTCATCCCAGAACAGCGGGAAGTCGTTGAGTATGGCGTAGTTCTCGGTGAACGCCATGTCGTGCGGCAGCCGCGGGCCGGGCAGCGGGACGTCGACGTAGTGCACGAGGTCGCCCGCCTCGTCGACGACCCCGTACTTCATGTACGGCGCGTCCTTGCTGTAGTTGAAGAACAGCAGCTCGCCGGTGCGCTCGTCGACCTTGGGATGCGCGGACACGCCCCAGTCGGCCGGGAAGTGCCCGTTCCAGCTTTCCTTGCCGAGGTCCCGCAGCGAGAACGGGTCGAGCCGGTACAGGTCGCCGCACTGGTAGAAGCTGGTCAGGGCGGCGCCGCGGTGCACCACCACGTCGGTGCTCGAGGCGTCCTTCATCCGCGTGCGCGCGCCCCAGCCGTCCCGGTCGGCGATCTGCGGCGGCTCGGAGATGCCCGCCCACAGCGCTCCGCCCGATTCCAACTCGGCCCGCAGGCCGTCCGTGCGGACGTAGCGGTTGCGGTAGAACGCCCGGCCGTCACGGAACCCGACCACGTGGATCATCCCGTCGCCGTCGAAGGGGTGGTAGAACTTCTTGGCCGGGTGGACCGGGTTCTCGGTGTTGCGGAGGTAGACGCCGTCGAGGTCGGCCGGGATCTCGCCCTGGACTACCTCAAGGTCGTCGGCGTTCCACTCACATCTCTGCGGGCGCCACGGGCCGGTCCGGTAGGGGTGGTCGTCGTCCTCCGGCAGGGTCGACAGGATGCGGCCGACCAGCTCGACATTCACCGGGTGGTTCCTCTCGTCGGTACTGCGCTAGCCGGGCGGTCAGCCCGCGGTCACCACGAAGCTGACGGTGGTCGCGGTGGACCCGCCGAAGTTGAGGGTGGCGGCCGTGTCGATCCCCTCCACCTGGTACTCGCCGGCCGTGCCGCTGACCTGCTTGCTGGCGTCGAGGAGCATGCGGACGCCGGAGGCGCCGACCGGGTGCCCGCCGCCGATCAGGCCGCCGCTCGGGTTGACCGGCAGCCGTCCGCCGATCTCGATCTCACCGTCCTCGATCGCCTTCCACGACTCGCCCGGCCCGGTCAGGCCGATGTGGTCAATGGCGAGGTACTCGCTGGGCGTGAAGCAGTCGTGCGTCTCCAGGGCGCCGATGTCGTCAAGGGTCACCCGCGCGCGGTCGAACGCGTCGTGCACCGCCTCGCGCAGGTGCGGCAGCACGTACGGCTGGCCGGCCGAGCGCTCAAGCTTCTGGCCGAGCCCGATGCCGACGGTGCGGTGACCCCAGCCCGCGATCCGCGCGATCGGCCGGGCCCCCGGGTTCCTGGCGAGGAACTCATCGGAGACGAGCACGACGCCCGCGCCGCCGTCGGTGACCTGGCTGCAGTCGAACCGCCTGATCCTGCCCTCGACCGGGGGGTTCGCCGCCGGGTCGCCGCCCGGCCCGAGCTCCGGCAGGGTCCAGCCGCGGGTCTGCGCGTTCGGGTTACGCCTGGCGTTGCCGAGGTTGACCTCGGCGATCCTGGTCAGGTGGGCCTGGTCGACGCCGTAGCGGCGGTCGTACTCATCGAGCACCTGGTCGAACATGTAGGGCCACATGAAGACGGCGTCCTCGCCCTCGTGGCCGATCCAGGCGGCCGCCCCGAGGTGCCTGGCGGCCTGGTCGCCGCTTACCGTCTTCTCCAGCTCAAGGCCGAGGACGAGGGCGGCGTCGTAGTTGCCCGCCCGCAGGTCGGCCATCGCCGCGAGCGCGGCGATGCTGCCCGACGCGCAGGCGGCCTCGTGCCGCGAGGCGGGGACGCCCCATAGCCCCGGGTGGACGGTGGCGGGCATCGCCCCGAGATGCCCCTGGCCGGCGAACAGCTGGCCGAATGCGTTGCCGACGTGGATCACGCCGACCTGCCCGGCGTCGACCGACGAGGCCGCCAGCGTCCCGTCGACCACCTCCCTGGCCAGGTCGGCGAAGTCCATGCCCTCACGGTGCAGGTTCCGCGCGAAGTCCGACTGGTAGCCGCCGAGCACCCAGACGTCCGGCTGAGCCATCCGACCCACTCCCCTTCACGCTTGCCATCGCAGCACCACCTACACTACAACTAACAGAGAAGCTAGGAAAGGGGGGCGATCTCGTGACGGACCACGCACCGGCAACGGGCGAATGGGGCGACCAGGTCGCCATCGTCACCGGCGGCGGCAAGGGCCTCGGCCGTGCGTTTGCCCTCGACCTCGCGCGGCGGGGCGTCCGCGTCGTCGTCAACAACCGCAACCGCGAGGTGGACGCCGAGGGGCGCGGCCCGGCCGACCACGTGGTCGCGGAGATCCAGGCCGCGGGCGGGACCGCGGTCGCGCACCACGGCGCCGTCGAAGACCCGGCCGCGGCGGAGTCGATGGTGGAGCTCGCACTGAGCGAGTGGGGCCGCCTCGGCATCCTCATCACCAGCGCCGGGATCAGCCGGCCGCAGATGTTCCACAAGGCGACACCGGACAACTTCCGTCTCGTGCTCGACGTGAACGTGCTCGGCACGGTGCTCGTCGCCTCGGCCGCGGCGCGGGTCATGCGCGCGGCCGGCCACGGCCGCATCCTCATGGTGTCATCGACCGCGGGCCTGTTCGGCGAGCCAGCCGCGTCCGCGTACGCGGCGAGCAAGGGCGCCGTCATCGCCCTGGCCAGGACCGTCGCGGTCGAGGGCGCCAAGCGCGGCGTCTACACCAACGTGCTGCTCCCCTACGCGACCACCCAGATGACCGCGCACGGCATGGACCAGCGGTACGCCGCGCTGATGGCGGCGGAGTCGGTCGCCCCGGTGGCGGCCGCCCTCGTCCACCCGCGCGGCCAGCTCAACGGCGCGACGGTGGTGGCCGGGGCGGACGGCCTCCGGTACGCCGAGACGGCTGAGGGCATGACGGTCAGGCACTCCGGTGCCGACCTCGACCCCGGGGACCTGGCGAACCTGCTGAAGGAGAGCCGGGAGGGCGCCCGCCACACGTTCGCTGAGGCAAACGACGCGTTCCAGAGCCTCGCCGCCGACCTGGCCTAGGAAGGGAAGCACGATGCCTTTTCCCTGGGGCGACTTCGCCGTCAACCTCGGCGTCACCGCCGCCGCCGTGGTGGCGGCGATGGCGGCCCTGATGGCCGTCGCGATCGCGATCAGGAACCAGTCGATCATCGACATCGCCTGGGGCCCGGGCTTCGTCGTCATCGCCGCGGTCAGCTACGGCCTGTCGGCGGGCTCCGGCGGCGACGGCGCCCGGCGGCTTGTGGTGCTGGTGCTCACCGCCGTCTGGGGGCTGCGGCTCGGCGCGTACATTGGCCGTCGCAACCTGGGCCACGGCGAGGACCCCCGGTACACCGCCCTGATGCGGCACCGGCGGGGCAACCTGGTGGTGTTCCTGGTCCGCAAGGTCTACGGCCTGCAGGGCGCGCTCATGTGGCTGGTGTCCGTTCCGGTTCAGGCGGCCATGTACGAGCACGCCCCGCTAGGCGCCCTCGGCGTCATCGGCATCGTCGTCTGGGCCGTCGGGCTCACCTTCGAGTCGGTCGGCGACTGGCAGCTCACCAGGTTCAAGGCCGACCCGGCCAACCGCGGCCAGGTGATGGACCGCGGGCTGTGGGCGTGGACCAGGCACCCGAACTACTTCGGCGACTGCTGCGTCTGGGCGGGCCTGTGGCTGCTCGCACTCGGCCGCCCGGTCGGCCTGGCCACCGTGTTCTCCCCGGTGCTGATGACCTTCCTGCTGCTCAAGTTCAGCGGCAAGGCGCTGCTTGAGCGGCGGATGCTGCGCAGCAAGGGCGACGCCTACGCCGCCTACCTGAGCCGGACGAGCGGCTTCTTCCCGCTGCCGCCGCGCCGACCGCAGAAGGTCACTGCGTAAGACATGCGAGCCGCCTGATCACGGGGGAAGCACTGCCTTGAGCGTCTCGAGCGTGGGCTTGCGGCCGCGTTCGATGTGCGCGTACGCGGTGGCGGCGGTGAAGTCCGCGTCGCCCGCAAAGATCGCGTCGCAAAGTTCGCGGTGCTCGGCGCAGGCAACCACCGGGTCGCGGTCTGACGTCATACGGAAAATCCAGCGGTCCCGGCCGAAGACCGATCGCATCATCGCGGTGAGCAACGAGTTGTCAGCAAGCGCAACGATCGTTTCGTGCAACTCCGCATTGGACTCCGCGATCAGCCCGGCGTCGCCGTCCGTGAGGGCGCGCTCGGCGCGCGCCATGGCCGCACGGACCTCGGCCGGGTTGGCCCCGTTGCCGACCCGCCTGGCGGCCAGCCTGGCGGCGTAGACCTCGACCCCGAGCCTGACGTCGAACAGCTCCTGCACATCACGCAAGGTGAGTTCGGTGACGATCGCTCCGCGGCGGCTCTGCGAGGTGATGAAGCCATCGGCTTCCAGATACGGCAGCGCCTCACGGACGGGGATGCGGGACACGCCCAGTTCGTCGGCGAGCTCGCGTTCGCGGAGCCGGGTGCCTGGGGGCAGGTCGCCGCCGATGATCTTGTTCCGGATCTCCTCGTAGATCCGGTGCGGCGAGCTCATAGCGACGGCTTCATCCTGAACGCTCCTGCCTTACTTGTCCGCAACCCCTGGTATATCAGGTCCTCGCACAGCGAGACCGCCGCGCGGACGCCGTCAACCACCGGTATGCCAAGCTTCTCCCGCAGCGTGTCCTGTATGCCGTTCGCGCCCGCGCAGCCGAGGACGATCGTCTCCGCTCCGCTGGCCAGCAGCGCCTCCGACTGCGCCAGGAAGGCGGCGACCACCTCCTCGCCCGAGGTGTCGATCGCCAGCACCGGCAGGCCGGTGGCCCTGATTCCGGCGCAGCGTTCGTATAGGCCCATGGCCCGCAGGGACTGACGTATCGGGCCGATCGCGGTGGGCTGGGAGGTGACGACCCCGTAGTCCATGCCGAGCAGGCACGCGAACATCACGGCGGCCTCAGTGATGTCGACGACCGGGATCTCGACCAGTTGCCTGACGCCCTCCCGCCCGTGTTCGCCGAATCCGGCCAGGACGATGCCGTCGACGTCAAGGCCCGCCACCGCGTCGAGCACGGCGGCGGCGCTGCGGAAGCTGTCGGCGAACCCTTCGGCGGCCGGCACACCCCACGTGGGCGTGACTCCCTCGATCACCGTCCCAGGGCGCGCGACGGAAGCAGCCGAGACGCAGATTCGCGAGGTCATCTCGGCGGTGGTGTTGCAGTTGACGACGGCGATTCGCATGTCTCCACTCTGGCATACCAAGTCGGCCAACCGTCAATTTGGGAAGTGGCGTAGCAGGAAATTTACCTGCGCATAACAGCGTCGCTACGCGCCTTATCGACTCTTGGTATACCAAATCGCTGCCGTGATCGGTGGCGCGGACCCAAGACCGAAGGATCACCCCGGCACGATGACCGAACGACGACCGCAGGCCGTGTTGCGCGGCGCGCGGGTGCTGACTCTGGACGCGGCGGGCACCGAGCACCCCACGGCCGACATCGTGATCGATGGCGGGGTTATCACGGCGATCGGGCCCGGTGCCGCGGCGACCTTCCTGCCGCACCCCGACGACATCGACGGCAGCGGAATGCTCGCGATACCCGGCATGGTGAACACGCACTTCCACTCGCCGGGCAACTTCCTCAAGGGTGCCGTGCCGTCCCTGCCTCTCGAACTCTTCATGCTGTACGAGGTGCCGCCGTTCATGGCCGAGCCGGTGGGCGAGACCTACGCCTACCTGCGCACCATGCTCGGCGCGATCGACATGCTCAAGCAGGGCGTCACCGCGGTACACGACGACGCGTACTATCTGCCGGTCGCCAGCCGTGACGAGATCTCGGCGGTCTTCGGCGCCTACCGTGACTCCGGCATCCGGGCTACGGTCACGATCGACCAGCCGAACGTCGTCGAGTACGAGAAGCACGCTTTCTTCGCCGACCGGCTGCCGCCGGACATGCGCGCAGCGATGGACGCGGCACCGCGCCAGGACGACGAGGAACTTCTACGGCTCTACGACTGGATGCTCGCGAAGTGGCACACTTCGGCGGGCGGCAGGCTGCGTGGTGCGGTGAGCTGCTCGGCCCCGCAGCGGGTGACCCCGACCTATCTCAAGGCGCTGGACCGGCTGAGCGCGACCTTCGACATCCCGTACAACATGCACATCCTCGAGACGCGCTCGCAGCGGGTGTTCGGCAGCGAGCGCTACGGGAGCAGCCTGGTCCGATACGCCCGCTCGCAGGGGGTGCTGAGCGACCGGGCGCATGTCATCCACGCGATCTGGATCGACGACGAGGACATCGCCACGCTGGCCGGCGAAGGAGTGAAGATCGCGCACAACCCCACGTGCAACCTGCGGCTCGGCAGCGGAATCATGCGGTGGCGCGACCTAGCCGACGCGGGCGTGCCGATCGGTATCGGTACCGACGAAGCCAACGTCGACGACGGCGTGAACTTCTGGTCCGCGGTGAAGAACACCGGCCTGGTACACAACATCACCAGCCCGCAGTACGGCGACTGGCCACAGCCGGGCGAGATCCTTCGCGCGGCGACCGCAGGCGGTCACGCCGCCCTGCGCACCCCTGGCCTGGCCGGCGAACTCAGCGTCGGAGCGCTCGCCGACGTGGTGCTCATGGACCTCGCCACCCTGCCTTTCGTACCGCTCAACGACACCAAGCGCCAGCTGGTCTACTGCGAGCCCGCCCGTTCGGTGACCACGGTGATCGTCGGCGGCGAGGTCGTCGTCGCCGGCGGGGTGTGCACCCGTGTCGACGAGAAAGCGGTCCTGCGCGACGTCGCCTCGCTCGCACCCGCGATCGAAGAGTTCCTCGCCGACTGCGCGCGTGGCGCCGAGCGCGCCTGGCGGTACTACGACGACTCCTACCGCGCTGGGCTCGCCCAGCGCACCGAAGTAACGCGAACCCTTACGGAGACACGCCATGGTTAACACGGAACAAGAGGCCGGCGCTGAGCACAGCACCGAAGTGGAGGTGTTGCGGGAATCCCTGCAGCACGACTACGCGACAGCCGAGTCTGGCGGCATCGTCCCGCTCGGGCGGCGTCGCAAGCTCTATTCGATGGCCGCGCTGTGGCTAACGATGAACTGCGGGTTCGGTGAGGTGTTCATCGGATTCAACTACCAGCAGGCCGGCTTCACGCTGATGAAGTCGTTCCTGGTAAGCCTGATCGGCATCGCCTTGTACTTCTGTTACGCGATGCCCGCCGCCTACATCGGGTCACGCACCGGGCAGACCCACTCACTGCTGGCCCGGGCGGTCTTCGGCAAGTGGGGCGCGTTCGTGGTCGCGGCCTGCCTGCTCGTCATGGGCACTGGGTTCGTTGGTTTCCAGTCCTACACCACAGCGCTGATCTTCGAGGGGCTGTTCAGCTGGACGAACCTGATGCTGGTGGGCCTCGTCGTCACGGTGCTGTTCATCGTCAACAACGTGCTCGGTTTTAGCGGCGTGATCGCCTGGGCCAGGTACGTGGTGACGCCCATAGTGATCCTGTGGATCGCCTACATGATGATCAAGGCATTCGGGACCGAGCCCTCCTCCGTGCTCGGCGCCCACCCGAAGACCATCGCACCGCTGACCACGCTGCAGGGCATTATGGCGATCCTCGGCGTGTGCGTCTGGGGTGACGAGCCCGACTTCTGGCGGTACGGCAAGCCGTCCTTCTGGTGGGCCGGATGGGGGTACGCTGTCGGCCTCATCTTCGGTGACCTGCTGTTCACCCTGGCCGGCTGGGTCATGGCACAGCTCGCCGTCACCGGCGGCGGTGACGGTTCCTTCGCGAACTCCGTCACCTTCACCACCTCATACTCGCTGTTCGGCCTGGTCTGGCTGGCATTCATCGTCTCCGTTGTGTCGCAGATGGCCGCACAGGACGGCAACTACTACGCTGCCATCAACGCGCTGCAAGCCCTGTTCGGCGAGATCCGCCACTGGTCACGGCTGTACTCCTGCGCCATCGCGGTCGGTATCGGCCTCCTCGCGACCTGGTTCGTCATCCACGGTGGCAACACATGGCTGGACGTCGTGAACTTCGGCGCCGCGGCCGTCCCGTCCGCGACGGTCATCATGGTTCTCGACCACTACGTGGTCCCGCGCTTGTTCCGCCTGTCCCGGTCGCTTGAGCACGTCCCGAGCCTGTCCGATGCCGGGGCGGTGAATGTCCCCGCGATCGCGGCGATGCTTCCCGCGATCGTGATCGGGACCGTCGGGGCGGGCACCATCAACTGGTTCGGCCACCACTACTGGTTCCTGCCAGGACCGCTGTCCTGGGTCAGCGCCGGCGCGGTCTACCTGATCGGCATGGCCCTGATCTCGCGGTCCGCGCATGTGCTGCGGCTCGCCGGTTTCTCCCGGCAGGCCGCGGCCAGCCCGACCGCCCGGTCTAGCCAGATCGAGGACCTGGCCGCCCTGGCGGGGTGAAGGTCACCGCGTTTACCGCGCGCCGTGCTGATCCGGCCGCAGGCGCCAGGCGCGGTTGCCCAGCAGGGCGAGCGCGGCCGGGAGCAGGACGCCGCGGATCACGGTCGCGTCGATCAGGACCGCGGTGGCGGTGCCGACGCCGAGGATCTTCAGGTCGATCAGCGGGATCGTGGTGAAGATCGAGAAGACCGCCACCATGATCAGCGCGGCGCTGGTCACCGTTCCGGCGCTGGACGCGATGCCACCGACGACCGCTTCCTGCGGTGACGCACCGTGTGCCCAGCGCTCGCGGATGCGGCTCAGGATGAACACGTGGTAGTCCATGCTGATCCCGAACAGGAACACGAACATCAGCAGCGGCACCCAGTAGATGATCCCGCCGAACGAGGTGTAATCGAGCAGCCCCTGCAGCCGCCCGTCCTGGAAGATCAGCGTGATGATGCCGTAGGCCGCGCCCACCGACAGCAGGTTCAGCACGATCGACACCAGCGGGACGGCGACCGACCGGAAGGCCGCGAGCAGCAAGCAGAAGGCGAGCAGCGCGACCACCGCGAACACGGCAGGCAGGCTGGCCTTCAGTTGGTGGACGTCATCGGTGATCTGCGCGGTGTCGCCGGTCACCGCGTAGCTGATCCCTGGGACCTTGCCGAGCGTGCTTGGCAGGAGCTGGTTCCGCAGCGTTGCGAGGGCGTCGCGGGACACGGTGTCGGCGCCGTCACCAGCGAGGGGGACGCTGACGACCAGCGCGCGCCCGCCGCCGATCGCGGTGGCGGTGACCGGCTGGCGGATCGGGCCCCCGTTCGCCGCGCGGGCGCGGAGCGCGTCCACGGCGGCGAGCACTCTCGGCCCGGTGACGCCCGTCCCGCTCACGACGACCTCGGCCGGCGCGGGTGCCTGCGGGAACGCCTTCTCGATCGCGTCGAACGTGCGGACCGCCGGCGCGCCCTTCGGCACATCGGCGGCGGGCTCCCCGATTCGCAGGCCAAGCGCCGGCGCGGCGAGCGCGAGCAGCGCGATGGCCGCGACGCCGCCCCATACCAGCGGCCGCGCCACTACGCGGCGAGCCAGCGCCGCCCACAGCCGGGACGGCCGCGCCGCGGCCTGGCGGCGGCCGAGGAACGGGATCCGGCCGGCGTCCGCCTTCGGGCCCAGCCAGGCGAGTATTCCAGGCAGCACGGTCAGCGAGCCGATGACCGCGATGCCGACCACGGTGATCGTCCCCATCGCCATGCTGGGGAACGGCCCGCCGCCCACGAAGAACAGCCCGGACATCGTGGCCATCACCGTGAGGCCGGATATCAGGATCGTGCGGCCTGACGTGCGGGCGGCGACGCGGAGGGCCTCGGCGGGCGACCGCCCCGCGGCCCGTTCCTCGCGCTCCCGGCGCAGGTAGAACAGTGAGTAGTCGACGGCGACGGCCATACCGACGATCACCACGACCTCGAAGGTGCTGCTGGCGACCGGCAGCAAGTGGCTGGCGAGCGTCAGCACGCCGATGGCGGCCGTCAGCGCGGTCAGGGCGAGCAGGAGCGGGATGCCGGCCGCGACGAGCGCGCCGAACACGAACAGCAGCAGGATCAGCGTGATCGGCACCGACGTGGCCTCGGCCTTGCCGAAGTTCAGCGAGGCGCTGACCGCCTGGGTAAGGCTGGCGTCACCGGACTCGGCGATCCGCAGGTCCGGATGCGCGGCTTGCACGCCAGCGACCACGTGCTGCAGGGTCGTGGCCGCCTGGCCGACGTCCGGCACGTTGCCCGGCACGCTGAACGTCACCCGGGCGCTGTGTCCGTCCTTCGACACCAGGTCCAGCCCGGCGGACTGCGGCGTGCGGATGCCGGTGGCGTCCTTGGGCAGCGCGGCCAGCGCCGCTGCCACCTGGGAGGCCGCCGTGCGCATGACGGGGTCGGTGGCCCAGGTGGCACCGGGCGCGGCCGCCTGGATCAGCACGGTTTCCGGGTAGTCGCTGGACTGGGCGGGCGCGACCTGCTGCATGACCCGCTCCGCCTGCCCGGACTGGCCCGCGTCATACGTGGGCAGGTTCTTCGAGCCAACGACCTGGCCGGTCACGAAAAGCGCGGCAACCAGGAGCAGCCAGCCGAAAACTGCGGTCTTGTGGTGCCTGGCCGACCAGCCGGCTACGCGCTCGGTCAGGCTGGTGCGCTGGCCGGCGGACCGCTGGCCAGGTTCCCCGCCAGCGGAAGGCGGTCCGAATGTTGGTGGTGCGGAGGATACTGGGATATGCGGCGAGCGCATGACAACTCCTTCGTTACTACTGGCGTGGTGCGAGGGTTCGCGCGTGTGAGGTAGCCGCGGCTAGGTCCTCGCCCATGAGCTAGACCCTCGTGGGCGAGGACAGTCAGCCGCAGCCGTCGGCAGACTGAGCTAGAGCGCGGGACGGCCCGCGGCCTCCGCGGCGGACAGCGGCCCGGGCTCGCGGAGGATCTTTTTCGCCTCCTTCAGGGGATCGGTGGACTCGCTGAGCAGGCTCCGCGCCACGGACACGTGGGCGCGGGCCATCGCGACAAGGACGTAGTTGAAGAGCAGGAACGCGACGAGGCAGACCGCGGCGACCAGTAGCGCCTTGGCGAGCGAGTCGACGTAGAGGCCCCAGCGGGCGGGCCCGTGCGGGCCGTTCGGAAAGTAGCCGAGCTGGTAGCCGTGATACCGCACGCCATGAATGGTTTGCCAGGGCGCCCAGTACCAGACGGGGAGCGTGATGCCGGTAAGGAACACCAGCCAGATGGCGAGGACGACGGTGTCCAGGGTCAGCACGATCACGCACAGGCCGGTGCCGACGAACAGGTAGCCGAGCAGGTACCAGGCCGACGTCCAGGGTGCCTTGGACAGTGTCAGTCGAACTGGGTCACGGCGGAGGCTCAGCGGGCGCACCGGGGATCACCCGACATCCCGCATGAGTTGCTCGACGGCGCTGACGTGCTCGGCGAGCTTGGCCATCTCGGCTCGCATTTCCGTCATGTTCGCCACGGCCTCCTCCGCGAGCTTGCGGTAAGACGCCATCGCCACCGCGTCGACTCGGTGACGTTGCAGCCGGTAGTAGTTCCACAGGACTATCGCGACGGCCGCGCAGATCGGCACGAAGATCGACGCCACGACGCCGATCGCGGTGTAGCTGGTGCCGCCCGCGGCCACCGCGGCCAGTCCGAGGGGTTCATTCATCCTTGCTCTCCTCCATTTCGAGAGCTTCCGTGTCGCCCTGCTCTTGGTCAGCGGCGAGCGCGCTGATCACGGTCTCCGCCGTGACGCGCAGTTCGAAGGGGACCAGCTCGTAGTACTTCATCGCCTTGCCGTCGGGTGACAGCTCAAGGTGCCCGCGCACCAGGTCGGCCTTCTCCAGCCGGTCTAGGTGCATGTAAAGCAGCGGCCTGGACATTTCCAGCCTCCTGGCGAGCTCGCTGACGTGCAGGCTCCCGCGCGACAGTTCCGCGATGACCCGCAGCCGGAGCGGGTGCGCGATCGCGTTCAGTACGGCGAGCAGTTCTTCGCTGGACAGTATCGGTCGCTTCCTTTCACCTGTAAGTCTCACCTTACATGTGGAGCATCCGGCTGTCCAAGGCCAATTCTGAATCAGCTGCGAGCCGGCCTGGCCCGGTCAGTGCGGCGCCGAGACCAGGCCTGTCTCGTAGGCGGTGATGACGAGCTGCACCCGGTCCCTAGCGCCCAGCTTGGCGAGCAGCCGGGCGACGTGCGTCTTGGCGGTGCCAGCGGTGATGTACAGGGCGGCGGCGATCTCCGCGTTGGACATGCCGAGGCCCACCAGCCGCAGGACCTCACGCTCGCGGTCGGTGATCCCGGTCAGCTCCCTGGGCTGGCCGGCGGAACGGGGCTGGCCGGCGAACTGCCCGATCAGGCGGCGGGTCACGCCGGGCGCGATCATCGCGTCGCCGGCCGCGACCACCCGAATCGCGGCCAGGATGTCGTCCAGGGCCATGTCCTTGACCAGGAACCCGCTCGCCCCGGCCCGCAGTGCGCCGTAGACGTAGTCATCGTCGTCGAACGTGGTCAGCACGAGCACGCGGGCGGGCCCGCCGCCGGCGGTGATGAGCCCGGTCGCCTCGATGCCGTCCATGCCTGGCATGCGGATATCCATCACCACGACGTCCACGTCGGCGGACCTGGCGAGCTTGACCGCGTCGGCTCCCGTTCCCGCCTCGCCGGCCACGTCGATGTCGGGTGTCTGCTCGATCAGCATGCGCAGGCCCGCGCGGACCAGCGGCTGGTCGTCGGCCAGGACGACCCGGATGGTCACTGGCCCTCAGCCGGCGCCTGGGGCGGCGCGGGCTCGGACTCAGGCGCAGGCCCGGGCGCCGGCGCGGGGAGCGGCAGCCGCGCGGTGACGCGGAAGCCGCCGTCGGGGCGCGGCCCGGCGGCGAAGTCCCCGCCGAGGAGCGTGGCGCGCTCGCGCATGCCGATGATCCCGTAGCCGGTCCCAGCCGGGCCGCCGCCGCGCCCGTTGTCGGTGACCTCGATAGACAGCTGCCCGTCCTGGCGGTCGATCACCACCTTGCACTCGCCGGCGCCCGCGTGGTGGACGACGTTAGTGACCGCCTCCTGGATGATGCGGAACGCCGACCGGTCGATGTCCGCGGGGAGCGGCTCCCGGCTGCCGCGCCAGTCCACCTCGACCTGAACGCCCGCGTCCAGGGTCTGGGCGGCAAGCCGGTCGAGGTCGGCCAGGCCCGGCGCGGGGCCGAGCGCCGGCTGCCCGGACCCGGGCCCCTCGTCGGCGCGCCGCAGCCCGGTCACCATGCGCCGCAGCCCGGACAGCGTCTCCCGGCTCGCGGCCTCGATGGCGGCCAAGGCGTCGCGCGCCTCGGCCGGACTTGTGTCGAAGACCCGGTTGGCCGCGCCCGCCTGGATCGCGATGATGCCGATGCTGTGCGCCACGATGTCGTGCAGCTCGCGGGCGATCCGGAGTCGCTCCGCCAGCGCGGTCTGGGTGGCCGCCTGGGCCCGCTGCGCCTCGGCCCTGGCCTGGGCCAGCCGGATCGAGTTCCCGATCAGCCACGCGAGGACGGCGGCAAGGGGGAAGGCGATGGTGACCAGGTGCACGGCCGACCCCGCGATGCTGTCCGAGTGCGCGCCAGGAAACGGCACGCTCAGGAACGGGATCAGCACGCTGACGCCGACGACCATGGCTATGCCGGCGACCGAGACCCGGCGGCTGCGCGTCGCCGCCATGTAGCAGATCTCAAGGCCCGCTCCGCCGGCGAGCACCACGGCAGCCACGACAAGCTGGGTGCGGACCGTCACCGGCTGTGCCGTGCTGGCCACCGATCCGCCAAGCAGCACGGCGAGCGCTCCGAGCGGCCAGCGCCGCAGCAGGAGACCGGAAACCACCAGGGCGCAGCCGAGCACCGGGATTCCCCACATGAACATGGGCGCCTCCAGCCAGCCGGGTCAGACACATCGCAGCGATCGTAGCCCGGTGCCGCTGCCGGGTCGTCCCCCCGCGGGCATACGCCCGCGGGCAGGCCGCGGCACGCGACGGATCTGCCCGCGGGGCGACGCGGCCGGCCCACGGACCGAGGCATCTTCTTCCCATGAACGCGACCATCGAGATTGACGGACTGCGTAAGCGGTTCGGCCCCGTGCAGGCGCTGGACGGGATGACGTTCACGGTCCGTCCCGGCCAGGTGACCGGCTTCGTCGGGCCGAACGGCGCCGGCAAGTCGACCACCATGCGCGTCCTTGTCGGCCTTGACGCCCCTGACGCGGGCACCGCCACTATCGGCGGCCGCCCGTACCGCTCGCTGAAGAACCCGTTGCGCCACGTCGGCACGCTGCTTGACGCCGGGGCACTGCAGCCGGGCCGCCGCGCGCGCAACCACCTGCTGTGGCTCGCCCATTCCCAGGGCCTTGGGGCCGCCCGTGTCGATGAGGTGATCGCGCTGGCCGGCCTTGAGTCCGCCGCCCGCCGCAAGGCCGGCGGGTACTCACTCGGCATGCGGCAGCGGCTCGGCATCGCCGCCGCGATGCTCGGTGACCCGGCGGTGCTGATCTTCGACGAGCCGTTCAACGGCATGGACCCCGAGGGCATCGTCTGGATGAAGGGCTTCCTGCGGTCCCTCGCGGCGGAGGGCCGCGCGGTCCTGGTGTCCAGCCACCTGCTGAGCGAACTGCAGGCGCTGCTGACCGAGGACGGCGCCGACCACCTCGTCGTCGTCGGCCGCGGCATGGTGATCGCTGACACCACCGTCGCCGGCCTCATCGCCGCCGCCTCAAGCCCGGCAGCCGGCCGCCGGGCCACCCTCGAGGAGGCCTACATGGAGCTAACCAGCCACAGCGTCGAGTACCGGGCGGAGACCACGTCATGACGACGCGGACCGTGACGTCGCCCCCCTCCCCGGCGACCCAGGAACGGGCAAGCTTCTGGTACCTGGTGCACGCCGAGTGGACGAAGTTCCGCACGGTGCGCGGCTGGGTGATCGCGGTGCTCGTCACGATCGCGGGGATCACCGCCTTCGCGTTCCTCGGCGCTGACGTCAGCGGCGGGTGCACCACGGCCGTCGGCACCGCAAGCGGGACCGGCGCCACGTCAAGTTCGACCAGCACGTCCAGCGGGACCGGCAGCGCGGCCGCCTGCGCGGCGCAGCCCACCGGCCCCGGCGGCGTGCCGGTTATCGACGCGTTCTACTTCGCGCGCCAGCCGGTGTCGGGGAACGGCACGATCACCGTGCAGGTCGCGTCGCTGGCCGGCCAGGTACCCGCCGCCCCGGCGGGCAGCGAACTGGACGAGCCGCAGATCGGGTCCGGCCTGCAGCCATGGTCCAAGGCCGGGATCATCATCAAGGAGAGCACGTCGCCGGGCTCGGCGTACGCGGCGATGATGGTCACCGGGTCCAACGGCGTGCGGATGCAATGGGACTACCTCAACGACACGCCCGGCCTCGCGGGCAGCGTGCCCGCGACGGCGCCGCGCTGGCTGCGCCTGGTCCGCGACGGCGCCACGGTCACCGGGTACGACTCCGCCGACGGCACGCACTGGACGCTGGTCGGGACCGCGAACCTGCCGGGGCTGACCGCCACCGTGCAAGCTGGGCTCTTCGCCGCCGGCTCCTCGGTCAACGGCGATTTCGGTGCCATGGCCACGGGTGCCTTCCGCGACGTCGGGCTGTCCTGGCCCGCTACCGGATGGACGGGCACCAACGTAGGCGGCGTGCTCGGCGCGAGCGCCGTGCCAGCGCCCGGCACGCTTAAGCAGAGCGCCGGCACGGTCACCGTCGCCGGTTACGGCGACATCGGCCCCGCCGCGGGTAACGCGTACAGCGGAAGCGGCTTCTCCCTCCAGCGGGCGCTGATCGGGACAATCTTCGGGCTGATCCCGCTGCTCGTGGTGGCCGCGCTGTTCATCACCGCCGAGTACCGGCGCGGGCTGATCCGGGTCTCGCTGACCGCCGCGCCCCGCCGCGGCCGGCTGCTTGCCGCCAAGGCCATCGTCATCGGCGCGGTCGGTTTCGTCGCCGGGACGGTGGCCGCGACCCTCGCGCTCACCGTCGGCACCCGGGCGCTGCGCCGGGTCGGCGGCCTGGAATGGCCGGTTTCGCTGCTCACCGAGGCACGGATGGCCGTCGGCACGGGGGCGTTGCTCGCCGTGGCCGCGGTGCTCGCGCTCGCGTTCGGCGTCATCGTGCGGCGCAGTGCGCCAACGGTCGCCATCGTGATCGCGGTGATGATCGTCCCGTACCTGTTCGCCCTCGGCCCGCTGGCGGGCGCGAACGGCCAGGCGCCACGGTGGCCGCTGGTGATCACCCCGGCCGCCGCCTTGTCCGTGCAGCAGGCCGTCCCCCGGTTCCACCAGCTCATCGCTATCTACCGGCCGAACGAGGGCTACTACCCTGATCCGCCGTGGGCCGGGCTGGCGGTGGAGTGCGCGTGGGCGGCCGCCGCGCTGGCGCTGGCCTTCTTCCTGCTGCGCCGGAGGGACGCGTGAGCGCCACGGCCCGGGTCAGTCCGCCGGGTTACCCGCCGGGCCAGGCCCCGCCTGCCGTCGCCGCGGCCGTACGAGCCGCCGGCCAGGCCCTGCAGGCAGAGTGGACCAAGTTCCGCACGGTGGCCGGCCCGTCGTGCCTGCTCGCCGGGGTCATCGCGCTGACCGTCGCCGTGGGGGCGGCGGCGGCCAGCGCGGCCCAGTGCCAGTCAGCCGACTGCGGCGTCGACCCGGCGCATGTCAGCTTCACCGGGATCTACCTGGGCCAGGCGGTGGTCGCCGTCGCCGGCGTGCTGGCCATCGGAAACGAGTACAGCACCGGGCTGATCAAGCTGTCGCTGACCGCGATGCCCCGGCGGCTGACCTGGCTATTCGCCAAGGCCGTGGTGCTCACCGGCCCGGTGCTCGCCGCCTCGGCGCTGGCGGTCACGGGCGCGGCGCTCGCCGGCCGGCTGATCCTGCCCGGCCACGGCTTCACGCCCGCGCACGGGTACGCGTCCCTCACCTCGGCCACCGACCTGCGGGCCGCCGTCGGCGCGGTCTTGTACCTGACCCTCATCGCCCTGCTCGGCCTCGGGGTCGCCGCCGCGGTCCGCGACTCCGCGGCCGCCATCGGCCTGGTGCTCGGCGTGCTTTACCTGTTCCCGCTGGCCGCGGCCGTCGTCTCCAACCCGCCGCTCGCCCGGCACCTGCAGCAGACCGGCCCGCTGACCGCGGGCCTGGACGCCCAGGCCACCACCGGGCTGAGCAACCTGCCGCTCACCCCGTGGGAGGGCCTCGGCGTGGTCGCCCTCTGGGCGGCCGGCGCCGCCGCGCTCGGCGCGCTCGTCCTGAAGTTCCGCGACGCATGACGCCGCACACCGCCGCCGGGCAGGTCATCGGCTAACGCGGTATTCGGCGAGGCGGGAGCGGACGCCGACGTAAACGAGGCTGATGATCAACAGGGCAGCCAGGGCCTCGACGGCCAGGAACCCGCCTCCGGCGTCGCTCTGGCCGTCGGCGACCGCCTGAGCGAACGCGGCCGTGTTTATGTTGATGTCCGACTGCAGGGCACTGGCATAGGCGTTGAACGCGCCGTCAGAATCGTCGGGCGCGACGTTTATGTCGTAGCCGATCGCCTGGGCCAGGTTCGTCTTCGTCGTCGCCCGCAGGATGCGGTCGTCGGTCTCGTAGGCCCGGAAGCTGAGCAGTGAGTTGACCGCGGCCTGGCGCTCGCCGGGGAATGTGATGTTGCGGAACTCCTGGCCAAGGAAGCCGCCGAACCGGATGTCGGAGTTGTTCCGCTGGTAGGCGGCGATGTCCGCGTTGAGCAGCGGGAGGTACTTGGCGTAGGTGACGTTGCTCCCGACGTTGACGATCTGCTGCGACTTGCCGAGGTACGCCTGCTGGTACTGGAGGGCGTGGACCGGGTCGACGATGAACCGGCTCTCGTCGGCGTTCGCGTCGTTGCTGACCGCCTTGGCCATGCTCAGCGCCTGGATGGAGGTGAACGAGTCGAACCGGGCTACGTGCGCGTGCGTGTACTCGGCGTAGAACCTGGTGCCGGTCACCGCCGTGAACGCCGTCGCGAGCACGGTCGCGATGGCGAGCGCGGGGTTGACCATCCGCCGGAAGCGGATGGCCAGCAGGACCTGCACGGCGGCCAGGACTGCGACGAGCAGCACGCCGAGGACGACCACCCAGATGACGCCGGATATCGCGTTCGTCTTCCCGGCGCCGTAGGACGCGTTCAGCCCGGACTCGCTGCTGCTGGTGAGGTTCCTGACCGCCGGCAGGATGTCGCCCTGCATCAGGCGGGTCGCCTGGTTGTAGTCCGCGCTGACGCTGGCCGACGGCTTGCCCGCGGAGTCGTGCGCTTGCTGGCTGAGCAACTCCGCGTCGGCGATCAGCGCCTCGTACTGGCCGAGCCGGGCGGCCACGGCGTTGAGTTGCTGCTCGGCGGCGGCGTTGCCGGCCTCGGCGACTACCGCCTGGTCGAGGTACTCGCTGGCGTTCGAGCGGTCGCTCGCGTAGAGATCCGTGTAATACCGGTTGTCCGGCTGGCCGGCCGTCGTCAGCGCGGCGTCGCTGCCGACGAGCAGCACGTCCGCGCCGGACGCGTCCATGTCCGTGAGGTAGAAGTACAGGCTGGTGGTCGCGATCGACTCCGACTCATCGCTCTGGCCCATGGCGCCGAACTCGCCGTGCAGCCGGCCGAACAGGCTGGCGGTCAGCGTGGCCATGGCCATGGCCAGGACCACGGCGACCAGGGCCCGGCCCCGGACCCGCGCCGGGGTGGACCCGTGCCAGTGCCAGTGCCAGTGCTGGCGGCGGAGCCCAAGCCGCGGAGGCTGCACGGCGATCGACAGACCAGGACTGCCGCCGAGCGGCCCAGCGATGTCAGTCATCTCGACCCTCACCGGAAGCCAGCGCGGGGCCGGGATTTCCGCCCCTGTGACTTAGACGCTATTGCGGCGTAACGGTCCGGAACGGCCGTGTGGCGTTAGAGGCTTGTTAGCATCCGCAAGCATTTGCCCGGGCTATCCCGGACAGCTTTGCGGGACTTGCTCCGACAAACAGAGTTACTTCAATCGTCGCTGCCCGCGGACGTATCCTGCTGTGCGTGACCACCGCAGACGGGGCAGCGCAGGCCCCTCCAGCTAGCCGTGGCCAGCCGGCGCCCAACGCCCTGGCCCGCGGTTTCGGGCTGCTCGGTGATGAGTGGTCGCTGTTCCTGCTGCGGCTCACGCTGCAGGGCCGCACCCGCTACTCGGAGTTCCGGGCCGCGCTGCCGATCTCGCACGCCGTGCTCACCAGCCGGCTTGACACGCTGGTCCGCGAGGGCCTTCTGGAGAAGCGGGTGTACCAGCAGCACCCGGTCCGGGCGGAGTACCTGCTCACCGAGCGCGGCCGGTCGACCTGGCCGATCCTGGTCTCCATCTGGGGCTGGGAGCGCGCCCAGGTGACGCGGCACGCCTACGCCACGCCGCCGCTGCACCATGAGAAGTGCGGGCGGGACTTCCTGCCCCTGCTGACCTGCGCGCACTGCCACTTGCCGGCCGGGCCGCGTGACCTCGAGGCGGCCTGGGGGCCGTCCGGCGGGTGGCGCGAGTCGGTGCCTGAGACCACCACCCGACGGCGCTCTGACTCGCGCCGCACGGCCGTGGAGCACAGCTTCTACCCGGACACGATGGCGGTCTTCGGCAACCGGTGGTCATCGGCCCTGGTCGGGGCCGCGTTCCTGGGGGTGAGGCGGTTCACCGACTTCCAGTCGCTGCTCGCGGTGCCGCCCGGGCTGCTGTCGGACCGGCTCAGCTCGCTGTGCGCGCACGGCATCCTCGAGCAGGTGCAGCGGGCACCGCGGCCCGACTGGGCCGAGTACCGGCTGACCGCGAAAGGGCTCGCCTTCTTCCCGGTGATCGCCACGGCAATCGCGTGGTCCGAGCGCTGGCTGGGCTCCGAGCGCGGTCCGGCCGTCAGCATCGTCCACCGGGCCTGCGGCAGCGCCTTCCACGGGGTGCTCGCCTGCGACCAGTGCGGCGCCGTGCTCGCGGCGGCCGGCATCGAGACCGGCACGGAGGAACGGCAAGCGGACTGACCGGGCAGGCGATCAGCCGGCCGGCCGGCGCAGTTCCTCGCGCAAGTCGCGCTTGAGTATCTTGCCGACCGGGTTGCGTGGCAGCTCGTCGCGAAGCTCCAGCCGTTCCGGCAGCTTGAAGGTGGCGACGCCGATGCCAGTGAGAAAACCGACGAGTTCGGCAAGGGTGACCCTGGTGCCGGGCCGCGGGACGACGATGACGCAGGCCCGCTCGCCGAGCACGTCGTCCGGGTAGCCGACGACGGCCACGTCGGCCACCTTCGGGTGGCCGGACACCAGCGTCTCGATCTCGGCCGCCGAGATCTTCATGCCGCCCCTGACCACCATGTCCTTGGACCGGTCCACGTAGTGCAGGTACTCGAGCTCGTCGCCCGCGATCTCGAGGATGTCGCCGGTCTTGAGGAAGCCGTCGGGCTCGAACGGGTCGGGCACGCCACTCGCCGGCAGGTAGCCGGGAAACACGGCCGGCCCCTTGATCTGCAGCTCTCCCGGCACTCCCGCCTCGGTGATCTCCTGGCCGGTCGCCGGGTCCACAATCCGCGCCTGCGTCCAGCGGGCGATGGAGAACGACCAGTGGCGGCCGGGGGCCGCGTAACGCGGGAAGTACAGCGCGCGCACCGCCGGGTCGGGGATGTCCTGCGGCGTGCCGAGCAGCGACACGCCCTCGTTCGAGCCGTAGAAGTTGAGTATCTCCAGGCCGTACTTGTCGTGCCAGCCCTGGAGCAGGCTGGGCGCGAGCGGCGCCGAGCCCGAGCCGAGCGCCCGCAGCGACGAGATGTCGGCCTGGGCGAGCAGCGCGTCGTTGTGCAGCAGCGCGGTGAGCAGCGCCGGCGGCGCGACCGTGTAGGTGGCCCGGTGCTGTCCGATCTGGCGAAGGAAAGTCGGCAGATCGAACGGATGGTGTTGCACCAGCAGCCCGCCGACTCGCAGCCAGGGCAGGAACATGCCGTTGATGCCGGCCATGTTGACCATCGGGAACGGGTTGAGCAGCACGTCGTCGGCGGTGAGGCGGGGGCCCTCCACGGTGGCGGTGCTCATCGCCAGCCAGTCGTAGTGCGTGCGCTGCACTCCCTTGGGCGCGGCCTCCGTCCCCGACGTCCAGCAGATCGTCACGCAGTCGTTGGGATCGGGCGTGAAGGCGGCGAGGTGCGCCTCCAGCGCGCTACGGTCCTCCGCGGCGGCGGTCCGCGCGTCCAGGGGCACCGCGCCAGGCGGCGCGTCGGGACCGAACACGGCCAGCGTGCGCAGCGACGGGACCTGGGCGCGCAGTTCTGCCATCTCCGCGGCCGCGGGCCGTCGGCCGATCCGCCCGGCGGTGATGAACGCCCTCACCCCGGCCACGTTGGACAGCCGGGTCAGCTCGTAGGCGCGGTACTGGACGGGGAACGGCACCACGATCGCGCCGATCCGGACGATGGCGAGGAACGCGACCACGATCTCGACCGTGTTGGGCAGCTGGACGCCGACCGCGTCCCCGGCGGTGACGCCCTCATCGAGCAGTACCTGGGCGAGCCGGGAGACCTCGTCGTGGACGTGCGTCCAGCTGAGCGTGCGGGCCGGGCCGTCGGTCAGCGCGTCGCGGTTCAGCGGGTCGACGAGCGCGGGGATGTCACCGAACTCGGCCACGCGCGCGCGAAACAGCGCGTCGATCGTGTCGTCGGTCCAGTACCCCTTCTCCCGGTACTCTCGGACGCGCTCGGCCGGATGCAGTCCCATCCTGTCCTCCCAGGTCACTGGGCCGTAGGGGCGTCGTACACGATGTCGTCGGGAAACTTCCGGCTGTGCAGCAGCGGGCCGGGATCCAGCGTCCCGTACAGCCACGCCTCCGGGCGCGGGCCGATGTCGTGCGCCCAGTCGAACCGCAGCCTGCGCCGCGCGATCGCCCACCAGCCCGCGTGGCGCACCAGGTCGTCGACGATCCTGGTGGCGACCAGGCCGTCACTGACCACGCCGTCCGCCTTGACCCTGGTCAGCGCGAGCACGTAGTGCTCGGACCGCGCCGCGTCGCCCGTCACTTCGATCAGCACGTTGCTGATCGTGTGCGTGGAAACCAGGCGCGGGTTGACCAGCGCGCGCTCGATGGTGTCGATGTAGCCCTGGGCGGGCCCCGAGTACATGCCGCCGTGCTCCTCGGTCGCCCCCGGCGCGTAGCACGCTCGCAGCGCGGCGATGTCGCCGCGGTCGATCGCCCGCATGTACCGGGTCAGCAGTTCCCCGATCTCGTTCTTGTCGAGCAGCGCCTGGACGGCAGGCAGGTCATTCATAGCGCTCCATGCTACGACTAACAGTGCGACTTCGATACGGGTCAGCGGGGAGCCGCGCCAGCCGGCGCCTGGTAGCGAGCGCGCAGGCCGAGCAGGCGGCCGGGCAGCCCGGCGGCGTCCGCGTCCAGGCCGGCGGTGAGCCGGAAGGTCGCGGCGAGCAGCTGTCCCCGGGGATGCGCGGCGAACTCGATCGCGGTGCCACTGAAGTCGAGCCGGGCCGGGGCGGCGAGCTCCAGGCCGATGATGTCCGCCCACTGGGCGGCGGTCGCCTCGGGGTCGGGCACGCCGACGGTGACCGCGGTGATGTCGTCGATCAGCGCGTCCGGCCGCGGGCCCGGCGTGATGTCGTCCCAGAACCAGCGTTCCCGGTCGGGAATCCCGTCCAGCTCAAGCAGCACGCCCATGTCGGCCGGGTGCAGCTGGATGATCGGGCACCCGAGTACCTCCTGGTCGGCGGCGAGGCGCACCCCCCGGTCGCGGGCCCGCTGCTTGCACGCGGGGACGTCAGGCACCTGGACGGACAGGCAATAGCCGCCCTGGCCGCCGACCCGGCGAAGCCAGCGGTTGATGTACGAGCCGGGGCCGAGCGGCCCCACCACCTCGAGGTACTTCTGCCCGCCGACCGGCATGTTCCTGTCGGTGAGCTCGATCGCGGCGAGCTCCGGATCGCCGAATCCCGCTGGCAGGCGCAGTGCGGCGGCCAGCCCCGCGCTCGCGGCGAGCGCGTCGCCCGCGGCGAGCACCAGGTGCCGCAGAACGGCCCAGCGCGGTTCGGCCGGCATGGGTACCTCCGGTACGTCGACGGGAACCCTACCCGACACTACATTTATCGGAGCAACAAACGATAGCGCGGAGGTAGACGCATGGCCCGGACCACGAAAGCCGCCGGCTCGGTTGCCATGGTAACCGGGGCGAACCGCGGGATCGGGCTCGCCTTCGTGCAGGAGCTCGCGGCCCGCGGCGCGCGGAAGGTGTACGCGGGCGTGCGCAGCCCGGCCGAGGTGACCGGCCAGTTCGACGGCCTGCCGGCCGAGGTGGTCCCGCTCGACGTCACCGACCTGAGCTCCGTCGGCGCCGCCGCCGAAGCCTGCTCCGACGTGAACCTGCTCGTCAACAACGCGGGGCTGTTCACCGGTAACCGGCTGGTGCTCGCCGAGGACCCGGACGCCGCGCGCCGCGAGATGGAGGTCAACTACTTCGGCGTGCTGAACATGACCCGGGCCTTCGCCCCGGTGCTCGGCGCAAACGGCGGCGGCTACATCGTCAACGTGTTGTCGGTCGCGGGAGCGTTCCCCGCCGCGTTCATGGGCGGCTACTCCCCCGCCAAGGCGGCGGCGCTCTTCTTGTCGACCATCACCCGGGCCGAGCTGGCCGGCCAGGGCACCGAGGTGACCGCGCTGATCGTCGGCTCGGTCGATACCCGGATGGCCGCCCACGTCGACGGCAGGAAGGAAGACCCGCGCGACATCGCCGCCGCGGGCCTGACCGCGCTCGACCGCGGCGAGTACACCGCCGACACCGACTTCATGGCGATCGACGCCCGCGCCAGGTACGCCCGCGACCCGGTCCGCTACGAGCGGGGCATGGCCAAGCTGCTCGGCCTGACCGAGCTCAAGACCGGCCGCTAGGG
>CAZORE010000001.1:4195-21890 GCA_964581815.1 uncultured Streptosporangiaceae bacterium | reverse complement strand
AGCGGGGCATGGCCAAGCTGCTCGGCCTGACCGAGCTCAAGACCGGCCGCTAGGGGGCGGAAATGACCGGCAGCGAGCCCTCGGCCCACCGCGCCGACGGCACCCCAGGGCCTCTCGCTGGCCGACATCATCAGGAAGCGGGCGGCGCCCACCTCTGGGGAGTCGAGCTGTCCCGGGCGGGCCTGGCCGCCACCGCCCGCGTTTGCGTAGGTTTGCATAGCTGGTGACTACCGGAGGGCCGCTTTGCATAGCGGAGGCCCATGATCACGATCGATTTGCGGCTTTTGCGTGACCGCCGGCTATGCAAAGGCGAGGATTCGCGGTCCCCAGCTATGCAAAGCCTTCTCGCGCCGGGGTGTAGTCGCGCTGCCGTAGAGATTCCTGTGATCGCTGTTGTCAGCGGGAAACGTGAGCATCTCTACGGTCAGCTCGATAGCCGCGCGTGTCCGGCGGACAGCCTGGTTCCGGTCGTTGACTGGCCATGGCGGCCGTGCTTATTCTGGCTTAGCCACTATTTTGGCCCAGCCAAATTAGCGGGGCCAGAATAACGGAGGGCTGCTTCGCGTATGACTGCCATGGATGCGCGCGCCGCGGCGCGGTACGCCGACGTGATCCGCCTGCGCGCGGTGCGGATGGTCGCGCCGCACGGGTTCGGGTACCTCGGCCAGGCGCTCTCGTCGGCCGAGCTGTTCGCCGTCCTGTACGCGGGGCACTACGATCCAGGCCGCGACAGCCTGGTCGTCTCGCCCGGGCACTACATCATTGCCGCGTTCGCGGCGGCGCCGGAGGCGGGACTGCTCGACGAGGAGTCGCTGGCGAGCTACGGCTTGGACGACTCCGCGCTCGAGGCGATCGGGACGGAGCGGTCCCCCGCGGTCGACCTGACCGGCGGCTCCCTTGGCATGGGATTGTCCGGCGCCGTCGGGCTCGCGCTGGCCGACCGGCTGCAGGGGCGCCCGGCCGCGCGGGTCTTCGCGCTGGTCAGTGACGGCGAGCTGGAGGAGGGCCAGGTCTGGGAGGCGGCGATCTTCGCCGCCCACCACCGGCTCGGCTCGCTCACCGTGCTGCTCGACGCCAACGACTCGCAGGTCGACGGGCCCGTCTCGTCGATCACCACCCTCGAGCCGATCGCCGCCAAGTGGGAGAGCTTCGGCTGGGCCGCCTTCGACGTCGACGGGCATGACACCGTCGCCCTCGACGCCGCGCTGCGGGCCGCCGTCGCCGACCCGCGGCCGGCCGTGGTCATCGGGCGGACGTCAACCAGGCACGGGCTGTCCGTCCTGCCCGAGGGCGCCGACGGCCACTTCATCAAGCTGCCGGCCGACCTCGCCGAGGCCGCCGTCAAGGAGCTGGAGGCGCGCCTTGCCCGGTAATTCGCTGAACCGGCCGCCTTACCAGACGGTCGTGAAGCCGTACGGCCGCGCGCTCGTCGACCTGGCGCGCGACCGCCCGGAGATCCTGTGCCTGACCGGGGACCTGACCAGGCAGACCGAGGTCGACCTGTTCCAGGAGGAGATACCCGGGCGCTTCATTCACTGCGGCATGGCCGAGGCCAACATGATCAGCATGGCCGGGGCCCTGGCGCGGCGCGGGTTCCTGCCGTTCGTGCACACCTTCGGCGTCTTCGCGACGCGCCGGCCGCTCGACCAGATCGTCAACGCCGTGGCCTACCCGAAGCTGCCGGTGCGGATCGTCGGCTTCATGCCCGGCGTGTCCAGCCCCGGCGGCCCCAGCCACCAGGCGATCGACGACGTCGCCTTGATGCGCGCTATCCCGAACATGACCGTGGTCGACGTGGCGGACGCGACGCAGGTCCGCGCGGCGGTGCCGGCCATCGCCGACGTCCCCGGGCCCGTCTACCTGCGGCTCAAGCGCGGCGAGATCCCGGTGATCTTCGCCGCGGACCATGAGTTCTCGCTGACCAGGGCGCAACTGCTCAGCGAGGGGGGCGACCTCGCGCTCATCGCGAGCGGCATGATGCTCATCAGTGCCGTCAGCGCGGCCGGCGCGCTCGGCGCCGCCGGCGTCGGGGTGTCCGTGCTGAACGTGCCGGTGATCAAGCCGCTGGACACCGCGACCGTCACCCGGGTGGTTCGCGGGGCCGCCGCGGTGATCACCGCGGAGAATCACAGCGTGATCGGCGGGCTGGGGTCCGCCGTGGCGGAGACGATCGCCGAGGCCGGGCTGGGCCGCCCGCTGCGCCGCATCGGACTGCGTGACACCTTCGCCGAGGGGGCGCGTACCGCTCCGTTCCTCTTCAGGAAGTACGGGCTCGGCACCCAGGACATCGTCGACTGCGCGTGGGACCTGCTGCGCCGCGACGGCCCGCCGCCGCTAGTGCCGGCCATTGAGGCGGCCGAGGGCGAGTACGCCCCCGTGTAGGCGCGGAGTGTAGGCACGGAGCGTAGGCACGGAGTGCTCACGTCGTCAGTCATCCACCCCGGTCAGAAAGCACGGCAGAAAGGCGGCCAGCGCATGTCGTTGCAGGAGTTCCTACCGACGCCCAGGTTCGCGGAGTACCGCGAGTTCTTCAAGGACTTCTTCACGATGAGCCGCCGTGACGACGGCGTGCTGCTCGCCGCGGCGCACACGGCCGGCGGCCCGGTCCAGCTCAGCGTGCAGAACCACCGGGCGCTCGGCCAGATGCTCAAGGTGGTCGGCGCCGACCCGGACAACGAGATCCTCATCCTCACCGGCACCGGGGATGAGTTCATGATGCGCTCCGACCCGGAAGGCTTCGCGCTCGAGCAGGAGGACCTCGACTACTGGGCCTACGAGTACGCGTACAAGGACGGCCGGATCAACGTCAGCGCGCTGGTCAACGACCTGGAAATCCCGACGATCGGGCTGGTGAACGGGCCGGGCTTCCACACCGAGATCCTCACCATGTGCGACATCACGATCGCGGCGGAAGACGCCGTGCTGTTCGACCTGCACTACGACATCGGCTCGGTGCCCGCCGACGGGATACACAACGCCTTCCAGGAGCTGCTCGGCACCAAGCGCGCCGCCTACGCGCTGCTCACCGGTGAGGCGATCGACGCCCGCAAGGCGCTGGAGTACGGCCTGGTCAACGAGGTGGTACCGGGCGAGGAGCTGATCGCGCGCGGCTTCGCGATCGCCGACCACATCATGACCCAGCCGCGGACCATCCGCCGGCTGACGACGCAGATCGTCCGCCGCCCGTGGAAGCGCCGCGTGCTTGAGGACCTCGACGGCGGCTTCGGTATCCAGATGTTCGGTCACGTGGCGAGCAGGCACTCGGTGCACGGCGGCGAGCACATCCGCTCAACCGTCGACTACGTGCGGGAAGGCCGCAGGAACAACTTCGACGGCCCGGCCGCGCCCGGCGGCGAGTGACGTTGGCCCGGTCGAAGCAAACCGACGGCGCCGGGGCCTGGCAGGCGCTGCGGGCGACGACCGGGCCGCGGGACGGCGCGCTCGCCGCCGAGGAGATCGCGCGCCAGGTCGAGCAGCTGATCGTCGCGGCGCGGCTGCCTGAGGGAGCCCGGCTGCCGTCGGAGCGTGACCTGGCGCTGCTCACCGGGGCCAGCCGCCCGACCGTGACCCAGGCCATCCGCATCCTGATCGTCAAGGGGCTCGTCGAGTCGCGGCGCGGCTCTGGCGCCTACGTCCGGCGCAAGCCGGAGACCAGCCTGGCCGCGACGGTCAGCCTGATGCTGAGCCTCAATGAGGAATCTTCTCCGCACCTTAACGACCTGCGGCTGTGGCTGGAAAGCGACGGCATCACCCAGGCCATCAGGCAGAGCACCCCGGCGGAAGTCGACGCCGGTGAAGCCGCGCTCCGCCAGCTCGCCGCGAGCGCGGGCAACACGTCCGCCTGGATCAGCGCCGACACCCACTTCCACGCCACCCTGGTCCGCGCCTCGCACAACCCGTACCTCGCCTCCATCTACGAGAGCGTGCACGAGGCGCTCATCAACTACGAGTACCGGAACTGGATCGTTAGCGGCACCGTACCCGGCTGGCTGCGGCCGGCCGAGGCGCCCGGCCTGACGGCGCTGCACGCGCCGATCCTCGCCGCCGTCCGCGACCGTGACGAGGAGGCGGGCCGGATCGCGGTGCTGCGCCACCACGACGTCATGGCGCAGCACCTGAGAGCCTGCTGAAATTTGCCACGCTCCGACACAGCAGTCTGCCTGAAGCGGTCTCATTCAGCGGGCTCTGCGGCCAGCCGGGCCTGATCCCGGCGAGGCGCTCAGCAGCCGTCGTACGGCGCCCAGTTGGACTCGCCGCCGGCCGCCATGGCGTTGGCGAACACCTGGTTCTGCTCGGCGACGCTGGCGTGGCCGAAGTCGGCCGGGTTGCCGCCGTACGCGGCCCAGGTCCCGGCGCTGAACTGATACAGCCCGTAGTGCCCGGACCCGTTCATGACCTGCGGGTTACCGCCCGACTCGCGGGCGATCACGCACGCCTGGAACGAGCTGTAGCTGCTGCTCGAGGTGGTCGCAGTCGTGGCCGTGGCCGTGGCCGAGCTGGCCGACGAGTAGCCCTGTCCCGTACTGGCCGTGGTGGCGGCCGGCGCGGCGGGCGCGGACTCCTTCGGCGCACTGGGGATCTTGGCGGGCTTGTTGGGGACGGTCAGCACCTGGCCTGCCGTGATCTGGCTCGGGTCCGGGATCGCGGCGTGGTTGGCCCAGTACAGCGCCGGCCAGTAGTCCCCGCTGGCGTAGAGGTGCTGCGCGATCGAGGCGAGCGTGTCACCGGGCTTCACGGTGTACTTCGCCGACTGCGTGCGGTGGTGCTTGCCCTTGGTCTGGATCGCCGCGATCTTGGCCGCGTCCAGCCGGACGACCGGGACTCCGGTGCCGGCCTGGTGGGTGATCGACACCAGCGGGGTTTCGGAAGCGGCGATGACCGGGCTCTTGAGGTCGGTAGTGGCGGTGGAGGTGGTGGCGGAGTGCCCGGTCATCTCATCCGCGACCGGGGCGCTGGAGGTGTTTCCGATGGTGAACGCCGCGGCCAGGCCAGCCACCGCGGCGGGCACGGCGGCGTACGGCAGAAGGCGCTTGACGGGCGAACTTGCTGAACTTTCTGTGCGGCCCAAAAGGGTCCTTCCCGCGAAGGTCGCGCTCACCAGGAAGGCTGCCTGCAGGGTGCACTTGGGTCGTGCACGGTGCGGCAGCCTTCGGAGCGCCTGACATCACGGAAGCATAAATGCATATCGGCCAATATCTTCGTAATTGGACAAAATTCCTTTGATTGCGTATCATCCGCCGCTAAATGCCTCTCGGGTGCCGCCAAAGCGGCCTGCCCGGTCGCCTTGTGAATAGACGAAGCCGCAGCTCAGCGCATCTTTTGTACTGATTATGTCGAGTTAGTACGACTTCGGCAGGCCGAGCACTGCGGTGGAAATGTAGTTGAGCACCATCTCCTGGGTGACCGGGGCCAGCCGCAACAGTCGCACCTCCCGCCACAGCCGTTCCACGTGGTACTCCTTCGCGTAGCCGAAGCCGCCGAGGGTCTGCATCGCCCGGTCGCACGCCTCGAAGCCCGCCTCGGCGCCGAGGTACTTGGCGGCGTTCGACTCCTTGCCGCACGGCTGCCCGGCGTCGTACAGCGCGGCCGCCTTCATGGCCATGAGCTCCGCCGCCTCCAGCCGGATCCACGCGTCGGCCAGCGGGTGCGCGATCGCCTGGTTCTGGCCGACCGGGCGGTCGAAGACCACGCGCTCACCGGCGTACCTGGCGGCCAGGCCGAGCGCGGCCCGGCCGATGCCGACCCCCTCCATGCCGATCACGGTCCGTTCCGGGTTCAGCCCGTCGAGCAGGTAGCGGAAGCCCTGGCCGGGCTCCCCCACCACGTCGTCGTCGGGGACCTCGAGGTTGTCGATGAACAGCTCGTTGGAGTCCACCGCCGCCCGGCCGAGCTTCTCGATCGCGCGGACGGTGACCCGGGTGCGGTCAAGGTCGGTGAAGAACAGCGTCATCCCGTCGAGCGGCTTTTCATCGACGCGCGGCGCGGTCCGCGCGAGCAGCAGGATCCGCTGGGCGTGCTGCCCGTTGGTGGTCCACACCTTCTGCCCGTTGACCAGCCACCCGCCGTCGATCTTCGCCGCCCGGGTGGTGATGCGGGACGTGTCCGAGCCTGCGGTGGGCTCGGTGACGCCGAACGCCATCAGGATCTCGCCCTTGGCGATCCTAGGCAGCCAGGCGCGCTTCATCCGCTCCGAGCCGTGCCGCAGCACCGGCGCGGGCGGGAAAACGTAGAAGTGGATCGCCGAGGCGCCGCTCATGCCCGCGCCGGACGCGGCCACCTCCGACATCATGACCGCCGACTCGGTCAGGCCGAGCCCCAGGCCGCCGTACTCCTCCGGGATCATCGCGCCCAGCCAGCCGGCGTCGGCGAACGCCTTGACGAACTCCCAGGGGTACTCCTCCTGCTTGTCCTTCTGCCGCCAGTAACCCAGGTCGAACCGGCGCGCCAGCTCGCGGGCGGACGTGCGCACCAGGTCGACGTCGCGGTCTTCGGTTTCTGGCATCGTCACCCTCCGTTCGGGCTGATACTCAACGGCCGAGGCCGCCGCGCTTGACGAGCTGGGCCGCGATGACGTTGCGCTGGATCTCGTTGGTGCCCTCGCCGACGATCATCAGCGGCGCGTCGCGGAAGTAGCGCTCCACGTCGTACTCGGTGGAGTAGCCGTAGCCGCCGTGAATCCGCACGGCGTCGAGCGCCACCTGCATCGCGATCTCGGAGGCGAACAGCTTGGCCATGCCGGCCTCCATGTCGCAGCGCTGGCCGGACTCGAACCGCTCGGCGGCGTGCAAGATCAGCTGCCGGGCCGCGGTGATCTTGGTGGCCATGTCGGCCAGGTAGTTGCCGACCGACTGGTGCTTCCATATCGGCTGGCCGAAGGCCTCGCGTTCCTGGCTGTAGCGCAGCGCGTCGTCGAACGCGGCCCGGGCCACCCCAAGGGCACGGGACGCCACCTGGATCCGGCCGGTCTCCAGGCCCTTCATCATCTGCGCGAAGCCCTGGCCCTCGGTGCCGCCGAGCAGCGCGCCGGCCGGCACGCGGCAGTCGTCGAAGACCAGCTCGCAGGACTCCACGCCCTTGTAGCCGAGCTTGGACAGGTCCCTGGAGACGGTCAGCCCGGGGCCGTGCTCGACGAGCAGGATCGAGACGCCCTTGTGCCGGGGCCGCGCGTCCGGGTCGGTCTTGCACAGCAGGGCGATCAGCCCGGACCGGCGGGCATTGGTGATCCAGGTCTTGGCTCCGTTGATCACGTAGCCCGCGCCGTCGCGGCCCGCACTGTCGCGGCGGGCCGTGGTCGTCATCGCCTGCAGGTCGGAACCGCCGCCTGGCTCGGTGAGCGCCATGGTCGCGCGGATCTCGCCGGTCGCCATCTTCGGCAGGTAGTGGTCCTGCTGCTCCCTGGTGCCGAACGCGAGCAGCAGCTTGGCCACCACGGTGTGCCCGCCCATCGCGCCGGCCAGGCTCATCCAGCCGCGGGACAGCTCGGCGGTCACCAGCGCGTAGCAGGGCATCGAGACCGGCGCGTCGCCCCAGGGACCGGGAATCGCCAGCCCGTAGATGCCCATCTGCTTCATCTGCCCGATGAGCTCCTCCGGGTAGGCGTTGGCGTGCTCCAGGTCACGGGCGACCGGCCGGACCTGACGGTCGACCCAGTCGGCGACGGTCTCCACCACCGCTTGTTCCTCGGCGCTCAGCATGACGGGCTGGCCTTCCTCTCGCTCGTGACCTCGGCCCTGATGGCCTCGGTGTCCGCGCCGAGGGCGGGCACCCGGCCGGGGAGTGCGGCCCAGCCGAGTGCGAGCGCCGGCGGCAGCAGCGCGGGCACGGGGCCGACCGGGGAGTCCGCCTGCCGCCACCGGTCCCGCGCGGCGAGCTGCGGGTGCCCGGCGAGGTCGCTTACCCCGTTGAGCCGGGCGTTGCCGATCCCGGCGTCGTCGGCCCGGCGGTGGATCTCGGCCAGGCCGAGCCCGGCGCACCAGCCGCCGAGCAGCTCATCCAGTTCGGCCCGGTGCCGGACCCGGTCGGCGTTGTGCGCGTACCTGGGGTCGTCGACGAGTTCCGGACGGCCGAGCAGGTCACGCGCCAGCCGCCGCCACTCGCGGTCGCTGGAGATGCAGAGGACGGCCGTCTGCCCGTCGGCGGTCGGGTAGGCGCCGGCCGGCGCGACGACCCACGACCCCATGCCGACCGGGACCGGCTCCTCCCCAGCGTGCAGCACCTGGTTGAGCGCGAAGCCCATCATCTCCGCCACCACGTCGAGCATCGCGATGGGGATGACCGCGCCCCGGCCGGTCCGCTCCCGGTCGTAAAGGGCGGCGAGCACGCTTGAGTAGGCGTAAAGCGCCGTGCCGATGTCGGCGATCGGTATGCCCGGCTTGGCCGGCTGCCCGGGCTGCCCGGTGATGGCGCAGGAGCCGGCCTCGGACTGGATCAGCAGGTCGTAGGCGCGCCGGTGATCAAGCGGGCCGCCCTGACCGTACCCGGAGATGTCCACCACGATCAGCCGCGGGTACCGCTGCGTGAGCGCCTTTGGCTCCAGGCCGAGGCGCCCGAGCGCACCGGGGGCGAGGTTGCTGACCAGGACGTCGGCCCGCTCGACCAGCCCGGTGAACACGTCAAGGTCGGCCGGGATGGTCAGGTCAAGCGCGGCGGACTCCTTGCCGTGGTTCAGCCAGGTGAAGTGGGCGCTCATGCCGCGGACCACGTCGTCATAGTGCCTGGACGTGTCACCGACGCCTGGCTGCTCGATCTTGATCACCCGGGCCCCG
The DNA here is from genome assembly GCA_964581815.1 of uncultured Streptosporangiaceae bacterium. Lineage (GTDB taxonomy): Bacteria > Actinomycetota > Actinomycetes > Streptosporangiales > Streptosporangiaceae > Trebonia. Next base: position 13,125 of record CAZORE010000001.1, on the reverse strand, counting down.
AGGTCGGCCAGGTGCCTGGTGCACAGCGGCGCGGCGATGGCCTGCTCAAGCCCGAGGACGGTGATCCCGTCAAGCGGAGCCCTTGTTTCGACGGTCATGCGCCAATTCTGGCCGCCGCGCTTCCCGCCTGGCCAGCACCGGGTTGCCTGGCTTCAGCGGTTGCCTGGCTTCAGCGGGCGTGGAAGGCCGGGCGCTGCTTGGCGAGGAAGGCGCGGACCGCGTCCTTATGATCGGCGGTCTGCCCGAGCCGGGCCTGGGCCGCGTGCTCGGCCTCGAGGACGTCGGGCAGCGCGGGCAGCGCGGCCGCCTGGATGGCCCGCTTCGCCTCGGCGTAGGCGAGGGTCGGCCCGGCCGCCAGCCGCGCCGCCAGCGCCATGGACTCGTCAAGCACCCGTTCCGGTTCGGTGAGGCGGCCGACCAGCCCCCAGTCCAGGGCCTGCTGCGCGGTGAACGGCTCGGCGAGCAGGACAAGCTCGCTGGCCCGCGCGGTGCCGACGGCCCGCGTCAGGGTGGCGGAAAGGCCGGAGTCGAAGGTCAGGCCGATGCCGGTGAACGCGGTCGCGAACTTGGCCGCCGCTGAGCAGACCCGGATGTCGCAGGCCAGCGCCAGCGAGATGCCCGCACCCGCGCAGGTGCCGTTGACCGCGGCGATCACCGGCTTGGGCATCGCGGTTAGCGTCCGCACGATGGGGTTGTAGTGCTCGGCCAGGGTGTCGAAGGCGCTCGCCGGGCTCGCGTCGAGCGCGGCGGCGTGCTCGCCGAGGTCCTGCCCCGCGCAGAACACCTTGCCGGTCCCGGTCAGCACCACCGCGCGCACCGCGTCGTCGGCGTCCAGTTGCCGCAGTGCCGCGAGTAGCCGTTCCTTCGCCGCCTTGGACAGGGCCGGAGTGCGCATCGTGACAATGCCGACGGCGTCCCTCACCTCAACGGCGACGATTTCCGCTGCTGCTGCTGCCTGGTCATTTTCCATACAGCAGAGTAAATTACCGAATGATCGGTATGTAAAGTCCATACCGCGGGCGAGTCCGCGGAGAGTCGAGGAGCGCTGGTGACCGTACTGCGCAGTTACGTCGAAGGCCGCTGGTACGCGCCGGCCAGCGGGGCCCCGGTGCACGACGCGGTGACCGGGGACGTGGTCGCCGAGGTTTCCACCGAAGGGATCGACTTCGCGGCCGCCCTGGCCTACGGCCGGTCCGCTGGGGGTCCTGCGCTGCGGTCTATGACCTTCCACGAGCGGGCGGAGCTGGCGAAGGCGGTCGGCCAGCTCTTGCGCGAGCACCGGGACGAGCTGTACCAGCTCTCCTACCGCACCGGCGCGACCCTGGGCGACTCGAAGTTCGACATCGACGGCGGCATCGGCGTGCTGCTCGGCTACGCCAGCAAGGCCAGGCGCGAGCTGCCGAACGAGCGGGTGCTCACCGACGGACCGCCCGAGCAGCTCGGCAAGGCCGGGCAGTTCCTCGGGCAGCACCTGCTCACCCCGCGCCGTGGCGTGGCCGTGCAGGTCAACGCGTTCAACTTCCCGGTGTGGGGACCGCTGGAGAAGCTGGCGCCCGCGCTCATCGCCGGCGTGCCGTCGCTGGTCAAGCCGGCGACCGCGACCGGCTACCTCACCGCGAGGATGGTGGAGCTGATCATCGAGTCCTGCCTGCTGCCGGACGGCGCGCTGCAGCTGGTCAGCGGCGGCGCGGGCGATCTGCTCGACCACCTGACCGAGCAGGACCTGCTCAGCTTCACCGGCTCGGCGAGCACCGCGCGGCGGCTGCGGTCGCACCCGAACGTGGTGGCGCGGTCGGTGCGGTTCAACGCCGAGGCCGACTCGCTGAACATGTCGGTACTCGGGCCGGACGCCGTCCCGGGCACGCCGGCGTTCGACCGCTACGTCGGGCAGCTGGTCACCGAGATGACCGTCAAGGCCGGCCAGAAGTGCACCGCGATCCGCCGCGCCTTCGTCCCCGCCGGGCAGCTGGACGCGGTCGCCGAGGCGGTGCGCGAGCGGCTGGCCGCGGTCGTGATCGGCAACCCGGCTGAGGCGTCCGTGCGGATGGGCGCGCTCGCCAGCCTCGACCAGCGGGAAGAGGTGCGCCGGTCGCTGAAGGCGCTGGAGGCCGCCGGGCACATCGTCTTCGGCGACCCGGAGCGCGTGGAGGTCACCGGCGCTGACGCGGCCCGCGGCGCGTTTATCTCCCCGGTCCTGCTCGTCGCCGATGACGCGCGCCGCGCCGAGGTGCACGAGGTCGAGGCGTTCGGCCCGGTGGCCACGCTGATCGGCTACCGGGACACGGCCGACGTGATCGACCTGGCCGGACTTGGCCGGGGCAGCCTGGCCGGGTCGGTCGTCACCGATGACCAGGACTTCGCATCTGAGGTGGTGCTCGGCACCGCCCCCTGGCACGGCCGCCTGCTCGTGCTCGACGCCGACGCGGCGCCCGAGTCCACCGGGCACGGGTCGCCCCTGCCGGCGCTGGTGCACGGCGGCCCGGGCCGGGCCGGCGGCGGCGAGGAGATGGGGGGCCTGCGCGGCGTGTACCACCACATGCAGCGCACCGCCGTCCAGGCCAGCCCGCGCATGCTGCAGGCCGTCACCGGCCGCTGGGTCAAGGGCGCGCCGCGGCGAGGTGACGGCAGCCACCCGTTCACCAAGTCCCTCGCGACGCTGCGCATCGGCGACACCATCACCGGCGGCCCGCGCACCGTGACGCTCGAGGACATACAGCACTTCGCCGAGTTCACCGGCGACACCTTCTACGCGCACACCGACGAGGAGGCCGCGGCGAAGAACCCGTTCTTCGGCGGCCGGGTCGCCCACGGCTACCTCGTGCTCGCGTTCGCGGCCGGGCTGTTCGTCCAGCCGGACTTCGGCCCGGTGCTTGCGAACTACGGCATCGACAACCTCCGCTTCCTCACCCCGGTCAAGCCGGGCGACCAGATGACCGTGACGCTGACCTGCAAGCAGATCAGCCCGCGGGCCGGCGACTACGGCGAGGTCCGCTGGGACGCCGAGGTCATCAACCAGGACGGCGTCGTGGCGGCCAGCTACGACGTGCTGACCATGGTCGCGAAGGAGTGGAACGCCTAGCCGATGACGCGGTAGTCGACGAGCAGGAAGCCAGCCGGTGAGGTCGTGCTTCTGACCGGCTCGAGCCGAATCGCCGGCAAGCCGTCGAGGAGCCTGCGCCCGCTGCCCAGGATCGCCGGCGCGATCACCAGCCTGAGCTCGTCGACGACGCCCGCGGCAAGCAGTGCCTGGGCAACCGAGATGCTTGCATGCACGCCGATGCCGGCTCCTGGCTGGTTCCTCAGGTCCCGCACGAACTCGACCAGTTGGCCGTCGACAACAGTCGTATTGGCCCACTTCCGATCGAGCGGCGTGGAGGTGGCGACGTACTTCGCGACCCCGTTGATGAACGTCGCGAACGGCTCGATGTCGCTGCCCGGCCAGAACTCGGCCCACTCCTCGTAGCTGCGCCGGCCGAGGATGACCGAGTCCTGCGCCGCGATGACGGCGCCGAGGTTGGCGTCCATCGTGTCGTCCCAGTCGGCGAAGAACCGCTCGGGCTTCTCCGCGACGCCGTCGAGGGACAACAACTCGTACACGACGACCTTGCGCACGTTCAACACCTTCCGATTGACGTGGACCCCGCTGTGCGGACGGCTCGGGCGACCAGAATTCATCGGTGCAAGCATCATGTCTCGAGAATCAGCCAAAGCGGCGATCGAATAGATGATCACTAATTCATCGCTTGCTTTGACAGAGTCGAACTGTTAACCTAGAGACAGGCCCTGGGTGGGCTGGCAGCCGGTATTCCGGCAATGGCGCGCGTAGGCGCGGTGACGCGAGAGCGAAGCAAGGAGCCGGTCAAGGCAGCCGATCCATCCAGGGAGGTGACTCACGATGTACGGTTCGGCCTGCGGTGAGTTGCTCATCGCCTTGGGCGAGGTGCAGGCGAAGCTGACCGCAGCGCACGCCGCCCTGCTGCGCCGCTTCGACGCCGCGAATGCCCACGACGCCGACGGCTACGGCTCGTCATCATCGTGGCTGGCCGCGAGGGCGGGCATGCCGAAGAAGGCTGCCAGGGCCGCAGTCCGGCGGATGCGCCAGCTCAGCAGCCGCCCGCTGCTCGGCGCCGCGCTCGCCGCCGGGGACGTCACCGACTCCCTCGCCTTCACCATCGCCGACTGGACCCGCAAGCTGCCCGCACGCATGCGCGACGAGACCGACCGCATCCTGCTGGAGGCCGAAGCGGCCGGGGCATCCATCGACGACCTGGCCATCATCGCCGCGTGCGCGATCGAGACATGGCGCGCGCAGCAGCCCGACCCGGACGGCCCCGACCCGGATGACAGGTACGTGCAGCTGGGCACCACGTTCGGTGACGCCGGGGTGATCCGCGGCGACCTCACCCCCGAGTGCGCCGCCGCGCTCCGCGCGGTCCTAGAGGCCCTGGGCAAGAAGACGGGACCGGAAGACGACCGGACCGAGGGGCAGCGGTTCCACGACGCGCTGCAGCTTGCCTGCACCCTGCTGCTAAGAGCCCGCCTGGTCCCCGCCCGGGCCGGTGCCGACACCCAGGCCGTGATCCACATCCCCTTGTCGCAGCTGCGCCAGCTCCCCGGAGCGCAAGAGCTCGAAGACGCGTGGATCCGCGCCCGGGCCGGCGAGGACGGCTACCTCTCCGGCACCGACGCCCAGGCCGCAGCCTGCGACGCACAGACCGTCCCGGTCGTCACCGGCAGCATGGACCTCGACGTCATCGACAAGATGATCGGCCTGGCTCAGACCGCCGCCGAGGCGGCGAGCGACCACGATCCATTCATCGCCGGCGACCAGGCGATCGCCGGACATGTCCGCGCCCGCTCCGCCGCGCTGTCCCCCGAGGCGTGGCGAGCGCTGCGCTACGCGATGGCCCGCCTGGCCGTCGACCTGGTTTCCGGCCCGGCCGGCGTCGCCGCCCTCCTCCGCCAGGGCCTGCTCGGCAAGCCGTACAACACCCCGTCACTCCCGCTGGACATCGGCTACAGTGACACGATCCCCGCCCACATTCGCCGCGCCGTCCTGCTGCGCGACCGCGCTTGTGCCTGGCCGAGGTGCGGCCGCCCGGCTGTTTATTGCGACGTGCATCACCTGCGCCATAAGGCCGACGGTGGCGAAACCTCGGTCGAAAATTGTGCCCTGGTCTGCCAGTATCATCACGACGTCTGTGTCCACCGTCGTGGGTGGCAGCTCATCCTTCACCCCGACGGCACCACGGAGGCTCGAAGTCCCGACGGCAAACAGGTCCTCAGATCCCACGCGCCCCCGTCCTCGCAGGCCGCCTGAAGAGCCCGGATCAGCCGGGACGACGCGGTTCGCCGGACTCGATCGCTTCCACGCGCAAATACCGCCGCTATAGGCGCTGATCCTGGTCGGATGCCTGGTCAGGGGGACGCGCCGATCGGGGCGACCTGGCCCTGTGCAGAACGGCGGTCACAGCGTGCGCGAGTTCATGCAGGTCCTGCGCTCCAAAGCGCCGGCCTGACCGGCGGGAGAAGGAGCTAGCGGTGTCGCTTGGTGTCTGAAACGCGATGCGCACCGACTTCGGGGTGAGCTTCGGCGGCTACAAGAGGCTGATCGCGTCACGGAACGGGTTTTCGACCCGAGCGCCGTCATATAGCTGACCGTGGCTGAGGTCCTCTGAGTAAATGACTCCGCAGCCGATCTCGACGGCGCTGCGGACCATCATGGCGTCCCAGAAAGAAATTCCCGTCCGCTGGTGCAGGCCTATCGCACCAAGGACATCGTCAGCGGCCGGCACGTGCACGTACCAGCGGGACAGGTCGGCAATGATTTCTTTCGCCATCACCGCGTCAAGTGGCTTCGGGATTTTCCGTGTGACGTTGACGAAGAATTCCTGCATGATCTGGACGCTCAGGCATCCCTCGCGGGTGGCCCACAACTGTTCAAGGAGTGCGCGAGCACGTTCGTGCTTATCGCCCGCGGAAGTGTCGTGCGCGTACACCAGGATGTTCGTGTCCACGAACCGCCGATTACCGCTCATGGATACTGTCCCGGCTCCAGCCAATATGGCCGCCCGTGCCCAGGTCCGCGCCCTCACGCAGGCGGTTAAGGCTTCTCTCTCGGGCGCGCGCGTAGCCGGTTTCCTGCTCGACCAGGTCAGACAGCATCCGGGCCAGGAGCTGCGAGACTGACGTGCCGCGCCTAGCTGCGAGTATCCGCGCCTCGCGGAGCTGCTCCTCGGGGAGCGACAAGGTGATGTTCTGATTAGCCATAACTGCCTCACCGTTTTACGTGCTACACGTATTTCAGTGTAACACGATTTCAGTGGAGCGCCCGTCGCCCCGTCCAACCCTGCCGGGCGGACGTCACGACGCGGTACGCCGGGGGCGAGGAAGAGCGCAGCGGAAATGCCTGGCAGCGGTTACGGTCGAGCGGAGAGGGCCTGGCGGGCTGGCACCCGCGCCCTACCACTGACCGGAGGAACCACGGTGAGCCTCGACGACTACCACCAGCTCAAGTTCTCCCGCCGGGATAACGGCGTCCTGCTGATCACGCTCGACCGGCCGGAGAAGTACAACGCGGCCGACGAGGAGATGCACGGCGAACTCGCCCGGGTCTGGAAGGACGTGGCCGCTGACCCGGCCACCCGCGTCGCGGTCATCACCGGGGCGGGCAAGGCATTCTCCGCGGGCGGCGACCTCGCCATGGTCGAGCGGATGGCCGGCGACTACGACCGCGTCTCGCACATGCTCACCGAGATGAGCGACCTCGTCTACAACATGATCAACTGCGACAAGCCGATCGTGTCGGCGATCAACGGGGTCGCCGTGGGCGCTGGCGCGGTCGCGGCGCTGCTCGCCGACATCGCCATCGCCGCCGACGACGCGCGGATCGGCGACGGGCACGTGAAGCTGGGCGTGGCGGCGGGCGACCACGCCGCGATCATCTGGCCGCTGCTCGCCGGCATGGCCAAGGCCCGCTACCACCTGCTGACCGGCGAGATGATCACCGGCGCGGAGGCCGAGCGGATCGGCATGGTCGCCAAGGCGCTGCCCCGCGACCAGGTACTCGACGAGGCGCTCCGGGTCGCCGACCTGCTAGCGGCGGGCGCGCAGCAGGCCATCCGGCTGACCAAGCGCAGCCTGAACAACTGGCTGCGGGCCGCCGGGCCGACCTTTGACCAGTCCGCCGCCTACGAGATGCTCACCTTCCTCGGACCGGACGTCGTGGAGGGCTACACGGCGCTGCGCGAGAAGCGCCCGCCCCGCTTCCCCTCCGCCCGGTAACCGTCGGCGTGGAGGCGTTCAGACCACGTGCTGTAGTTCCTCCGGCTCGAAGGACTCCACCGCGCTGGTGTCCACCTCGGTGACGTTCATGGTGCGGGCGACGGCGAGGGCCTCAAGGCGGCGCTTGGCCAGCCGCCGGTAGCGCTCGTTGATTTCGGCCATGTCGCGCGTCGGCGCGTCCTGCGGGCTGGCCGCGCCGTAGCCGCTGTTGAAGCTGGCGGTGAGCTTCGCCCAGCGCAGCTCGAGCCAGTCCCACAGCTCGGGGTTCTCGGCGAGGACGCGCCGGGACAGGTACGTGCCGTAGGCGATGTGCCTGCGCTCGTCGCGCTGGGTCAGCTTGAGGCCGGCCTCAAGGCCGGGGAGCTTGCCGATCTTGCGGAACACCTCGTCCCAGCGCTGGTAGCCGGCGATGGCGAGCACGCCCTCGACGAGCTGGTTGTAGATGATGGACGCGTCGAGGATGGCCTGCGGCGACTGGTCGGTGTCGAGGCGGCGCATCACGCGGGTGAGCGCGCCGTCGAAGACGCCGGTGCGGCGCTCCCCGAGGGCGGCCTGCTGCGCGCGAACCAGGTCGTCGAGTGACGCCGGGTCCATGCCCACCGCGTCGAACCAGCGGCGGAACATCTCGGTGTGCTTGGCCTCCTCCATCGCGAACATGGCCAGGTACATGGTGTCCTCGAGGCGGCCAAGGTCGGACATGCAGCGCAGCAGCGGGACGATGTCCAGCGTCACGGCCTCCTCGCCGACCATGAACCCGCGGGCGGACATGGCGACCTGCGTCCGCTCCTCGTCCGTCATCTCCTGCCAGTCAACGGCGTCCTGGGAGAAGTCAATGTCGGCGGGATCCCAGAAGAGCTTCTTGGACTTCTCCCACAGCTTCCACGGCACCGACTCGTAGTCCAGGCCGCGGGTAGAGCGGTAGCGGCCGATGTCCGTCTCGGTGATCTTGCCGCCCGCCGGCTCGCTCATCTCGCTCCTTCGGCGCCCGCTTCAGCAGACCACCGCAATTCTAGAATTTGTGGCTCCATTAGACACCGGGCCGTGCGGCCGGACAACCGCGAAGCGGTCCTTGAGTAACCAGGAGCCGGCCACGCCGGCCGAGATCCTAGTGCGGCGGCACAAAAGCACTCACCCGAGGGCTGGCACGAGGCCACCTACCTGGCGACTCGCCCCGTGCATACGATCAATTCCGTGCAGGCAGGGCAGGCAGCAGAGCTCACGGCGCCGTCGTTCGACCTCGACGAGCCGGGGACGATCGAGTTCACCGCGCAGCGGGCGCTGGCGGGCCGGGCACTCAACCGGTTCGCGCTCAGCCTCAGGTCGCCGGCCTGCCGCGCGGAGTTCCTGGCCGACGAGGCGGCCTACCTTCGCCGCTTCGGGCTCAGCGACGAGGAGACCCGGCTGGTCGGCGAGCGGGACTGGACCGGGCTGCTGCGCGCCGGCGGCCACCTGCAGGCCGTGCTCAAGCTGGCCGCCACCGTGGGCGAGGACCTCTGGTCGATCGGCGCGCACAACGCGGGCTGCGACCGCGACACGCTGATCGCCGCCACGCCGCGCCGGGTGAGCGGCGTCCCGGCACCGGCACCGGCAGCGGCACCGGCACCGCCGCCGGACGGCGCCTGACGTGGCCGCGGTGATCGGCGGCA
>CAZORE010000001.1:0-4095 GCA_964581815.1 uncultured Streptosporangiaceae bacterium | reverse complement strand
CGGCACCGGCACCGCCGCCGGACGGCGCCTGACGTGGCCGCGGTGATCGGCGGCATCGGCATCTCGCACACCCCGTCCATGGGCCTCGAGTACGACCGCGGGACCGCGAACCCGGACGGGTTCAGCCCGCGCTGGCAGCCCTGGTACGACGGCACGCGGCGGGTCCAGGAGCTGCTCGAGCGCCTCGCGCCCGACCATCTCGTCGTCGTGTACAACGATCACCTCAACCACTTCGACCTGGACAACTACCCGACCCTGGCGATCGGCGTCGGCGCGCGGTTCCGGCAGGCCGACGAGGGCTGGGGGCCGCGCGAGCTGCCCGACCTGGAGGGTGACACCCGGTGGGGACTGCACCTCACCGAGGAGCTCGTCGGCCGCGAGTTCGACCTCACCGTCAGCCAGGACCTGGCGATCGACCACGGGGTCTTCTCCTGGCTGCCGTACGTCTTCCGCCAAACCGGTGGCCGCGCCGGCGACCGCACGGGCGGCGGCTGGCCGGTCACGGTCACCCCCATCGCGGTCAACATGGTCCGCCAGCCGCTGCCGACGGCCAACCGGCTCCGCTCGCTCGGCCGGGCGATCAGGGCGGGCGTGGCGACCTTCCCCGGCGACGACCGGGTGCTGGTCATCGCCACCGGCGGCATGTCGCACCAGATCAGCGGGGCCCGGTTCGGCATGGCGAACGAGGACCTGGACCGGTACTTCCTGCGGAACCTGCCCGGGCACCTCGACGAGCTGGTGTCCATTCCGGTCCGTGAGTACATGCGGCTCGGCGGGACCGAGGCCGCCGAGCTGACGCTCTGGTTCGCCATGCGGGCCGCGCTGTCGGACCGGGCAGCGGCCGTCTACACATTCCAGACGTTCCCGGCTATAACCGGGTGCGGGGCGCTGGTGATGGCCGAGCCCGGCGCGCTCCCCGGCACAGGATCAGGTTCGGAGGCAGGCTCATGAAGCTAGGCACGGTAAGCGTGAACGGCGCGCAGCGGGTCGCGGTGGCGGTGAGCGACGACCGCGCCGTCCTCCTCTACTCCGGCCTGACCATGCCGGAGCTCATCGAGGACTGGGCGGCGGCCAGGGACTCCGTCGACCGCGCGGTCACCCACGACGCGCGCAAGGCCGTCCCGGTCAGCGAGCTGACCTGGCTGCCTCCCGTGCCGCGCCCCGGCAAGGTCATCTGCGTCGCGCTCAACAACAGTGCCAACGCCGGCCGGATCATGAGCGGGCCAGGCACGCCGGCCATGTTCAACAAGCCGGCCACCTCCCTGCTCGGCCACGGCCAGCCGATCCGGCTGAAGAAGGAGTTCGGCCGCGTCCACCCCGAGCCGGAGCTCGCCGTGGTCATCGGGACCGGTGGCGCCGACATCGGCCGGGACGACGCGATGAGCCACGTCTTCGGCTACACCATCATCAACGACCTGACCTCGCCGACCATGCGCACCGAGGACACGTTCCACTACCGGGCGATCCACCCGAGGAAAGACGGCACGGAAGGGATCGAGTACGTCGACACCTGGGTCAGCTACTCCGGCCGGTACAAGGGCAGCGACGGGTTCGGCCCGGTCGGCCCGTGGATCGCCACCGCCGACGAGATCGCCGACCCGCACGCCCTCACCGTCACCTGCGTGCACCAGGGCCGGGTGGTCACCGAGGACTCCACCGGGAACCTGACGCACAAGGTCGCCGACGTGATCTCCTACATGTCCGGCTACCAGACGCTCGAACCCGGCGACATCATCGCCATGGGCACCGCGCTGAAGGCGTCCTCCGCGGGCGGCGGCGCGGTCCAGAACGTCAACCTGACCGAGCTCGGCGGCCCGATCGAGGTCACCATCTCCGGCATCGGCGCCCTCAGCAACCCGGTGGAGGTGCGGTGACTGACCCGATGGAGGCGTTGCTGCTGCGCATGATGATCGACGCCGTGCTCGCGGACTGGGCCTGGCACCTGGATCACGGCGACTACGCCGCCGTGGCCGGTCTGTACACCGAGGACGCCCGGTTCGTCACCGGTGCGGTGGAGCTGCGCGGCCGGTCAGCGATCGAGAACCGGTACACCGAACGAAAGGTGGCCAGGTCCACCAGGCACACATACAGCGGACTGCGGGTAAGCGTCCCGGACGACGATCCCGTGTTCGGTGGCCCCGTGTTGGACGGCACCGCGTCCGGCGCGGGCCGTGACCCGGACGCCATGCCCGCCTGGGTGCGCGCCCAGTCCACCTGGGTCAGCTACGCGGTCAACGGGCCGGTCCCGGTGGACGACGTCGGCGTCTATCTCGTCGCCGACTTCCATGACGTGCTGACCTGGTGCGACGACGACCAGTGGCGGATCAGCGAGCGGCGCATCGTCCCGGTTTTCCGCGATCCGTCCCGCGCCCCCGCATGACGGCACCCGCACGCGGCCCGTGTGAGGTCGCCCTGCCGGACGGCGGCGAGCTGGTCGTCGAGGAAGCGGGCGCCGGCCCCTCCGTCGTGCTGATCCACGGCTTCAGCTTCGACCGGTCCCTGTGGGATCCCCAGTTCCCGGCGCTCGTCGAGCGCCATCAGACGATCCGCTACGACCTGCGCGGCTTCGGCTCCTCCAGTGCCCCTGTCGGCGGCCAGGGCCACGTCGAGGACTTGCTCGTGCTGCTTGACGCATTCCTGATCGGCCAGGCGCACCTGGTGGGCCTGTCGCTGGGCGCGAACATCGCGCTGGCGACGGCCGCCTTCCACCCGGACCGGGTACGTTCCGTCGTCCTCGCCTCCCCGGGTCTGCCCGGCTACGCGTGGACCACCCCGCGGCCACCGGACGAGGCGGCCGCCGTCGCGCGCCGCGCGGGCATCGCGGCGGCGAAGGAGTGGTGGCTCGGCCACGAGGTCTTCCGCTCCACTGAGCGCTACCCGCCCGCCCGGGCGCACCTGACGGACATGGTCGGGCGGTGGCCCGCGTACCAGTGGGCGGACGGGCCCGCCGCGCCGCCGCTGCCGTCACTCACCGGCTGCCTCGGCGCGCTCCGGCTGCCCGCGCTCGTCATGAACGGCGCGCTCGACGTGCCCGGCTACCGCGAGATCGCGTCGGTGCTGCACCGGGAGATTCCCGGCGCGCGGCGCCGGGAGTACCCCGACGCCGGCCACCTGCTCAACCTCGAGCGGCCGACACGCTTCAACGAAGACCTGCTGAGCTTCCTGGCATAGCACGCACCCGTTCTGAATAATCGGCGTTTATCCGGCGGATATCCGCCAGCCGGCGGGGCGGTCCGCGCCGCCAGCCCCAGCTTTGGTTTCTCTCTGTAGTCGTCAGGTAACTAATTGTAGCAACCACGGGGACTGCGAGGGAGCGCTGATCATGCCGGAACCAGTAGGGAACGACCAGAGGTACCTGCCAGGGCTCGACGGCCTGCGCGCCATCGCCGTGGCGGCCGTGGTCGCGTATCACCTGGGGTACGGATGGGCGCAGGGCGGGCTGCTCGGGGTCGGCGTGTTCTTCACGCTCAGCGGCTACCTCATCACCGACATCCTCGCCGGGCAGTGGGCGGCGCGCGGCCAGATCGGGCTGGCGAGCTTCTGGCTGCGGCGGGCGCGGCGGTTGCTGCCCGCGCTGTTCGTCATGCTGGCGGTCGTCACGGCCTGGGTGTACGCGTTCGCGCGGTCCTTCGTGCCCGGTTTCCGCGGTGACGTGATCGCGTCCGTGTTCTACGTGAGCAACTGGTGGTACATCGGCCAGCACTCCTCCTACTACGCGCGGTTCGCACCGCCCGGGCCGCTTGACCACCTGTGGTCGCTGGCCGTGGAGGAACAGTTCTACCTGGTGTGGCCGTGGGTGGTGCTGCTGCTCGTGTGGCTCGCCAGGCTGGCGGGCAGGCGGCAGGGCGGCGGGGCAGGCGGGCCGTACCTGAGCAGGCGGGCGCGCCTGGTGCTCACCGAGGTGACGTTGTGGCTCGCGGGGGCGTCCGCGGTACTGATGGCCGTGCTCTACCAGCCGGGCTATGACCCCACGCGGGTGTACGAGGGGACCGACAGCAGGACGTTCGGGCTGCTGATCGGGGCGGCGCTGGCGCTGGCGTGGCCCACGCGGCGGCCCGTGCCGTACCGGGGCGGCGGCGCCGGGGCCGGCCGGAC